>JBAIXM010000047.1:0-57570 GCA_037916615.1 Bryobacterales bacterium
CTCGTAACTGACCACTTCGAAGAATTGAAGACCGGGCCGCAGGGCTTCGCGTACTAAGAGCTCGAACGTGCCCTCGGCAGCTTCCAGTTCGTAACCCTGGAACTCCATCTGCTTGATGCGGTCGAGCAACTCCCGGCGTGCGGCATCGTCCAGGCGGTCTTCCAGGCCATGCTGCTTAAGCTTGTAAAGGACGTTGCCTTTGCCGGACAGATCGCTCAGCAGGACGCGCTGGCGGTTCCCCACCAGCTTTGGATTTACGTGCTCGTAGGTGGCCGAATCTTTTAGCACCGCGCTCACGTGCACGCCGCCCTTGTGAGCGAAGGCGCTGTGTCCGACGTAGGCGGCATCGCCGCGGATCGGCAGATTCGCCAGCTCGGCGATATACCGTGCAGCCGCGGTGAGGTGCGCCAGGCGCTCCTTGCCGATGGTCGTGTGCCCCATCTTTAACTCGAGGTTGGCGATGATCGACGTCAGGTTGGCGTTGCCGCAGCGTTCGCCGTAGCCGTTGATGCAGCCCTGCACATGCGCGAAGCCCTGCTCGATCGCCGCCAGCGAATTGGCCACCGCCAGCTCGGAATCGTTGTGCGTATGGATCCCGAGGACGCCGTCGAAGCGCTTCCGCACGTCGGCGCAGATCTCGGCCAGGCGGCTGGTGATCATCCCGCCGTTGGTATCGCACAGGCACAGCACGTCGGCTCCGGCCTTCTTGGCGGCTTCGAGCGTCCGCAGAGCGAAATCGCGGTTGGCGCAATAGCCGTCGAAGAAATGCTCGGCGTCGTAGACGACTTCCTTGCCGTGCGCCTTCAGGTACTTCACCGTATCGGTGATGAGCTGGAGATTCTCGTTCTCTTGGATGCCCAGAGCCCGATGAACGTGCAAGTCCCAGCTCTTGCCGAAGATCGACACCACCGGCGTGCCTGCCGCGATCAGCGCGTTGACGCTGGCGTCTTCTTCGACCGTGTTGCGCGCGAATCGAGTCGCGCCGAACGCCACCAGCCGCGAGTGCTTGAGCTGGAGATCGCGGGCCCGGGCGAAAAACTCTTTGTCTTTTGGATTCGACCCGGGCCATCCGCCCTCGATATAGTCGATCCCGAGCTCGTCCAGCTTGTGAACCACCAGGATCTTGTCGTCGGCCGAGAAGCTGACCGCTTCGCCCTGGGTGCCGTCTCGCAGCGTGGTGTCGAACGTGAAAACGCGCATAGGGTTACGTTGCGGCCGGTACGCCGACCTCCTTCTTCTTCTTGAGGAACGTCATCATCTTGCGCAACTCTGCTCCGACTTTTTCGATCGGCTGGTTCTGCTGCGCCTCGCGCATGGCCAGGAACTTCTTGCGCCCGGTCTTGTTCTCTTCCATCCACTCGCGCGCGAACTGTCCGGACTGGATCTCGCCCAGGATCTTCTTCATCTCGGCGCGCGTCTGCTCGGTCACGATGCGCGGGCCGCGGGTGTAGTCGCCGTATTCGGCCGTATCCGAGACCGAATAGCGCATATAGCTCAAGCCGCCTTCGTAGATGAGATCGACAATCAGCTTCACCTCGTGCAGGCACTCGAAATACGCCATTTCCGGCGCGTATCCGGCATTGACAAGCGTTTCGAAACCCGCGCGGATCAATTCGCTCACGCCGCCGCACAGCACGGTCTGCTCGCCGAACAGATCGGTTTCGGTTTCTTCCTTGAAGCTGGTCTCGAGAATCCCGGCGCGCAGGCAGCCGATCCCGGCGCCATAGGCCAGCGCGTTCTTCAAAGCGTTACCCGATGAATCCTGATGAATCGCGACCAGCCCTGGCACGCCCTGCCCTTCGATGAACACCTCGCGCACGCGATGGCCCGGAGCCTTAGGAGCAATCATGCTCACATCGATGCTCTTCGGCGGAGTAATAAATCCGAAATGGATGTTGAAGCCGTGCGCGAACATCAGCGTCTTGCCGGCGTTCAGGTGCGGCTCGATGTCCTTCTTGTAAAGTTCTCCCTGAATATGATCCGGAACCAGGATCATGATGACCTGCGCGGCCTTCGCAGCGTCGGCGACCGAGAGCACTTTCAATCCGGCCGCTTCCGCCTTCGCCTTGCTCTTGCTGCCTTCCGGCAATCCGACAATCGAATCCAGCCCGGAATCGCGCAGATTCAGGGCGTGGGCATGCCCCTGGCTGCCGTAGCCGATAATGGCGATCGTTTTTCCCTTGAGGAGCGAAATATCGCCGTCTTGTTCGTAGTATTTCTTAATCATTATTTTGAGTCACTCCGTCGTTTTCAATATTTCCTGATCGATTTCCAGATGCTCTTTCCGCACCGGGGGCGCGAGTTTGAGCTTCTTGGTTTCCAGCGGCACCGAAACCATGCCGGACCGCGTCACTTCGATTTCGCCATAACGCTGCATCACGCGGATAAAGGCGTCGAGCTTCTCGGTATCGCCCGTGGCTTCGAGAGCATAGCCCTCTACCGAGCTTTCCACCGCCTTGGCGCCGAAAATCTCGGCTTCCCGCAGGATTACTGTCCGGTTCTCCTGCGTAGTGCCAATCCACAGCAGGACCATCTCCCGGCGCACGGCCGCTCCTTCGGTGAGGTCGGAGACCTGGAGCACATTCACCAGCTTGTTGATCTGCTTGATCACCTGAGCGCGCTGCGTGGAGTCGATATCCACCACGATGCTCATGCGCGACAGCTCCGGATCGAGCGTGCGCGCGACCGTCAGGCTTTCAATGTTATACCCGCGCGCGGACAACACTCCGGTCACACGCATGAGTGCCCCGGGCTTGTTCTCGACTAAAAGCGAAATTAGTTGCAGCATTACAAAACTCCTACGCCGTCACCGGCTGGGCCGGACCCAGCACCATTTCGTTAATTGCGCCGCCCGCCGGCACCATCGGATACACGTTCTCGAACGGCGTCACGCGGACGTTGAGCAAATACGGACCGGGCTCGCGCACCGCAGCCTCCAGCGCCCCGCGCAGCTCGCGCGGGCTCTCGACCGTGCGGCCACGGAACCCGTACGCCCCAGCGAGTTTTTCGGGATCCGGGAACGAATCGAGCTGCACCGCGCTCAAGCGGTTGTTATAGAACAGCTCCTGCCACTGCCGGACCATACCCAGATACCCGTTGTTCATCACGATGATCTTGATGGGCAGCGCGTGATTGGCAATGGTCGCCAGCTCCGGAATCGACATCTGGAATCCACCGTCTCCCACCAGCGCGAACACCAGCTTGTCGGGCCGGGCGAACTGCGCGCCGATGGCTGCCGGCAGGCCGAAGCCCATCGCGCCCAGGCCGCCCGAGTTGATCCACAGCCGCGGATGGTTGAAGCGGATGAACTGCGCGCCCCACATCTGGTGCTGGCCGACGTCGCTAGACACGATCGCTTCCCCGCCCGAAAGCCGGTCGATTTCTGAGATCAGGTGCTGCGGCTTGATTTCGTCGGTCGAGATTTCAGGCTCGAGCGGATGTTCTTCCTTCCAGCCCCTGACGCGCACCCACCAGGCCTTGCGAGCCGCCGCGTTCTTCTCTTTCATCTCGGGGGCCAATTCGCGGAGTTCCTCATTGAGGCGCTCCAGGACCTTTTTGACGTCGCCCACGATAGGAATATCTGCGGCACGGTTCTTGCCGATCTCCGCCGGATCGATATCCACGTGGATCACGCGAGCATGCGGCGCGAACGCCGCCAGGCGGCCGGTAACGCGATCGTCGAAGCGCACGCCCAGGGCGACGATCAGGTCGGTTTCGGTCATGGCCAGGTTGGCCGCGTAGCTGCCATGCATTCCCGGCATGCTGATGAAGTTCGGATGCGTGCTCGGCATCGAGCCCAGGCCCATCAGCGTGCAGACCGACGGCGCGTCGACCATCTCGACCAACTCGCGCAGGTTCGCGGCTGCTTCTGCCGCCACGATCCCGCCGCCCGCGTAGACGATGGGGCGTTCGGATTCCCAGATCATCTGGGCCGCGCGCCGGATCTGCCCGGAATGACCATCCGTGCTGATCCGGTAACCCGGCAGGTGAATCGTCGTGACCGGCGTGTAGTGGCCCTGCGCCTGAAAAACGTCCTTCGGAATATCCACCAGCACGGGACCCGGCCGCCCTGAGGCCGCGATGTGGAACGCCTCGTGAATAATCTGCGGCAGCTCGGCCAGCTTCTTCACCAGGAAATTGTGCTTGGTGCAGGAGCGCGTGATACCGAACGTGTCAGCTTCCTGGAACGCATCGCTGCCGATGAGCTTGGTCGACACCTGGCCGGTGATCGCGACCACCGGGATCGAATCCATCAGCGAATCGACCAGTGCCGTCACCAGGTTGGTCGCGCCCGGACCGGACGTCGCGCAGCACACGCCGACTTTGCCCGTGGCTCGCGCGTATCCTTCGGCCGCGAAGCAGGCGTTCTGCTCATGCCGTACCAGAATGTGCTTGATCTGATGATCGTAGAGCGCGTCGTACAAAGGCAGCGTCACGCCGCCCGGATATCCGAAAAAGCACTCGACCTTTTCGCGGACCAGACACTCGAGCACCACCTGCGCGCCACTCATCAATGTTTGCGTCTTCGCTGCGCTCATCCTACCTCCCTCTTACGTCTACTCCCAAAATGGAAAGGCCACTGTCCGGGGTTATTTCCCCCGCCAGTGGCCAAGTTCCGTATACCTACGAAATCGGGGCCGTTCAGGCGGGGCCGGTTACACCGACCCCAATAATAAGCTGAACGAGACCCAAAACTGGAATTATGAGAACGGTAGAGACCGCGTTGCCGCGCGAGAGAGCCTGGTTGGGATCTGCGGATGACATCGGTGTCTCTATGGAGTCCAGGATACAGCACAAGTATCGCAAATGCAAGAGGGTCTTGCCATAAGTAATTATTATCGCGCTATCACCCGAGCTGCTCAGTTGGGCGATGGCCGCTGGACGCTATCAATCACAAGCACCTCTGTGGGCACGGTGTGCTTCGTCAAGCGAAGCCCAAGCTGTTCCCGGACTGCCGCAAAGATGGAAGGATATTTCGAGTCCGGCGGATCGTCCGACGCCGAGGGCCAGATGGATTCAGGGTCCCAATGCAGAATGAAATCATATTCGCCGGTCAGCCCGGTCTCGTCGACCACAGGACTTCGGAACTTCTGCGAAAGAAACGCGGCGAACCAGCTTGTGGGCACTTTTTTTGCGTTGAGAGTATCGCGGTTATTGCCGTTGGAAACTTTACCGTCAGTGTTCGGCCGCAGCTTCGGCCCGCGATCGTCCACCGCTAAACTGTATCCCGGCAATTGCCTGGTCTCTCGGTGGGTCTTCAGTTGAAACCGGTCCTCGAGCATCGCCCGCAACCTGGGCGCCAATTGTTCCCTCGTGAGACGACCCGGGACGCCCTCTGCCTGTGCAATAACATCCCAGCCATCGGAGTCGATCCAACTTGGTCCCCCGATGATCTGGAAGGACCATACGTCGTACGCAGGCAGAATGAAGGTTGATAACGGCATGCCAACAAAGCGGATTCGACCGCCTGGCTGACTCTGAACGGATCGCTGATTGATGTCGTCTACGGTGTTTTGCCGGATGGAAACAACTTCGAATTGTTGCGCGGGCGCCGGAATTTCGGCGAGAACGAAGCCGATCAGCGCCAGTACGGTGAACACCATTTCCACTCTAGACGTAGAATCGAACGTCATCGTTGATGTCCCGACTGCCTGTCGAGATTACTCGAGCTCCGGTGCGCCCGCCAGCTCGCCTGCGGGAACTGCCCGCACCGGACCCTTCCAGAAGAACAGCGCCATGCTCACGGTCAGGATCTGCACGCAGGCGATGAACGCGACGCATGCCGGCCACCCGCCCAGGTTCCAGAAATAGCCGGGGATCGCTGCCCCTAGCCCGCCGCCGACGTAGTAAAACATCGCGTACAATCCGACCGCCAAGGATCGGCTGTGCTCTGCGGCTGCGCCGATAAAGTTATTCGCTGCGGTCGTGGCCGCGAACACGCCGCTGCTACAAAGGGTCAGACCCAGGCCGACCATCCACAGACTGGGAATCAGCGTGATCGCAACTCCGGCCACGCCTGCACCGATTCCAGTCGCAAGGACGGTCCGCTGGCCGAAACGGTCGATCGCGCGCCCGGCGATGGGGTTCGCCGCGGCGCCCACCAGATAAACGAAAAAAATCGATCCGAGCGCGGCGGGCTCCAGATTAAAGGGAGGCGCGGCAAGATAAAACGTAATGTAGGTGAAGATCGCCACCAGTGAAAAGAGAACGCAGAACCCGACCAGGTACGTTCCCAGCAGCCGCCGGTTCTGCAGGTGCGATTTCGCCGCCGAAAACCAAGAGCCTTCCCAGCGCGCCGGGTGCGTGTGACGCTCAGGTTCGAGCAGCTTCGCGATGGCGCCGGCGCCGGCTAGAGTCAGCACGCCAAGGACGATGAACACCTGACGCCAGCCGAGGTGCGAAGCGACCAGCCCCGAGATGAAGCGGCACGAGAAGCCGCCCATCACGGTCCCGCTCACGTAAGACGAAAGAACCGCGCCTGCGCCGCCGCTGGCCCACTCGTCGTTGATGTACGCGACGGTGACGGAAAATACGCCCGGCGTGAAGATCCCCTGGCAAAATCGCCAGAACAACAGCATTCCAAGCCCAGGCGATGTCGCCGCTGCCAGGCTGCTCAGACCCAGCAGGAACGCAGACCACACGATCACACGCTTGCGCCCGATCCGGTCCGCGAGAATACCCGCGAAAGGCGCGGCGACCGCCACGCCCAGTCCGGCCAGCGTGACGGTCATGCTGACCGCGATTTCGCTGGCGTTGAAGATGCCGGTCAGCATCGGCAGCAGTGGCTGCGTGGAGTACATCTGCAAGAACGAGCAGAATCCCGCCACCACCACCCCGAACTGTCGCGAGTTCAAAGAGCCTCTAGTGTGCGGTCTTGGTTTCCCACGGACGTGGGTGATGCGGTCGATCCCGGTCTTCCACGCGATCGTAGAGATGATCGTCAGCGGTCGTGCCGAGCGACAAATTGTAGAGACTGGTCAGCCCGAGTCCTTCGCGCAGGTCTTCGTCGAATGCGTGAAGTTTCTTGAGCTGGCCGGCGAGCGCGGGGATCTCCTTGCCCGAGGGAGTCCGCAGGAACATCTGATAGCCGCCGTGAACCAGCGCCGCGATTTCGCCGCCCACCATGACTCCTGCCTTGCCGACTTTCACTTTTCCCTCGCCGAGATCCTCTATCTGAGCGCCGCAGCCATCGCGCGTTACCAACGCGCCGCTGCCTTGCCGCTGAACTTCAAACCGGAACTGCTTCAAACCCGCGAGGCGTTCGTCAAACGTCGGCTGGTGAGGTTTTTCGTGGCGAAAGAACATATTTTTCCATTATAGTGACAGGCGGCTTAACCCAGCTCGCTACGGATCGCTGCGGCGATGGATTCGGCGAAGTGCTCCACGCGATCCAGCTTCGGTCCTTCGACCATCACGCGCGCCAGAGGCTCGGTGCCGGAGAAGCGAACCAGAACGCGGCCGCTATCCCCGAATTCCGCCTCGGTCCGGCGAATCTCCGCCTTCACCGCGGGCAGATCCTCCAGAGGACGCCGCTCTTTCACGCGCACGTTGACCAGCCGCTGCGGATAAATCTCGAGCTCCGCGGTCAGCTCGTCCAAAGTTTTCCCAGAAGCGCGCATCTCTTCGCACACTCTCAGAGCGGTCAGCAGCCCGTCGCCCGTGGTCGAGTATTCGCGAAAGATCACGTGCCCGCTCTGCTCCCCGCCCAGCAGCGCGTTCCGCTTGACCATCTCCTCCAGGACGTATTTATCGCCTACCGGTGTCCGCACCATGCCGATTCCGTGTCGCGTGAGCGCGCGCTCCAGGCCGAGATTGGACATGACCGTGGAAACTACCTCCGTCAATCCGCGCGTGACCTGCAGCCGGCGTCCGGCCAGCAAAAGCACGCCGTCTCCATCCACGATCTTTCCGGAGTGGGAAACAAAGATGGCACGGTCCGCGTCGCCATCGAACGCTACGCCCAGCTGAGCGCCTGTCTCAAGCACCCGTGCGCGCAACGATTCCACGTGCAGCGCCCCGCAGTCCAGATTGATATTCCGCCCGTCCGGCTCGCAGTGGATGCAATCGATTTGCGCGCCAAGTTTCCCGAAGACCGCCGGTCCTAGATTGGTTGCTGCTCCGTTGGCCGCATCAATGACGATCTTCATTCCGGAGAGCCCTGCCGGCAACGTGCCCGCCAGGTAATCGATGTAGGCGCCATCGAGCCCTTCATCCACCGTCAACCGCTGCGGGACGGGTGGTTTTCCCGATCCGGCCCAGGCGAAAATAAATCCTTCAACCGCGTGCTCCTGCTGGTCGGGCAACTTGAAGCCGGAGTGGTCGAAAACCTTGACGCCGTTATCCTGATACGGGTTGTGCGAGGCCGAAATCATGACTCCGGCGGCGAACGGCCCGGTGCGCGCTACGAAGGCCAGCCCGGGCGTCGTAATCAAGCCGGCGCTGCGGGCGCGCACACCTCCCTGCGCCAGTCCTCCGGCGACATGCTCGGCGATCCAGGGACCGGACTCGCGCGTATCCATTCCCAGGACGACCTCCGGATTCAGGTGATTCGTCCCGATCCATTGGGCGAGGGCAACACCAACGCCGAACATGGTCGGCCGGTCCAGTGGATATTCCCCGGCGGTCCCGCGGATCCCGTCGGTTCCAAATAGCTGTCTCATTGTTTGGTTGTGGAGTTACCTTTCGGATCCGGCGCCCGCTCCAGATGGAGTCGAAGTTCAGGAGGATCGGAACGCACGAACGTCACACTGGCCGGCTGTGTCACATTCTCGTCGGTGATGGGAAACATTGTTTCCCCAGGTTGCCGCATTCCGTGCAGATCCACCACTACGGCCACATTCGAAAGATTCTCGCGTCCCATGACATCGGACGGACCGCGCAGTTCGACACGGACCGTCTGGGGAGGTGTTGCCACCAGGGCCAGCCCAGGGTCCACATTCCGATAGTAAACCGGCACGGTTTCCACCGTGACGAGTTCCGGCTCGCCCTCAACCGCCACCCACAGCAATACAGCCAGCAAGACGGACAGGAGTTTCCACCCGAGATTGTCAGCGAGCACTCTCCACACGTGGCTCATGGCTGGGCGCGTCTCCACTCGGGCTCGGGTGCGTCATCCGTGCGGGCCGGCCGGCCGGTGGCGTGGTGAATCAGGCGCTCGCGCAGGCGATCGACACCCACATCCTGTTCCAGTTCGCCCCGCCAGGCGATCGAAATCTGCCCGCGTTCCTCGGACACCACGATGGCCAGAGCATCGGTATCTTCCGTCACGCCGATCGCGGCGCGGTGGCGCGTTCCGATTTTGCGCATCGTGACGGGATGCGTGTGCAGAGGCAGAAAGCAGGCCGCGGCGGCGATGCGGTCTCCCTGGATGATCACCGCGCCGTCGTGAAGCTGCCCGCCGCGGTAAAAAATCGAGCAAAGCAGATCGCGCGACACCAGAGCGTCCAGAGCGACGCCGCTTTCGACGAAGGTCCGCAGACCGATCTCGCGTTCGACGACGATCAACGCGCCGCTCTTGTCCTCGACCAACTGCTGTACAGCCAGCACGATTTCGTCGACCACTTCACGGCGCTCCAATTGCCCGCCGAAGCCCAACCAGCGAACCCGGCCGATGCGGGTCAGCAGACGCCGGATTTCAGCCTGGAACATCACAATGAGGGCGATGGCGGTGTAGGGCGCCAGAGCCGCCAGCACGGCGCGCAACAGGTTCATGTGGGTGACCAGCGCGACCAGATACAGGACCACCAGCGCGACCAGCCCGGTGAAGACGTGCATGGAGCGGCGGCCACGCAGCATCAGAATGAACTGGTAAATCAGGACCGCCACCGCCAGAATATCGATCACCGCGGTGAGCGTCAGTTTCGGGATGACCGGCAACACGAATTGCGGCATTGTGGACGGCGGCTAACTCCAGTGTATCGCGCGGAATCGCAAGAACAACGGAGGTTTATTTCGTGGCGGCAAGATCGCTCGCAGATGCGTTATGCCTTGATTTCCGTCCACAACCGGTCGCGCAGACGCTGTGCCGCGGACGATTGCGGCTTGAACCATTCCCCCCGCGCCAGAATTTCCTGCGCTGGATAGAGCACGGGGTCCGAACGCAGCGCTTCGGGCAACAGCTTCCAGGCGCCTCCGTTGCAGGTGGCCGTGCGCGTGGTTTCGACGATCGCCGCCGCGACATTGGGGCGCAGCAGATAGTCGATAAACCGGTGGGCGGTTTCAAGACGTCCGCTCTCGCGCAGAATCGCGACGTTATCCGCATAGCGGGGAAACCCCTCGGCTGGAAACGCAAAGGCCAGCTTGCCCGGAGCCGCGGCGATCGCCTGCGCGGCCGTAACGGCCCAGGCTTGCGCTGCTGCCACGTCGCCCGCCACAAGCTGATCGCGAACTTCGGCGTTCAGGTACGCGCGGACCAGAGGTCTTTGGGCCAGGGCTCGCTGCTGGGCTGCCTTAAGCTGCGCCGAATCCTCCGAATTCAGCGAATATCCGAGCGTCTTCAGGCACGCTGCGAACACCTCGGGCGGGTCGTCGAGCATGGTCAGCTTTCCTGCCAGGCGCGAATCCCAAAGATCCGCCCAGGCTCCCGGGGACCAACTCAAGTTCTTCTGATAGACGATGCCGGTCGAGCCGTGCATATACGGCACGGACCATTCGAGCCCCGGATCCCAGGGCGGCGACTGAAACTGCGCGTCGAGCCCGCTCAGGTTCGGCAGCCACTCGTGCCGCAGACGGGCAAGCAGTCCCATATCGCGCATCGGCTGAATATACTCCGCCGAGGGGAAAATCACGTCCCATCCTGAGTTGCCGCTCATGACCTTCGCCAGCATCTCGGGAATACTTTCGTAGGTTCCGTAGCGCACGCGGATGCCGAACTCACGCTCGAAATTCGGAACGGTCTCGGGCGCGACGTAATCCGACCAATTGAAAACATTCAGCCGCGGGCCGCGGGCGCATGCGGTTGCGATGGCCGCGCCGCCCATCAGGAAACTCCGCCGCTTCATGTCCGCCGCAGCCTCTCTGATAAAAGGATAAGCAAGCCGAGCCCGGTGACCACGATCGTAGAGATCGCATTGAGCGCAGGATTCACGCCGCGGCGCGCCATGGCGTAGATCGCCATGGGCAAGGTTTGCGAATCGACGCCGGCAACCAGGCTGGTGATCACGTAATCGTCGATCGAGACCGTGAAGGCGAGCATCGCGGCCGCCGCGATCGCGGGAGCCAAATAGGGCAGAGTGACATTCCAGAACGCGCCGAATTCTGTGGCGCCCAGATCCATCGCGGCCTCTTCGAGCGTGCGATCGAATCCCCGCAAACGCGCCAGCGCCACAACCACGACATAGGCCAGCGAAAATCCCACGTGCGCCAGGATGACCGTGTGCATCCCCAGGCGCAGATGCAGGAAGCGGAAAATCCATTGAAACAGGGCCAGCAGCGAAACGCCGGTGACGATTTCGGGCGTCACGAGCGAGAGATACATCGACCCCGACAGCCAGGCCGAGCCGCGTTTCCACAGTCCGTATGCAGCCAGCGTCCCGAACACGGTCGCCGCCGCCGTCGCGGCGAAAGCAATGATCAGGCTGTTCATGGACGATTCGATCAGATTGCTGTCACGCGCCACGGCGCGATACCAGTCCAACGAAAATCCCTGCCACACCGAGAATCGCGAAGCGTTGAAACTGAACACGGCCAGGATCAGCAGCGGCACATGCAGAAACGCGTACGCGCACACGGCATAAAACGCGAGACCTCGCCCGGATCTTCGATTCACAGGAGTTCCTCGCCCCGCCCGCGCGCCGCAAAGAGCAACACCATCGCGAGCGCCATCAAGGCGATCGACAAGGCCGCTCCGAAGGGCCAGTCCCGCGCCGCGGTGAACTGGTTCTGCACCACATTGCCGATCAATACCGTCTTGCTGCCGCCCAGCAGGTCCGAGGTGAGATATGTGCCGAGGCACGGAACGAATACCAGGATCCCCCCGGCCCGGATTCCTGGAGCGCACAGCGGCAGCGTAACGTGAAACAGCGCATCCCAGGGACGCGCGCCCAGATCTGCCGCAGCTTCAAGCAGACTCGGATCCAGGCGTTCGAGAGTTGCATACAGCGGCAGCACCATGAACGGGAGAAATCCATAAACGAGGCCGAGAATCACCGCGCCATCGTTGTACAGCAGCGGAAGCGGCTCGCGGATCAGGCCCAAAGACACCAGAGCCGAATTGACGATCCCGGTATCGCGCAGCAGAAACATCCAGGCATAGGTGCGGATCAGAAAACTGGTCCAGAACGGGAGAATCACCAGGCTTAAGTACAGATTCTTGCGCCGCCCGGAGCGCGCGATAAACATCGCCATAGGAAACCCGAGCATGAGGCAAATCCCCGTCGCCATCGCAGCGATCCAGATCGACCGCCATAAAATCGCGCCGTAAACCGGATCCCACATACGGCGGAAATTCTCGAAGGTCCACGGCAACTCGACGCCACCGTAGGCGCCGCGCGTGAGGAGGCTATACACCGCCACGATCGCCAGCGGCGCGACCATGGTAATCGCCATCAGAATCGCCGCCGGCGACAGGAACGCTCTTCGCAATCTCACGGGAAATGGACCTCGTCTTCGCTTTTCCAGGAGACGCAGATTGACTGGCCTGGCTCCAGCGTCGTTCCGGCGGGGGCCAAAGCCGTGATGGCTTCCCCGCCTTCCAGGCTGGCCTCGATCTGGCACAGCGTACCCAGGAACGCGACGCCCGTGATAACCGCCCTTCTGCCGTGCGGGCCGATGCAGACCGCCTCCGGCCGCACGCCGACTCCGCCGATCCAGTTCATTGCTCCCACAAAATTCGCCACGAAGCGCGTGCGCGGACGTTCGTAGATTTCCCGAGGCGTCCCGACCTGTTCCAGCGATCCGGCGTTCATCACCGCAATCCGGTCCGACATCGAAAGCGCTTCTTCCTGGTCGTGCGTCACGAACAGGAATGTCACGCCTACACGGCGCTGGAGATCCCGGAGTTCCGCGCGAACCTGCTTGCGCAACTGCGGGTCGAGCGCCGATAGCGGCTCGTCCAGGAGCAAAACCTCGGGCTGCAGCACGATCGCGCGTGCCAATGCGACCCGTTGCCGCTCCCCTCCGGAAAGCTCGGAAGGACGCCGCGAGGCTTTCCCTTCCAGGCGAACCTGCTGGAGCACCGCACGGACTCTATCCGCAAGGTCCGCGGCTGCAGGTCCTTTCCGGCGCAGGCCGAACTCGATATTTCCGCGCACGCTGAGGTGCGGAAACAACGCGTAATTCTGAAAAACGGTATTGACGTTCCGCTCGTAGGGCGGAAGCGCGTCGATGCGCCGGCCGTTGAGCCAGACTTCGCCGGACGTGGGCGTTTCAAATCCGGCGACGATGCGGAGAATCGTGGTTTTGCCGCAACCCGAGGGACCCAGCAGCGAGAAGAAGGCGCCCCGTGGAATTTCGAGCGAAACATCCGCTACCGCCCGGTGTGTGCCGAAATCTTTCGAAATCCGGCGCAACTCCAGAACGGCTTCCGATGGCATGAACCCCTTACTCTAGCGCAAGGGGACGCTGTGGGAGATTGCTTAGGCGGCAATCGCCAGTTGCGACCGGATGCCTTGGCGTATCCGCAGCATGCGCACGCGGATCCCCGTGGAGCTGATGCCCTGGTCTCGCGCGATTTCTTCCGCGGAGTACCCTTGCAGGCTCTTCTCCAGCAGAGCGCGGTCGCGCTTGGGGCAGAGATCCAGCATGCGCCGCACCTCGATCTGATCCTCCAGCGACATGTTGTAGGATGGATCCACGCCTTCCAGCGGGAGCACAGCGGGCGCCCGAAACCGCGCACGAAACAGATTCCGCGCGATGGAATTCACCCAGAAGCTCACCATCGAAGGGTCGCGCAACTGCTCGCGATATTCCCATCCGCGAGCCCAAGCTGCTTGCGCGATTTCTTCGGCTTCATCGACAGCCGCGCCGCGAGACAGCAGAAAGCGGCGAGTGGCACTGTACCCGTTTTCGAACGCTTCAGCGTACTCGTTTCGTTTCATGCGCCAGCGTTGTAGCAATCCAGGGTCCAAGGGTTAACCCTCGTGTTTGCAACAAAACATACACTGCCTTCTACGAAATTTTTACCGGGTAAGTAGCGCGATCGGCTCCGCCGATCTAGTCTGTATGACATCGCCTCGCATTGCTGTGTTTCTGGGAATCCTTTTGAGCGTCGCGACAGCATCCGCGGAATCCCATCCGGCCTGGTGGCGATTGGTTTCGCCCGACGCGAGCGCGCTGATTGGCATCGACTGGGAGCATCTGAGGTCCTCGCCATTCGCCGACGCCATCCAGGAGGAACTCAGCGGAGATGACGGCCTGGGTTTTCCACAGTTGGATTTCTTGAGGGAAGCGCGCGAGGTTCTAATTTCCTCGCCCGCTCTGCTTGCCGCGGTTTCGGGAAATTTTCCGGCCGAGAAGTTACGGGAAGAGGCAGACCGCAAAGGCATCCGGCGCGCTGTCTACCACGATGTGGAAATGTGGATCACGCCCGGCAAGGAGACGCTGAGCATCGCCCGTCTGAGCGACGACTTGATCCTGGTGGGACATGTGAAAGATTTACAGGCCGCGATTGGCCGCAATCAATCCGACGATCAGGCCTATTCTCCGCTGCTGGCGCGCGCCGCGCATTACGCCCCGGACGATTTTTGGATTGTCTCCGGGCATCTGCCGGATCCTCTGGCGAGCCGCTTCGTGCCGATCGAGGCGGAAGCGGAGGGCTTCGAAGGAAGCATCTCGTTGCAAGGAGGACTGCGATTGTCGGCGTGGCTACGGACCAGCTCGCCTGAGGACGCCGCCGATGTTGCCGATTCATTGAAGGAAACGATCGCTTCCCTTCCTCCGGTTGCGCAAGGAATTCAAGTGAGGGTCGATCAGACAAGCGTGAATCTCAGTCTGGGCCTTACTCCGGTGCAGTTCCTGGCTGCGTTGCGGTCCTCGTCCGCGGCGGCGCCGGTTGCCGAAGTCTCCGTTAAACCCGAGCCGATTTCGAAGCCTGTTGGCCCACAGGTGATCCGGATTTACGGGCTCGACGATGGGCCGCGCGAAATCGTAGTGCGGTAGTGGATCAATACGACCAGCGCCACAAATTGGCGCCCACAGTAAATCCAGCGCCCACGGCGATGAACAAGACGATATCGCCCTTCTTCAGTTTTCCGCCCTCAAGCGCATCGCGC
This sequence comes from Bryobacterales bacterium, assembly GCA_037916615.1. GTDB lineage: Bacteria > Acidobacteriota > Terriglobia > Bryobacterales > Bryobacteraceae > Palsa-187. Next base: position 15,210 of record JBAIXM010000047.1, read on the forward strand.
GTTGCCAGCGGAATGGTGGCGCCGGTGGTGTTTCCGTACCGGCCGATGTTGATGATCACACGCTCGCAATCCATGCCAAGCCGCTCGGCGGTGGCGGTAATGATGCGGCGGTTGGCTTGGTGCGGGATCAGCAGCTTCACGTCTTTGGTCGTGAGCCCGTGGCGGCTCAGCAGCTCACAGCAGATCTCATGCATCTTGCGCACGGCGTATTTGAAAACCTGCTGGCCATCCTGTTTGACGTAGTGCAAGTGATTTCGGACCGTGTCTTCGCTGGCGGGCATCCGGCTTCCCCCTGCAGGCATCTTGAGGTAGTCGCCGCCGGAGCCATCGATCTCATTCAGGAACCCGATGAAGCCGTCCTCTTCAGAGGGTTCGAGCAGCATCGCTCCTGCCCCGTCCCCGAACAGAACGCAAGTATTGCGGTCCGTATAGTCGATGATGCGCGACATGGTATCGGCGCCGATCACCAGAACTTTCTTGTGCGTTCCCGCGCGGATCAGATGCGCGGCTGTGGTGAGTCCGTATATGAAACCGGAACAGGCAGCGACCAGGTCGAATCCCCAGGCATGCTTGGCGCCCAGCCGGTCCTGCACCAGGCATGCCGTGGAGGGAAACATCATGTCCGGAGTGACGGTACAAACCAGGATCGCGTCCAGCTCGGCTCCGTCGATGCCGCGCCGGGCCAGCGCGATCTTTGCCGCTTCGAGCGCCATATCCGAGGTCGCGACACCCGGAGCGGCGATGTGACGCTCCGAAATCCCCACACGCTGGAGGATCCATTCATCGCTGGTCTCGACCATCTTTTCGAGGTCTTGGTTGGTAAGAACACCGGGAGGCGTGTAGCAACCCAGGGCGCTGATGGTTACGCCTGGCACGGCGGCTCCGGGCAAATCGTTTTGCTCATGTCTTGGAAAGTCCCTCAAGGCTAACGCTCCATGTTACCTTTTGAAGGAAATGCAAGTCGAGAGCGTGCTGGAAGAATTTGCACTGGAGGACTCTTCCACCGAGGCGCGGGCCACGCCGGAACAGGTTTACGCGCGTGTGTTCCGGCGCATGAAGCCGCGGACGCCTGTACCTGTGATCGAAGTGCAGATCCGGCCATACGCGAGCGCGAACGCGCAGATCCGGCTGGAGCAAGGTACGTTGCGGGTGCGCATGGCGGACACTCTCGCCGGCGCCCCGGAAAACGTCCACGAAGCCCTGGCCGAGATTCTGCTCTCGAAGCTCTTCCGGCGCCCAATTCCGGCGGCCAGCAACGATCGTTACCGGCGCTATCTCAACCGCCGGGACGTGCGCCGCAGCCTCGATCTGGTGCGCGAGATCCGCGGGCGCAAAAACGTAGACCCGCCGCAGGGCGAGCATTTCGATCTGGTGGAGGTATTCGAGGAGTTGAACCTGCGATATTTCTTCGGACTGATGGCCCGGCCCGCGCTCGGTTGGAGCAAGCAGGCTTCCCGCACGATGCTCGGCCACTACGATCCCCCTCACAACGCGATCGTGATCAGCCGGATCTTCGATCGTCCGGGCGTACCCCGCCTGGCGCTGGAGTACGTGCTGTTCCACGAGATGCTGCACCTCCGCTATCCCGCCGAGCACCAGGGAGCGCGCAGATGCGTACACACCAGGGCGTTCAAGCAAGCCGAGAAACAGTTCGAAAAGCTTCGGCAGGCGAAGGCGCTGCTTCGCAAGCTAAGCTAACTTTCTCCGGGCACGCGCGGGATTCCTCTCGAGCACATCGGGCATGGTTCCCAGGGCTGGCAGTCCGCAGCGAAGCGGGAATCGCGCTCGATCCACTGGAGGCAGGCGTGGCACCAATCGAACACGATGCCATCCACGTCGGTCGAGACCGCCGGCCCGTATCCGGATATGAATACGTGAGACATGACAAGGCGCGCCGGGCTGCTAGGCAACCAACTCCGTCATGGACACCGGCACGGGCTCCTCTTCGCCGGCCAGACTGATCACGTCGACCAACTGTCCCGGCTCCAGGCGTTGCAGAAGAAGCGTGAGGCCGTTGCGGAAACGCACGGCGTCCCGGTAGGTGCTCGGTTCTGCGCTGAGCTGCGTGAACGTGACTTCTTGCGTTTCACCCGATCCGCTCTGTTTTTGCAAGCGGCGCGAGATGTTATGCAAGAGCAGCTTTGCTCCGGGCGGGATGCAGACGGCGCAGCGGGCCGAAGGTTTTTCCTCAAGCTGGAAGAATTTTCGCCAGAAACCTGTTTTGGGGCGTGCTTCGGGATTGTCTGAAGACGGCGGCGCCGCTGCCAATCCGATCGATCCCGTCCGGAAGCGGTGCACAATCAGATGCTCACCCTCGACGGCGAGTCTGGTCTGCAAAGCGTGTAACGAATAGTCGCACATTGTCGAATACTCCTTCTAAACCCGGTATACGCACGAGAGAGGCCAATTCACGGACGCTATTTCGCCCGAAGGGGCAACTCGTCGTCGCTCGGTTCGCCGAACGCAACGGGCGCCCACAAATCCGCCGCCGCGGCCGCAGCCAGCACCGCCATCGGCATCGCGACCGCGGGTCTTCCCCAGGCCTGAATCGAGCTGCTTCCTGCCAGTACGCCCGCCAAGAACGCCACCCACAATCCCGCAGTGACAACAAATTCCTGAACCGGCTTCTGCCGGGGCGTTATGCGAAGCGCTTTACCGATTCGCCGCCGAAAGCGGCCTCGCGTGCGGTCTCTGAGCCAGAACAGATAATTCGTGAGCCCTTCAGCGAACTTTGAGAGATTTCCGGTCATGTAGGTTGTGTAAACCCGCAGCGGGCCGACTCTGGTGATCGTGACGGTCTGTAAGCCCATCGCGGCGCACGGAAGCAATGTCGCCAGCGTTGCGGAAAAGCTCGAAATCCTGCCAACGAATATGAACAGAGCGAGCAGAACACACTCCAATCCGAGGACGATCGCAAATGCGGACCGTACCCCGGAGCGCCGCTCCGCTTGAGTCAATGAGGCGCTCACCAGCAATCCAGCCACAAAGAACAGCACGGCCCATCCGTAGCGCGCAGCCTGGTCCCACTTCCCGTTCACGATGTACTCACCGAACCGGGCTGTATTACCCGTCATGTGGGATGTGAAGAGTCCCGTGAAAACGAGATAGGAGACCGTGTCTACAAAGCCCGCACACCAGGACAGAGCCATGGCGATCCAAGGCGTGGCGCGTAAGCCGATCGGCCGGAGGTCTCGATTCACTTCTCCACCCGTTTGATCGCCACGCATGCCCGGCGTTACCGCCGTGAGCACGACACGAACCGGTCCCATCCGCGGTCTCACAAGCAGGCAGGTAAGTCGCTGAGCCACCTTTCTCGCCGGCGAATCCGGATAAAAACAGGCCGGTGATCACAAGCGCTGTCGCGATCGTTTTAGCGGTCATCCCCCACGGCGTGAAGTCCTCGGTAAGCCACTGCGGCCGGAGCTTCGTCACCAGATAGGCGCCGGCGAAAACGATGGCGTATCGCAGGCCTGAAATGGCCTCGATCGTTGCGGGATGGGTCTTGCTGATTGCCAGGAAGATGAGCAGGGATCCAACGCCCGCCATCACACGATTGCTGAAGTACGAGATGGTCCTCTGGCGTTCCGCATGTTCCGCCTGCGCAAAGATATCGTCACGCCAGCGTTTTCGAACCAGAAACACGAGAGCGCACCCGAACGTGCCGACCGTATAGAACACGTAAGCGGTCACGAATCCGGAGGTATTATCGAATGCGATCTTTTGCATGACGTTCCCAAGACCGAAGAACGCTGCGGACAGCACCACCACCGGAAGCATCTTGCGCATGGCGATCTTTTCGGAGAAAAACATGAAGAAGCCGCCGGCGGTCATGAGCACAAAACCCCAGAGTGCCAGCCCGCTCAGGTTGGAATGGAGCAAGGGCCAGGCGATCAGTGCCGTGGCAATCGGAGAAAAGCCTCCCATGATGGCCAGCGTCTGCGAAGCCTCTCCCAGGTTCAGCCCCCAGTAATAGAAGAAGACCCCGATGAGATGGACGGCTCCGGCTCCGATCGCCATCAAGATGATGCCAATACTGGGGAGTTGCATCCCGAAGAAGGCGAGGATGCTGCCGAACGCGCTCAGAGCGCCCAGCCAGAACACATAATTCACAACGGTCTTAGAGCGGTTCTGTTTCAGCAGGATCTTATCCCAGACAAGCGAGATACCGATCAGCCCATGCGCCACGACACCTGTAAAAAAGCCGTTGTTCCATATGTCCATGTGAGTAATCGAACCGGGTCATTCATCTGAACCCGAGTCCGGAAGGCATCGCCTGTAGGATCGTACTCGCACCGTTTTGTTTCAGCGCGTCAGCAGAAGGACGCCGAGTCCTACCAGGGCGGCTCCCGCCCACCGCACGCCTCCAATCGACTCGCGGAGAAGAAACTTCGCCAGCGCAATCTCCAGGACGTAGCTGGCCGACGACGCCGGAACCGCAAAACTTACGGGCGCGATTGACAGGAGAGCCATTTGCACGAAGAACGCGCCGATCATCACCAGAACTCCCAGCACCACGCGAATATTCCCCATCAGGCGGAACAGCAGCTTCAGAAGCGGCAGCGGACGGAAGTCATGCACCTCCCCGTGCACTCGCATGCCCGTGCAGTTCAGCAGATCGCCGAGCGCCGTTGCTCCGACAAGGACCAGAACCAGAATCCACCTCATAACCCGCCTCGAGGATGATCGTGGCTAACGATGGCCGCTCCCGCGGTTATCAATCCGATGCCGATCCAGTGCGGCGCTGTGACGGATTCGCCTAAGACGCCCCATCCCGTGAGAGCAGCCAGCGCGTAGCCCAGTGCGGTCACGGGAAGGACATAGCTCAGGTCGGCCCAGCTATAGAGAGACAGGTTGGCGAGAAACCAGACCGCCAGCAGGAGAATGCCGAGTGCGATCAAAGGATGCCCGAGAACCTGGAGATAGGCGAGCGGCGAAAAGGAGACCACCGGTCCGATTTCGCGCAGCCCGGCACGCAGCAGTACGTTCCCCAAGACGTTTCCGACGATCGCAAGGAATGCGAATACCAGCGATTTGCGGTGAACGCGCGATTTGGAAACGCCGGCCGGCCCTTTCATCCTGGACGCCTCACGGGCTCTATCAAGGGAGACGCTACACTGCACCTCTCCGCTTCAGATGTTTGCTTTGAGGACTTCCACGCCGTCCCGCACTCCCACGTGGACTTCCGTCGTCAAGCCAAGAAAAAGCCCATGTTCCGCCACCCCAGCGATGTTATGGAGATCCGTCGAGAGGCCCTGGGGGTCGCCGATCGGTCCAAAGGAGCAATCCAGGATGTAGTTGCCGTTGTCGGTCACAAAATCACGACGCGCCGGTATCCCGCCGAGTTCCTGGATCTGGCGGGCCGTCGATTGCCATCCGAAAGGGACCACTTCAACCGGCACCCGCCCTGCTCCTAGACGGTCCACCAGCTTGGTCTGATCGACGACGATCAGATACCGCTTGCACGCCTGCGCAACGATCTTTTCTCGCAGCAGTGCCCCGCCGCGGCCCTTGATAAGATTCAGGCGATCGCGCTCTACCTCATCGGCGCCGTCGATGGCCAAATCGAGCGCGCCGTTCAGTTCTGCCAGCGGAATCTCCAGTTCCCGGCAGCGTGCCGCTGTTCGCTCCGAAGTGGGAACTGCCGAAATGTGAAGTCCCGCGCGAACCCTGCGGGCTAATTCGATCAGAACCAGTTCTGCGGTCGAACCCGACCCCAGGCCGACGATCATTCCGCTCGTGATCTGGGAGACGGCGGATTCTGCTGCCCTTTGCTTGACACCGTTGGTTTCGTCGGCCATTCCTTTATTCTGTTAGATTCGGTGGAGTGGCGAATTACTCCCTCAGGCTGGTGGTGGGTGTTACCGGCGCCAGCGGATCGATCTATGGCTGGCGTCTGCTGGAAAAACTCCGGGCTTCGGGCAATACCGAGATCCATCTGGTCCTGACGCGCTCCGGCGAACGCACGGCGTTTCTCGAGCTGGGCAAATCCGCCGCGGATTTCAAGGCCTTGGCCGATTGCTCCTATCCCGTCGAGGACATCGGTTGCCGTCTCGCCAGCGGATCGTTTCCGGCCGATGGAATGGTGATCGCGCCATGCTCGATCAACACGATGTCCGCGATCGCGGCCGGCATCAGCTCAAACCTGATGATCCGCGCGGCCGACGTGACGCTCAAGGAGCGGCGGCGTCTGGTCCTGATGGTGCGCGAGTCGCCGCTGCACCTGGGTCATCTGCGATCGATGTGCGCGCTGGCCGAAATGGGAGCGATCCTTGCGCCGCCGGTGCCGGCCTTCTATCATCGGCCGGAAACTGTAGACGAAATCGTCGACCAGAGCGTGGATCGCGTTCTTGACTTGATCGGACTTCCCTCGCCCGGCGCCCGGCGCTGGAACGGACCGGAGAAGCCGGACCACACAAGGAGCTCATGAGAGTCGCATTTCAGGGAGAATTGGGCGCCTTCAGCCAGCAGGCGATCCAGCAGCTTTTGGGAGCGAAAGCGCAACCCGTTCCGCAAGCGCGCTTCGACCAGGTCTTTGCCGCACTCGCTAAAGGTTCGGTGCATGCCGCCGCGATCCCCATCGAGAATACCCTGCACGGGTCGATTTACGCGAACTACGACCTGTTGCTGAAGTACGATTTCGTCATCACGGCGGAAACCAACGTGCGCGTGGTGCACAATCTGATCGCCCCGCCCGGGATGACGTTCGCACAGGTTCGAAAGGTCTACTCGCACGAAGTGGCGCTGAACCAGTGCCTGGATTTTTTCGCCCGCCATAAACGGGTCGAACGCGAGCCGTTCTACGACACCGCCGGAAGCGTCAAGATGATCATGGAAAAACGGCCGCCGGGCGGCGCGGCGATCGCCTCCGAACTGGCCGCCAGGATCTACAAGGCCCGTATCCTGAAGCGCGGTATCGAAGACGACCGGCAGAACTACACGCGGTTCTTCCTGCTGGAGCCTGCGGGATCGAAGCCCCGGACCCCCCGCGGCGGAAAAAATGCCCCTTGGAAAACCTCGCTGGTGTTTTCTACGAAGAACGTCCCGGGAGCCTTGTTCCGCGCTCTCAGCGCATTGGCTCTTCGCGATCTGAATCTTGTGAAGATCGAATCGAGGCCCCTGCGCGGCAAGCCTTGGGAATACCTGTTTTATCTGGATCTGCTCGGCAGACCGCAGGACGTGGGCGTGAAGCACGCGCTGGCGCACTTGGGCGAGATTGCGGATTTTCTACGGGTGCTGGGCAGCTATCGCGCGGCACTGTGAGAAGCGCTATTTCTGATCGCTGCCCGCAATGCCGGCGGCAAGATAATTCACCACCCGGGCTTCGTTGCGCGCGACTTCGTAGTAGGCCGCTTTCAGCAACTGGTCCTTGCGATCGAGCAGTGTCTTGCGTATGGTCTGCTGCACGTTCGGGTCGTCGAGCAGCCGCTGACCCGCCGGCTCGCGGGTGATGACTTTCAGGATCCGGTAACCTTCGGCGGTGCGCTCAACCGGGGTGACTTCGCCCGGCTGCAGGGCCATGATGGCTTTGCGCAGATCCACGTTGGCCTGCTCCAAGGCCGACTCCCGCACGAAACCCAGGTCGCCGCCCGCCTGCGCAGAATCCGGATCTTCGGAATAGTTTTGCGCCAGCATCGCGAAATCCTCGCCCTGCTTCACGCGCTGGTACAGGCTGTCGATCTTCTTGCGGGCCTGCGCATCGTTTTGCGCCTTGTCGTTGCGCAGGTTGCGGACGTTGGGATTCGGCGTGGGCGTCACCAGGATTTGCGCCATGTGGATCTGCGGCTCCGGCAGGTTGAAGCTGGCCTTGTTCGCGTTGTAAAAATCGGCGATGTCCTTGTCGGTGATGCTGATCCGCGATGTTGTTTCCTTGTTCAACAGTTTCTGGACGCTGAGATCCCGCCGGAGCTGCGCCTTGAGGTCTTCCACGGACATCTTGCGCTCGTTGAGTTGTTTTTGGAACTCTTCCTGCGTGTAGGGCGCTTTGAGCTCGGCGAATTTCGCGTCCACATCGGAGTCGGTGGCCATCAGCCCGCGCTGTTCGGCCCGCTGCACCATAATTTCGTTGTCGATCAGCGTGCGCAGGACCTCCAGGCGCTGTATGGCCAACAGATCGTCGCTGGGATGCTCGGATTGTCCGAACTGGGAATATTGATATTGTTTGTCGAGTTCCGCATAGGTGATGGCGCGGCCATTCACGGTCGCGGCAACGCCCGCAGGGGCAGAGCGGTTGCAAGCCGACACGAACAGCAGCAGGAGGGGAACCATCAGGACGCGGCGCATGGGTGCGGAAATTCCAGTTTATCAGGGCGTTCAGGACCCATTCCGAGCCGCTCGGCAGTCCCGAGGCTATAATCGAGGTATGCGCTATCTTGTTGTTCTTGTAGCGGGATTGATCGGCTTCGCGATCGGGGTGCGAGCCGACGCCGTCACCGTCGAGCAGATTGTCTGCAAAGTGAACGGCGATATTGTTACGAACGTCGATCTGAACCACGACCGTACGGATCTGGAGAAGCAACTGCGCGCCAGCAACTTCTCCGGACAGAAATTGGAAGAAGCTCTCAAGAACGAGATCCCGAATCTCCTGCGGAACAAAATCGATAACCTCCTGCTCACGCAGAAAGGCAAGGAGATGGACCTCAAGGTCGATTCGGACGTGAACAAATACATCGCCGATCTCCAGCGGCAGACCAACACGGCCGATCCCGAAAAATTTCAAGCCCTGGTTCGCCAGGAGACCGGGAAGTCCTATGAAGACTTCAAGGCGGACCTGAAGAACAATTTTTACGTCCAGGGAGTAGTCCGCGAAGAAGTCATGCGCAAGATTCAGTTCACCAACGAAGAAGTCCGTGCCTACTACGACGAGCACAAGAGCGAGTTTCAGCGCGAAGAGCGCGTCTACCTCCGCGAAATCGTGGTATCCACCCAGGGCAAGCAAGGGACGGCGCTCGCGGCCGCGGAGAAAAAAGCGAAGGATTTAGTGGAGCGGGCCCGCAAGGGTGAGCGGTTTAACGAACTGGCGCAGCAGAATTCGGACGCGCCCACAGCCAAGGACGGCGGCGCGCTGGATCCGTACAAGAAGGGCGATCTGGCTCCGAACATCGAATCCTTGGTCTGGGACAAAGAGCGCGGATATGTCACGGATCCCGTCCAGATCAACGGAGGCTTGTTGATCCTAAGGGTCGACGAGCATTACAAGGCCGGGTTGGCGGGCTTCGAGGAAGTAGAACAAGAGATTCAGAACCGGATTGTCGGCTCGCGCCAGCAGGCCGCCTTGCGCGCCTATCTGACGAAATTACGGGAGCAGGCCTTCCTTCAGATCAAGCCCGGCTATGAGGATACGGGCGCGGCTCCGGGCAAGGACACGACCTGGGAGGATGCCACCCAGCTTAAGCCGGAAACCGTGACCAAGGAAGAAGTCCTGAAGACTCCGTCACGGAAACGAGTCCTGGGCGTACTTCCGATTCCAGGCACGAAGGCCTCGGGGACATCCTCGTCGCGCTAGCGCCTTTCATGAAGTCGCCCTATCTCAGCGAGCTTCAGGCCAACCAGACAGTTCAAGGCACGTTCCTGGTCACCTACAAGGACGTGCGCCAGAAGAAATCGGGCGAGCCGTATCTCACCCTGACGCTCACCGACCGCAGCGGCGAACTGGATGCCAAGATGTGGGACAACGCCGCCGAAGCCCTGAATACGTTCGAGCGCGACGACTTTGTCCGCATTAAGGGTCTGCTGCAGATTTTTCAGAACCGCCCGCAGCTCACGCTGCATAAGATCCAGCCCGTGCCCGTTTCGGAAGTGGATCTGACCGACTACCTTCCGGCTTCCAAGCGCGATCGCGAGGAGATGTTCCGCGAGTTGCAAGCCTGGATCGCGGGGATGTCGAATCCGCATCTGAAGCTTCTGCTGGAATCGATTTTTTCCGATGAAGAGATCGCCCGAGCCTACCGGACGGCGCCGGCGGCCAAGACGGTCCACCACAACTGGATCGGCGGCCTGATCGAGCACGTGCTTTCGCTCTGTCACCTGGCGAAGTTCAGCGCCGCGCATTATCCGCACATCGACCTCGATCTCCTGCTGGCAGGCGTGTTGCTGCACGATGTCGGCAAAATCCGCGAGCTACAATACTCGCGCAGCTTCGGGTACTCGACGGAAGGGCAGCTTCTGGGACACATCCAGATCGGCGTTCAGATCGTGCTGGATAAGCTGCGGACCATTCCGGATTTTCCGCCGCGTCTGCGGGACCTGCTGGTGCACATGATTCTGTCGCATCACGGCGAGCTCGAGTTCGGGTCGCCCAAGATTCCTCTGTTTCCGGAAGCTCTGCTCCTGCATCTGCTCGACAACATGGATTCCAAGATGGAGTGCATGCGATCGCTCGTGGAGCGTGACGCGCAACTCGAAGGCGTTTGGACCGGCTACAATTCGGCCCTGGATCGCTCCGCGCTGAAGAAGGCCAAGTACCTGGAGGGGGCCCCCGAGCAGACCGCCACAGCCGCCCCGGCCCAGGCGGCGCCGCGTCCTGCTGAGCCATCGTCACCGTTTGCCGACAAACTCCGCAACGCTCTCGGAAACAACTCTTGAGACGGCCAGCCCCCGCGGGCGGCCTTCCTCCACCGCTCGAACTGCTCTGCCTGCAAGCCCTGTGGACTCTCGGCGAAGGCACGGTTCACGACATTCGCAAAGCGGTTTCCAAGGAGCGGATCCTCGCCTATACCACCGTCATGACCCTGCTAGGGAGGTTGGAGAAACGCGGTTATGTAAGCCGCCGCAAGCCCGGGCGCGCGTATCTTTACAGGCCCAGCACGAGTCGCGACACGCTACGGGAGCATGCAATCAAGCAGCTTCTGAATGGTTTTTTTGACGGCTCTCCCGAGGCGTTGCTGGGCTACCTGCGCGAGCCTCGCGCTAAGATCTAGAAGTAATCTCGATATCGTTCATGGCAAAATTCAAACCGGCTGGATCCAAGAAGAGGAAGGCTACGCCCGACCCGAAACGCGGCCTGATTCCTTGTTCGCTCATTATCCTGCTGGGATTTGCACTGATTTTTTGGTTGTTTTACCTCGTGCTGAGGTCCCGGAGCTGAATGCGCATCGATCAAAGACAACCGGGGCAGTTGCGCCCGGTGAAGGTAACGACAAATTATCTGGCCACGGCCGAGGGCTCAGCGCTCATTGAGGTTGGAAACACGCGCGTGCTCTGCGCGGCGTCGGTGGAAGAGAGTGTTCCTCCGTTTCTGCGCGGCTCGGGGAAAGGCTGGGTAACGGCCGAATACTCGATGCTGCCGCGCGCCACGGCGACCCGCACACCGCGGGAAGTGTCCAAAGGGCGCGCTTCGGGCCGCACGATGGAGATCCAGCGGTTGATCGGCCGTTCCCTGCGGTCGATCATCGATCTGGATGCACTGGGAGAGCGCAGCGTGATTCTTGACTGCGACGTGCTCCAGGCCGACGGCGGAACGCGAACCGCGGCCATCACCGGCGCCTACATTGCTTTGTCCGCCGCACTGCGCGAAATCGTGAAATTCGGGACGCTGAAAAAGTCCCCGATTCGTGATTTCGTCGCGGCTACCAGCGTCGGAATCATCGGCGGCACGCCCATGCTCGACCTCTGCTACCAGGAAGACTCCCGCGCCGAGGTCGATATGAACGTGGTGATGACCGGAGCCGGGCGGTTCGTCGAAGTGCAGGCCACGGCCGAAAAAACGCCGTTCGATGACGAGCAAATGGCGGAGTTGCTGGCGCTGGCGCGGCAAGGAATCCGCGAGCTGGTGTCGATCCAGAAGGAACTCGAGCGCGCGTGACCGTTTCCTGCGCGACATCCAACCCGGGCAAGCTGCGGGAATTCCAAATGGCCGCTCCCGATTTCGATGTCCGGACGCTTCCCCGCCCTGTGCCGCCGCCCGAGGAGCACGGCGAAACGTTCGAAGAAAACGCCATCGCCAAGGCCGAGTACTACGGCGGCTTCGTCGAAGGATATTTGTTCGCTGACGATTCGGGCCTGGAGGTCGATGCGCTCGCCGGCGCGCCGGGCGTGCACTCGGCGCGCTATGCCGGCCCGAATGACACGGATGCGGATAACAATTCACTGCTGCTGGCGCGGCTTGCGGGAGTCACGGATCGGCGCGCGCGGTTCGTCTGCTGTATCGCCCTGGTGAAGGACGGCCGGCTCGCGCGGACGTTCCGCGGGTCAGTCGGGGGCCGGATTCTGGATGCGCCGCGCGGGTCGGGCGGCTTCGGCTACGATCCCCTGTTTTACTACGAGCCCTACGGCTGCACCTTCGGCGAAGCGCCGCTCGGGGACAAAATGCTGGTGAGCCATCGCGCCCAGGCGCTGCAAGCGATGTTCACTTACCTCCGAGGTATCGCTGCCAGCGAAGGAAGCCGATCATCGTCTTCGCATCGATGATCTTGCCGGACGCGATCATCCGGTCGATTTCGCGCGCGGCGAACCAGTGGATCTCGATGCGTTCGTCTTCCATCGGTTCGGATTCGCCCTCAGTTAAGTCACGCGCGGTGAAAATGGTCATCTTCTCGGCCAGGAAACCCGGGCTCGGAAAAAAGTCCGCGAGCTTGGACCATTTCCTGGCGCGATAGCCGGTCTCTTCCGCCAGTTCACGTTTTGCGGCGCGCAGCGGTGTCTCGCCGGGGTCCATGCGGCCTGCCGGCAGCTCCCACATGTAGCGCCGCGCAGGAAGCCGGTATTGCTTGACGAGCAATACGCGGCGACGCTCGTCAATCGGCATCATGACGGCCGATCCTCCGTGCTGCACGATGGCGCGCTTGATTTCGAATCCGTCCGGATCGAGGGCGCGATCCTGGGTCACGTGAAAAATGGGTGTGCGGAGGAGTTCTTTGGAGGAGATAAGTTTCATTTCGATTGGATTGCCTGCGCGAACTGCTGCGCGGGCAGCGTATTCAGGATATCGCCCGGCTCCAGCCAGCCGCGGCGCGCCATTAAGACTCCGTAGCGCATGTTCGGAAGATGCTTGGGATGATGCGCGTCGGTTGAGATGACGAATTTCGCGCCACGGGCCTTCGCCGCCCGTACCAGCGATGAGGTCAAATCGAGGCGCTCGGGGCTGGCATTGATTTCGAGGTAAACGTTGCGCCGCGCGGCGACCGCAGCGATGGCTTCGAAGTCGAACGGATACGCATCGCGGTTCAGCAGAATCCGGCCAGTAGGATGGCCCAGAGCCCGCAAGTGCGGGCATTCGAGCGCGCGCAGCAGCCGGTCCGTCATTTCCGAGGCTTCCAGGTTCATGTAGCTGTGGACGCTGCCGATCACGAAGTCGAGCTCCGCCAGCGCGTCGTTCTCCAGGTCCATGGCGCCGTCGCGGCGGATATCGCACTCGAGGCCGGAGAACACGCGGATGCCCAGCCCGCTCTGGTCCATCTCGCGAACCTGATGCGCGAAGGCCACCGCGCGCTTTTCATCCAGCCCGTTGGCCATGGCCAGAGCTTTCGAATGATCGGTAATCGCGATGTACTCGTAGCCCTGGGCGCGCGCGGCAGCGGCCATTTCTTCGAGTGTCGCGCGGCCGTCGCTTTCGATCGTGTGCATGTGCAGATCGCCGCGAATATGGGCAAGCTCCACCAGCTTGGGCAGCTTGCCAGTTTCGGCCGCCTCGATTTCGCCCTGATTCTCGCGCAGTTCCGGAGGGATCCAGCGCAAGCCTAGCGCCTCGTAAATCTGCTCCTCGGTTTCGCGCGCGACGATTTCCTTGGTGTCGATGCGCGACAGGCTGTACTCGCTGAGCGTCAGGCCCATTTTCTGGGCTCGGCTGCGCAGGCCGATATTGTGCTCCTTGCTGCCGGTGAAATACTGAAGGGCTGCGCCATAGCTCTCCTTGGGCAGGGTTCGCAGGTCGACCTGTAAGCCCTCCAGACCGTATTTCACGCTGGCCTTGTTCCCACCTTTGCCGAGGACCTCATGAACTTTCGGATGGCTCGTAAACGGCTCCAGCGCGGCTTCCGCGCCCGGCCCTGTCGCCAACAGATCGAGATCGCCGATGGTCTCCTTTCCGCGCCTGAGGCTGCCGGCAGGCATCACAGTCTCGACTCCAGGGATTGCCTTCAGGAACGTCGCCAGTTCGTCGGCCACGCCATAACCGAAGCTGAGCAGAAATCGCCCGGCGCGCTGTCTGTAAGCCGCAATCGAGCGCAGCACTTTCTCCTCGAGCTTGGCTCCCATGCGCGGCAGCTCGCGAAGCTTCTGCTCCTGGCAGATCTTCTCGAGGCCGTCGATGGTGGAAACCCGGTAATGCTCGAACAGAGTTCGGATGCCTTTGGGGCCGAGGCCCTGAATTTTTAGTAATTCCAATGCTGTAGGCGGATATACCTCAAGCATCTGATCGCGCCGGTCGAAGCTGCCGCGCTGTTCGATTTCCTCGAGCGCCGAGGCGATTCCCTTCCCGATTCCAGGGATTTCCGTGACTTTTCTCGCTGGATCCTTGAGGATTGCCGAGACAGGCTCCGGATATCCTTCAATTACAGATGCGGCGTTCCGGTAGCTGCGGATGCGAAAGGAATCCTCGCCGGCGATCTCCATCAGGTCGGCGGTTTCCCACAGCATGCGGGCGATTTCGCGGTTCTCCATTCAGCTTCTGGTCACGCGCTCCGGGCGGGTTTGAAGATGCGGTTCCACGTGCACCAGGACGTCGGCCACCCAATCGAGCCGGTCCTTCAAGTGGCGTTTAACGGCTCGGGCGATTTCGTGGGAAGCCAGCACGCTCAGATTAGGATCCACTTCCAGGTGCAGATCGACATGGTAACGCAGTCCGGTCTTGCGGGCATAGCACTTATCGATTCCGAGCGCGCCGGGAACTCTCAGCGCTTCCTCTCGGATTGCTTCCATCTGAGCCGGATCGGGCATGGTGTCCATGAGCTGAAGCGCGGTCTCGCGCACCACGCGGAAACCCAGGAAGATGACGATCAAGCCGATGATGAAGGCGCCGTACCGGTCGGCGTTTCGGAGGTGGTCGGGGTTGTAGACGGCCAGGAGAACTGAGATAAGGGCCACCGATCCCGAGACGATATCCACCGAGTCATTCCAGGCGTCCGCGGTCAGCGCAGCGCTGCGAGCGGCGCGTCCGGTTCGCATCTTGACGAACGCCAATATCGCTTTAGTCGCAATCGAAACGGCCAGCGGCCAGACCGCGAACAGCGCGGGAATCTGCCGCCAGGGCTGCACCGCATGGAAGCAGATACCCGCGCCCGCAGCGGCCAGAATCACTCCCACTGCCAGCGCCGTGAGCGTCTCGAAGCGGCCGTGCCCGTAAGGATGATCTGCGTCGGCGGGCTTGGCCGCGATCCGTAGGCCCAGATAGACCAGCCCGGACGAAACCACGTCGGCGGCCGATTCCACGCCGTCGGAAACCGTAGCCACCGAATTCGCCGCCAGGCCGACCACGATCTTCAGGATCGCGAGCAAGGCGCTCGCCACAATGCCGGCCAACGCTACGCGTACCGCGGTCCGCTCCGGCGAGGACATACACTTCGAGGGTAGCAACGATACCGCTTCGAACGATGGCCGCTACAATTGAGGCAGATGCGCGAACCGATCACCGCGCTCCCCACCGATCTGGAATCGATTCCCGACCGCCCCGCGGTTTTCCTGCTGTGGGCCGCCGAGGGCGCGCCCTATCTTGCCCGGACCGCTCTGTTGCGCCGCCGTCTGAAACGGCTGCTCACGGCGCGGGAACGGCTTTCCGCCGTTCTGAATCTGAGCGGCGTTGTTGAGCGAATCGAATATTGGCTCACTGGATCGCAGCTCGAATCGGCACTGCTGCATCTGGAATTGGCCAAGCGTCATTTTCCAGACGATGTCGCCCGGATCACGCGCCTGAAACCGCCGGCGTTTCTCCGTCTGATTCTCGACAATCCGTTTCCCCGGACGATGCTGACCACGCGACTCGGGCGCGGCTTATTTTACGGACCCTTCGCCAGCCGCGCGGCGGCGGAGCGCTACCAGGCGGCGATGCTCGACCTGTTTCAACTGCGCCGCTGTGAGGAGAATCTGGCTCCCGCGCCCGATCACCCTGGCTGCATCTATGGCGAGATGAACAAGTGTTTGCGCCCGTGCCAGCAGGCAGTCTCGATCGAGGAATACCGGCACGAGGCCGCGCGCGTCGAAGAGTTTCTGCGCACCGAGGGCGCCTCACTGCGGGAATCCGTGGAATCCGCCCGCGATCAGGCCAGCGCCGCGATGCAATTCGAAGAAGCCGCACATCTGCATGAGCGTCTGAACAGGATCGCCGAAGTGCAGACCAGCGCGGGCGACCTGGCGCGTACGCTGGACAAGCTGGCGGGAGTCGCAGTGGTGCCTTCGGCTCGGGAAGATGCCGTCGACTTGATTTTCCTGGCGGGCGGCCGCTGGCTTGCGCCGCGCGCGTTCGCACTCTCGGAAACGGGTTCCATGGACCAGCGTGTGCGCGAACTGGCGTCCGGGCTTGATTCGCGCACGCCGTCCGATCCGGAGCATCTCGCCGTGCTGGTCCGCTGGCACGGATCGAGCTGGCGCGATGGCGAGTGGATCGGCTTCGAATCGCTCGAAAAAATTCCCTATCGCAAGATCGTGAACGCTGTGGCGCGAGTCGCCTCCGCGCGAACGGTACACTGAAGCCATCGTGATCCGCTCACTCGCCTCCTGGCTGCGGCGGCACTCCCTTTGGCCTGTGCATCTGCGCCAGACCGTAACACGCGCGGGCCTGGCCTACAGCGCGATCATGCTCGTGGTTGCTCTGGTTGCGTTCATATCGGCGAACAACCTGATGTTCCTGATCCTGGCGGCCATGCTGGCCACGTTCCTGATCTCCGGATTCATCAGCAAACTCAGCCTGGCGGGACTGGAATTGGAGCTGTTCCTTCCGCAGCACCTCGCGGCACGCCGAAAGGTTCGCGCCACCGTACGGCTGAAAAATACCAAGCGCTGGATACCGTCGTTCAGCATTCACCTGGAAGGGGCGGCCGAAAGCGGCTTCGACAGCATTGTGTATTTCCCCGTGCTACCGGGAGGGGCGACCGTGGAGGAAGGGGTGGACGTTTATTTCACTCGCCGCGGAGCCCAAAAGGAACGCAGTTTCCAGTTCTCCACCCGATTTCCATTCGGATTCGCAGAGCGTCATGAAACCATTACCGCCCGGCACGAGATTCTGGTGTATCCGTGCCTGGACGCGCAACCCGGATTCGAGTCGCTGCTGGCTGCCGTCAGCGGGGAATTGGAGCTGCTGCAACGCGGCCGCGGCCACGACTTTTACCGCATCCGGCCCTACGAGGCGCTGGAAAGCGCGCGGCACGTCGATTGGAAGGTGACGGCCCATACTGGAGACCTGCAAGTGCGGGAATACGCGCGTGAACAAGACCGGAGCGTTTTGATTTATCTGGATTTGGACGTTTCCTTTGGCGCGGAAGACTGGTTCGAGTCCGCTGTGGATTGCGCGGCGTTTCTGGCCTACCAGTTGTCGTTCAGCGAAACTCGCGTGCGCTTGAAAACTCAGGAATTCGACGTAACCCTGCCGGAGCCGGGCGACATCTATACTATTCTTAAATATTTGGCTTTGGTTTCCCCCATGCGGGGAAGGTCGCCAGTGGGTCCGGATGAACCAGGCAGTTTTCAAATCGTGTTCACCGCACACGCGGAGCGGATGTCGGCTTTGGGATGGGGAAAGCGGGAAGGAGCAGGCGCCCGGATCCTCAGCCCCGATTCCTGGAATCCGGTCGCGGAGACCGCTAACGCCGAGGCCGGGGCGCAACATAAAGGCTGATTTCAGCCGTTACTTCAGGGAGATCGCATGAAGAAACTGTTTTTCATCGGTATTCTGACATTGCTTGCGGAAAGCGGCTGGGCGCAAGTGACCGGGGTGCTTTCCGGACGCGTTACCGACGCGAGCAATGCCGGCGTTCCCGGAGCCGCCGTCACCGCGAAGTCTCTGGAGACCGGCGCCACGCGGACCGCGACCACCGACGATAGCGGGGCGTACAAAATCGTGGCGGTTCCGGTCGGTCCACAGGAAGTGCGCGCGGAAAAAGGCGGATTCAAGACAGCCGTTCGCCTGGGAATCAACCTGGCAGTAGGCCAGGAGGCGGTCGCGAACCTGCGCCTGGAAGTCGGCACGGCTTCGGATCAGATTACCGTCATCGCCGCGACGCCGCTGGTGAACACCACGACGGCGGCGATATCCGGGTTGGTGAACGAGCGCGAAGTGAAAGAACTTCCGCTGAACGGCCGCAGCTTCGATAATTTGATCACGCTGAATCCCGGGACCATCAACTACGTCCTGAAGAGTCCGTCCACCAGCACGAGCAACGGAAATACGTTTTCCGTCGCCGGGCGGCGGCCCATGGAGAACGTGGTTCTGCTGAACGGAATCGAATACACCGGAACCAGCCAGCTCGCCGTCACTCCGGGCGGCGTGAGCGGCTATCTGATGGGGATCGACGCGGTGCGCGAATTCAACGTGCTCACCGATTCCTACGGCGCCGAGTACGGCAAGCGAGCGGGCGGACAAGTCAGCGTGGTCACACAGTCCGGAACGAATTCACTGCACGGATCGTTGTACGAGTTCCTGAGAAATAGCGCGTTGGATTCTCGCAGCCCCTTCGATAAGGACTCTGTCCCGCCCTTCCGGAGGAACCAATTTGGCGCTTCGCTGGGCGGTCCGATCAAGAAGGACAAGATTTTTCTGTTCGGCAATTACGAAGGATTCCGGCAGAGTTTATCCACCACCAGCGTCAGTACCGTGCCGGATTTGAGCACGCTGCCGAGTTCCACGGTGGTGAACCCGGCGATGGTGAAATACCTGGCGCTCTGGCCGGCGCCCAACGGAGGGTCGCTCGGCCCCGGCGTCGCCAAGGCGACTTACAATCCCAAGAACCCGATTCACGAAGATTTCGGCACCGTGCGTGCGGATTACAATTTGCGGCAACAGGACACTGTTTCCGCGTCGTATACGGTAGATGACGGAAACAGCGTGATCCCGCTGTCCGATCCGCTCTTCGCCTCGGCTCTCACACTTCGGAATCAGGTCGCGAGCGCAGAGGAAACGCACGTTTTCTCACCCCAGATCCTGAATACGTTCCGCGCGGGATTTTCCCGTTCGGGATTCAATTACGATTCCTTCTCTACGGTCTCCTTCCCGGCGGACCTGTCCTTTGTGCGAGGATTCGGCCCGGGGGGAATTTCGATCGGAGGCGCCCAAACCACCACGGGCTCGGGGGCCATCACCGGTGCGGGTCCCAGTAACAATGCCAATGTCTGGAATCGCCGCAATCTGTTCACGTTCTCAGACAACGTTTCCTACAGCGCCGGCAAGCATCAGATCAACGCAGGAGTCTGGTTCCAGCGGCTTCAGGACAACGAGAACACGGCGTCCCGCCAGCTCGGCATCGCCACCTTCGGGAGTCTGACTACATTTCTGCAAGGAACGCTGACCAACTTTCAGGTGGTTCCCTCGGCGACTACGCTCGGGTTCCGTAGTTTGTTTGGCGCGTGGTATGTGGACGATACGATCCGGCTGCGGCGCAACCTGATGGTACAGCTCGGACTGCGTCATGAATTCACTACCGGGTGGAATGAAGTCGCCGGACGCGCGTCCAACTACATCACCGACGGGCACGGCGTCCTTCTATCCAACCCGCGCGTGGGCGATTCCCTCTTTACTGAGAACAATGCGAAGCGCCTGTTCGCGCCCCGGGCCTCGATTGCCTGGGATCCCTTCGGTAAGGGGAAGACGTCCATCCGCGCCGGCTTCGGGGTTTATTATTCATTGATCGACGACTTGGCCTTCCAGGTCAATTCGCTGTATCCCTTCAACGGACTGGTTACTTACACGGGTTCTCTGCCGGGCGTAGTGCCCGTGGCCCGCAATACACCGCCCCTTCAGCCGTGCGGTCCCGGGATTCCCAGCGCGCAGTGCTCCATCTATGCGCCTTTCGGAGTGCAGCCCGATGCCCAGACGCCCACTGTTGAGGAATGGAACTTTACCGTCGAACAGCAACTGGATCGCAACACCTCACTGCGCCTGGCCTACGTGGGATCGTTCGGGTACCACCAGTTCGTCAGTCTCGATCCGAACAGCATTCCCGCGCAAATCTGCACGAATCCGTCCGGATGCACGGCCGGCGGAACAACCTCCGCCGGTAATGCACCCGTCGGTGCGGCGCTCCAGAGTCACGTTCCGCAGGGAGCGCAGTACATTCCGCTGGGCACCCGGCCGAATACCTTCGTTTCGAACGGATTCTTCTGGTATTCGGAGGGCAACAGCAGTTACAACGCCCTCCAGGTCGACGTGCACCATCGTTTGACCCGCGGCTTTCAGATTCGAGCGAACTACACCTGGTCAAAGAATTTGGACCACAACTCGGCCCTTACCATCGCCCAGGCCAATAATCAGCCGCAAATGGTTATGGACCGCAATGATCTTCGGCGTGACTGGGGGCCCTCGGCTTTGAACGTTACCCATCAGGCCAGCTTCTCGGCGCACTACGACCTGCCCTTCGGAAGCGGCCAGCGCTGGGCCAGTAATCTGCCTGTGGCTGCGAACAAAATTATCGGAGGCTGGCAGCTAAATGAAATCACCACGTTGCTGAGCGGGTTCCCGTTCACGCCCCTGATGGGATCCAATCGCTCCGGCAACGGCGATACCAGAAACCCTGACCGCCCGAATCTGAACCCGAACTTCACGGGTCCGGTGATCACGGGCAATCCGAACCAGTGGTTTAACCCCAATGCGTTTACGCCCGCGCCCTACGGCACCTTCGGAAATCTTGGCCGCGGTGTGTTCAACGGCCCTGGCTTGGCGGAAGTGGATCTTTCGGTTCTCAAGAACGTCACACTTTCGGAGCGGATCAAGCTCCAGTTCCGCGCCGAGTTTTTCAACCTCCTGAATCACGCGAACTACGGCTCGCCGAATCAGACTGTCTTCACGAACACCGGCACAGCCGCAGCTCCGGTTTATACGCCCAGTCCGTCCGCCGGATTCATCTCAACCCTGGCGACAACACCGCGGCAGATTCAGTTCGGCCTCAAGCTGATGTTCTGAGCGCTTGCTGCAATTCGCGGAGCCGTGCGGCGCCGTTCGGAACCTGCGAAAGGCGGCGTTGTACCTCGGCGCGGGCTCGGTTGACCAGTTCGGTGTCGAGCGCGTTCAACCGCGCCAGCTCGTCGAAGATCTGTCGGCCGCAGGCATCTCGAAATTTCTCGAGGCGCGCCTGCATGCCGTCTTCTAGGCCGCCGGACACATTCACCGGTTGTTGCGCCAAAGCCAGATACGGGAAGACCGGCCGCAGGAAATACTGCCCCGCCACAAGGCTTTCATAGAAGCGATCCACGACTCCCAGAAACGAGGTTCTCAGCATGATCCGAACCGCCCGCGCGAGGTCGGATGCCGGCGGAGGATCGTTTACCACGCCGTTCGCCAATAAATTCACCTGTACATTGCTGACGCGGTACGCGTGGTTCTCGATCAAGCCCGCCACGAAGCCTCCGATCGGCTTCTCGCGGGCCAGGTCGCTGGCAGGTTCGCCTGGGATGGGTTTCTCGCGGAAATAGCTGTACATCGATCGGACCCGGTCGATCGGATCGCGCAGAAAGCATAGGTCGAAGAACAGGAAGCCGGGCACTGCCGGGAGCGGATAGCGGAACTGGTGGCTCGATACAGCTTTCATCCCAGGATTCCGCTGCAGGAATGCGACCAGCTCTTCCTGACGGACGGCGCCGTCGAAATCCGCCGTATCCGTCCGCGCGTAGTTCTCTTGGAAGCTGTTCTGGAGAATCTCCTCGATGGTGCTTCCCGCGTTCTTGAAAAAATGGTAGTGCAGCAGGACGACTCGGACCGGCGCGGGACTCAGCATGACCCGAACTGGCTTCCTTCCAGCGCCGGTTCCTCGTTGCGCCGGTTCACGTACGCCACCAGTGGATTTCCAGCAAGTTCAGGATGCGCCCGTAGATAGGCTTCGCAATCGAACAGCGGATGCGTGTTCGGCCAAGGCCTCGAATGGCTCTTCAGGAAGTGAATGAGAGGATTCCCCGCTGCGCGTGTTTCCCGACGAGCGGCCACGTAGTGCGCCGGATCGAACAATGGATGCGGCCGCCGTCCCTCTGCGGCTCCGTGCTGCAGATAATGCTTCAGCGGATCGATTCCAGCGGCGGCAACGTCCGGATTTGCGCGCACATAGAACTCCGCATCGAACAACGCACGAACCGCCGCACGATCCGGAAAGAACCACCTTTCGATTGCCTGCATCAGACGAGACATCGTTCTAAGACTTTAAACTAGATTCTACGAACCCGACAAATGGAAACGGTCCCGGTGGCATATCTGGAAATTCAGGGCGCGAATCTCCTGGTTGCATTTTTCGAGCCGGCGTTCGACTTGCGCGCGCCTCAGGAAAGGAGCGAAACGTATGCGGCTCTGCGAGCGGCCGCTGCGCGCGATAAGATCGCTGCGGACGTGGCGGCCGTCTGGGAGGATGCCGAAGGCCGCATGCGCTTCATCGCTTTGCCGCAACAGCATCCGTTCTTTCAGGTCACCAGCTACGGCCAGCTCCGCGCCCAGGTGAACGGAAGCATCCAATTATGATCGCGTCTGTGCTAGCGTTTGGGATGGCGCCCGAGCGCATGATCGAGCGATGCTGATCGAATTTCAAAATCCGCTGAATGAATCTGAATTGACGTTTCCGATCCTGGAATGCATCCACATCCTGGGATTCGCGGTTACCGTTGGCACCATAGCGTTAGTCGACTTCCGATTGCTCGGATTCGGCCTGCGGCGGCAGAATCCCGGGGAATTGGCCAAGATGCTGGCGCCTTGGACGCTTTTCGGACTCATCTCGCTACTTTTATCCGGGCCGATGCTGTTCTCCTCCGACCCGGACATGTATTACCTGAACCGCTCGTTTCAGATCAAAATGGTTCTGCTCGCTCTGGCCATCGCGTTTCACTACACCGTCCGGCGCAAGCTGCTGCGCGGGGAACTCTGGCCCGGTCTGGGCAAACCTGTCGCGTGCATCTCGCTAGCGCTGTGGGTGGGCGTGATCTTTTCCGCGATCTTTATTGCCTTTGTCGTGTCGCCCGAGGTCTGACCGATGTCGCTCCTGGAGTTGGCTCTTTGGATTCAAAATACGGGGTGGGCCAGTCATCTGCGCATGTCGGCCTATCTTTATCCGATGATTTTGTCGTCGCACCTGGCCGGCATCGCTCTGTTCGGCGGCGCGATTCTCGCCACGGATCTGCGTCTGCTGGGAGTGACGTTGCGCGGCCTTCCGGTATCGGATGTCGTCAATCAGCTTCGCGTGCCCAAGCGGATCGGATTCCTGATCGTCGCCACGTGCGGATTCCTGCTCGCCAGTTCCAAGGCGGAAGAGTACTACTACAACCCGTTTTTCCGAGCCAAGCTGGCGTTGTTCGGACTCGTCGCCGTTCACGCACTGGTGTTTCGGCGGAGCGTCTACAATAACGCCGCCGCTCTCGATCAAACCAAGCGAATCCCGGGCAGCGCGAAGCTGGCGGCGACGCTTTCTCTGATCCTTTGGGTCAGCATCGCGTGCGCAGGCCGCGGGATCGGCTACGTCGAGCCTCCGCTGGATAAGCTCCACGCGGCGTTAGCTGTTCTGCGCTGATTTCTGGGGCGGGGCCAGTAGGGCTGCGAACGCCGAAATCAGGATCAAGTCTACTAGCGCGTTGAACAGGAAAATGTGCCGGGTCACCTCCACCGCATCGGCGAACGACGCTATCCCTAGAGCCAGCAAGGCCATCAGGCACAGGCAAACGGCGCCGGCGAAATCATCTGGGCGCCGCCGCCACACGATCGCGCAAAGCGCGATGCAGAGCGTCAGAAAGTAGAACACGTACACCGATCCGCGATGCGCCAGGATTCTCGCTTTCAAGCCGCTCCAGACAGCCAACGCCTGGCTCTGCGCGCCGGGCGCGAGTCCGGCATCACGGGAGAAATTTCCCAGCGGTGGCCGTTGCATTCCCGCGAAATCCAGCCCGTAGCGAATGCCGCGATACGCCAGCGCCGGATGGCGAATCAAAAATAGTCCCAGGCGAAAATAGGAGGCTCGCGCCGCGAACCGACGAACAAATTGCGGGTCCTGGAATGGAGCCAACCCCGCGCAAAACCCATCCCCGGAAGACGGCCGGACTTGTTAGAAGGAACCCGGCCAAGGCCAATCCGAGCACGCAATGCGCCGATTTCGATGCCGTAAATAACACGGCGGAAACGACGAATCCGAGTTGATCGGATGGGCGTTTCCAGGCCGCCGCACGCAGGTAGAAGACTGCGCTCAGGAAGAGAAAGAGCAACGCGCTGGTGTCCATATAAGCAGCATTGAGCCAGCTGACGTACATCACGTCGCCGAACACCGCGATCAGTCCGAAGTAAAGCAATACGCGCGAGCGAGGAGGCACGCCGCGCATCAGCGGCTGTACCAGGTAGAACGAAAGGATCAGCAGGGCCGCGTGCACCAGCCCCAGGAAGCGGAGATCGAATGCGGCTTGCTTGCTGAAGAGCGTGTTCAGCAGAATCGCGATCCCGGCGAGCGCCTGTTCCGTGCTGATGAATTCGCGCCAGGAGTGGTACTTGGGATCGAAATCGTATTTCAGCCGGACGAATTTCCAAGGCTCATCGGCTGGCGCGCCCAAACTGAATATTCCCAGGACTTTTTCGAAATCGCCATTGTCAGCGAGCCCGACAACCGGTGGAACAAAACATTGATACGCGATGATCAGAGTAAAGAGCAGGAGCGCGAGCCATTCACCGCGCGTGCGGTCTCTGAAGCCGGAATTGAAGGCTTCGTGCAAACCGCCATTGTAGGCTGCTGGATGCCGCTACTGCTGAGCGGGCATCGCGAGCACGGTTCCGATATAGCGTTGCGGCCGGCCGCGGCTCACCAGTTCCAGCACCAGCCGCCCATCCGGCTGCGTCGATCCGGTTCCCGCCAGGGATTCCCCGCTCTGGCTCGCTTCCACGTTCGACAGCTTCCAACGAGGCACGATTCCGCCGGTCATCTCGAACTGAGCCGTCACAGACGCGAACTCGGCTTCCGGCGCAAACAGAATGGACCGCCCGCGAAGGGTTCCCCCGGCGCGGGCGCTCTCCAGCAACTCCGCTCCATCGCCTTGCGCGTCGAGGATCCCTTCCAGATCCAGAGTGCCGCCTTTGTAGGCGACATCCAGCAGCTTTCCGTCATAGTGGTAACGCGGCGTGCCGGTCCGCAGATCCACATCTAGGGCTCCGCTAAAGTTCGCGGAATCGCTCGATCCGTTCAGGCTGGAAAACTGCACTTGAGCGCCGTCCCATTTCATCTCGGCCGCAATGCCGCTCAAGCGGAGGTCGCCCGCCGTTAGAGAATCGATCGAGATTGCTCCGCCGGTCCGGATCGCTTTCAGCCAGGCCGGCACAGGAGCGCTTCCTCCCAGCCGGAGCGTGCGCGCAAAGAATCCGGTTTGACGCAATAGCGCCGGGGCGAGCAGCCGCCTCAATTCGGCCAGATCTGCTTCGCCAATCCTCAGATTGAATTTGTCCGCCCGCGCTTTGGCCGACGCGTCCGGAGGAGCTTCCCGCCTATAGCTACCCGTAAACTCGACCGTTCCGGCGGATGCTTTGAGCCGGCTGATCGCGACCCGGTTTCCGTCCACGCTAACCGAGGCCGAACGGATCAACACGGGATCGGCCAGCCCCTCTACCGCGAGCCTGGCATTTTGCAGCTCGTAATCGCCGCTCCAGTCTCCATCCTGGTACCGGGCAGATCCGCGCCATACCCCTTGCGGCGTCTGATCCAGCAAGGGAATCGCTTCCAGCCCGAAGGACCGCATGGCGGCGACGCTTAATCCGCGTGTGGTGATCCTGAGATCCAGCGAGCGCGGCGGATCCAGGCGATAGCTACCCTCCAGGTCCGCGCTCTGTTTCTCTCCAATGTGAACCGAGGTACGTTCCAGCCACACCGACCGATTCGCAATATCGACCGTTGCCACGGGCGCTTCTACGGGCGTCTCCTCCGGAACGCTTAACGTCGCGTCGCGAAGCACGACGCGGCCTTGCATCCCTTGCTGCTCGTTGTAAGTCACCGATCCGGATACAGCGCCGTTTGCTTCCAGCTTCTCGGGCACGGACGCGCCCATATGGCGGCAAATAGCCAGCAGGGTGGCCAGCGGAACCTGCTGGAGATCGGCGCCTGCGTCCCAATGCGGAACCTTCAGGAAATCCCAGGAACGGAACCGGATCACCACGGGGGAGCCGCCGCGATCCGAAGTCGTCTGCAAATCCAAACGCTCCCCGCGAAGGTCGAGCGTGCCGCTGAACCCTTGCTTCAGGCCGTTGGCTTCATCGGGCAAGAGGTCCCATCGATGGACATCCGCAAGCTGAACCTGGCCGGAAACCTCCAAATGGGACGAAACTCCGGACAACTGGGCTTCGAGCGCCACCGTTCCATGCACGCCGAATCCGCGCGGATCCATCCAGCGCAAGCTTTCCTCGAGCGAACTGCGTTCCAGCTCGACTTTCAAGTCCAGCCGCTGATTGGCCGAGGCTGTGCCGCGCACGAAAAATCGCCCAAACTCCTGCCGCGAGCGGTCGGTTCGCGAGGGCGCGCCGCCGAAACGCAACTCCATCGCTCCATCACCGGACGGCGAGACATCCAGGTCGGCGTCGTTGAAATAAAACACGGATTTTGTGTCACTGAACTTAAAGTTCACGCGGCCGGCGCGCATGCGGATCGCAGGAATCCGGCGGGGATCGCCAGTGCCGGTGTCGAGGAGAAACTGGAAATTCCAGGGGCCGGCATCGGTCTTCACCAGGTTGATGGTCGCATCGCCAAGATTCAGGTTGGAGAATTCCAGTTTCCGCTGGAATAAACTGAGAACCCGCACACTCGCGCCCAGCGAATCCATATAGGCCAAGGGCTCGATTCCAGCGCGCGGGTCTTCGTGGATTGTGACCCGCTCAAGCGTAAAACCGGGACGAGGGAGTGGCCCCGGAAGAAGCGTCAGCCGGACGCCGCCGATCTCGACTTTCCGCCCCAGGCCCCGTTCCAGCGCGCGTTCGATTGCAGGACGCAGGACGTCGGCCGGCAGGTACGGTATCGCAACCGCCAGGACCATCAGAACCGCGATCGCCCAAACTAAGGCCCAGATCAGCCGCCTCATACGGCTTGTTCCTTGAGGCGGCGGTAGGCCTCGGGATCGTCGATGTCGGCAAAAATGCCAGCGTCCTCGACGTCCAAATACTCCGTGCGGTCCACGTGCGCGTGAACGATTTCGCGGGCCTCGGCCGTGGGTGGCAAGTGCAGGAGTTCGTCCGCAATGGCTCGTGCGGCGAACACCGGGTGGCCGCGGCGGCCCGATTTTCTTGGGATGACAAACAGCGTGGATGAGGCCCGCCGCTCGAACGCCTGCGCCAGCCTGGAGATCGTGTCCACATCGACGGCGGGACTGTCGACGGGAATGAATGCGAATCCCTCCGCCGCCGCCGGCAATTCTCTCAGCGCTGTCTGCAGCGAGCTGAGCTGTCCCTGGCTGGGATCGGGGTTCACCACAACCTGCACACCGGTAGGAATTCGCGGCCGGAGGGCATCGGCATGGTATCCGAGCACCACCATCACCGGATTGCATCGCGTGCCCAGGATTCGAGACAGGCGTCCCACGAACGTCTCTCCGCGATATTCGAGCAGAGCCTTGGGCATACCCATGCGGCTGGACGCGCCGGCCGCCAGGATGACGCCGGCGATCACTTCAGCAGAGCCTTCAGCCGGTCGTGCGCGAAGATCGATTTCGAAAGATGGCGCCAGTCCGCATCCGGCGCACGCCGGACGGCGATCATCTCGGCCACCACGGAAATGGCGATCTCTTCCGGCATTTCGGCGCCGATCTCCAGGCCCATGGGCGCGAATACCTTGTCGAACGCCTCGCGCGGAAGGCCTTCCTTTTCGAGCTCATGGACCACCGCGATGGTCTTGCGCTTGCTCCCGATCATGGCAATGTACTTGGCCGGCGTGTTCACGGCCCAGCGCAAGACGCGCATGTCGTCGCGGTGACCGCGGGTCACGATGATCAGGTAGCTCGACGAGTTCACCGGCAGTTTCGGAAAAGCGTCTTCGTACTCTTCGGCGTAAGTGGCCTCGGCTTCCGGAAACCGTTCCTTGTTGGCAAACGCCTCGCGATTGTCGACGATGATGGTCGAGAAGCCCGCGATGGTTGCAATCTTGGAAATGCTCTTCGAAACATGGCCGCCGCCGAAAATAAACGCGCGCGGCTGCGGAATCACCGGTTCCACGAAGATATTCAATTGGCCTCCGCAGATCAGACCCTCGTCGTAGGCGGCATCCTGGCCCAGGCTGAACGAAAGATGGCGCGGTTTCTCGGTCTCGATGACTTCCCGGGCGGCGTTCCAGACTTCGGCTTCCACGCATCCGCCGCCGACCGTGCCCATGAAGGATCCGTCTTCCCGCACCAGGATTTTGGCGCTCTCGAAGCTCGGAATCGACCCGTTTACCTGAACGATGGTCGCCACGGCGCACTTCTGGCCGAGGTTCCGCAAGCGGACGATTTCATCGTAAAGGTCCATTTGGCTTGATTATATCGTGGCGATGAGCTTAAGATGGCGAATGCAGTCGCAAGCTGCATCCGGGCCCGCGGGAAGGGTTGAACCCACTTGCTTTACCTGCATGCTTTTTCAGGAACCTTTATGCGGCCGGTTTGCGGGCCTTCGGCAATTTATTGCATGGAGGTTTTTCAGTGCCGCGATTACCCGAACGGCCCAACCTGGATCACCTGAGGAAGCAAGCCAAGGAACTCCTGCGCCAGTATGAAGCGGGAGATCCCGGCGCGTTTGCCCGCTTTCGCGCTTCCCTGCCGCTAGCCGAAGGTAAGGACGATGCCGCCATGGCCGCGCTCGGACTCAAGCTGCACGATGCACAATCCTGCATCGCGCGTGAGTACGGTCTGCCTTCCTGGCAGAATTTGAGGAACTACGTGGATTGGTCCAACAGCCGGTTTTCCCAG
Organism: Bryobacterales bacterium; assembly: GCA_037916615.1. GTDB lineage: Bacteria > Acidobacteriota > Terriglobia > Bryobacterales > Bryobacteraceae > Palsa-187. Next base: position 44,205 of record JBAIXM010000047.1, read on the forward strand.
GCTCGTGAAGATGCAGTTCCGCTCTGGCTCCACGACGTTTACGGACACCAGGAGGACCGGCCGCGGCCGCAACTCGCCGCCCGGAAACTTGCCGACCGGCCCGATCTCGGCCAGGGCGATCTGTTTCTCGCTTGCGCCAGCGCTGACGAGTCCGCGATCCGTAAAGCGATCGCGGCGGATCCGGGTTGTGTCAACCGGCTCACGGCGAATTGGCGGTGCCCCGGTTGCAAGGACATGCTCGATATGCCTCCTCTGGTGGCATTGACGCACTCTACGCTATCGGGGCTTCCTGAGCACCAGGATCGCTTTCATCGCTGTGCCAGGCTCTTGCTGGATGCCGGCGCCGATCCCAATCAGGCTTGGATGCACGGCGAGCATCCGCTGAGCGCGCTCTATGGCGCCGCCGGCAAGAACCACGATCCTGATCTGACCAGGATGCTTCTCCAGGCTGGCGCAAATCCGAACGAAAGCGAATCGCTGTACCACTCCACGGAGGCTCGCGACACCGCATGCACCCGGCTGCTGCTCGAGGCTGGGGCAAAAGTCGAGGGATCGAACGCTTTGCATCATCAGCTTGACCGGGACAATCTCGACGGACTGAAACTCTTGCTGGCGTACACCAAAGACGCAAATGATCCCTCCACAACCCTGGGAAGCCCCCTGCTCTGGGCGATCCGCCGGAGGCGTTCTCGAGCCCACGTCGAAGCCCTGATTTCGGCCGGCGCCGATCCGCATGCGAGGAACAAAGAGGGCGTTAGCGCTTACCGGCTGGCTTTGCGGTACGGGCTGACTGACGTCGCCGAGGCGTTGCGAGCAGCAGGAGCGTCTGAAGCGCTTTCGCTCGAAGAGCAATTCGTGGCGGCCTGCGCGCAGTGCGATGACGGCGGCGCTCGCCGGATCCTGGAGACGCAACCTGACATGTTCAACAGGCTTTCTGAAACGCAACTCCGGCAGTTACCCGAACTGGTCGAGGGCCGCAACAAAGATGCCGTCAGGCTCATGGTGAAGCTCGGCTGGCCGATTGCGGTGCGAGGCGGGGATTGGAACGCTTCCGCTCTGAATCTCGCCGTCTTCCAGGGCGATGCCGGGTTGACGCGCTTCCTGCTCGAACACGGCGCGAGTTGGACCGAGCGGCACGGGTTCGACGACAATGTCCACGGCACGCTTTCCTGGGCGTCGCGGAATCAAAATCCGCAGGACGGGGATTGGGTGGGCTGCGCGCAGGCGCTCGTCGAACACGGGATGCCACCGGATCTTCAGGGCGACTACTCACAGGAGGTCGCGAATTTCCTCGCCTCACAACGGAAGAACGCCGCCAGGAGCGCACAAGAATAATGGACGTGAAGACAGCGATCGAAACCGGAGACGCGGCTACGCTCCGCGCGCTCCTGCAACAAGATCCGGCCCGAGCGAACCAGCTCATCGAGTGGGGGAAGAACAACGAAATCCGCACCCATCCGTTGCATTACGTTTCGGACATGGTGTTCAACGGCACGCTTCCCCGCGGCAAGGAACTTCCCATTGTCGAGGCGTTACTGACGGCGGGCGCAGACTACAACCACATGGCGCGGGAGACTCCCCTGATCGGAGCCGCGAGCCTGAACGCGGAAGATGTCGGGCTCAGGCTCCTGGAAGCCGGCGCCGATCCAAACGCTCGCGGAAATTTCAAGGAAACTGCGCTGCATTGGGCCGCGCACCTCGGCCTGTCGCGTCTGGTGCAGCGGCTGATCGAGAAGGGTTCCGACGTAAACCTGAAAGACGCGCGCTACAATTCCCCGCCGATTGGCTGGGCGATTCACGGATGCTATCGAGCGGCTCCTGGCTCTCAAGCGCGGCAGCATGAGGCGGTGGCGCTCCTGGTCGCAGCCGGAGCGAGGGTCCAACCGGAATGGCTCGATGATCCGCAGGTACGGGCCGATCCTGCAATGCTCTCCGCCCTCCAAAATTAGTCCTACTTTTTACCCGGATTATATTGACAGAGGAATTTATATCCGGATATAATTTAGGTAGAGGATTAACTACCTATGGATCAGTCTCTTAGCCGCCGATGTACTGCTTTTGTGGGACAGCGACGTCTGGTGGCTGCCTCGCTCGGAGACGTGGCTCTGGCGGCGAAGGAAGCTCTGGAAAGCGGTGGCGGGACAGGCGTCTCGGTCTTCGATGACGCTACCGGGGCTCTTATTGACATCGACCCCCGGGGCACGCAGGAAGAGCTTCTGGCGCGTCTGGCCGAGGGTCAGGCGGGATCCACCTGGGCGCCCTACATTAAGCCGCCGGGGGAGCGATCTGAAGGCCGCGGGCGTGGCCGCCCCAAGCTCGGCGTGGTGGCGCGCGAGGTGACGCTTCTGCCGCGACATTGGGATTGGCTGAACGCCCAGCCCGGCGGAGCCTCGGTAGCCTTGCGCAAGCTGGTGGAGGCGGCGCGCCGCGACAGTGGAGACCGGGACCGAATTCGCGCAGCGCAGGAAGCTGCGTATCGATTCATGTCCTCAATGGCCGGCGATCTTCCGGAATTCGAAGAGGCGTCGCGGGCCTTGTTCGCATACGACCGGCGCCGGTTCGGCGATTTGATCGCGGCCTGGCCTCCGGACATCCGCGACTACGCGATCAAGCTCGCCTTCGCCGACCTCGAGCTACACGCGAGCGGAAAGTGAAGTCCAGATGACGACTTCTTTGAATTGTCAAGCATCAAGCAGTCCAACCGGGCTATGGCGCGGACGGATTAAACCGCGGCCCATTGCCAGCCGAACAGCCGGGCGTTGAGCCGGCCCGAACTTGAGGCCGAAGCCGCATCGCGCTTTGATGCCGCGCGCATGTCCGAGCTTCAGATCTATCCCGGCTGGCGGCCCTCCGATCGCGAGGGCGATGGAAGCGTTCCGAAGTTTGCGAAAGTTCTACGCGGAGGCCGTGCCGAAGCAGCGTGCGATCGTCACCTGTCTGGTTTAGTCGAGGGCGTATAATCGAGTCGTGGAAACTGGGCAAGGCATCCACCTCGTGACGATTCGCCAGTTCGGCGACATCTCCGAGGCGCTGCTCGCCAAGGGTTGCCTCGAATCCGCTGGAATTGAATGTTTCCTGGCGGACGAAAACATCGCCAGACTGGAATGGCCGCTGAGCCGTGGGATGCGGCTCCAGGTCAGCCCCACCGACGCGGAGGCGGCCCTGGAGCTTCTGAATAGTGCGCCGCTATCATAGTCGGTGGTGAGCAATGCGTTCGATGCAATCATTGTCGGCGGCGGCCACAATGGACTCGTCACTGCGGCGTATCTCGCTCGCGCCGGCCGGCGCGTAATCGTCCTCGAAGCTCGTGAGCTCGTCGGCGGATGCGCCGTCACCGAGGAGATCTGGCCGGGATACCGCGTCTCCACGGCCTCCTACCTTGCCAGCCTGATGCAGGAGAAAGTGGTGCGCGATTTGGAGCTGGAGCGCTTCGGGTACCGCGTGGACGCCAAGGACCCAGCCTTCTTTTCCCCTTTTCCAGATGGCAGCCATCTGTTCATGTGGCAGGATCCGATGAGAACACTGGCTGAGATCGCGAAGTTCTCAGCGCGGGATGCGGAACAGTACCCCAAATACGAACATCATCTCGAGCGGCTTGCCGTGGTCGCCGAATCGCTGCTGCTCACCACGCCTCCCAACTTCCCTCCCTCCGGCGCGGGCGATTTCATCGAATATCTAAGGCTGCTCGGGCGTCTGCGAGGACTCACCAAAGCCGAAATCGTCGGCCTGGTGAAGATCTTCACCCAAAGCGCCGCCGAATTCCTGGACGAGTGGTTCGAATCCGAGCAGCTTAAAGTGACGCTGGCGACAGACGGGGTGATCGGCGCCAACGGCGGCCCGCGATCTCCGGGAACGGCGTATATTTTGCTGCATCACTGCATGGGCGGCGTCAACGGGCATCGCGGGCTGTGGGGATTCGTGCGCGGCGGCATGGGGACCGTTTCGAATGCGATCGGGGATTCGGCGCGAGCGAGCGGCGCCGTCATCCGCACCAGCGCGCCCGTGGAAAAAATCCTGGTTCGCGACGGACGCGCGCGGGGCGTGGTTTTGCGCGGCGGCGAAGAGATTCAGGCTCCGATCGTCGCGAGCAATCTCGACCCGCGCCGCACGTTCCTGCAACTCATGGAAGAGCGCGATCTGCCGCCCGAGTTCCTCGATGGAATCCGAAAATTCCGCTCCGAGGGAACTTCGCTCAAGATGAACCTGGCTCTGCGCGGCGTGCCCGAGTTTACGGCCCTGCCCGGAAACGGGCCCGGCCCGCAGCACCGCGCGACCATGCACATCTGTCCCTCGGTCGAATACATCGAGCGTGCCTGGGACGACGCCAAGTACGGAAAGCCCTCTCGATCTCCTCTCATCGAGATGACGATTCCCACCATGTACGATCCGTCGCTCGCTCCGCCCGGCCACCACATCATGGGAATTTTCCTGCAGTATGCGCCGTACACGCTGCGCGGAACCACGTGGGAACAGGAACGCGAGCCGTACTCAAATCGCATCCTCGATGTGATCGAGGAATACTGCCCCAACATCCGCGCGATTGTCGTCGAGCGCCAGACGCTATCGCCCTACGATCTGGAACAGCGTTTCGGCATCACCGGGGGCAACATCTTCCATGGGGAGATGAGCCTGGATCAGATGTTCGTGCTACGACCCCTGGCTGGCTGGGCCCGCTATCGCACCCCTGTGCGCGGCTTATATCTGTGCGGATCGGGCGCGCATCCCGGCGGCGGCGTGATGGGAGCGCCAGGACACAACGCAGCGCGCGAAATCCTGCGCGGGGCTTAATTCATCGCGTTTGTGCGCGCCGTTACAGAAGCGACGGGCGCCGCCGGCGGCGGAGGCATTCTCATCGGGGTGGCGTCCTTGGCGACGTTCGCCGCCAGCTTCATGAGCTGGTCGCCGATTTCCGCATGGTCGCTGGCCTGGGGCGAGGCAGCTTGGAGCGACTGCAGCCACAAGTGCGCAAGGATTTTGAACGCGGGCGGCGAGAGTTGCGGCAGAGCCGAGGCCAGCGCATCCAAGGCCGCTCTGTCTACGGCCGCATTTTCCCGCGCCTCCGGAAGCAGCGGTGCGGTTTTCGGGGGAGCGGCCCTGGCCAGGCGCAACTCGAAATCCGTGCTCAGGCGGTCATAGCTGGATAGACGCAAAACCATGGGAGCTTGGAAATAGAGGAGCGTCACCGCCAGGTCGACCAGATCGTTCACCCCTTTGCTGGACGGAAGCGGCAGCAACCCCAGGCCCTGGACGATTCGGAGTCCTTGAAAAATCGCTAAGAGCCCGACAAAGCCGACCAGAAACCGGTCGGCGACGTGGGTCATGTAGCGGCGCTTCAGGGAAATGCAAGAAGCGATCGTCGCCAGGCAGACGAGCACGGAAATCACGGCGAAGGGTTTGGCGGCGAAAACGTTCCAGAGCACCAGACGGCACCTCCAGATGACCCAATCGTCGGGAGCGCGAAGATGCTGCGGGCGGATTTTAGTGTTTTCCGCCTTACCCCGCCTTCGAAAAAAAGCCTAGGCGGTCGTACATGAACGCCGCAAGGGCGTAAAGGCGCCGCTCGGCGCGCGTATTAACTCTGTGCGGCGAGCCCGCCGATTGAACTATAGTTAACTATGGGGATGAAACCGCAGCTAGCTGGATCGGCTTCGCTTCCCGAAGTTCACGGCTCAGTCCGAACGGCTTGGCCCACCGCGCTGCGGCGGATGTTCGCCTTCGCCGGACCGGCCTATCTGGTCAGCGTCGGATACATGGATCCGGGCAACTGGGCCACCGATCTGGAAGGCGGCGCCCGATTCGGCTATCAGCTTCTGTGGGTCCTGGTGCTGTCCAACGCCATGGCGATCCTGCTCCAGACCCTCTCCGCCCGGCTGGGGATCATCTCGGGGCGGGATCTGGCGCAGGCCTGCCGCGAGGCGTATCCCCGCGCCGTCTCGAATTCGCTTTGGTTTCTATGCGAGATCGCGATCGCAGCTTGCGATCTGGCCGAGGTGCTGGGGGCGGCCATCGGGCTGAATCTTCTGTTTCACATTCCTCTGACCGCAGGAGTGCTGTTAACAGCTCTGGACACGCTCCTGGTGCTCTTGCTGACAAGGTATGGAATCCGGCTGGTGGAAGCCATCATCCTGTCGCTAGTGCTGGTGGTCACCGGTTGCTTCCTGGTGGAGCTGTGGTTCGCGAAGCCTGTTTTCGGGGCGCTTGCCCTGGGGTTGGTTCCACGCTTGAATGACGCCAGCCTGTATGTCGCGATCGGCATGCTGGGCGCGACCGTGATGCCGCACAATCTGTACCTGCACTCCGCGCTGGTGCAAACGCGCCGGCTGGGAGGGGCCTCCGAGGATCGAAGAATCGCGTGCCGGTACAATTTCATCGATTCCTTCGTCGCCCTGAACGGCGCGTTGATCGTGAACGCGGCCATTCTCGTGCTCGCAGCGGCCGTATTCTTCAAGAGCGGAACCGTCGTGACGGAGATTCAGCAGGCGCACCAACTGCTCGCCCCGCTCCTGGGAACCGCGCTTGCGAGTAGTTTGTTCGCGATTGCGCTTCTGGCCAGCGGCCAGTCCTCCACGCTGACCGGGACGTTTGCCGGACAGATCGTCATGGAAGGATTCCTGAACCTTCGCGTGCGGCCCTGGCTGCGGCGCCTGATTACCCGCTCGGTGGCGATCGTTCCGGCCGTGGTTACCGTTTCCACCAGTGGCGATGAAGGCACCTACCGGCTGCTCATATTGAGCCAGGTGATCCTCAGCATGCAGCTTCCGTTCGCAATCATTCCTCTCATCCGCTTCACCAACGATCGCGGGCGGATGGGCGAATTCGCGAACCGGCCCTGGGTGAGTATTCTCGCGTGGATCTCCGCGATCCTGATTATCGGTCTGAATTTCCGACTGGCCGCGACCGCGATCGTGCCCTGGGTTGCCGAAGCTCCGTGGCGAGCCTGGCTCGTGGCCCCGGCGGCGCTCGGTGTGGTGATCCTGCTGGGATGGGTGACGTTCGCACGGCCGCGGCCTCCGTCGGCGCCAGCGCGGCATCCCGGCGCCGCCGTCGCCACGGATCTGCCCGCACCCAAGTACAACAGCATCCTGGTGCCGCTCGACCACTCCAACCGTGACCGGGCCGCAGTTGCTCACGCCGCCGCCATGGCGCGTCTGCATGGGGGCACGATTCACCTGCTGCACGTCGAGGAAGGCGCCACCAGCCAGCTATTCGGACCGCTGGCATCCACTGCCGAAGTGTCCTCCGGCGAGCAGTACTTCAAAGACATTGTGGATTCCCTCAAACGGTCCGGACTCGAAGCCGAACTCAGGATTGTGCACGGCCGCAGTCCGCGGGCCGCGATCGTGCAAGCCGCGCGGGAGCTTCAGCCCGATCTCGTGGTCATGGGAGCCCACGGCCACACCGGCCTCAAGGATTTGGTCTTCGGAACCACCATCAACGGCGTGCGCCACGCAGTCTCGTCGCCGGTCCTGGTGGTCGCCGAACCGCCGGCGGAATCGTCCCGGTAGACGGGACCCGGCCTCAGCCTCTGCTAGCGTTCCCCGGCGATCCAGGGCTGGAGATACGGCGGACAGTTGAGGAGTTCAATCTGGTCCCGGCTCTGCTCCATCAGAAAATCGACGCCCGCGCGATCCGCCAGCGTAATCTCGCCCAGGTCCAAGGCGATTTTGTGCGCCCGCTGCCTCCGGGCCCGGTCGATGGCGCGCCGCACTTCCCCCAACGAGTTCGCGTTAATCCGTCCCGCAAGGGCGAGCCTGACGCTACCGGCGGGCTCCGTCTTGGCTTGAATCTTGAGCATCTCCGTTTCCCTCACTATGCCTTCTTTCGAGGACCGCAATCGACTCCCAAAAGTCGAATAGAACGCCTTCCGAACGGCATACGCGTAACCTTTCGGCCTCAAAGCCGGATTATCCTAACGAGACCATGGGTCCAGCTACCGACGATCGCGCGCTGGTCGAAGCTGCACAGCGGGATCCGGCGCGCTTCGACGAGCTGTACGAACGCAATTTCCACCGGGTCTACGCCTACGTCGCCCGCAAGGTCGGAAATCGGGCTCAAACCGAGGACCTGACCGCTGAAGTTTTTCGTGAAGCTTTGGCCGGAATCCACAGATTTGAATGGCGCGGCGTGCCCTTCGCGGCGTGGCTTCTGAGAATCGCATCGAGAGCGGTTGCGGATCACTGGCAGCGCAGCGGGCGAGAATCGGGAGATCCTGTTGCCGGTCCGGATCGGGCCGCGCCTGAAGAAATCGAACGCAGCGCGATGCTGTTTCAACTGGTAGACCGGTTGCCAGAGACCCAATTTCGCGTGATTCACATGCGCTTTGTGGAGCAGAAAAGCATCCGCGAGATCGCAGCCGAGCTCGGCCGGAGCGAAGGAGCCGTAAAGCAATTGCAGCTTCGAGCCATCGAAAACCTTCGCGCTCAGATGGAGGGTGTCCATGTCTGAACGAGACCTCTTCGAACGGTTCGAGCAGGCCATTGACGCCGTGTTGGCCAGAGCTGGCGCCCCTGCGGGAGATCCGGATTTGGAGTCCCTGATCCGGATTGCCGCGGAGTTGCGGGAACTTCCCGACGAGAAGTTTCAGCAACGCTTGAAATCCGATTTGCAAAGGAGAGCAAACATGCCTACTTCAACCGCCTCACCCGCTCAGGAAGGTCTGCATACGATCACACCTTTCCTCGCAGTCTCAAACGCACCGGAGCTGATCGAGTTCCTGAAACAGGCCTTCGACGCCGAGGAGACTGGCAGGCGCCCTCAGAGTCAGGGCGGATTCGTCGCATCCCTTCGTATCGGCGATTCGGATCTGCTCGTCATGTCCGGGGAATCCGTCCGGGGACGCGAGCGGATTGGCGCCTTCCACTTATATGTTCCCGATTGCGACGCGACCTATGCGCGCGCGATCGCGGCCGGAGCGGACTCTCTGGGTGAACCCGCGGACCGCCCTTACGGTGAGCGCTCGGGGTTCGTGAAGGACTCGGCGGGAAACCACTGGTATATCGGCACACCGTTAGGCGAGCCGGTCAAGGTGGAAGGCCGGAGAACCGTAGTGCCCTACCTGCATCCATCCAAGGCTCGCGGGTTTATCGATTTCGCGAAGCGGGCGTTCGACGCCGAAGAGCTGGCCGTGTACGAGCACGATGGCCGGGTGATGCACGCAATGGTGCGCGTCGGCGATACCGTCCTCGAAATGGGCGAAGCGGAACCGCAGCCGTGCAGCTTCTACCTGTCGGTGGATGACTGTGACGCCTGGTATCAGCGCGCGATCGCGGCCGGCGCGACGTCCTTGTGGCCTCCCACGGATCAGGCCTATGGCGATCGCACGGCCGGTATCGTGGATCCTTTCGGGTTCCAGTGGATGCCAGCGACGGCGATCAGGAACGCGCAGTAGCCGCCCAATCGCCTCGGCTTAGGCGATAAAGCACGTGCCGGCGAAGCGGATGTTCCGGGTCGATGCGCGGGTGCTCGAAATTTTCCGAATACCGCATGCCGAGTTTCTCCATCACCCTCCGGGAGCGCTGATTGCCTGGAACCGTAAAGGAAACGATCCCGGGCAGGTTTAGTTGCTCGAATCCGTAGGCCAGCGCCGCTCGCGCTCCCTCGGTCGCCAAGCCCTGTCCCCACCAGGGCCGCGCCAGTCGCCAGCCGATCTCCACGCACGGCGTGAACGACGACTCAAACGCGGGAACAAAGAGGCCAATAAAACCGATAAAGGGAGCCGTTCCGGGAACCTCTACCGCCCAAAACCCGAAGCCGTGCTCAGTGAAGTGTGTTTCGATACGGTCAACGCCCGCATCGCTCTCCTCGCGCGACAGCGTGGAAGGAAAGTGCTCCATGACCGCAGGATCGGCGTTGAGTTCGGCGAATGGGTCACGGTCCTCCTGGCGCCAGCGCCGCAGCCACAGGCGCGGCGTTTGGATCTCGACGCCCGCGGGCATCAGAAATCCAGGTGCAGGATTCCGCGCTCGAGCGCGATCGTAACCGCGTGCGTGCGGTCGGACGCGTTCAGTTTCGCCAGGATGTTCTGGATGTGCATCTTGATGGTTCCGCTGGCCGTGCCCAGGTGATGCGCGATTTCCTTGTTCGCCATTCCCTTGGCCACGAACCGCAGCACTTCCACTTCGCGCGGCGTGAGCGCCATTTGCGGGAAATACTCGCTGAGGCGCTCGGCCACTTCCACCGGCATCAAACGCTTGCCCGCGTGAACCGTGCGGATCGCGCGCAGCACCTCGGTGTGGACCATTTCTTTTAAAATGTAGCCGCGGACGCCGGCTTCAATGGCCCGATAGATGTCCTGATCGCCGTCATAACTGGTAAGCGCGATGATCTTTGCGTCCGGGAATTCCGAGCGAATCACGCGCGTGGCTTCCATTCCGGTCATCTGCGGCATGCGCAGGTCCATCAGGACTACATCCGGCTTGAGCTTTCTGTAGAGATCGACGGCTTCCTGGCCCGATCCGGCTTCGCCGGCCAGAACCACGTCCGTCTCATTCGCTAGGATCGATGCGATGCCTTTCCGAACCAGCGGATGATCGTCGGCGCACAAAACCCGAATGGGTGCTTCCGTACTCATGACAACGTTTCCACCTTCTCCACCTTCTCGGGCTGCGCCACGGAACGGCCTAGCGGCATCGTTACCAAAACCGTCGTGCCGTGACCCGGTTCGCCCCAGAGTTTGAGATCGGCGCCGATCTGAGTGGCTCTTTCTTTCATCCCGATAATCCCATAATGGCCGGGACGCAACGCCGTTCCGTGATCCCCGAGACCCGAGCCGTCATCGCGCACCTGAAGCCGAAGTGTTTCCGGAGCCGATTCCAGGCTTACCTCAATGCTCCGGGCGCCGGAGTGTTTGACCGAATTCGATACAGCTTCGCTGGCGATGCGGAGCAAATTGTACTCCACCTCTGCGGGAAGCTTGGGGACGCCCTTGTCGAGCTTAAGTTTCAGACGAACATCCTTGGTGTCGGTAATCTCACGGGCCGCCGAGCTGATCGCCGCCGTGAGGCCGGATTCGGCATCATGCCCGGCGCGGAGGCCCGCGACGGACTGCCGCGTTTCGCGCAGACATGTGGCCGCATCGCGGATGATGTCCTCGAGCATCTCCCGGTCTTGCGAGGACCGCAGGCGTCCGGCCAGCGCCTGGAGCGCCATGGTGATTCCGGAAAAACCCTGGATGAGCGTGTCGTGCAGTTCGCGGGCGATCCGGCTGCGCTCGGCCAGAATCAGATCGTAGCGCTCGCGCAGCCGCCGGATGCGCAACTGATACGCGAGCCAGCCGAGAGCGGCGATCGCCACTGCAATCAGCGGCCAGAACCAGATCCGCTGGTAAAAGTGCGGCGCTAGCGAAAACGCCACAACCGAGCCTTCCTCGGTGCAAACGTTGTCCGCGTTACAGGCGGTTACGCGGAATCGGAAACGCCCGGGAGGCAGGTTCGTGTAGAACGCTTCCCGCCGCGTGCCGGCTTCGATCCAGTTGCGATCGTAGCCCTCCAGCATGTAACGGAACCGCAGGCGCGTCGGGAGATAGTACGCCAGACCGGCGTAGTTGAACTCGATGTTCTTTTGACCGGGAGGCAGTTCCCCGATGCGGTCCGGCTCTTCGCTTCGGCCGTTGACGATCGGATTCTCGATTACCACCAGCGGCGGCGTGTTTTCGCGCTGCCAGTGATTAGGGTCCAGGACCAGCAGTCCGCGAATCGTGGCGAACCATAGCCGGCCGTCGCGCGTCCGGGATAGAACCGGCGAGATCCCGGACTGTCCTTCAATCACGCGCTGGGCGTCCATCGGGCTATAGGGGGCACTGGTGATTTTCTTGATCCGTCCGGCGGCGAACTGGAGCAATTCTTCGCGCGGAACCGAAAAAACTCCGCGGCTGCAGGCCAGCCACATCCGGTTCTGGTCGTCCCCGACGATGCCGTAGATTTCGCCGTCGTAGAGCCCGTCGCGAGCCAAATAGCTGGTTAGGTCCGCGCCCTTTCGTAACCGTAATCCAGCTCCATTCAAGCCCATCCACAGCAGACCGTCCCGGTCGCGATACAGCGTGTTCACGCGCCGGATGGATGCGCCGTTGAACATAATCTCCCGGAACGCTCCGCCGGCGCGCTCATAGACGCCCCGTTCGGCCGCCATCACCAGGCGGCCCTCGCCGTCTTCCGATAGAGCGATAACGTCGTCCGGAGGAGCGCCGGAAACGGCTTCAAACCGTCCGCCGCGAAGCGCGGCCAAACCGTGCTGCGTCCCTACCCACAAGACGCCTTCGTGATCCTGGTACAGGCTCCGGATCAGATTCGCCGGCAGCCCGTTTCGAACGGTGTAGGTTTGGACGACGCGGCCGGCGCGCAACTGATTCAGACCGTCCCGTGTACCCACCCACAGGGAGCCGTCGCGGTCTTCCGCAAGCGACAGAATCGCATTCGATGCCAAGCCGTCGCGAACCGTCAGGTTTTGGAATTTCTCTCCGTCGAATTTCGCGAGTCCCCGATCCAGCGTCCCGGCCCAGACCATGCCTTCCCGATCTTCGAGCACCGGACCGGCTTCGTTGCTCGGAAGGCCTTCGCTGACCGTGTAAGGTACGCCGCGTCCATCGACGAACTGATTCAAGCCTCGCTTAGTGCCGACCCACAGAGTGCCTTCCCGATCCTCAAAGACCGACATGGCGGTACTCTGCGAAAGCCCGTCCTGCGGATGGAAGCTCTCCAGCTTGCCGTTGCGGAACCGGCTAAAGCCGTTGCGGGTTCCGACCCAGACCGCGCCGGAGCCGCCCTGCGCCAGCGAAAACACGAAATCATCGGCGAGCCCGTCCTTGATCTTAAAAAGGCGCTGTTCGCCCGAGTGGATCCGGACCAGGCCGTCGCTGGTTCCAGCCCAGACCGTGTCGCCGTCGCACTGCAGGGCTCGAACCGAGCCTGCCGCTGGAATCCCTTTGAGAGGACGGGAACTGAACTTGCCGCCTTCTGCCGCCACCAGCCGCGGCCCATCGCCGCCGATCCAGAGACGCCCGCTGGAGTCTTCACAGGCCGCGCGCACGTTGTCGTTGCTTTCCGTGGTTTCGATTTTCAGCCCGAACTGCTCGTGCAGGACTTCGATTTTCGGGTCGTTTCCGGAGATATCCATGCGGGCGAGCCCGGAATCCGTGCAAACCCATATGGTCCCTTCGCTGCCCGGGGCCAAGCATTGAATCGCGTTCGACGGGAGCCCCTGCGCAGTGCTGTATTGAGTCGCGCCCCGATCGTCGAGCCGGAAAACACCCGATTCATTCGAACCAAGCCACAGGCGTCCGCGCCCGTCTTCGTAGGCCGCGCGGACCCACAGACTCGCCGGCGCGCCTGGCAGGATATCTTCCGCGAGCTGGAACCGGACGCCGTCGAAG
>JBAIXM010000048.1:0-1695 GCA_037916615.1 Bryobacterales bacterium
GTTTGTGGACACAGACTGAAACGTTATGAAAAGGGGCACTAAATGACCGCGGGCATGCCAGGAACCGGCATCGGAGGGCTTTTCTACGTTGCGGCGGCACTGATCTCTCCGCTGCGCAACTCCATACCCACCCGTGTTGCGGTGCGGATTGCCGCTCTCGCGGTTGGGGTGCTCGCAGGAATATTCATCACGGGCTGGTTTCTCGGATGGTTGCTAGTGCCGGCGGTAAAACCGGTGTGGAAGGCAGGGTCCTCCGCGCCTTACCCGCCAGAAAGCGAAAACATCGTCCGCTGGGCTTCTCTGCTGGCTTCATTCGTCCTCCTCAGCGCAGTCCTCCTGTTTGTACAGGCCGCTCGGCTGATACAAAAATTGAGGTGTGGAAAATGAACCGAATCAGCATCTCCCTTCTCCTCTGGGCCTTTGCCCTCGTCCTGTTTCAAGGCACACTGGTGGCCCAAACTGACAAAGTTGCCGATCTGGTTCGCCGCGCCGATACAGCCTTTGCGGATGAGGATCGCAAGCTGGCGCAGACTCTTTACCTGGAAGTGATCGCGATGAATCCAGAGCAATCGCATTCCGTTTATCGCCTTGGGCAGCTCGCGAACAATGACGAGGCGGCTCTCGCATGGTTCGTGCGGTACACCAAGCTGGAGCCGGATGATGCCTGGGGCTGGATCGCGGCCGGCGACAGGTACTTGCGATTAGGAAAGACAGTCGAAGCCTGCCAGGCTTATCGGCAAGCCATCAAACTTCAACCGGAAGCGAGTGAGATCGCGCCACGCTTGGAAAAAGCGCGCCTGCGGGCGGCACCGGTGCTTGAGCCGCTCGGGGGAGTATCCGGCGACTCCGACGGAAACCAAACCTGGAAACTCGGCTTGAGCGGGGATGCAGCGATTCGGGGCGGCTTCCGTATCGGAGCGAGTGCTGCTCGCTCGAGCATTAGCGACGGCAGTACCCGTGCCTCCATAGACGAGGGCTTGTTCAAGCTGCGGGGCCGGCCCCTGAGGGCGTTGCGTTTGGAATTAGGCGGGGGCGTCGGCAGGCTCACTGCATCTCCAGCCAGTCCGTGGACGACTCCTGTGGCGGACGCCCATATCAGGTGGAATACGGCGGGCAACGGGGGATCAGTGGATGTCCGGGTCATGAGAGCGGCACTGGGCACGACGCCGCTTCTGGTAGCGAATCGCGCCATGCGCAACGAACTTCGTCTGACTGGAACGCTGCCTATTGGGCGCATCCGGATTCGTGGCGGCGGGCGTGGCACGCAGATTGAGACGTCGGTCGAACCACAGAATCGAAAGCTCCAGGGCGATGCGGCCCTGGTGTTCCCAATGGGCTGGCGCGGAGAAATATCCGCTCAATATCACCGCCTCGGATTTCAACGGGCATCGCGCGCGGGGTATTTCGCTCCCGGTAGTGTCGAGACAATCGAGGGCGGAACCTACTGGCAAATCGGCGGCGATGGCCGCTGGAATGCCGAAATAGACCTCGGCGCAGGGATGCAGCGCATGGCACTTCAACAAACGGCTCCCGGTTCTTGGAAATTGGCGTTGCGCGCGTGGGGCGCGCTGAGTGTCGATCTGACCCGGATTGTGACTTTCATGACCGAGGTGGAAGCGTACAGCGCGCCCTTCGCTCCCGTCGGCGTATCCACATCTCCAGACTGGCGTTATGCCAACCTAAGCTTTGGCCTTC
>JBAIXM010000049.1:0-15484 GCA_037916615.1 Bryobacterales bacterium
CGCCCATCGAAGCTCCGCTGTAGCCCAGGGCCATTCCGCGCGATTGCTTGTTCACCGGCAGCGCCTCGGCTGCGGTTCGCAGAGCGCCGGGAAAAGCCGCGCCCTCGCCGAATCCAAGCAGCGCGCGGGCCATCGCGAATCCAACCAAGCCGTTCAGGCCTGCATGGGACACGCTCGCCACGGTCCAGATGAGCACCGCGATCGCCATGCCGCGCCGCAGACCGATGTAATCGAGAAAGGATCCGAACACCGGATTCATGATCGTGTAGGTGATCGAAAATGCGGACACGGCCAGCGTGTATTCATACTGGCTCATGTTGGTGTCGCGGAGAATCGTCGGCGAGAGCGCCGCCAGCACCTGCCGGTCGATGTACCCTAGCAGGGTGCACAACATCATGGTTGTGGGCGCCACCCACATTCGCCAACCCGGAGCAGGGCGATTTATCACGGTCCCGGCCAGTCTAGCATGACCCTTGCCGATTGGATCGGAAAAACAGAACAACGCGTGGATACGGTGTCGCCCGGGCCAGTGGCTGCGCTATCAGCCACGCTCGATCGCGACGATCCGCTCCCGCAGCCGGGCGATCCGCTTCCGCCTCTTTGGCACTGGCTGTTTTTTCTGGACCGGCATCGCGCTTCGGAACTCGGGTCCGACGGGCACGCCAAACGGGGGGGATTGCTGCCACCGGTTCCTCTGCCTCGGCGGATGTGGGCCGGCAGCCGCTTCGAGTTCCATCGTCCTTTGCGCGTCGGCGACCAGATCGCACGCGAAACTCGCGTAATCGACCTCAAGGAGAAGTCGGGACGCAGCGGCCCGCTGGTGTTCGTGCTGGTGCGCCACGAAATATCGAACAGCGCGGGACTGGCGATCGCGGAAGAGCACGATATCGTTTATCGCGGGCACGCGGGCGGCGGGCCCGCGCAGCCTGCGCCGGCTGATGCCGCTTGGGAGCGAACGATTCAGGCTGACGACGTGCTCCTGTTCCGCTACTCCGCGCTGACGTTCAATGCGCATCGCATCCACTACGACCGGCGCTACGCGACCGAGGTGGAGCATTATCCCGGCTTAGTGGTGCACGGCCCTCTGATCGCCACTCTGCTGATGGATCTGCTGCGGCAAAACATGACCGATGCGAGCGTGGCACGTTTCAGTTTTCGCGCGGTGAGCCCGCTGTTCGATACAGCGCCGTTCGCCCTCTGCGGAAAACCCAACGGCGGCACCGTGCAGTTGTGGGCGCGCAATGCCGAAGGTGGTCTGGCGATGACCGCGGAAGCGCTACTGGGCTAGCAAGCTCCGCTGCCGGCTGATGCGCTGATCCCGCTCCACAGCAAACCTCTGGATGCCGCGGAAAATCGTTTTCGCGTCCAATCTTGCCTCGGCGATCACGTCGGCTTCCAGGCCTCCCGTGAGCCACTGGTCGTCCCAATCGGAGGTGAGCGAGTATTCGTCCGTCAACGGACCCACATCGCGCAGGGGCCACAGGCGGCGAGTGCCGGTGCTCACCACCATCAGATCGTAGTAGGCCTCGGGCGGCAAGACGCGCTTCCGATACGACTCAGGTTGGCGGTCGAACAGCTCCTCGCTGATCGCCGCGATCACCTTCACATTGATCCCGGCTTCTTCGAGCTTCGGCAGCGCGCTCACCAGATTGACCGTCGAGCTCGAGCCCTGCGTGACCACGTAGCCGTGGCGCGGCTTGCCGGGTGCGAAATCGCGGATCACGTAGAAACCCTTCGCAGCCGCTCGAAGATCTGTATCCGCGAACTTGCTGCGGTCGGCCACGGGGAAATCCGGGCGCGCGACTTCGAGCGAGATGATGCCGACCTTCGGCTCGCGCGCCGCGATTTCCGCCGCCGCGAAGTATCCGGGCGCGACGTCGTTGTAATCCCAAAAATTCAAGTGGATCGTCTGGCCGCGCGGAAACAGCTTCCACACCTGCGGCGCGAAAATCCCGAAATGCGTGCGACCGTCGGCGGCTGTTTCAGGCCCGGAGTGCCCTACCAAGATGTGCAGGACGCCCACGCGGAACTTGCTGTCCTGATTCTGCTGACTCCAGACGCGCGCCGGCGTGTACATCAGAGGCGTGAACGCTCCATAAGTTCCACTGATGGCCCAAACGCCGGCAAACTTCGCAGGATCGAGCGAGGCGTTTTGCCCCACCAGGCCGATGGCCGTCGAAACATTGCCCGCTTCCTGGATCGCAGCCTTGATGCGCGTGCCCAGCGGATTCTCCACCGGATCGTAGTGGCCCCACAGGCTGCCGTGTTCCAGATTGATCGATTCGGAAAGATCCGCGGCGATGGTCAGGAAGCGGTTCCCGGTGACGTAGTTCATCCATTTGATGATTTCGGAAATGCAGCGCCGCGTTCCCGCCACCTCGCCCGGCTTGCGGAACAATGCGATGTTCACGTGCTTCTCGGCGCCGGAAACCGGATTCTTCACCGGCAGTTTCTGCGGCTCCTCCGGCAGATTCTTTACCCGCAGGCGCTCGTCCAGGAAGGGATCGTGATTTACATCGATCCGCACCGGCAGATCGTCCCTGAGCGTGTCTCCGATTTCCACCAGCCGGTCCGCCAGCCAGTCGCCCAGGCCGTTGCGCTCCAGCACGGACATGACGATATCGATGTTCGCCTTGTACTGGATCAGCCGCTCGCGGACGTCCTTGGGCGCACCGTCGCGAATGCCTTGGAACTCCACTCTGTAGCGCTTCTCGAACGTATGCGCCAGCGCGACGAAGTATTCGGTGTTCATCTTCATCGCGTAGGGATGGCTGGGGAAGCCCACGAGTTGCTCGCCATATTCCGGAATCTTGCCTTCCATCGCCGCCGGCCAGTAGCCCTTGGTGGTTTTGCCGATCGCCACCATGGGGCGGCGGTCATCGCCATCCCACTCCTCCATGGTTTTCAGCGAGGCGACGATCTGATCGTAGTCGTTTCCGTCCGCCATCGAGAACACGTTCCAGCCGTAGGAGGTCCACTGATCGATGAGCCGGTAGGCCTCGTATTTCGTATGCACCACGCCGCCGATGAGCGAATCGTCGATGCCGGCGTTGTTATCTGAAAAAAGAATCCGCAGGCGTTTTCCGACGTGCAATGCCAGCGCCTGGGTCTTGAGCTCCTGCGCGTGGCCTTCGGTCATGGCGAACTCGCCTTCGAAGGCGATCACTTTGGGAGCCTCAACGGAGGCTCCGATCACATCCCAGAACGCAGCTTTGCCCGCCGCCGTCGCGACGCCGATGCCGGAAGGTCCGCCGTTCACATCGTTCGTAACGTCGGTTGTTTCCGCGTGGCCGGCGAGCGCCCGGATCCCCCGGAGCTTCGCCTGCGCAAACAAAGGATGATCGGCCAGACCGTGATCCTGAAGCAGCGTCTTCATGGCGTCCGCGCCGCGCCGGAACCCGAGGGCGTCCACCGGCAGGACCGCGATTTTGGGATCCGCGTAATAGCGCTTGTCGCCGGTCAATTCAAACTTGCGGGCCAGCGCCTGACCCATAATCATCCAGAGGGCGTAGCAGGTCGGGATGGTGTGGCCGCCAGCCAACATGAATTTGTCGCAATACGGATGCTTGGGGCGCCGATAGTCGTAGCGCAGGCCGCCTAGTTCCGGCCCCGCAAGATGAACCGCGACATTGTAGGGCGTGTACGCAAGCGGTCCGCCGAAATGGCCGGTCTGGGAATAGTTCCCGAGCATCACCAGCGTCATGCAGGTCATGAAGCCAACGTCTTCCAGACGTTCTCGTTCGTACGGCGTTTGCCGCTCCAGCCGGGATGGGGTGGTCGTTGCCATGAAACAGGAATTATCCCATGGATTGCACATTCGGCCGATTTGCGCGTCAATGGTTGACATGAGCAGATTTTTCGGTCTGTGCATGATTGTGCTGATACTGTCTATTTTGCTGTGGGCTCAAGTGAGCAAGACGCCGGCTCCCAGCTATCCGCAGTGGGAAGTGCGTTCCGTATTCCCGCGCGAGACCTCGCCCGCGCTGTACCAGCAGGTGTCGCAGCAGGAAATCGATTCGCTGGCGGCACAGGGATGGGAGCTGGTGAGCGTGGTGCCCTACGTGATCCGGAACGAGGAGCACGGAACCGCGGCGACCAATAGGCCTGCTGTCACGCAGGCGTACCCGGCGTACTTTTTCAAGCGGGCCAAATTAGCGGACAACGGGAAACATTGACGATCAAGCTCGACCCGTCAGGGCTTGGGTTTCATACTGCAATTCCAGCATCGAGCCGGGAGCGACCGCCGACCACTGCTGGAACAGCTCGCTGCGGCGCTTCTTCACGCGCGCGACTTCTTCCGCGCTCAGCGGCCGCAACTTCTGCATCGCGCCGAACTCGTTGAATTCCTCGATGGTCCAGATCGTGCTGCTGGCCGCCTCCGCGGAGAACAGCCCGACGATCATCTCCACCTCGCCCGCTTCCGGAGGCAGCGGACCGCGCGAGCCCTTGCCGGTGGTGTCGTCGAAATCCCAGCCTTCGGCGACCAGACCGAAGAATCCGCGGCGGTATCCAAGCGTGGTCTCGACGGCGAAATGCGTCAGATCGTGCAGCGCGAAATACGCGGCGTGCCTCTCGTTCTGCTTCTGCCAGACGACGGATCCGTCATCGCGCACGCAGCGCAGCACGCCGGAGCCGTCGGCTTTCTTGGTGATCTGAACCCGCACTTGCGCTATTTTCTCAGATCCGCCGGAGTTTCACGCTGTCGCACGGCCCGGCCACGCCGCAAGACCGCTCTCTCACGATCGCGGCTCCGCAGGTCGTCGCTCATCTGAGCCGCGCGCGTGAGCAAGCGGATATTTCTCTAGTCCACAGGATTCGTCGCGAAAACGGTCAGTTCGGTCACGAAACCGCGGTCCTCCATCTCGAGCACCGATTTCACCGCGTGGGCGATATCTTCCGGCCGCAGCTTGCTGGGATTGTCCTTCTGCTCGAATCCGGCCGCCACGCCGAAGCTGGTGATCACCTCACTCGGATTCACCAGGAACACGCGGATGTTGTTCTTGCGAAGTTCCTGGCGCCAGCATTCGGTCATGCCGCGCAAGGCGAACTTGCTGGCGTAATAGGCGGTGCCGTTGGGCGCGCCCCTGTGGGAAGCCGTCGAGCCGATGTTGACGATGTTTCCGCGGTTCTTCGTCACAAAGTAGCGGGCCGCTTCGCGCGCCATCAGCATGGCTCCGGTGACGTTAGTGGCGAACGTGCGCTCGAAGCTCGCCAGGTCGAAGTCCACCAGCTTCTTGAACGACCCGAGCCCGGCGTTGTTGACCAGAACATGCAGATCGCCGAATTTTTCGAGCACCTCACGCATGGTGCGCTGCGCGTCGGCTTCTTTCGAGACATCGGCGTGAATAGGATGCGCGCCCAAATCTTTGGCTGCGCGATCGAGCTTGGCTTTATCGCGCCCTGTAATCGCGACATGCGCACCGCTGGCGATCAGCGCCTTGGCGATGCCGTGCCCGATACCCGAGCTGCCGCCGGTAACCAAAACAACTGCGTTTTTCAGATTCATGCCCTCAGTTTAGCGATGCCTAACGCTTAATCGTGATCAACAGGTTGGGCTGGATGCTCAGCCCGTTGTAGGTTGCCGTCAACGCCAGATCTCCATCCGGCACGTTGTCTGGAACGACGATATTGAAGATAAACGTACCGGGCGAGACGAGTCCGGCAAACAGAACGTTCGCCTGGATTCCGCCGATCTGGATCACCGGCCAGGGCTTCGGCAGAGTTCCGCCCTGGTTAATCGATCCGCTCACGATGGCCGCGTCGGTCACCCCGAATCCGTTGCCCGCGACGTAAATCGTCTCGCCGGGCTTCACGGGAGTGCTGCTGCCTGGAAACAGAGTTGTGGGACCAATGATTGTGTTATCCGCGAGGTGCCTGCCGTAAACGTAATGTAGTCCTCCGGAGACGAATTCAAAGAACGACAGAGACTGCGGCTGCGACTGCACGGCCGCGATATTGCTGGTCGCTCCGCCCGTAGTGAGTTGCACCTGCACGGATCCTGCTATCGGATCGGGCGGCGTGAGAATGTTCACCTGCGTTGGACTGATGTAGTACACGAAGGCGTTCTTCCCGTTCACCATCACGCTGACGCCGTCGACCTGAATCGGCAGGGTGCCGTTCGGGAAATCCGAGTCCTTCCAGATGCGCGTATCGCCCGCCGGCGCCAGATTCGAACCCTTGATCTCCACCCAGGTGTTGGGCGCAATCAACGGAGTATCGCCGAATGCATTCGCCACCAGGCTGATGGTGGGCGCCACGCCGGGCACCGGGATGAATTTTCCAGCGGTCGAACAGATGCGGACAATGCTGTTGTCCCCGGAGCTGAGGCCGTTGGCGTAGTGCGTCCCCGCCTGCGTGATGTAGTAGCATCCGTCGGCGCCGACTGCCGTCAGATCGCCGCGGAATCCGCCGCTGGCAATGATGGTCTGTGTGGGCGCCTGGCGAAGATCGTCGGCCGGAAAATCAAAACGGCTGATGGTGTTGTCGTTGTTGTTGGCGACCAGATAGAAGGGATTCTGGTGGAAAACGGCGCCATCCGGAAAATGGTCGGCGGGAAGCTGTCGAACCAGGTTGCCGTTCCGGTTGAGAATGAAAAAATACGGCGTGTCCATCGGGAACACGCCCGTTCGTCCGCATACCACCACGAAGTTGCCGGTAGGATCAAACGTGATGCCGTCGACATATTCAAGTCCGGCGCCGGCCGCGAACGTCATAAAATTCTGCACGTTGCCGGTTGCAGGATCAACGCTCACCAGAGTACAGAAGGACACGCCCTGGCAAGTTGCTGGCGGATAGATCAAGCGGTTGGTCTGGGGATCCACCGTAATTCCGTAAATGTTTCCCGGCGGGCCGACAACTCCGAGCACCGCGCCCGTATCGGCATCGATCCGCTGTGCGCCGAGCGTCGAATTGAGATAGAGACGTCCGTCCGGATGATTCGTCAGCCCGCATCCACTCGCCGTGGGAGTCGCGCCCGGGAGCGATTGTAGTGGATGAACCGTTGTGCCGTTCACGGTTACGGTGCGTTGGAGATCGAAGCGGAGAAGCGCAGTCGCCGCGCCGCAGCTCTTGACCCACACATCGCCGTCAGGGGCGAAAGCGACTCCGCCCATGGTGTTGGTGACGGTGGCGGCCCCAAAGATCTCCTGGGTGTAGCCCGATTGCAAGGTGGTGAAAGGGTTGTTCTGCGCCTGGATCAGGGCCGCAACAGAAAGAAACGTGAGCAGGAAAAGAGATGATTTTTGCATGAATACGCGCTCGGATTTGCCAAGTCTACTCGTATTGCAAGATCTGCGCAATACTGATTCGGTGAAGGGCAAATCCAGGTCCCGATTTCGCTGGAAGCGCTGGATTGCCGTCCCGGTTCTGCTCCTGGTCGGCTTGCACGTGGTGTGGGGCTCCGCGCTTCTGACGTTGCGATTCGTGAACCCTCCCACCACCGGCGTTCAAATCCAGCGGCGGCTTGAGTCGTGGTTCGCAAAGGGCAAATACGCGAAGCGCCGGACATTCGTGCCGCTTCGCCGGATCTCGCCCCAGCTTCAGCACGCCGTGATTGCGGCCGAGGACGGGAATTTCTATCGCCACCACGGAATCGACTGGTCGCAGGTCCAGAGCGCCATCGAAGAAAGCGCCGAAACCGGCGAGCCGCCGCGGGGCGCATCCACAATCCCCCAGCAGCTCGTGAAGAATCTCTTCTTCACCACGCACCGGAATCCCGTGCGGAAAGTGTTCGAGTACACGCTCGCGCCGATGGCCGTGGCGATCCTCGGCCGCAATCGAGTCCTGGAGCTGTACTTGAATGTGATCGAGTGGGGACCAGGCATCTACGGAGCCGAGGCCGCCGCCGAGTATCACTATCACACCTCCGCGGCCGCGCTCAACCGCGAACAATCCGCCCGCCTCGCGGCGATTCTGCCCGCGCCCAGACGCCGCAAACCCGATCGGATGAACCAGTACAGCGCGATTATTGAGGACCGCATGAGGCTCCTAGGTTGGTGAAACGAATGCGCCAATAGTTGTGGTATGCTGACCTCCGGCCACGGAGGTAACTCATGAGACTCATCGCGGCGCTGATTCTGGGAGCGGCGCTCGGATACTTCGGATTGCCCGGCATCGCCCAAAGTGGAGAAACGTACAAGACGCGGCTTTCCGCGCTTCCGGCGGACGCTAAAACCCGGCCCGACCTGGCTGGCGTAGGCTCGGTGACGGCTACGCTTTCCGGCACAAAACTCACGGTTAACGGAACGTTCGAAGGCCTGAAGACCAACGCAGTCTCGGCCAAGCTCCAGAACGGTATCGTGGCGGGGGTTCGCGGACCGGCCTTTGCCGACCTGACCATTACCAAGGCTACGAGCGGCACGATCAGCGGATTCGCCGACTTGAATCCGCAACAGATCCAGAATCTGAAAAAAGGCGGAATTTACGTCCAGATTTACACCGAAAAACCCGCGGACGGCACCTTGTGGGGCTGGCTTCAACACTAGGCTTCCGCATTAGGAGACGACTTCCATGAAGAAACTTCTCGTTCCTGTGATCCTGTTCACCGCGCTCTATGGAGTCCTGCAAATCTTCGGCCAGCAGACCGGCACGGGCCCGTTTACCGCGCAGCAGGCCGACGCCGGACGCGCAGCGTACCAAGCGAACTGCGCCGGCTGTCATGCCGCGGATCTGTCCGGAATCGGTAACGCGCTCCCTCTGGCCGGCACCCCGTTTGTAAGCGGCTGGGGGAATCGCACAGTAGGCGACTTGGTTGCGTTTATGGAAGGCGCGATGCCGCCGAATAATCCCGGCGGCCTTGGCGAGCAGAATTACCTGAACATCACGGCGTTTATCCTGCAAACGAACGGCGCAAGGGCCGGCAACCAACCGCTGGCCGGGACCTCCACGGTTGCGATCCGTACGATCGCGACCGGCCAGGTTGTCGCGCAAGTCGCCCAGGGCGGCGGCCAGGGAAAGCAAGGGAAACAAGGCAAGCAGGCTGCCGGTGGAGGCCGCGCCGCCGCGCCTGCGGCTCCGCGCGGGCTTACCATCCCAGGAACGGTGAAGAACTACACGCCTGTTACCGACGCGATGATGCGCAATCCCGATCCCGCCGACTGGCTGATGATCCGCCACGACTACCACGCCAACAACTACAGCACCTTGAACCAGATCAACACGAACAATGTGCAGGATCTGCGCCTGGTCTGGACCTGGGCGATGAACGAGGGTACCAATCAGCCGGCTCCGGTGGTCCACAACGGGACCATGTTCATCAATAATCCCGGCAATATCGTGCAGGCCTTGGACGCGAAAACGGGCGAGCTGATTTGGGAGAACCGGATCGGCGAGACAGCTACGGGCAACTCGCAGCGCGGGCTGGCGATCTACGACGACAAGGTGTACGTGACCACCGGCTCGGCCGAGATTTTCGCCCTTGATGCGCGCACCGGCAAGAACGTCTGGCACACCGTTATCGGCGATCGCACCAACGGCAACTACAGCACCAGCAGCGGCCCGATCATCGCCAAGGGCAAAGTAATCCAGGGCTTGGGCGGCGGCCTGTGCGACCAGTACCGCGAAGAAAAGTGCTTCATCAGCGCGTATGACGCCCAGACAGGCAAACTGCTTTGGAAGTTCTATACGATCGCCAAGAGCACCGATCCGGGCGGCGATTCCTGGGGCAAGCTTTCGGACCTGTTCCGCGCCGGCGGCGATACCTGGATCACGGGCAGCGTCGATCTGGATCTCAACCTTACCTATTGGGGCGTTGCGCAAGCCAAACCCTGGATGCGCGCCTCGCGCGGATCGGGCAACGGCGCGACCAACTACGCCAACTCGACCGTAGCGCTGGATCTCGATACCGGCAAGCTCAAATGGTGGTTCAATCACGCTCCGGGCGAGACGCTCGACCTGGACGAAGTGTTCGAGCGGGTGCTGGTGGACGATGCCGGCCAGAAATATGTGTTCAGCGCCGGCAAAGACGGCGTTCTGTGGAAGCTGGATCGCGTGACCGGCAAGTACCTCGGCCACAAAGAGACCGTCTATCAGAACGTCTACGACTACATCGACACCAAGACCGGCGAGCCGCACTTCCGCAACGACATCGTCGAGAATCAGGTGGGCGAATGGGTCCAGAATTGCCCGACATCCGAGGGCGGTCACAACTGGCACGCCATGAGCTATCACCAGCCGACCAACCAGATCCTGATTCCGGTCGCCCAGAGCTGCCAGGAGATGAATCCGCAGAAGATCGATCTGGTGGAAGGCGGCGGCAGCGGCGGCGGCGCGGCGCGGCGCTTCTTCGAAATGCCCGGCAGCGGCGGTAACGTCGGCAAATTCGCGGCTTATGACGTGCGCACGCTTAAGGAGAACTGGAAGATCGAGCAGCGCTCTCCCTTTATGACGGCGATTCTCTCCACGGCCGGCGGAGTGGCTTTCGTGGGCGATATGGATCGTTACTTCCGCGCAGTCGATGCGAAGTCCGGAAAGGTTCTTTGGGAGACGCGTCTGGGAACGTCCGTACAAGGTTTCCCGTTGACGTTCAGCGTCGGGGGCAAGCAGTACATTGCGGTTTCTTCCGGATTGGGCGGAGGCAGTCCGCGCATGGTTCCGGGCATCCTCGCTCCCGAGGTTCACTATCCGTCTTACGGGAACGCGCTGTACGTGTTCGCGCTGCCGGATCGGAGGTAAGGTATTCCTCCAAAGAAAGAGATGCCGATACCGGGCGTACTTTTTCGGGCCAGGCACTTTTCCGGGGCGCCGGGGAGATTCGCTCGGAGAACCTCCTTAACGACACAGCGACTCGTGATCCTCATGAACAGCCTTCCGGAACAGCCTACATATCGAGCCCACAAGCCTCGTCCTCGGTGACCTTACCATTCAAGACAGCCGTCGACAAGAACGGTCAATCGAAGGAGGCTGCGCAAGCGGCCGACGACCTCTACAACCAAATCGGCGGCATCAAGGGACAGGTGGTGATCGTCAACCATCCCCGAACTCGGGCGTACCCCGGCCTCAGGTATGTCTTCGTTCTTCAGCGTGCCGGGTGCCAAAATTGCCTGATTGGCGTACGAACCGATATTGATGGACGCTATAAGCTGAACCTCGGCGCAGGTAAATATCGGCTCTACTGCGAGGATACGGACCGTACCGACCTGGTTCGGCGGGGGCAGCCCCGCGAGGTCACGGTGAAACCGGGGTTGCAGGACGTTGAGTTCGACATCGAACTGGAGCTTCCACGAAACCGCTAGGTATGCCGACGCGAAAGCGAACGACCAGCTAGCCGGCAAAGGATGCGGCGGTACCCTCAGGACGGGTAAGAAACATGCCGCCCGCACTCCGTTTTGCCGGGGTGCAGCGCGACCAGAATGCGCATGGCGGTCTCGCGCTCGATGGTGCGGACCTCGGCCGGCACGTTCGGCTCAAAGCGGACGCGTTTCAGTCGCCCTTGAAGTTGCGGACCTCATCCATGGTGAAGCCGCAATCGGCCACCACCTGCTCGAACGGAACACCCTCGCCGCCCTTGCGGAAGTACTCGCGCGAGGCAGCCACGCGCCGGCGGTCCTCCTCGCTCAATTCATCATTTGGCTCAACCATCGTCTCCAGCAGATGCACCACGGCGGCGAGCTGGCCAGGTCCCAGGCGGTCGAGCAGTTCGTGGGCGTGTTGCTTGTCGCTCATCGTGATGAGAGCGGCGCTTTCTCCTTCACCAAACAAGGTAAAAGGCGCGTTTATTCTTGCCTCGAAAACTTCTCTTATGCGATTATCAGATTACCATACCGGTAAGTATCACCCGCAGAGAGCTGCTCACCGCAGCGGCCGCCGCGTGGGCCTTGAAGCCCGCGCAGGCACAGTCGCGGGATCTGGCCCCGCTGACCATCCGTCAGGCTTCGGATCTCCTGCGTTCGAAGAGCGTCAGCCCCGTGGATCTGGTCCAGGCCTGTCTTCGCCGGATCGAAAAATACAATTCCAAGCTCAACGCCTTCATCACTGTCACCGGCGATTCTGCGCTGGCCGAAGCGCGTAAAGCCGAAGCCGAGATCCGTCAAGGCAAGTGGCGCGGGCCGCTTCACGGTATCCCGATCGGCCTCAAGGACAACATCGATACCGCCGGCGTCCGCACCACCGGCGGAAGCGAGCTGTTCCAGGACCGCGTCCCAATGGAAGACGCGGAAACCGCGCGGAGACTCAAGAGCGCCGGCGCGATCCTGATCGGCAAGCTGAACCTGGTGGAGTTCGCCTACGGCGGCAATCCGACGGTGACCCATTACGGCACCGTGCACAATCCCTGGAATCTGGAGCGCTCCACGAGCGGATCTTCGAGCGGTCCCGGCGCCGCGGTTGCCGCCGATCTGTGCTTCGGCTCACTCGGAACGGATACAGCCGGATCCATTCGCATGCCGGCCGCGAACTGCGGAATCGTCGGCTTGAAGCCCACCTACGGCCGGGTGAGCCTGCGCGGCGTAATTCCGCTCTCCTGGACCCTCGATCACATCGGCCCAATGTGCAAGAGCGTCGAAGATGCCGCGATTGTGCTGCAAGCTATTGCCGGATCCGATCCGCTCGACACGACCACTGTGGACGCCCCGGTTCCTGACTACACGCGCGCGCTGCGGATGCCTACGGCCAAGCTGCGTCTCGGCCGGCCGAGGGGTTACTTCGACGGTCTGCATCCCGAAGTCGCGAAAGCGGTGGATGCCGCAATCCAGGTGCTTCAGACGATGACGGCCGGCCTATCGGATGTGCAGCTTCCCGCTGCGATCAACGGCGCGCGGCTGTGGGGACCGGAAGCTTATCTCTATCACGCGCCCTGGTTCACCAAGACTCCGGAAAAATATCAGCCGGCAGTGCGGCGCAGCCTCCAGCAAAGCGCCGACTCCAGCGCTTCCGATTACGTCGCCGCCCGCCGCGAAGTGGATCGCCTTCGCCGCGAGATCCGGAGCGTCTTCGACAAGGTCGATCTCCTGATCACCCCCACGATGGTGACCCCTCCGCCTCCGCTTGTGGGCGGCGGCGCGGGTGGACGAAACAATAATGCCCCCTTCGACGTTTTCGGACTTCCGGCCATCTCGGTGCCCTGCGGATTCAGCAGCGATAACCTGCCGATCGGGCTGCAGATTATCGGCGCCCCGTTCGCGGAGCCGACAGTGCTTGCCCTGGCGCACGCCTACGAACAGCGCACGGAGTGGCACAAGCGCCGCCCGGTTATCGCCTGATGCCTGGCTGAAAACCACCAGGCTGGCGATTTTCAGCCGTGATGCCGCAGCGAAATCCTTAACATTTCAGATGTTTACCAGTGGCAGCGCACTTGCATCCAACGGAGAGGAAGGTGAGTGCTATGTACCGACGTGCAGCAATCATTATTTCGCTTGCCAGTCTTATAGGAACTGCATTTGCGCAGGATTCCGGTGGCTGGCGCAAATTTGGGAACTCATCGGGGGACCAGAGTTATTCGGTGAATCAGGCTCCGCCGCCTCCGGAGTACCAAAACGCTCCGAATCCCGCCCCAGCAGTCGGACTCGTTCCGTCCCAGGTGACGCTGCCGGCGGGGACGTTGATTAGAGTTCGGGTCAACGAAAAATTATCGAGCGACCGCAATCAGCCGGGCGATGTGTTTACAGCTACCCTGGCCCAGCCTTTGGTCGCGAACGGCCTGGTGATCGCGAGACCCGGTCAGGATATTGCCGGACGGGTCTCCGAAGCCGTTTCCGCGAAGGAAGGGAAAGGGACATCCCGGCTTGGCCTCGAATTGAGTCAGCTTAGCCTGGTCGACGGCCAGCAGGTGCCGGTCCGGACACAGCTCATCGATTACGAGCGCGGCAAATCGACGGGCCGCGACACGGGAGTGGTTCTCGGAACCACGGCTGCCGGCGCCGCAATCGGAGCCGCTGCGGGCGGCGGATTGGGGGCAGGAGTGGGAGCAATTGGCGGAGCGGTCGCCGGAGCGATCGGCGTCGCGGCAACCCACGCGCACGCCACAGAAATTCAGCCGGAAACCGTGCTGACCTTCCGCACCGTCGACCCGGTTTACGTCGCGACGGACCGGTCGTCGGGAGCTTTCCAGACGGTTCAATCGCAAGATTACGCCCGCACTCAGCCGCGGGAACGTCGTGTCGCACCGCCGGGACCGTATTACTACGGTGGCTACTACGGACCCTACTATGATCCGTTCTACTATCCGTACTACTATCCCTACGGCGGCTTCTACGGACCGAGTTTCGGCGTGGTGATTCGCGGGGGAGGATTTCGCGGCGGGTTTCACGGGCGGCGGTAGTGCCCGCCTGGCCCGCAACCCGCGAGAGCACAGGTACAATATCCAGGTGGAGGTTTCGCTTGCGTAAATACCTGATCCTCGCGGCCCTTGCTGCCGCGCCTTCGATGTTCGCCGCTGAAGGAATCGGCAAAGTTTTCGACGACCAGGTTTCGACGGTCGAGCGCGAGGTGCTGGGCTTGGCCCAGAAGATGCCCGCCGATAAATACGATTTCGCTCCCACCAGCCCCGGAACCTTCACGGGCGTCCGCACCTACGCTCTGCAAGTCCGCCACATCGCGACCTACATCTACCGGATCGCCGAGTCGATCTCCGGTGAGAAAGCTCCTGTAGAGATCGGGCCGACCGACAACGGGCCGGACACGCTCAAGACCAAGGACCAGATCATCGATTACTTCAAAGGCGCTCTGGCAGCGGCCCACAAGGCCATGGGCACGCTAACCGAGAAGACCATGATGGACCAAGTGCCTACGCCTTTCGGCCGCGGCACGATGCCTCGCATCGCAGCAGCAGCCTTCCTGGCGCAGCACAGCTTCGACCACTACGGCCAGATGGTGGTCTACGCACGGATGAACAACGTCGTGCCCGGTAACGCGCCCGCAGCCGGAAAAGGCAAGAGCAAGTAACCGGATTTCAGGGTTTCACGACCCACGCGCCGAACTGCGTCGGGCCGATCAACTGTGCGCCGAGCGCGACGGCTTCCTCCTCAAGGCGGGCGGCAAGCGTATCGATCTGAATTTCTTCTTCTGTGGCTAAGCCGAATTGGACGATCCGCGGAAGCAAACTGCGGATTGTATCCGTCACCCAACCATAGACGTAGGAGCCAGGGCCGCCGCCGACGGCAACCTCGGCTTGAATCGTGGGCCACGGCAATCCGGCATCGCGGAACGTGCGCACCAGCCGTTTGCCGAAATCCGGAGGATTACCGGTGCGCCGGAACGCTTCCGCCATGATGGTGTACGATTTCATCCACAGGGGCGCCTCGGGCCATGGCGGGACCACGGCGCCGAAATCGAGCTCGTGGAAAATCAAGCGGCCTCCGGGTTTCACCAGAGAAGCCGCGCGGCGCAGAGTCGCGGCAGGATCCGCTTGGTAGAGCAGCACGTAGCGGCCTACAGCGGCGTCGAACATCTTACCCGGCGCGAGTTCCTCCAGATGCGTCTGCTCGAAGCTCACGTAGGTCGCGCAGCCATGCTGGGCGGCGCGCTCGCGGGCACGAGTCAGCGCCTGCGC
>JBAIXM010000050.1:0-2364 GCA_037916615.1 Bryobacterales bacterium
GGAGCGTAAAGGCACGCGCCGTCATAGCCCCAGTTGCGGGTCCCTGGAAACTCGGCGACCGGCATCAACTCAATGGCCGTCACCCCGAGTTCCCTCAGGTAAGGCAGCCTCGGAATGATCGCATCGAAGGTTCCCTCCGGCGTAAATGTGCCGGTGTGAAGTTCGTAGATAATCAGTCGCCGGAGGGGTAACCCTCTCCAGTCCTGATCCGACCAGGCAAACGCCCGCGGATCGAGTACACGGGAAGGGCCATGTACCCCCGCTGGCTGCCACCGGGATACCGGATCGGGGCGCTCTTTTCCCTCATCGGCCACGAACAGATAGTCAATCCCTGCGCCCAGATCAGGGATCACCGCCGAAAACTCTCCTGCGGCACAGTGGGCCATCGGAATGATCCGCCCCTCACCCAAGAGAACATGGACACTTAGCGAGTGGACCCGCGGGGCCCAGACGCGGAATTCGAGGCCGCCGTCCCGCAAGACTCGTGCCCCGAACCGCAATTCCCATGGAGTCGCTGATTGTGGCTCAGGCATTGCGCGTTTCTTCCTCGCTGACCAGCAAAGCAACCGGCAGATGCGAAAAGACCTGGGCTGCGCAGAGGGCGAGCTTGCCGGCGCGCGCGCTCGCGCTGATCGGGAGATTGGTGAACAGATCCCTGAAGGTCCGTGCTATTCCCTTGCGCAGTGGAATCGTCGTATCCCGCCATGTGGCCTCTCCAATCGGCAGCCCGGGCCCCAGTTGCGTAAAGAAGCGGCCGGCCGCGGCGATTACCAAACGGTCGTCCAAGGTTCGGGCGAACGCCACGATGTGTCTTTGCCGGCTACCCACGGCACGCAAAGGCAGGTACGTGCCCCGTGAAAACAGGTCCTTGCGGGCCTTGCGAAACCGCAGAGCGCGGCTGGTAACATAAAGTTTGATAGCGCCATCGGCAGGATCGTTCATCAGGCGGGTAACCAGTTCCGACGCATTTTCCTGACTCTCGGTGTCCAGCCTCTCGAGCAGGGAGCGACGCACCTGAAAGTCCACCGGCCGGCGATTGTCGGGATCCACGAGACTGAAGTTCCAGATTTCGTTTCCCTGGTAGAAATCGGGAACGCCGGGTGAAGCAATCTTCAGCAGGACTTGTGACAGGGAGTTCATCATCCCGGCGTGCACGATCTTCTCCAGGAAGCGGCGGAAATCGTTTAGAAAATCATTGCCGGGCGCTGGATCCAATGCCGCCCTGATGAAGTTTCGCACGATGGATTCATAAGCCGTGTTGGGGCTGATCCAACTTGTGTACACCTTCGCCTCGTGCAGCGCCTTCTCCATGTATTCTTGAATCCTCGCTACATAAGTCTCGTGTTCATCGCCGGTCATGGGCTTGATGGGCCACGTGCCGACGAGGGTCTGGTAGAAGAGGTATTCCGCATTGGTGCTCGGCGTCTCCACACCGGCGAGATCCGCTTTCCGGTCTCGGTTCAGCTTCTGCCACAAACGCAGTGCGCGGTACCACTCTGCCGGTATCTCGGACAGGACGTTAAGCCGTGCCCGCACATCCTCACTGCGTTTGCTGTCGTGTGTGGAGGTGGCCAGAAGCGAGTGAGGCGAATCATTCCGTCGGGCGGCGTTTTTCGCATGGAAATAATCCCGCGACACCCCGAACCGTTGGGGATTTCCCCCGACTTCGTTCAGCGAGGCCAGGGGATAGTACCTGTAAAATGCGGTGTCCTCGACACCTTTGGCCATGACGGGGCCGGTGTACTGCTGGAGGCGCAAGACGAACCGGCGCCGTTCGGCGCGCTGGTCGTCGGTGATTCCGTCAGGATCCTCAAGCAGCAAGACGCTCTGGATGAAGTCGAATACGGATGCGCTCGTCGCGGGATTGCGCCTCTTGGCTGTGGAAATTGCCTGCCGGATGAAATATTCGTCTTCCGGTTCGGCTCGTGCAGCATCGCTCAGCAGGTAGGTTCGATAGATCGGAAAACAGCTGACCACATCGCGGAGTGCATCGCGCAAGCTGTCCAGCGTGAAATCCCGCGACCAGCGGTGTTGCTCGGAGATACGGTCCAACATGCGGGCGAGCACATTTAGTTCGCTCGACATCGACACCTGCATGATCAGTTTCTTGCTGTACTCAAAGACCAGGCTCTCGTAGGGCTGCCCCCAATTGGCAAACTTCTGATAGAGGCGTGCAAAGGCGCGTCGTCTGGAACGATCAACGAAGAGACCGTTGAGTGTGTTTAGAAAGTCGTATCCTGTGGTGCCTTCTATCTCCCAGCCCGGCCGCAGCGTTTCATCCGCGACGAGGATTTTCTCCGCCACCACATAAAGCGGCTGTTCGGTAAAACAGCCCGTGGCCTGCCGGGCGATCCTGCATTCCCT
>JBAIXM010000051.1:0-83454 GCA_037916615.1 Bryobacterales bacterium
CGACGACGAATGCATATGTTCTCGCACCGTGGCAATGCCCCGTGCGCGTAAAGGATCCAAGGAAAACAGGAATTGAAGGAGTCGTGAAATGGAAGGAATTCAGTACGGAATGCAGCAAGGCTACAACCCAATGACAACCGCAGGGTATCCGCAAACCCCGTTATTCGGACAGCAGAACCCGTTCGCGCAGCAGAGTTCGTTCGGCCAGCAGAATCCATTCGGTCAGCAGAGTCCCTTCAGCCAGCACAGCCAGTTCGGGCAGCAGGGGCTCTTCGGCAGCGCCGTGAATCCGTTTAGCGGCGTCATCGGAAGCGGCATCGGAGGATTGCTCGCAGGTCAGTATTCAGGCCGTCAACCGGGACAGCTCATCGATGGATTCGGCGGAATGGTCCACGGCTACGGCGCCGTCGATCCGCTGATTGCGGCCCAGATTCAGCAGGCGCAACTGGCTCAACTCGCGCAGCAGCAGATCGCCCAGCGTCTTCAGCTCGCGCAGCATTTGATGCAGCCGCAGGTGACTCCCTGGCAGAACGCGAATCCCCTGTTGCGGCTGGATCCGGTCACAGCCGCGTATGTGCAGCAAGCCCAAATCGCTCAGTTGTGCCAGCAACTCGGGCTGCAAGGCCCCATCGGACAGATCGGCCAGCCGTTCGGAATATCCGGTCAACCCGGGCAGTCCTGGCTCGGGCAACAAGGGTGGGGGAACCCGCTGCTTGCTGCGGGATTCTCGCGCGGAATTCCGTCCGGACCGCTTCCGGTCTACTGAGCCGCAGCCCGCAAAACGCGTGGGCCTCTCGAAGTCGACGCGTGAGGCCCGCGTTTCTTATCAGAAGGTCAGAACTTCCAGAGAGAGGATCAAATCGAATGCCAGAGAAAAACGACATGCCAACTACTCATTCGGGCGGAAGCCGGTCCGGATCATCCAGCTCAGGAGGGGCTTCCGCGGGAACTGCCACGCGAACGGCGCACGGCGGTATGTCCGCTCCCCCGGGCAAGATTCTTGCGAGCAAGCCGAAGCAGTTCGTCATCGCGCCGCGTCGCATCGGCGGAATCTCGCATCCGATGGCGCTCGACTACATCGAGCAGGCGCTGCGGGCATGCCCCGATGTCGAAATCGTGGAACGGATCGGTCCCAGGGGTCTGGTAGGGACCCTGGCCGACGGAATGGCGGGAGTGCCGCATTGTTTGATCGCCAGGATGGCCGGCGACAAGGCCGACATTTTGAAACAGCAGAGCAGCGGTCAGCTCATCATCGAGCCGGATTATCCCGTGCACCTGAACCTCACCGAAACCAGCGAACCGGGTCTGGTAGCCGCCGCGGCTGTGTCGCCGGGACCCGCCGTTTCCATCACTGTGATGGTGCTTGGAAAAGACAACAGCCCGATCCGAGACGCCGAGGTCCACTTGT
Source organism: Bryobacterales bacterium (assembly GCA_037916615.1). Classification (GTDB taxonomy): domain Bacteria; phylum Acidobacteriota; class Terriglobia; order Bryobacterales; family Bryobacteraceae; genus Palsa-187. The sequence goes on from JBAIXM010000051.1 coordinate 1,409, forward strand.
TTGGAATTCTTCCGCCGGTGAGCGGTGTCACCGATGAGCGCGGCGTCGTCACGCTGTCGCTCTCCGGGGATGCGGCGCAATCGGCAACCGCGTTGTACGTGAAACCCAGATCCGACTACTGGACGTTCTATCAGGCCCAGCCGGAGCTGGAAACCGAACAGACCAATCTGGTGTCTCTGCGTTCATTCTCAGAAACGTTTCAGGGTTTCCCGCGGCAGGAAACACTCGGGTGGGGGCAGAAAGCCATGCGGCTCAATTTCCTGCCGAATCATTTTCGGGGGCAGGGTGTTCGCATCGCGATCGTCGATTCCGGCGCCGCCACCACCCACCACGATCTTCAGGCCATCAGGAACGGTTTCGACGTGGTTCAGAAGAAGCCGGACGTAAGCGCGTGGAATCAGGACGCCGTCTCCCACGGCTCGCATTGCGCCGGTATCATTGCCGGAGCTGATGACGGCACCGGCATTCGGGGCTTTGCCCCGGACGCGGAAATCCACATTTGCAAACAATTCCCGGGAGGCCGCGTCAGCCAGTTGATCGAGGCGCTGGAGTACTGCATCGAAAAGCAGATCGATCTGGTCAACCTGAGCCTCAGCGCGGCCGAACCGTCCGAGGCGCTGGAACAGCAAATCCTCCGGGCGAAGCGAATGGGCGTCGCGTGCATCGCCGGCGCCGGCAATGCCGCCGGACCAGTGCAGTATCCGGCAAGTTCGCCGAACGTACTCGCCGTGGCGGCGTTGGGGAAAGCCGGCGAGTTTCCGCCCGACAGCTATCATGCGCAAATTGCGGGTCCGGCCGGCGGTAGCGGATTCTTCTCGCCCAGGTTCACATGCTTCGGACCGGAGATTTCCGTGTGCGCTCCCGGCGTCGCGATTCTTTCGTCGGTGCCGCCCAACAATTATGCGGTCTGGGACGGAACGTCAATGGCGGCGTCGCACGTGACGGGATTGGCGGCGCTGGTGCTCGCGCATCATCCGGACTTCCAGGGTCCGTTCAAAACGCGCAACGCCGATCGCGTGGAGCGGCTGTTCCAGATCCTTCGGGCCAGCGCGCAGCCGGTGAATGTTGGCGATCCGCGGCGAACTGGTTTCGGCATGCCGGACGTGCTGATTGCTCTTGGACTAGCTCCCGCGACCCAGGGATTCCCAAGCATGTTTGGCTTCCGAATGAGTCCGCTGTTTTGGGCTCCCTATCAGAACCTGCCAGTGCCCCTCGGGGCCTGGTAACGCGTCGCAGGCGGCAAGACCACCTGCCCTGGCAAGCACCCCAGGCGATCTCGCTTCTCTGAAAGCGGGTCGCCTGCGGCTGTTTCCAGCGTCACAATCGCATCCAACCTTCCAGAATTTCCGCCTCTGCCTGCCTCCGGCCGATCCGGTAACCGGTCTGGAGCATTGTTCCCGCTAGTAGCACCATGGGGGCCGAAATGTCTCCGCCGGCGGTCGACAAACCGGCGAGGTAATCGAGCATCGCGGCAATGAAGCGCCGGGACGTCGGAGACTCCGCACAGATCATGCAAGCCTCGCCATACAGCGCGCGATACCACTGCGCGGATTGAAAATCCAACTCTGTCAATGCCGCGTTGAATTCTTGAATCGGGATCATACGGCCTCCGTTTCTCCCCTCGTCTCTTTCGTTGGATGAATTGCAGAAACGTTTCGTTATCAGGAACTCTTAGAATGTGGTGTGGCTCCCATTTCCATCCGCGGACTTACCAAGCGGTATGGACATATCGTGGCCGTGAATGACCTGAGCCTGGAAGTCGCTCCCGGCGAAATCCTCGGATTTCTTGGACTGAACGGCGCCGGAAAAACCACGACAATTCGCATTTTGCTGGATTTGCTGCGTCCGAGCGGCGGCAGCGCCGCGATTTTGGGCCACGATTGCCAGTCGGACGGGCTCAGAGCGCGAGTCAACGTCGGATATCTGCCCGGTGAGATGGGCATCTACTCCGACATGACCGGGCGTGAAGTCCTCGACTTGCTCGCGAAGCTGAATGACCAACTCGTCGACGACAAACGACGCCGCGAATTGCAGGAGCGCCTGGAATTTCCCGACAGCGATCTGCGCCGCAGGCTGCGCGAGTACAGCACCGGAATGAAGCGCAAGCTTGGCATCATCCAGGCGTTTCAGTCCGATCCTCTATTGCTGATCCTGGACGAGCCCACCGAAGGGCTCGACCCTCTTATGCAGGAATCTTTCTACCAGCTTTTGGTGGATGTGAAGAGCCGCGGCCGCACCGTTTTCATGTCGTCGCACGTGTTGTCCGAAGTCGAGCGCGTCTGCGACCGGATCGCGCTGGTGCGAAAAGGCGAGCTGGTGCTGCTGGCCGGCATCGAAGAGACCCGCAATCTGGCGGCCCGGCAGGTGCGGATCCTGTTCGCCGAGGAGCTGACGTCGATTTCGGAAATCCCGACGCCAGTGTTGCCGCCGGGGACCGATATCCTCGATTCGGGACCCCGCTGGTGGAACTTGAAGGTGGAGGGGCCGCTCGGGCCGCTGCTTCGCGCCATCGCGGCGCTCCCGGTGCAGGACCTCGAGATCACGGAAGCCAAACTCGAGGATGTCGTCCTCAAGTATTATCGCGAAGGCGGGAGCGGCCGGAAGAGACCGACCCCATGAGGCGCGCCGCTCTGCTGTTTGCCTATTCGCTGAAACGCGTGCGGGCGCTGGCGCTCGTCACCGGTCTGTTGCTCGCTGCGCTGCAAATGGTTCTGATTTTCGTCGCCGGCTCGATTCAGAAATCTGGAGGATTCGATCAGCTCAGTGCGCTGCTCCCTCCGTTCGCGCGCGCGTTGCTGGGTCCTTCCGTCGCCACGTTCATGTCATTTTCCGGAATCGTGTGCCTGGGCTATTTCGAATTGGCCGTCATGGGAGCTTTGATCGCCATGGCGATCACGCTCGGCACCACGCCAGCATCCGAAATAGAAAGCGGGTTCATGGATCTGATTCTGGCGCGTCCTTTGCCACGGCACTGGATCATCACCCGCACGGCGGTTCTTACGCTGTTCGTGACAGGCGCTTTGCTCGCGCTCATGGTCGCGGGAACGGGAGCAGGGCTGCGCCTGTTCGCTCCTAAAAATGTGCCGTGGCCTTCGCCGAAACTGATCGCTTCTCTGGCCATCAACTTGGGCATGCTGGCTTTGTGCTGGGGCGGCTTAGCCTCCGCAATAGGAGCGCGATCCAGCCGCAGGAGCGTAGCCGGCGGAACCGCCGGGCTCCTGGCGTTCGCGGCGTTCCTGATGGATTACGTCGGGCGGCTGTGGCAGCCTGCGGAGTCCATCGCGTGGCTCTCGCCGTTCCGTTACTACAATCCTTTCGATTTGATCATGGGCAATCCGCTGCCGCTCCAAGATCTGGTTGTATTGGGAGCGATTTCGGCCGCGGGATTCGGCGCAGCCTATTTTCTATTCGCGCGCAGAGATATCGCCCGCTGACGCCCGGTCCAGCCGGAGCAGAGCCTCCGCGATCTGGTTCACGGCATGCTCTTCATTGCTGCGGCTGGCTTCGCTGCGCGGCAAGGACGAAAGCTCCAGGTGAACGAGTTCATGCACGACCGTGAATTCCATGTCTTTCAGCATTTCGCCGGCCGGCAACCGGTAGTCGGCTGGGTCCTGGACGCGAATCACAGCGGTCCTTTTGCTTTTGTCCCAGCGAATCCCGCCCAGCGTGTTGGCTTTCAGATCGCTTCGGCGGGTCATCAGCACGGAAATGTTCCAATCCTGAAGATTCAGGCGCTGCTGCCAGACCGACAACCGTTCGCTGACAAATTTTTCCGCTGCTTGCCCGGCCGGCACCCCGGAAACCTGAGCAAACGTGGTGTTTGCCGCGCACAGCGCGAGCAAGCCCAGGCGCGCGATTACACCCGCTGGCCGAGCCCCATTTTTCACAACCCGAGTATAGGCGAGGTTCCGGACTCAGTTCCAATCGAAAGGTTTGATGCGCCTCATAATTGATTCTGTTGACCTTAAATTCTTGAAACCGCGGCGTTTGGTTCCTAATAGTCTTGGTGCATGGATTGCACATCTGGAGACCGAGGGCCGCGGGGATCGGAGCCTGCGGCAGGAGAGCTTATGAGAATCGCATCGAAACGCATCCTTTGGACCGGGGCGCTCGCCATTGGTGCGAACGTTTTGATTGCAGCGCCGCAGACGAGCACGGAGGCCTGGCTGGATCAGTTCTACAGAGCCAAGCTGGGCCGAATTTCTCCCACGACGGAAGCCCTCGAGCGCGCTGAGGCCGCCACAACGGCGTATCGCGAAACGGCTGCCCCGGCCGTGGCCGGACCGGAGAACCCCTGGCTCGAGCAACTCTACAAAGCCAAGCTGGGCCGCAATCGGCCCACGGAAGAGAAGCGGTTAAGAGCCGAGGAAGAAAATACCGCTTACCGCGAAGAAGCCACACCGGAAGCTCGCCCGGCAAACGACTGGTTCGAGCGCTGGTACAAAGCTAAATTCGGCCGCAACTCGCCTCAGGAACGTTAAGTCCGGAAGCGGGCAAGCGGAAAGAGTACCGAATCCTTGGCGGACGATCTTCCAACACTCGGCCAAGGGCATCGTATGATGGAAATTCCCACGCATGCCTTCCGCCAAGCCCATCGGCTACAAACATTCCGGCGTAAACATCGATGAAGCGGATAAGGCCGTCGCCTCCATCCGCACCATGGCTCGCCGCACCTTCAGTTCCGCTGTCTTGACCGACATCGGCAGCTTCGGCGGAGGGTATCTGCTGAAGGGCTACAAAGATCCGGTGCTGGTTTCGTCCGCGGACGGCGTCGGAACGAAGCTAAAGCTCGCGTTCATGACAGGCGAGCATTCCACCGTGGGCGAAGACCTGGTCAATCACTGCGTAAACGACATCGCGGTTCAGGGTGCGTTGCCGCTGTTCTTCCTGGACTACTTCGCCGTCGGTAAGCTGAACGCTCGGGTGGCCGCGAGCGTGGTATCGGGGATGGCGCGCGGGTGCCGCTACAACGGTTGCGCCCTCATCGGAGGCGAAACCGCCGAAATGCCGGGAATGTACGCGCCCGGGGAATATGATTTGGCCGGATTCATCGTGGGCGTCGTGGAACGAAAGAGAATGATCACGGGCAGGTCGATCCGGGCCGGGGATGTTCTCCTCGGATTGCCCTCCACAGGCTTGCACACCAACGGTTATTCCCTCGCGCGCAAACTTCTGTTCGAGGTGGCCGGACATCGCGCCGGCACGCGGATCAAGGAACTAGGCGGAACACTCGCGCAGGAACTGATGAAAGTGCACCGCAGTTATCTGAAGCCGCTCCGCGCGTTGCACGGCGCCGAAATCCTGAAAGGCGCCGCCCATATCACCGGAGGCGGCATCACCGATAACACCCCGCGCATTCTTCCGCCGGGCTTGGGCGTGCAGATCGACGTGGGTTCCTGGCCCGTCCTGCCGATGTTCGAGCTGCTGCGGAAGATCGGAAACATTCCGGTCCAAGACTGGCGTCGGACGTTCAACCTGGGCATCGGGATGATCCTGGTTGTCTCCAAGCGCGATCTTCCGAAAGCCGAGGCGATGCTGAAGAGTCTCCGCGAACGTTGCTATCGGATCGGTCAGGTGGTGCGCGGCGGCGGCGTCATCTACGCATGATGGGAGCCCGCCGATGAGCAAACGGCTCGGCATCCTGATCTCCGGGCGCGGGTCCAATTTCTTGGCGATTGCCGAAGCGATCGCCACACATCGACTGGACGCCGAAATCGCCGCGGTGATCTCGAACCGGGCCGAGGCGCCTGGAATCGCAGCGGCCCGCGAGCGGGGCCTCCGTGCGGTCGTGCTTCCGTCCAAGGGCATCGACCGGGAAGAATACGATCGCGGCTTGATCGAGGAACTGCGCCGCAGCCGCGTGGATCTGGTTTGCCTGGCCGGATACATGCGTATCCTCGGCGGCCGCTTCATCCGCGAGTTCTCGCATCGCATCCTGAACATCCATCCATCGCTGCTGCCCGCCTTCCCGGGGCTCGATGCCCAGCACCAAGCCTTGCAGCACGGCGTCAAGTTCTCCGGATGCACCGTGCACTTCGTAGAAGAAGGGCTGGATTCCGGCCCGATCATCATCCAGGCGGCCGTTCCGGTTCTTGAGAACGATACCGTCGATTCCCTCTCGGCCCGCATTCTCACACAAGAGCATCGGATTTATCCTGAAGCGATTGCCCTGGTCCTATCCGGAAAGTATCGGATCGAAGGCCGCCGCGTGATCACTTAATCCTGAGAGAACCAGGACTACTCCAGCACTATTCATCCGAAGACGAATCGGGATAAGTATGCTGACGTTTCATTACAGGCAGTGGTGCCCGCCCCAAAGCCCTCTGCGGATCGAATTCCCGCCGGAGTTGTTGCACCATGTCCGAAACGCAGGCCGGGAGGTGAAGTGCCGCGTGCGGCAATCGAGGGGCGAGCTGTTCGGCGTTCGCCGCGGCAACCAGGTGCGGCTGTGCTCCGTCGCCGGCCAGGACTGCGGCGAAAACGATGACGGTCTGACGCCGCTCGGGACCTTCGTCTGCCGCGAGCGCGGCGAAGTCTTCTTGACCGACGACGATTTGGCGCATTTCGAAGAACGCGGTGGCATTGTGGCGCTCGTCGTGGCCGGCGGCCGCGCCGGTTTCTTTGTGCATGAGCCGGATGGGAGCGTTCAGGCCGTTCGCAGTCACGAGGAATTTCTACTGGCCGACGCCGCTCCCGTGCCGGTTTCGCAAGACACGATCCCCGCTGAATTCCCGCCGCCTCCCCCACGCGGACATCGAGCCTGGAAGCGGGCCGCGGCGTGTGCCGGACTGCTGGCCATCCCAGCGGCTGCATTCGCGTATTTGCAGCCTCTTTTGCCCCGGATGCCGATCGCGTTATCGCTCCGGGAGGAAGCCGGGCAACTCGTCATCGGCTGGAATCCGAAAGCGGTGACCGATGGAGGCCGGCTGGAAATCCAGGACGGCGGCGAACGCACGGTTCTCATGCTGGAACCGAACACTTCCAGCGTCATCTATCGGTTGGTGACCAGCGAAGCGGAGGTGCGCCTCAGCACCGATAACCGTACCGGCGGGGCTCGGTGGGAAGCCGCGCGATTCGTGACGAAAACGCCCAGGGATGCGCTGCGCCTGACGGCTGCCCTTCAGGAACAGATCGCCAAGCTGACGCGCGAGGCTGAGGAACTGCGCAGTTCGCTGATCGCGGGACGATCCAAGGCTGAGACGCTGGCCGCCAAACTGAACGCGATCGCTAGACCAGGACCGTAAACGCGTTCTCGGCCCGCTGCACCGGACGGTATAGAGTATCGCGCTCCACCGGCTCGCGTCCGGCTTCGCGGATTAGGCGCATCAGTTCTCCACGGCGCAGGTTTTGGCTGGTGGTCGCGCCGGCGTCGTGGTAGATGCGCTCCTCCACCAGCGTCCCGTCCAGATCATCGGCCCCAAAGCGCTGCGCGATTTGGGCGATCCTGGGCGTCATCATCACCCAGTACGCCTTAATGTGCGAAATGTTATCGAGCAGCAGGCGCGATACGGCGATTTCCCGGATATCGTCGAAGCCGGTGGTCTTGGGAATGTGCTCCAGCGGCGTATTATCGGGGTGAAACGCCAGCGGGATGAAGGTCTGGAATCCGTGCGTTTCATCCTGTAGGTCGCGCAATTTGAGCAGATGATCCAGACGGTCCTCGGCGGTTTCGATGTGCCCGTAGAGCATGGTGCAGTTGGAATGGAGGCCCATTTGGTGCGCGATCCGCGCCGTGTCGATCCACTGCTGGCCCGTGAGCTTGTGATCGCAGATAATGCGCCGCACCCGGTCGTGGAAAATCTCCGCGCCGCCTCCGGGCATCGAATCCATGCCGGCGTCCTTCAGGCGCTGGAGCACTTCGCGCTCGCTGATCTTTCCGCGCTGGGCGAAATACCCGATCTCGACCATCGTGAACGCCTTCAGATGCACCTGCGGGAAGTGTTTCTTCAGGCCACGGAGCATCTCGCAGTACCAGTCCAGCGTCAGCTCGGGATGCAGGCCTCCGACGATATGGAATTCGGTGACAGCCTCCGAGTAGCCGTGGCCGGCCTTCTCCCAGACCTCCTCGAGCGACATGGTGTACGCCTTGGGGTCCTTGGCGCGTTTGCCGAACGCGCACAGCTTGCAGCTAGCCACGCAGACGTCGGTGGGGTTGATGTGGCGGTTGACGTTAAAGAACGTTTTGTTCCCGTGCAGACGTTCGCGGACCTGGTTGGCGATCCAGCCGACGCCCAGGAGGTCGGGAGTCCGGTACAGGACCATGCCGTCCTCGGCGGAAAGCCGCCGGCCGGCGTCGATTTTGGCGCGAATTGCCGTCAGCCGGGGATCTTCAAACACCGGGTTCATCAGAACATCAGGGTATCATGCGAAGCCCTCCCAGAGCCTCGCGCGCTATTTTTCCTTCAGCGATTTAAGAATCGATTTTGCGATCGGAACCGAGCGGGAGGCGTATTCCAGGTTCTGAAGCGCTTCCGCCCGCCTGGCGGGGTCGGGCGCGAGAATCAGGCCAAGTAGAAAGCGCGCCCGGTCGTTCGATCCGGACAACTCCAGTGCCCGGCGGACTTCCTTTTCGGCAGACTCGGCGTTGCCCTCGGCAAACTGCGTTGCGGCCAGGTTGGCATGTGCTGTCGAGGAAGACGGATCCAGTTCGATCGCGTGTTTCAACTGGGCCTCGGCTTCCGTATAGCGATACAGCCGGAAGTATTGGGCGCCCAGATTGATCAGGATATCCGCGTTATCGGGATCGAGTGTCGAGGCTTTCTCTAGTTCCGCCGCCGCCCCGGCGTAATCTCCCGATTTCGAGAACTTTTGGGCGCGCTCGATCAGTTTGCGGGCGGCCTTCGGGACGGAATGACGCAGGCTTTTCGCCGATACCGTCCCGGCGGGCGATGGCGGCCCTAGGGGAGCAGACGGCTGCCGGAACCACTCGATAGGGGCGCGCCCCTTCGCGTCGGTTGACGGGTCGACCAGCGCGTTCCACTGGGCCGCCGGATCCGAAGCGTACAGTTCTGTATCGGGCCCATGAAGACCGGCTTCGACTTCGGCCTTGATCTGGGCAACGGTTTTGTCGTGATCCTGCGGGCGGGCGGTGGCCGTCAAAGCGGCAAAACCAAAAACATGTGCAGCGAGCGCAAGCGACTTATTTCCCATGGACTCACCTCCACCCTAAAGCTGCGCACGCGGGTTTCCGCCGGATCGCGGAGGTATGTCGTTGATAGGAAGCAGCGCGAATCGCTGTTCACAAGCGGACAGCGTTCAAGCGGGGGAAGTCTTGTTCACGGACGGACAGCGGTCAGCTCAGAAAAATGTCCGTGGCCCAGAAGACAAAGAAAATCACGCTGACGTAGCCGTTCATGGTGAAGAAGGCTGCGTCGATACGGGAAAGATCGTGGGCGCGGACCAGCCGGTGCTCCCAGGCGAGCAGTCCGGCCACGGCCAGGATGCCTGCATCCGCGACCGCTCCGAGCGCGAACGAGCGGACCAGTGCAATCAGGCACGCCAGCATCCCCAAATGCAGCGCTCGGGCGAACCAGAGAGCGCCCGCGATGCCCATCCGGCTCGGGATGCTGTAGAGTCCCGATTGCACATCGAAGGCGTAATCCTGGCAGGCGTAGATGATATCGAATCCGGCGGTCCACAGGGTCACGGCGGCGGTGAGCCAAAGGATTCTGGGATCGAGCGATCCTCGCATCGCGATCCAGGCGGCCGCCGGAGCGATGCCGAGAGAGAACCCCAGCACCAGGTGCGCCAGCGAAGTAAAGCGCTTGGTGAAGGAGTAGAACATCACGATCGCCAGCGCGAGCGGCGCCAGCCGCAGGCACAAAACATTCAGGAATCCGGATGCCAGGAAGAACACGGCCGCCCAGAAGACGATGAACCCCCAGGCGAATTTCCGCGAGAGAAGCCCGGCCGGCAGATGCCGGGCTTTCGTGCGGGGATTGCGGCTGTCGATATCGGCGTCCAGGACGCGGTTAAACGCCATCGCCACGGACCGGGCCGCGACCATGGCCACCACGATCCCGCCCAGTTTGGTCCAAAGGCCCGCGCGCGAAAATCCGGCATCTCGCCAGGCCAGCAAGGCTCCCGTCAGGGCAAAAGGCAGAGCGAAGACCGAGTGCTCGAACTTGATCATTTCGAGCGTGAGCCGGACTCGCTTGAGGAATTTTGGCAATCAGTTACCATTCTAGTTGGTGATGCGGGTTCTGATACTTTCGCTGTCCGCTGTGGCGCTCTGCGGCTGCGGGTCCAGGCAGAGCGAGATCGGCGGTCTGAACCTGACGGAAGTGACGTTTCCGAACGGTCAGAAGGTGACCGCCGAGACCATGCTCCAGCAGATCGACCAGATGCGCGGCATGATGTTCCGCGATTCCTTGGCGAAGGATCGCGGGATGCTGTTCGTGCACACCTCAGAGGGCAATTATCCGTATTGGATGTATCAATGCCGGATTCCGCTGGACATTCTCTGGATGAACCAGGACCGTCGGATCGTCGAGATTTCGCCCAACACGCCCCCGTGTCCTTCCAAGCTCGCGCACGAGTGCCCGAGCTTCGGCGGCCATGAGAAGGCTCGCTATGTTCTGGAACTTGCGGGCGGCGGAGCCGCGATGTACGGGCTGAAGGTCGGCGACAGTCTTAATTTTTGAGTTGACAATTTGTGACTTTTCCCGCGGACAGGGTGTGATAATCTGCCCTGCGGATGAAGTTCCGCCGCGCGATTCTGATTTACGCCGCGACGATGGTCGCGCCCTTGTGCGGCCTGATGTGGCTCGGTGTGCGATCCTTTGAAACCCAACGCAAGGCGCTAGCCGCTCTGCAAGCGGAAAAGCTCACAGAGGAGACCGAGAAGGCGATGCGCGGCGCGGCCGAAACAGCGCTGGCGCGCCACAACCATCCGATCGCGCAGTACTTCTTCACGATCGAACATGGCGCGGTAACTAGCCCCGCCCTGCACGCACTTCCTCCTCAGCCCGAACCCGCCGAATTCCTCGAAGCTGAGCGCCAGGAGGCGTCGCAACCCGAGGCCGCGCTGAAATCCTACCAGCGATTTCTCGCCGCGCACGATCACGAAAGCCTGGCGTTGAGCCGTATCGCGCGAGTCTTAGCGGCATTGGGACGCGCCGAGGAATCGCAAGCGGCATGGCGGAAGCTGGCCGCAGCCTATCCTGACGATCGCGATCCGTTCCACCGGCCCTACGGAATCGTGGCCGCGATCTATGCCGGCGACAGACAGGGCCTTTACGACAAGATTGCTTCGGGCCGCTGGGAACTATCCGCCGATCAGGCCGAATACTTCTTGTCGCAGCTCGATGCTGAACGGAAAACTCCGTACCTGCATCGATTTCAGTTCGCTCGCGAGTTGGACGAGCAGTTCCAGCCCCCGGGCACCCTGCGCGAGGGCGAGATCTACAGTTATTCCTTTGGCGGGCGCAGAATCTTCTACACCGGCCAGAGCGACGGCCGGATCTCAGGGTTCGCCGTGAACGTCGATTGGATTGAGCACACACTGCGCCCGCAGCTTGCCCGTGCCCTGGATCTTACGGACGCGACACAGCGCGATCTCCGCGTCTACGGAGGAGCGATCGCGGCGGTTCTCTTAATTCTGTCCGCCGGCGTGGCACTGCTGTGGCGCGATCTCTCCCGCGAGACGCGCATGAACCGGCTGCGAGCGGAGTTCGTCAGCAGCGTATCGCACGAATTGAAGACCCCGATCACGCTGATCCGGCTGTACGGAGAGACGCTTCTGCGCGGCATTGACGAGCAGCATCGGCAAGACTTCTATCGCATCATCACGCGGGAAAGCGTCCGGCTGGGGCGCCTGGTGGAAGGTGTTCTGAGATTCTCCCGGGTAGAGAGAGGCAACGAAGTCTACAACTTCGAAGAAGGCGACCTGGCGCCCGTCATCGGCCGCGTAGTGGACGATTACCGCGAGTTTCTCGAACGTTCCGGGTTTCGACTGGAGCGGGCGCTGGTGGAATCGGGGCCTATGGTCCGCTTCGACGCGGCGGCTCTTTCGCAGGCGGTGGTGAACCTGCTCGACAACGCTGTGAAATATTCCGGCGATTCGCGCGAGGTCGCCGTCCGGCTGGCCGCGCACAACGGAAGTGTGACGTTTGAAGTGGAGGATCACGGCATCGGCATCGAGCCCGCGGAATGCGAGAAGATTTTCGAGCGCTTCTATCGCGTGGCAAACGGCAGCGGCAAGGGCGGCTACGGCCTGGGGCTGTTTCTGGTCCGGCATATCATGGAGGCCCACGGCGGCCGCGCCGAGGTCGAAAGCGAACCGGGCCGCGGGAGCCGCTTCCGGCTGATTTTTCCGGTCGTTAACCCACGAGCCACCGCATGAGCGAGCAGCGCATCCTGGTGATCGAAGACGAGCCCGATCTGCTGCGCGGCCTAGAGTTGAACCTCAAGGCGGAAGGCTACAGCGTGCTCACCGCCGCGCGCGGCGATACGGCAGTGGAGCAAGCTCTGCGCGAGCGCCCCGAATTGGTGCTGCTGGACATCATGCTGCCGGGCATGAACGGGCTCGACGTGTGCCGCGAGCTTCGCAAGAAGGGCTTCGACGCTCCTATCATCATGCTGACCGCCAAAGCCGAAGAGGTGGACCGCGTGGTGGGCCTGGAGATCGGCGCGGACGATTACATCACCAAACCGTTCGGCGTCCGCGAACTGGTGGCCCGCATTCGCGCGCGGCTGCGTAAGCATCCTGCGGAGAGCGGCTCGAGGTTGCGATTCGGTCAGGCCGAGGTGGATTTCGCCCGGCACGAAGCCTGGCACAAGGGCAAGCGGGTTGAGTTGACCGGCAAGGAGCTCGAAGTTCTGCGCCGGCTGGCGCAGCACCGCGGCGAGATCGTCACGCGCGACCGGCTGCTCGAAGAAGTCTGGGGATACGAAACCTACCCGACGACGCGCACCGTGGACAACCACATTTTGCGGCTGCGGCAGAAGCTGGAGGAGGATCCGTCGGACCCGCGTTTCATCCTTTCGATCTACGGGGAGGGCTACAAGTTTGTTGGATAAGAAGGCCGTAGCACTCTCAGAGGCGTTTTCCGATGCAGGGCTGATCTCGGGTAAGGAAGGATTTTGGCAAAGCGCCTTCGCCCACAAGTTTGAACGCCCCGAAGTCCTTACACCACGGCCCCTCGGGCACTTCGGGGTTGCCGCTGATCCAGTTCGCGAGTTGAACCATTTCATCCTCCGTGATCTCCCGGAGTCTCAAGCGGTCTTCAAGGTGGCCGCGAACGCCCTTCGGAGGGTTCTTCCAGGCGATGTGCGGAACGGATTAATCCCGATAATCCACACCAAAGATCTCCCGCTCGATTTCTTTCCAACGCCGGTGGGAAGCCTGTGCGTCGGGCTCATTCTGGAAGGCTCGAATCGCATTTCGCAGTTTCCGCTCGCGGGCCTCGGCAACTTTATCGACGAGCTCCGAGCCGGAGCGCAACATCGAAGCAAATTGCTGTCCCTGGAGGGCCCCTGCGGCTTCGGCGAGCGCCTGACTGCCAATCGTTCGAGCCGCTTCGACAATGCACTCCACGGGGACCAGCAACGTGCCGTCGTCCTGGAGATGACCCATCTGAAGAACCTTGTCCCCAAAGTGTGCGATCATTTCCCGCACCTCAGCCGGGGAGAGCGCGACGTCTCTCGTCGCCAACTCGCTTACGAACTGCTTGAAGGTAAGCATCCCTTCCAATCCATGGTAGCAAGCTGCCTGATGGAACGGACAATTTTCGACAATGTTTTACTGCCCCATGACACCCTGAAAACACAAGGAACTGCATACTGGCCTGCAAGGAGCAACCACCATGACTAAGAAACTCATCGCAGGCGGGATCCTCGCTGCCGCAGCCCTGGCCGTCGCGATCTTCGCCGCGGACCCGCCGCGCGAGCAGAAACTTCAGCAGGCCATCGACCTGATCGAATCGAAAGGCGACCTCGCCAAGGCGATTCCGATGTTCAAAGACGCCGCCCGCAGCTCGGATCGGGCGCTGGCGGCGCGGGCGCTGCTGCACTTGGGACAGGCACAGGAGCGGCAGGGCGCGGACAAGGCTCGTGCGACATACGACCGCATCGTGAAGGAGTTCAGCAATCAAACGGAAACTGTAGCCGCCGCGCAGCAGCGGCTGGCGGCGCTGGGCGGGGCTTCGGAAACACTGCACGCTCAAAAATTGTTCGCGAAAAGCGACGAAATCAACTACTCCACCCTTTCGCCGGACGGACAGTGGATCGGAGGTACCGACTGGGCCGACGGTGACCTCGTGCAGGCCAACGTCTCCACTGGCGAGAGCCGGCGATTGGTGCATGGGGCGTATGACAAGAAGCTGCCAAGTTGGGGGGAATCGCCATTTCTTTCGCCGGATCAGAAGCAGGTTGCTTACTGGTGGTTCGACTACAATGACCCCAAAGCCAACGGCCAGTTGCGGGTGATGCCGAATGAGCCTGGTGCAAAATCGCGTGCGCTCATCGACACGTCGGAAGGGTATGGTGGCAACGGTGCCTACCCGATCGGATGGTCTCCTGACGGGAAGCGTGTGCTTGCCAAGCTCGATAAAATCTCCCCGCGTCGGCGCGATATCGGATGGGTATCTGTGGCCGACGGCTCGATTCAAGTGATTAAGACCCTCGCTCCATGGAACTCAGGGCAAGGGGTGATGCTTCGCCTTTCCCCGGACGGCCGTTACATCGCGTACTCGGGCCAGTGCCTTCAGAACTCTCCAGACAGCTGCATCTACCTGCTTTCCGCAGATGGGGCTTCACAAACAGAACTGATACAGGGAGACGCGACTCAGGACCCGGTTTGGACTCCGGACGGCAGCCACATTCTTTTCACCAGCAATCGCTCCGGCTCACTAGGGCTGTGGTCGCTGGCCGTCCGGGACGGCAAGAGAGCCGGCGTTCCTTTCTTGGTGAAGCCGGAGACCGGCATCATTCGCGCTATCGGCATGAGCCGTTCCGGAAAGTACTTTTTCAGCTACATGGCCGGTCTCAGGCAATTCTTTGTCGCCGATGTGGACCCCGCGACAGGCAAAGCTCGAGGTTCGGCCGCTCCTGAGAGCTTTGTCGGAAGCGTGCCGTCATGGTCTCGGGACGGCAAATGGCTGGCTTTTAAGCGCCTCCGCGATAGTTCCATCAACTTCAGCTTTATCATTCATAGCATGGATAAGGGCACCGAGTGGACCATCGCTTCGAATCGTCTGGGCGACAACCGGCCCGTGTGGTACCTCGACGGCAGCGTCATGCCTAACCCGAATTGGCGAGTGAACGTGAGTAGTGGGGAGCCCGAGCAACTCACGGTGCCGTTTCGGCTGCCCCTGGGTGCGCTTTCTCCCGACGACAAACTGCTCTATTGGCGGCCCAACAATTCCCCGGAAGTCATCGAAGTCGTCGATGTCGCGACCGGGAAACCGAAGCAGACGTTCACGGTTCCACGCGGAGTCATTCGGTTAGCCCTGAGTCCCGATGGCAAGACTCTGGCTGTCGTCGGCGGCGAGGAGGGAGCCTGGCACTTGTCACGAATTGCCGTTGACGGCTCGGGGTATCGGGAACTGTACACGGGCGTTTCTCCCGTCGATCTTGACTGGACTAAGGACGGACATTGGATTCTGTTCGCTCAACAGCAGAAGAACTCGGCCGTACAGCGGATTATGCGAATCCCGGCCGAGGGCGGCCAGCCCGAATTTACGGGAATCAGCGCTGAGGGTTTGAACTCATTACAGCTCAGCCCGGATGGGTCGAAGATCGCCTACGCGGTCAGGTTGACCGGTGAGGAAGTCTGGGCGATCGACAACGTTGTGGCCGCGCTCAGATGAAGCCGCTCCGTTTGCTGGCGAAGATGCCTAGGTGTGCATCCGCCTGTTGAAATAATCCCGAAGCGCGGTGTCCAGTGACGGCATCGGGGCGACGCCCAGCGATTCCATCTTCGCGTTCGAAAGCGCCGAGTACTTGGGCCGCCGCGCGGCGGTGCGGAATTCGCGTTCGTTGGTGGGCTTGAGCGGCGGATTCAGGCCGGCGGCGGCGAAAATCATCGCCGCCCAGTCGAACCAGGAAATCGGCGTTCCGCCGCCGATATGGAAAATCCCTTCTACGCCGCGCTCGACCAGATCGGCGGTGCGCGCGGCCAGCGCGGGTGCATACGTCGGCGACGCCACGTGATCCTCCACCACGCGGATCGGATCGTTCTTGGCCGCCAGCCGCAGCATCAGCTCCACGAAATTGCCGCGCGCGGTAGTCAGGCCCGCCGGGCCGAACACTCCCGAGGTCCGGATAATCAGCGGATTGTCCAGGTACGCCCGCGCATAGAGTTCGCCGGCCAGCTTCGATACCGCATAGGCGCTGAGGGGCCGCGTCGCATCGTCTTCGCCATACGCGCGCCCGGCCCTTCCGTCGAATACGTAGTCCGTCGAGAAGTGCACCAGCCGCGCATCGGAGTTCCGGCAAGCCACGGCTAGGTTTCGCACCGCCAACGCGTTCACCTGGAAGGCAGCGAGCGGCTCCTTTTCGGCCACATCCACCTGGTTGTACGCGGCCGCGTTCACGACCACGGCTGGATCGATCTGCGCTATCGAGTGCTCGACAGCGGCCCCGTCAGCAATATCCACTGTAGACCGGTCGAAGCAGGCAACCTCGTATCCGCGCCGCGAAAATTCTGCATTGAGCTCGACGCCAAGCTGTCCCCGGCTGCCGAACAGCGCAATCTTTTTCACCTTGGCGCCGCCGCCTTCACACTTAGCGCCAGTTGAGAGCCGCCCAGAGAAGCAGGCCGACCGCGCCAGGAAGCAGCAATTCCGGCCAGTTGCGCCGCAGGAACCGGGCCAGCGGCCGCGAAGGCTTGGGCGGAGGGGTTTCTTCCTGGCCGGGAGCAAGCGAAGCCGCCAGGCGCGTGCGGAGCGGCGAAGGCAGACCCTGCAGCGCGCGGAGGATCTCGTTGCGTCCCCGGCGGTCTGCAATCAGAATGGTCGCCGAATTGAACCCGTTCGTCGACTCGTCCAGTTCTTTGCGCAGCCGCTGCGGAACTTCGCTGACCGAGTGGTAGACGCGCGTGCGGTTTCCCTTAGCGATGAAAATGGTGGAGGTTTTTACAGTCACGCGGTGCATCGCCACAATTTCCTACCCGGTCAACTCTCCGCTGGAACGGCCTTGGGCACGCGATCCCCAGGACCCGCCGGTTTCGCAGGCACGCGGACCACGGAGTCCACGGCCGCGTTCTTTAGGGTCACTTCGATAAAACCGAGCGCAGCTTTTGAGAGAGCCTTATCCTTTCTATAGATTAACGCAAGCTGCCGGACCATGGGCTCGGGCCCGAGCGAGATCGCCGCAAGCTTGCCGGAAGCCACCTCGTCGCCGCAATGGGTTCCGGCCAAAAAACTGACTCCGAGCCCCGCCAGCACAAAACGCTTGATCATCTCGGTGGAATCGAGCTCCATCGAGGAATTGATGTCCTCCTCTACCGGCTCGAGCCACACGGAAAGCCGCCGCCGCGTCGTGCCCGTCTTGGGCATCAGCAGAGGAAAACCCACCAGATCGGCCGGAAGGATCTCGCGCCTGGTTGCCAGAGGGTGGGTGGCAGGCATGATCGCCTTGATCTCGTCGGAATGGATTTTGACCACTTGTAAGCGCTTTTCGGCAACCGGAAGCTGCGTGATTCCGAAATCGGCCTGGTTGTCGAGTACCGCCTCCACGACCCGCGCGCCGTAAGAGCGATCGACCAGAATCTGAACGTTCGGGAATTGCTTCTTGAACTCGGAAAAGACCAGCGGCAGAACGTAAATGCAAGTCGCTTCGTTGGCGGCGATGAGCAATTCGCCCCTGGGAACCCGTTCGAGCTCGTTGATCGAATCCTGGGCGCGCCGGCGGAGCTCCAGGATCTGCTCGGCGTATCCGGCGAAGATGTGGCCGGCGGGCGTGATGGCGATCTTGGTTCCCAGGCGTTCGAACAGCGGAGCGTTCAGTTCCTGCTCGAGCTGGCGGACCTGCGCGCTGACCGCGGGCTGCGTCCGGAAGCATGACTGCGCTGCTTTGGAAAAACTCTTCAGCCGGACGATCTCTAGAAATGTGTGAAGCTGATCGAGGTCCATGGACAGCCCACCTTCTTCCTTGCGAGATGGGCTTGGTGCTTAATGTATCTAGTTATACTAGCATTGCGTGATCGGCGCGATGGCCCATAGGATGAGTGAGTACCGCCGCCCCGCAGCATGGGTGCTGGGCGTTCTCTTCGCCGGCCAGCAATTCCTTTCCGCTCAGACCGTTGCGGACGTTCTGCTGGTTGTAAACGACGCCTCGGAGTTGTCCCGGAACGTCGCCCAGTACTACGCCGGCAGAAGGGGCGTCCCGTCGACAAACATTTGCCACCTTCGCACGGGCACAACCGAAGACATTGAGCGCGCGAAGTACGATCGCGAAATCGCCGGTCCGATCGGCGCCTGTCTCAAGCGGAACGGCCTTTTCGATCGGGTTTTGTACATCGTAACCACAGCGGGGGTCCCTCTGCGCATTCCCGGCGGCGTCGAAGGGATGCAGTCGGAGGCGGCATCGGTCGATAGCGAGCTGACTCTACTGTACTCAGATCTGAAGCAGGGGAAACCGCACTCCTTGGCAGGTCCGGTGTCGAACCCGTTCTTTGGACAGCGGAATGCGAAATTCCAACATCCAGAGTTCCCGATATACCTGGTGACGCGCCTGGCAGCCTACGATTTGGAGGAAGTCAAAGCGTTGATCGACCGAAGCCTGCATGCGGCGAATCAAGGAAAATTCGTGCTCGACATGAAATCGCCTGGACCCGGGGAGGGCGACGACTGGCTCCGGCAGGCCGCCAACCTCCTGCCCAAAGACCGCGTGATTCTCGATGCTTCGAAAGAGGTGATTTACGGCCAGAATGCGGTGATCGGATACGCCGGCTGGGGCTCGAACGACCCCAACCGGCATAAGCGGTTTCTGGGATTTCATTGGCTTCCGGGCGCGATCGCTACGGAATTCGTCTCCAGCGACGGGCGTACTTTCCAGAAGCCTCCTGAAAACTGGAACATCAGCGACTGGAGCTCCCGAACACTCTGGTTCGCAGGCAGCCCCCAAACTCTGACCGCCGATTTCCTCCTGGAAGGCGCTACAGCCGCCACAGGGCACGTGTACGAACCGTATCTGGCGATGACGCCGCATCCGGAATACTTGCTTCCTGCCTACTATTCGGGGCGCAATCTCGCGGAGAGCTACTACCTTTCCATTCGCGGTTTAAGCTGGCAGAACATCGTGATCGGAGACCCACTGTGCTCGCTAGGTCCGCCAGGACATTGAGGAGCGCCGCACTGAACTCGTTTAAGCCTCTATTCCGGAATCCGCACCTGGCGACGATTGCGGCCAATTTTTGGCCTCGCCCGAAAAGCGAGCGCCGGTGGACCGTGGAAGAAGTCGTCTACGAAACCGAGCCCGGCGTTCGCGTTCTGGTGCATTCGCAGCGGCCCGATCGTGAAACTCCCCAAGGCGAGCTGATCCTGGTGCACGGGCTGGAGGGCTCGAGTGCCGCGGGCTATGCGCGCAGCATGGTTGACGCGGCGCTGGAACGCGGCTGGGCTACCCATCGATTCAACATGCGCGGTTGCGGCGGTACCGACGAACTCGCCGTCACCGGCTACCACGCCGGCCAGACCAGTGATCTGCTGGCCGTGATCCGGGAGCGGAGGCGCGCAAGTTCCCTGCCGATTTTCGTCATTGGTTTCTCACTGGGCGGAAATGTGACGCTGAAGCTGGCGGGCGAGCTCGGCGAAAGCGCTAAGGATCTCCTGGCAGGCATCTGCGCCGTTTCGACGCCCATCGACCTGGCGGCATGCGTGGCCGCCCTCTCCCAGCCGCAGAATTCGATCTACCAAGGCCGGTTCCTGAGCCGCCTGAAAGACCGGATCCGGCGTAAAAACCGGCAGGCTCCCGACGTCTATACTCTGGAGCCCTTGCCCAAAATACGCACTATCGAAGATTTTGACAATCACTACACCGCCAAGCAGTTCGGATTCGGCACGGCGGCAAACTATTTTCGTACCCAGTCCTCGAACCAGTTTCTGGAGCACATTCGCGTGCCGGCGCTGCTGGTGCAGGCCAAGGACGATCCGCTGATTCCATTCTCGGTCTACGACCATCCGGCATTTGACCGGAACCCGTGCCTGACGCTGCTGGCTGTCGATCACGGCGGGCATCTGGGCTTTCTTGCGCAGGGATCCCCCCGGTTTTGGCTGGACGGGACGGTGCTCGATTGGATCGAATCATGCACCCAGGGAACATAAAGGCCGGCATCCACGTATCCTAGAAGTTCAGGGTCTTTTCGCGTGAAATCCCAAGCATCCTTTTTTGAGGCCGCCGCGGTTGCTCTCGATTCGCTCCGCAATAGCAAGCTGCGGAGTTTTCTGACGCTGCTCGGCATCATTCTCTCGACCACGACGCTCATCTCCGTGATGGCGGTGATCCACGGGATGGACGTGGTTGTGGCGAACAGCGCATCCACCATGGGTACGGAAGGGTTCCGCGTGCTGCGGTTTGCTTTTATCGCGAACTGGGATCCGAAAAAGTTCCTGGAATACCAGCGCAAGAACCCGGAGCTTTCCCTGGAGGAGTACGACTTCCTGAAGGACCGTCTGACGCTGGTGAAGGAAATGAGTCCGTCCTCGCAGCGCGGCGTCAAGGTGACCTACGAGGGGGACCTTGTGGACGGCGTTGCCCTGATTTCCTTCAACTCGACGGGTGCCTCATTGACCAGCACCGAAATCGAGACCGGTCGCATGTTCACCGAGACTGAGGACAATCGCCACATGGAGGTGGCGGTCCTGGGCGCGGATCTGAAGAACCGGTTTTTCCCGAACGTGGATCCGATCGGGAAAACGGTTCAGATCGACGGACGTCCGTTTCAAGTGGTCGGAGTGGCGAAGCCGAAGGGAAGTGTGTTCGGCCAATCGCAGGATAATTTCGTTTCGATTCCCATTCAGACCCACGTCAAGATCTACGGAGCGCGGAGTGGGCTGACTTACAATTTTTCAGCGCTGAGTAAGGATCGCATGGTGGAAGCCGAGGACGAAGTCCGGGCCTTGTTGCGCGCGCGGCGTCACCTGAAGCCTGGGCAGGACGACACGTTCATGATAATTTCCTCCGACACGCTGATTTCTGCCTGGAACAGCCTGACGGGAGCGATCGCGGCGGCGGCCATCGGCATCGTGAGCGTGTTTATGGTGGTGGGCGGTGTGGTGATCATGAACATCATGCTGGCGGTGGTCACCGAGCGCACGCGCGAAATCGGAGTGCGCAAAAGCGTGGGCGCGCGCCGGCAGGACATCCTCAACCAGTTCCTGGTGGAATCCTCGATGTTATCCGGCATCGGCGGCCTGATCGGGGTCACGCTTTCCTGGCTGATCGCGCTGATCGTGCGAAACACGACGCTGGTCCCAATGGAAACGCCGATCAATGGCGTGATTATCGGGGTCACACTCTCAGCGGCCGTGGGATTGTTTTTCGGGATCTACCCGGCCCGGCGGGCTTCGCGCCTGGACCCGATCGTCGCGCTGCGGGCGGAGAGCTGATCGCCCATGAAACTGTTGCTGTCCGTGATCGGGCTGGCGCTGGCGACCCTGCGCGAGAACAAGGTGCGCTCGTTCCTGACGCTGCTGGGCGTGATGATCGGCACAGGAACGATCATTGGGGTGGGCTCGATCCTGACCGGGCTCGATGGTGCGGTCACCGGCGCCATCCGCAGTCTGGGTACGAACACGGCGATCGTCATGCGCATCGGGCCGAGTTTCGGCGGAGGGCGCACGCCGGAGCAGCGCATGCGCCGTCCGCTGACCTATGAGAACGCGGTTGCGATTGCCGAGCGATGCCCTTCGGTGGAGCACGTCAGCCCGATTCTTCAGCCGCCGAACGGCATCCTGCGGGCCCGCTACAAAAGCAACGACGCGTTCCAGTTGCAGATGTTCGGCACAGTGGAATATTACGCCACCGCGGGCCAGGCCGACATGATGACGGGCCGGTTTTTCACGGAAGCTGAAGACCGGCGGCGGCTCCCCGTGGCGGTGCTGGGGCAAGACCTTTACAAGCAGCTTTTCGGCAAGGAAGATGCTATCGGGAAAACAATCCTGGTTGCGGGGCATGAGCTTGAAGTGATCGGGGTGATGAACACGCCCGCTACCGCTCTGCCGGGGCAAAATGACAATCGTGTCGTGATTCCGTATTTCACCATGCGGAAGATATTTCCCACCGCACAGGAGCACCAGCTTATCGTGCAGGCGAAAGACGGGCAGCTCGCCGCGGCGATTGACGAGATGCGGGCCGTGCTGCGGCAGGAGCGGCGAGTGCCGCTAAACAAACCGGATAGCTTCGATATCTCGACCGCGGACCAGTTAGTCGACCAGTTCCGATCGGTCACGTCGGTGGTCGCCCTGGTGATGGTCGTGTTGAGCTCGATCGGCCTACTGGTGGGCGGGATCGGCGTGATGAACATCATGCTTGTGTCGGTGACGGAGCGAACGCGCGAAATCGGCGTGCGCAAAGCGATCGGCGCGCGGCGCGGCGACATTATCATCCAGTTCCTGACCGAAGCCGTGGTCCTGACGGGCCTTGGCGGGCTGATCGGCATGCTGTTCGGCTGGACGGTATCGCAAGTAGCGCGGATCTTTCTGCCGAACCTGCCAACGCTGGTACCGCTGTGGGCGGTCCTGCTGGGGATCGCGGTGAGCGTCGGGATCGGCGTGTTCTTCGGCATCTGGCCGGCCAGCAAGGCCGCCCGGCTGGATCCGGTCGAAGCGCTGCGGTACGAGTAGGCTCCGGCTGTTTCTACGTGCTGTGCCGCGAAATGTAATTCCTATTGCATTCCCATAGGAGGCATGGTATTGTTCCTCTGGGAATCCAATAGGAGCATGGAACAACGAACCGACGTCTGGCAGGGCACCCTGGCTCTGATGGTGCTCAAGACGCTGAACGCGCTCGGCCCGCTGCACGGTTACGGCATTGCGAGGCGGATCGAGCAGACCAGCGAGAATCTGCTGTCCATCAACCACGGAACGCTATATCCGGTGCTGCTGAAGCTGGAGCAGGAAGGCTCCATCGCCTCGGAGTGGGGCGTTTCCGACAACAATCGCAAGGCTAAGTTTTACCGCATTACTCGATCGGGCAAAAAGGAATTGGCCGCTGAGGAACGCGAGTGGCAGCGGGCCAACGACATTATTGCCCGCTTCTCAG
Organism: Bryobacterales bacterium; assembly: GCA_037916615.1. Taxonomy (GTDB): domain Bacteria; phylum Acidobacteriota; class Terriglobia; order Bryobacterales; family Bryobacteraceae; genus Palsa-187. Next base: position 24,614 of record JBAIXM010000051.1, read on the forward strand.
CCCTGGGAGGAGAATCGTCGTGAAAACGCTGCGAAGAACCTGGAACCGCCTCTGGGGATCCGTTTTGATCGAAAACTCTGACTTATCCGATGAGATCCAGTCCCATATTGATATGCAGACTGCGGACAATCTGCGCGCCGGACTGCCTCCCGAGGAAGCGCGCCGTCAGGCAAGACTGAAATTCGGCGGGCTGGATTCCACAAAGGAGAGCTATCGCGATCAGCGAGGGTTGCCGTGGCTCGAAACCACCTGGGCCGATCTCCGCTACGCGGCGCGAGGCCTTCGCCACAGCCCGGCGTTCACGATCGTCGCCGTGCTCACACTGGCGATCGGAATCGGCGCGAACACGGCCATCTTCAGCCTGGTGAACCAGCTCCTGCTGCACCCGCCGGGGATCGATCATCCGGAGCGCGTCGTCGGTGTTCGTACGGAGTACCCGAAACTGAACCTTGCATTCAACGGTTCCTCGTCATCCGACTTGCCCGATCTGCGCTCGAGCACAAACGTCTTCGAGCGCGCGGCCATCGTGCGGCGCGGCGATTTGAACTATACCGATGGGCCAGCTCCGGAGCGCCTGCGTGGAGCGATGGTATCGGCTGAGTGGTTTGACGTGTTCGGGGCGAAGCCTCTAACCGGCCGCGTGTTCACTCCGCAGGAGGATCAGCCCAACCTGAATCGCGTGGCCGTGCTGTCCTACGCGGGATGGACGCGCATCTTCGGAGCCGACCGGAACGTTATCGGGAAAGTGGTTCAGTTCGACCAGACCCCATATCAGATTGTGGGCGTCATGCCGGCGAATTTCGAGCAGCCGTGGAACACAGACGTGTGGACGCCGCTCGGCCTGGATCCGCAGTTGTACGCCCCTCAGAACCGCTTGAATGAGTCGTTCTTTCTCGCGGCGCGCCTGAAACCGGGAGTGTCGTTCGAGCAGGGCCAGGCGTGGATGCGAGTGCTCACCGAGCGCGTCTACAATGCCGGCATTCCCATTTCGGCGATCGCCAAGAATGGCAACTGGAGTATTTCGCTGGTGCATTACACCGACGATTCGGCGGGTGACAACAAGCCGGCGCTGCTGCTCTTGCTGGGAGCCGTGGGATTCGTCCTGCTGATCGCCTGTGCAAACATCGCCGGACTCATGGTGGCGCGAACGTCTGTCCGCGCGCGGGAGCTGGCCGTCCGTGCGGCGCTGGGTGCCAGCCGAATCCGGCTGCTACGGCAAATGCTATCGGAAAGCCTGGTGTTGGCGATCGTCGGCGGCGTGATGGGCCTGGTCTTTGCGGCCGGCGCGGTACGGCTTATTCTGCGCCTCGCGCCCGAAAATGCCGTCGCGGGACTGAATACCAGCCTGGACGTGTACGTCATGCTGTTCTGCGCGGCGGCGACTATCTTGGCAGCCGTGTTGTTCGGGCTGATGCCTGCCTGGCAAGTCTCGCGAACCGATCTTCAGGGTTCGCTCAAGACGGAAGGGCGCACGAATACATCCGATTCCCGCCGGCAGCGCCTGCGTTCGCTCCTGGTGATCGGCGAGACCGCCCTGGCGCTCACGCTCCTCGTCGTTGCCGGTCTGTTCGTTCGCAGCTTTCTCCGAATTCAGACCGTCAACCCGGGTTTCAATCCCAAAGGAGTCATGACCGCGATGTACCGGCTGCCACTGGCGCAGTACGCGGCAGGCCGGGATCAGGCGAACTTTCATCGCGCGCTGCTCACCAACCTTCGCGCGGCTCCGGGCGTGGTCGCCGCCGGACTGGGTTATCCCACGCCGTTCAGCGGCGACAACCAAGCGGGTTCCTTCCAAATCGAGGGCCAGACGCTCGACCCCGGCGATCCCGGTCCCCACGGCGACCGGCGGTTCATTTCGCCGGGATATATGGAGACGCTCGGGATCCCATTAAAGCGCGGGCGATATTTCACAGATCAGGACAGCGCCGACAGCGAGCGGGTCGCGATCATCGATGAGGATCTGGCGCGGCGGTATTGGCCCACCGAGGATCCGATCGGAAAGCGCATGCGGGTCACCGCCAATAACGCGCCCTGGGTTACCATCGTCGGCATTGTCGGTCACGTGATGCACTGGAGGCTCGCTTCGGATTCCGGCGTCGGCGTGTACTACTTCAGCCTTCTCCAGGGGCGGTCCCTTCCAGGGGCGACCATCGCTGTCAAAACTGCGGGCGATCCGAACCTGATGGTGGGCGTGATCCGCGATGCGGTGCGGGCAGCCGATCCACATCAGGCCGTCCACACGTTCGGCACCATGGACTACTACATCTCCCGTTCGCTCGATACGCGCCGGTTCGGCATGCGCCTGCTGGGATTCTTTGGTGCGGTCGCGCTGTTCCTGGCGGCACTGGGGCTCTATGGCGTCATCAGCTACTCGGTCGCGCAGCGGACGCGCGAGATCGGGATTCGTATGGCACTGGGCGCGAAGCGGCAATCCGTGCTGGCGCTGGTGGTCGGGCAAGGATTCCGGCTCGCAGCCGTGGGCGTCGCCATCGGCGTCGGGGGCGCGGCGCTGTTGGGGCAGTACATCCAGAGCCAGCTATTCCAAGTGAAGAGTTTCGATCCCCTGACGGTCGTGGCCACGTCGGCGGCCTTGCTCGGGGCGGGATTGCTCGCGAGTTATCTACCGGCAAGGAAAGCCACGCGGGTCGATCCGGCAGTGACCTTGCGTTGCGAATAGCGGCTCACTGCTTGCGCGGCTCCGAAACGGCCCCTGAGAGCTCGAGAGCTCGCGCTCTGACGCCGCGCAGATCGATCTTGCCGGTTCCCAGCACGGGTAGCTCCTGCACTTGATGAATGTTTTCGAGCTTGGGCAGCCACAACTTGGGCAGATCGGTATCGGATAAGCGCCGCCAGAGATCCTCGGGTGTGAGGTCTGCGTGCGTGTAGAGGACGGCGAGTTTTTCGCCCTTGCGCTCGTCGGGAAGGCCCGTCACTGCGCAGGGGGCGTCGCCGCAGGTTTTCGCGATGAGCTCTTCGACCAGCAGATGCGGGACCATTTCGCCTCCAACCTTGCTGAATCGCGCAATGCGATCGGTGATCGAGAGAAACCCGTCTTCGTCCACTCTGGCCATGTCGCCCGTGATGTACCAGCCTTCGTGGAAAACCTGGGCAGTGCGTTCCGGATCTTTGAGGTAGCCGCGCATCCGGTTCGGGCCTTTCACCAGCAGCAGTCCTGCTTCTCCGGGCGGAAGCGGCTGCTTCGTTTCCGGGTCCACGATGCGTACCGACACACCGGGAATCGGAAGCCCCACGGTTCCATGCTTTGCGCCGATCTGGATTTCCTTGCCCTGGCGATAATCCGGCGTGTTCACTGCCACAACCGGCGACATCTCCGTCATGCCGTAGCCTTCCAGCAGATCGATGCCGAATGTCTGCTCGAACTCCTTGCGCAGGGGTTCGCGGAGCTTTTCGGCGCCCACCACCACGAAACGCAGCGATGCGAATTGCTCGCGGGTGCACTTGCGCATGTAGGTTCCGCAAAAAGTCGGCGTCGATAGAAGGAACGTGCCTTTGTATTTGTGGATCAGCTCGCCGATGGTTTTCGCGTCGGTCGGATTGGGGTGGTACACGACGCCGCCGCCGGTAAACAGCGGGAGCCAGATGGTCGCCATGAATCCGAACGAATGAAAGAACGGCAGGACCCCGATGATCCGGTCGCGCTCGTCGAGCGCAAAGAGCTGCAGCACCGCATCCACGTTGGTCGCGATGTTGAAATGCGACAACATGATGCCCTTGGGAACTCCGGTGCTGCCGCTGGTGAAGAGTACAGTAGCCAGGTCGTTGGGATCGCCGGTGGGAACAAGCCATCGCGCCGGAAGCAGTTTGGCTTTGATCAGGGCCCGCAGTTTTGCCGCTTTGCCGAGCGAAGCCAGGATGTCCTCTAAGTAAACGGAGCCCTTCGGGGCCTCAAGTTTCGCTCTTGTCAAGAAGGCCTTGGACGTGATCACCGTCCGGATTTCACACTGCTCGGCCGCGTAGGCCATCGCTTCCGCGCCGCCGGTAAAATTCAGGTTCACCGGAACCTTGCCCGCGAGCGACACGCCCAGGTTCGCCAGCGCTCCGCCGACGGTCGCGGGAAGCAGCAGGCCAATCATCTTTTCGGAGTCCGCCCTTCGGCGGACCTCTTCCGCGAGCAGCAAAGCCGCAGTAAGTGCGCGGCCGTAGGTCAGCTCACGGCCCATGGAATCCGCCATGGCGAAGTATCCCCAATGACGGCGGGCCAGCCGAACGAACCGGGCCGGTAACGTTGCGCCGGGCTCGCGCGTAAGTCCGGCGGCATCGCTGCCCAGTTCTTCCACGACCTGGCGCGCGGCGAGCGCGGTCACGGGCGCGGGCAGGGGCGGGCCGAACGACACCGTGACCCGGTAGGGCCAGGATCGCGAATTTTTCCCGAAAAACTGTCCACCGGCGAAGCTGAAGGGGCTGCCCCAGACTCGATCCAGGTGAACCGGAATCACCGGAACGTCCAATCCTTCGATCACCTTTTCCATGCCGCGCCTGAACGGCAGCATGTTTCCGGTGCGGGTCACTGCGCCTTCCGGGAAGATGCAGACGACGTGCCCGGCCTCCAGTTCCCGGCGCGCCGACTGGATGGCGGCGGTCATCGCCCGAGGGCCCGAAAGGTCGATCGGAATCGTGCGCAGAGCGCGCAATAGCGGCCGCAGGGCCCAGTGCTCGTAATACGGCCGCCAAATCATGAACCGGACGTGCCGGTGCCGCGCGGCCCATCCGACAAGAAAGCCGTCCATGAACGAAACGTGGTTGGAGGCCAGCAGCGCGCCGCCTTTCTGTGGAACGTTTTCGGCCCCGACGATCCGAACGCGATAGAACAGCGCGATCAGGCAGCGGACGCCGAGACGCACCAGAAACAGCGGGATCACACGAATAGTGTAAGCCGGGAGATGGCGAGTGTTGAACCACTGAATGTTGAACGGGGCACACGCGCCAGCTTATCCTCTAGAAAGTGGACATTGCTCGCACGAGCGGTTCGCGCGCAGAGGGGAAAGAGGAAAACGTGAAACTGACTGGCAGAACCTGCCCGCTGGCGGTGTGTCTGGCAATGTGTGCGGGTTGGAGTTCGAGCGTATCGGCGCAGCAGGCCCCCGCAGCGCAGCCGGCCGGCGCCCCACAGGCTCCGGCGCAACAGACTTCCGCCCAACAGGCTCCGGCACAGCCGCAGGAGCCCGAAAATCTAGACCGGATGCTTTCGATCTCGCTGTATGATTGGCTTCCGTACGGAGGGCCGTTCCTGCGCGGCGGAGCGAAAGCCGTCGTTCCCCCGTCCCATGATCTGAAGCTGCCCAAGCGACCCTCGCGCGCTTACGCGGCTCTGGTCACCATGCCCATGAAGGGAAACACGCGTCTGGAAGTGTCTTATCTGACGCTTGGCGATTCGGGCCATGGGACGGCTCCAACCGATCTGGGCGCCTTCGGAGGGACGATTTCGCAGGGCGAACCGCTCTTTCTGAAGTACAGTCTTCGGCAATTGAAAGTCAGCTGGAATTACCTGACCTATCCGAATCCGCCGCAGGATTCCAAGTTTCGCATCAAGACGCTTTGGGAGCTCCACTGGTTCCAGCTGAAGCCTTCGGTGACGCTGACGGTGACCGCTCCCGATCAGCCGCTGACGGAGAGCCAAAGGATCATCATGCCCGCGGTGGGCATGGGTTTTGAGTACGTGCCCTCCCATCACTTCCGCATTGAGGGGCGTGGATCGGGGATGGGCATCCCAAGCCACCCGGCCGTGGGAGACGCTGACGTCACAATTGTCGGGCGCATTCGCAAGGTGGAAATTTTCGGCGGCGGCAAGGCATTGTACTTCCGGACCTCGCCGCAGAAAGAGACGTTCATCAAAGGCTTCCTGTGGGGACCGTACGCAGGGCTGCGGTGGGTGTTCTAGATCGAGCACCGCGCGAGGATCCAGAGCTTTTCCCACGTAGGCACGCGCACCCGCGTTGCCAGCACCTGGTAGCCGGAGTTTGAGATGCGCTCCAGCAGCCGCGAATAGATTTGAATCAGAGCCTTGAGAGACGCGCGGCTGTGCTTGTCGACCATCCGGACCAGCGGCTCGGACTGCCGGTAGAAATCGCGCGCGCGGTCGGCTTCGAAGCGCAGCAAATCCCGTAGCGGACGGGACAGGACTTCTCCGGAGAGTTCGCGTTCGCTGACGCCGAAGCGCTTCAGATCCTCGGCGGGCAGATAGACACGGCCATTCTCCGCGTCTTCGCGCACGTCCCTCAGAATGTTGGTGAGCTGAAAGGCGACGCCGCATTTCTCGGCGAGTTGCAACGCGGCGGGATCCTTGAACCCGAAGACGTGAATGATCGTGAGGCCCACGACGCTGGCGACGTGGTAGCAGTAATCGTAAAGATCGTCAAACGTCTGGATGTGTCTCGGTTCCAGATCCGACCGCACGCCCCGGATCATGTCGCGGAAATACTGGTGAGGGATGCGGTAGCGCGCGACGGCATCGGAAAAAGCGGGCCATAAAGGATGCGCGGGATGGCTGCCCGCCAGCGCGGTTTCCAGGTCGGCTTCCCAGCGCGCAATGGCGGCAGGACGGTCGATAACCCCCTCAGCGTCGCTCAGGTCGTCGCAATAGCGCATGAACGCGTATATCGCGCACATGGCCTGCCTCTGGGGACGCGAGAGCAGAAGGAACGAATAGTAGAAGTTCTTGGCCTGCGTTCGCGCGACTCGTTCGCAGAAGGAGTACGACTGCTCGAGCGTCATGTCTCCGCCGCGTTCCGCATTCAGGCAGCCCTGGAAAACGCCCGCCGCCCGATCGCGCCCAAAAGCAGCCCCACTCGTTCCAATTTGGAGATCGCCGGCCTGGAAGTCAGAACATCGCAACCCTGCTGCTCGATCTTCTCCAGAACCCGCAGGCCGCCGCGGCTGAACAGTTCGAGATCGATGGCCAGGCGGCGGTCGACCGAGTCGGCCAGGGGCAGGCCGCGGAGAAAAAGCTCGCGCGCGACATTCACGGCCTCCTGCATGGCCGCGCGGAATCTTTGATCGAACTGGCGGGCAAACAGGGCCTCGATCGGATACCCGTGCGCTTCCAGCAAATCCAACGGCAGGTACACCCGGTCCTTTGCCAGGTCGACCGTGACATCCTGCCAGAAATTGGCAAGCTGGAGGGCGGTGCAGGTGGCGTCGGATAGCGCCTGTCTCTCGGCATCGCGATATCCACAAAGCCCGAGCACCAGCCGGCCCACGGGATTGGCGGAATACCGGCAGTACTCGAACAGCTCCTCGAAATTGCGGTAGCGCGTGACGGTCTGATCCTGCTCGAAAGCCCGGATTAAATCGTCGAACGGCTGAACCGGCAGCGAAAATTCGCGAACCGTCCCCTCCAGAGCCACGAAAACGGGATGCTGCGCCTGGCCCGCGCACATCGCCTGGAGCTGGTTCCGCCACCAGCCAAGCAAACGAAGGCTCTCAGCCGTGTTGCCGACTTCGTCGCCCAGGTCGTCGGCCCAGCGGCAGAATGCGTAGATGTTATAGAAGTCCTGGTGCAGCCGCTTGGGAAGCAGCACGCTCACCACATGAAAGTTCTCGTAGTGATGGGTCGCCAGCCAGCGGGTATAACCGCGGGCCTCATCCGGCGACCAGCTCCGCTCCATGGCGCTGCGCGAGGCGAGAAACTGAATCGGGTATAAAAATGTGTCGGGAAAAGACACTGAGCCGGCGGCTCCTCTACGGGATGATCGCGGTCTTGAGGTGGCCGTTGTGGCTCATCAGGTGCTGCATGACTTCGAGCAGATTCGATAGCGGCTCCACGCGGTTCACGAAATCGCGCGCGGTGACGCGTCCGCGGCTGATGATCTCCAGCGCCTGGCGAATCAGGGCGGGCGTGTGATGGAAGCTGGCTTTGAGCGTTAGTTCCGAGTAGTGAAGCCGTCCGGTATCGACCGGGACTTCGGTCCCATCGGGGCAGCCGCCGAAAAAATTGACCACGCCTCCGCGGCGCAGCAAGCGCGTTGCGAGTTGCCAGACCTCAGGAAGCCCCACGGCTTCGATGACAACGTCTGCGCCCCGGCCGCCGGTCAGATTTTGTACGGGGCTGACCACGTCGGAACCTTCCTCGTTCAAAACCACCTCATCGGCGCCCATTCCCGCGGCACGATCCAGCTGCGAGCGCCGCCGCCCGATGGCGATGACGCGCGCTTCGTACACCGCTTTGGCGAGGCGAACGAACATCATGCCGATCGGTCCGAGTCCGATGACCGCAATGGTGTCGCCGGGCCGCACGCCGGTTTCTTCCAGCCCGCGCATCACGCAAGCCAGGGGTTCCACCAGCGCCGCATCCTGGTAACTGACGTGGGGCGGAATTTCATGCATGTTCCGGGAAACGATCCGTTCCGGAATGCGAATGAATTCGGCATAGGCTCCGTTGTTAAACAGCAGATCTTCGCACAGGTTTTCCTGGTCGCGCTGGCAATAGAAACAGGCCCCGCACGGAGCGGAATTAGCGGCCACCACACGCTGGCCGACGCGGAATCGAGTGACATCGCTGCCAACGGCGGCCACATCGCCCGCCAGTTCGTGCCCGAAAAGCGCCGGCGGACGGATCATTTTGGCGTGGTAGCCGCGCCGGAACACCTTGACGTCGGTTCCGCACGTCAGCGCGGCCCGAACGCGTACCAGTACGTCCCCGCGGCCCAGTTTGGGAACTTCCACCCGCTCGATGCGCAACTGCTCCCTGCCGTAGAGCACAGCCGCGCTCATCTGTTGCGTGTCTGGAGTCATCTTTGTGGCTGGACCACTATCTTTAACGATACCTCATCCGGGTGCAGAGCGCGTTCAATCCCGCGATGAATGTCGTTTAATGACACGCGGTGCGTGACTAGTTCCTGGACCGGAAATTGTCCAGAAAAAACCAGATCGGCCGATTCCCTTTGAACATCCACCGATGCGCTGTAGGAGCCGAAAATCGTGCGTTCCCCCACGCACACGTCCGCTCCGGATACTTCGATGCGTTCCTGATGCGATGTTTGCGCAAAGAGAAGAATTCGCGCGCCCGGGCGCGAGCACGCCACGGCTTGTTGCACGATGCCGGGCGCGGAAGCGGCCACGATTACCAGGTCGGCGCCGCGCCCCGCCGTCATCCCTTTCACGCGAGCTTCGAATTTCTCATCGCGCGGATCCAATGCGTCCTGCACGCCCAGGCTCAGCGCGAGCCCCCGCCGGCTGGTCATCGTATCCGTGACAATCACGCGAGCGCCGCTGCGCACCGCCATCATCGTGAAGATCAGGCCGATGGGACCTTGGCCGAGGATCGCAATCACGTCCTCGGGCTGCGGATCGAGTTGCTTGAATCCCTTCAGGCAGGTGTTCACAGGTTCCACGAAACAGGCCTGGTCGAAGCTGATCCCTTTTGGAATAATCTCCACGCCGCGCTCGACGATCCAGTCCATCACACGCACGTATTGCGCGAAGCCGCCGCCGGCGGGTTCGAATCCCGCGGTCACGCCCACTTTTTTGTACACCGGACACTGCGCGTACAATTTCCGCAGGCAATAAAAGCACTTGCCGCACGGAATATGGTGAAACACAACCACTCGATCGCCGGGCTGAAAGCGCTTTACGCCCGTGCCTACGGCGGCGACGATCCCCGCCGTCTCATGCCCGTAGATGCGCGGGGGGTCGAACAAATCATAGGCGATCTTCTTCAGGTCCGTATGGCAGATCCCGCAGGACTCCACTTGTATCAGGATTTCCCCAGGTCCAATCTCGGGTACGGGAATCGTTTCCACTTCCACGCGACGTTCCCCGCGGTAGACCGCCGCTCGCATCGTTGCCGCCGGATGCGGCATTCGAACCGGATCCGGAACTGTGGCGATCGAGCCTGCCGGACTGCTAGTTTTCACAGTTTGCAAAGAACTCTCCTAGTCGTTCTGAGGCCTGCCGGCACTGCCGGTCCAGCCGCATCAGGCCCGGCAGCACAGTAAATGGACGCGCCAGAGCCGCCAAAGCGATGCGCGCCTTTTTGAAGCGTCCGTCCACGTCGCGATATCGATTGAAATCCAACGGAAGATCCTCTCCCGCGGCATCGGACACCACGCGGACACAGCCGAACGGCAGATTCCACTCGCGCGCCTTTTGGGCGACTGCCGCCGACTCCATTTCGACCACCGCTGCCCCTGTGGCCGCTCGCAATTCACGCTTTTCCCGGGCGGTGACCGCTACCCGATCAACCGATGCCACGTCCCCCTGCACACAGCGTCCGAACGCCTTGGGAACTTCACCCGATATGACGATATCACCAATTTCAAGCGCGGGGTCAAGGGCCCCGCAGAACCCGACGCTCAGGATCCCGTCCACTTCCGGTTTCCGCCCCAAGGCGCGTTCCACAAGCCTGGGACCGGGCCCATTGGCGATCAACAACCAGCGGTTCTTTTCCCGCGCAGTCACGCGCGAAAACGCTGCGCCGGGCCACGGCAATGCCCGGACCTCGCCTGCCTGTTTGAGGATTCCGTCGAACTCGCGGGCCTCCGCGGCCACCATCAGCCAGGTCATTCGCTTCAGCAGTATCCGTTCTCCCGGAACCACGAGACGGCGCGCCGCAACGCCTCGCTTGCCGGACCCGGCGCATATCCCAAGTCGCGGGCGGCCTTGTCGTGCCGCACCCACATCTTCTTGCGCGACATGCGGACCGCATCCAGAGGCGCCCGGGGCTCGCGTCCCGTCACACCGGCCCAGGCCGTCGAAGCGACTCCGGCGGCGTAGGCCACGGCGTAGGGAATCTGCATGCGGGGCGGCTTGCGCTCCAGAATGCCGGCCAGCGTTTCTAGAATCTGCTGGAGCGTCATGTTTTCCGCGCCGAGAATATAGCGCTCGCCTGGCCTGCCGCGTTCGCAGGCGGCCAGATGCGCACACGCCACGTCGCGAACATCCACCACGTTGAGACCGGTGTCGACGAAAGCGGGAATCGCCCCGCGGGCGAAATCGACCACGATTTTTCCCGTCGGCGTCGGTTTAAAGTCGTGATCTCCAACCGGCGCGGTGGGGTTCACGATGATCACCGGGAAGCCGCTTTCCGCAAATTCGCGGGCCACCTGCTCGGCCATAAATTTGGAGCGCTTGTACGGGCCCTGCATGTCACTCAGAAACGCCTCGCTACGCTCGTCTCCAATGCCGTCCGGAGTGTTTACGCCGATGCAGCCCACGGTGCTCGTGTAGACGAAGCGTTCCACGCCCGCGCGCCGGGCGGCCTCGAGCATGGCTCGAGTTCCATCGACGTTGGAGCGATACATTTCCTGGGGTTCGCGGGTCCACAGCCGGTAATCGGCGGCGACGTGGAAAACAACGCCGCAGCCCTGAACGGCGCGCGCCAGCGAATCGGGATCGCGCAGGTCTCCTTGGACCGGCTGGGCGCCGGTTAACTCGCGCAGCTTTGCGGGATCGCGCGCCAGGGCCCGGACCGAGCGCCCGCGTTCCAGCAGCGCCCGCGCCACGTGCCAGCCTACGAATCCGGTGGCTCCGGTGACCAGCGTGGGCTTCACAGCAAGATTTAGCCCAGCAGCCAGCTCAGCGTTTTGAAGGGATCGCTGAACTTCGCGTTAATCCCGTAGGCCGAGGACGGCTCATAGCCGCAGTGCACCATGCACTGGTCGCAGCGCGGATCGTTGCCGGAGCCGTAGTTTTCCCAAGGCGTCTTGGTCATGAGATCTTCGAACGTCTCATGATGCGCGTCGGTGATCAGGTAGCACGGGCCTTTCCAGCCCTTCACGTTGTAAGTCGGGTTGCCCCAGGCGGTGCAGGGCAGTTCGCGATCGCCCTTTAAAAAATCCATGTAGACGGGCGAGGAAACCAGCGGGAAGCGCTTGGCAATCTTGTCAATGTCCTTGAACTTCTCATGCACGTCTTCGCGCGTCATGAAAATTTCCTGGTCGTTCACCGAAGAGTAGCCGTAGGCCGGCGAAATGGTGTGCCCGTCGACCTTGAACTGTTCCAGGAACTCGTAGAGCTCCCAGATTTCACGCATGTCGGTTTCGCGATAGACGGTCGTATTGGTGAACACGCGGAAGCCGTTTTGCTTCGCGATCCGGATGCCTTCGATGGCTGCCTTGAACACGCCCTCGCGCTCCACGGCCAGATCGTGATTCTTCTCCATGCCGTCCAGGTGGACGTTCAAAACCAGTCCGGGATCCGGAGTGAACTCTTTCAGCCGCTTGGCGATGAACATGCCGTTGGTGCAGAGCTGGATATAGCGGCCGCGTTTCAGAATTTCCGAGCAGAGCTGCGGCAGTTCCGGATAGAGGAACGGCTCGCCTCCGCAGATCGAAACCATGGGAGCTCCGCATTCGTCTACGGCGCGCAGGCACTGTTCCAGCGTGAGCCGCGAACTGATGGAAGTTTCGTATTCCCGGATCCGGCCGCACCCGGTACAGGTGAGGTTGCAGGCGTGCAGCGGCTCGAGCATCATCACCAGCGGAAAACGCTTGTTGATCAGCGGATGCGGTTTGCGCTCGGCGCGCGCCGAGGGGATCTGCGCGTGAATGATGCGGAACGGGTTCTTCGCGTCCTCGACGGAGCCCAGGTTTCTCTGCCACTCCGGACGCGGGCGGAGCTTGTTTTTGGCGATGTAGGTCGCCATGCTGGCCGCCTGGGAAATCGGGAATCTCATCAGTGGGTTGCTCCTCTTGCTTTCCGGTAGGCTGCCAGCGCCAGAACCGGAAAAGAAATTCGATAGAGATGATACTGCAAGTAGAAAACGCGCGGGAATCCGGTGCCTGTGGACAGGTCCTCATCCCAGCCGCCATCGGAGCGCTGGGTTCCCGCCAGGTATTCGATGCCTTTGTGCAGGCTGTTGCTGGTGGTATCGCCGCTGGCGATCAATCCCAGCACGGCCCAGGCCGTCTGGGACGGAGTGCTGTGCGCGGCGGTGTACGTTCCATTGTCATAGCTGGCGCAGCTTTCGCCCCAGCCGCCATCGGCGTTCTGGATCGAGCGCAGCCATTCGCCCGCGCGCAGGATGTAGGCTTCCCGGTCGCTTTCGCCCGAGGCCTGCAATCCGCGCAGCGCCAGGTACGTGCCGTAGATGTAATCGACGCCCCAGCGTCCGTACCAGCTTCCGTCCTCTTCCTGGACGCGCTTGAGGAACGCCACGCCGCGCTGCACCGCTTCGTGGCTATTGGAAACGCCGCATCGGGCAAGCGCTTCCAGCACGCGGCCGGTGATATCCGGACACGTGGGATCGAGCATGGCATTGTGATCGGCGAACGGGACGCAGCTCAGGAAATTCCAGTTATTGTCGACGTCGAATGCCGCCCAACCTCCGTCCGAGCCCTGCATCGCGAGCAGCCAGTCCACGGCACGCTTGCGGGCGGCCTGCTGCGCGTCCGAATCGGAAGCCTGGGAGTGGGCAAGAGCCAGCAGCACCTGGGCGGTATCGTCGATATCGGGATACCATTCGTTGGCGAATTCGAAATACCAGCCGGATGGCTCGATATTGGGGCGCTTGACGCTCCAGTCACCCTTCTTGCGGACTTCCTTGGAAAGCAGCCAGTCGGCGGCAGGCATGAGCGCTCGCTCGGGCACGACTCCGGATTCGCCCAGAACATGGACGGCGATAGCCGTGTCCCAAACCGGCGAGAAACACGGTTGGAAGAAAAACCCGCGATGGTCGTCAATCATCAGGCTCATGAACTGGCGCGTGGCTTCCCGCACGTCCGGATGATCCTCGGGATACCCCAGGACGTCGAGCGCCATGATCACGTACATCATCGAGGGATAAATCGCACCCAGGCCGTCGGAGCAATGCGTGCGGTCGAGCATCCATTGCTCGGCGCGCTGGATGGCGCGCTTCCGCAGGCCGCGGGAGCCATGTCGTTCCCAGAATTTGAGAAACCGGTCGGCGACGAAGAAGAACGTTCGCCAGCTCAGGAATCTCTCAGGCTTGGCGAAGGCCATCGAAACGCCCGGCACGAACAGCTCTTCGAGCGTGAACCCGGCAGGCACGGGACGCTGCGGGTTCATCGAGTGCAGGATCGAAAGGGGCGTCACAATCGCCCGCGTCCAGGAGGACATCTCGTAGATGAGATTCCCCGCCAGGCTCAATTCAGGCGGAATCGAGGGCGTCTGCTCGCGCGGATACAGGCCGAACAGGCTGAGATTGATCTTGACGTAGCTGTTGGCGGCTTGCAGCCCGCCGAGCGCGAGGATGCGCTCCCTCAGGCGGCTCAACTGCGACCCGGCCGGATCGACTCCCGCCAGCTTCAGCGCCGTATAAGCCTTGATGCTGGCACTGACTTCCGACGGGCCCTTTTCGTAAATGCTGAAGCCGCCGTCGGGCAACTGGCGCGCCAGGATCGATCGCACTGCTTTGTCGATCAGAGGCCGGGTGGGCGGGTTCCATGCGCCGTTCTGGGGAGGATGCCGCCACAGCTCCAGCAGAATGAAATCGGATTCCAGCGTTGTGTCGGCGGTCAGCTCGCCGCACCAGTATCCCTGACCGGCTCGCCGGCTCAGCAGGTAGTCAGACGCCCTGCGCAGAGTGGCGGAGGATTCCGCCAACAGAGTGTCCGCAATTTGCAGACTGGGGCTGCTCATACCCGCGCAACGGTTTGTAATTGCACCGTGCGCGTCAGCTCGGATGGCAAGTTGAAGCGCACGTCCTCTTCCTTGACTTCCATTTCTTCCAGTTGCGCGAAGCCTCGCTGCTGGAGGAACTCGACCAATTGCTGCACCAGGTTTTCCGGCGCGGATGCGCCCGCCGTCACCGCGACCGTCCGGACGTTTTCCAGCCATTGTTGCTGGACTTCCGTCAGATCGTCGACCAGATAGGCGGGGACGCCCATCTTCTCGCAAACTTCCACCAGACGGCGCGAATTCGAGCTGTTTTGTGAACCCACAACCAGCAGCACTTCACATAGAGGGACCACGGCTTTCACCGCGACTTGCCGGTTTTCCGTGGCGTAGCAGATATCCTGCGCCGCCGGCCCCTGAATCTTGGGGAACTTATGCTTGAGCCGCTCCACGATATCCCGGGTTTCATCCAGGCTCAGCGTGGTCTGCGTGATAAAGGAAACGCGCTCCGGGTCGGCGACCTCCAGCCGATCGACATCTTCCACCGTGGAAACCAGGGCGGTCGCTTGCGGCGCTTCCCCGAGCGTTCCGATCACCTCGTCGTGATCCTTGTGGCCGATCAGGACGATGGTGAATCCCTTCTTCGCGAACTTGACGGCTTCCAGGTGGACCTTGGTCACCAGGGGGCAGGTCGCGTCGATGACCTTGAGGCTCCGCTGTCGTGCCTGCGTGCGCACTTCCGGCGAGACTCCATGAGCGCTGAAAATCACGCGAGCGCCCACTGGAACTTCGTCCAGCTCCTCGACAAAGATCGCACCAAGAGCCCGAAGCTCCTCGACGACGTGGCGGTTATGAACGATTTCCTTGCGCACGTAGATCGGCGCTCCGTACATATCGAGCGCGATCTTCACCACGTCGATTGCGCGTACGACTCCCGCGCAGAAACCTCGTGGCCGCAACAAGATAATCTTCTTCCCCGCAGTCAAAGGGGTAGAGGACATAGGAACCCTATTATAGCAAGCGACCCTGCGGGGGCAGAGTTCGTTCGGTTAACGAAGCTTAATTCCGCCGATTTTCAGTGAGTCGTATGAGAGGCGTGCGACGACTTGCCTAACTGATCGAGCGCAGCTTTGAACCCCGCAGCGAGTTTCTCAGTCGGGCCGGTTCCCCAATAGTGCAGGAAGTAGATCGTGGGCTGGCCGCTGGTCATGTGGTTATGAATCGCAACCACGTTCAGGCCGTTGGAACGCAGCGCTTTGAGTACGGGCGTGATCTCGCCGGATAGCATGGCGACGTCGCCTGCGACCTCGGCGTTTGCATCGCTGCCATAAAAGGCGGCCCAGGTGTTCAGTCCCATGCGCGCGTTGATAGCGGCGCCCATGTCTTTGAGCTTCAGATCGTCGCGACCCACGGTGATTTTATAGACTGCGCCGCTCTGTTCCCCTTCGTGTCCTACGAGCTTGGCGATTTTGGCCGTGTCGATCTGCCCGGCCGAAACATTCGATTTTGCACCGCTGACCGAGTCTTGATGTTGTGGCGACCCCTTGCCGATCAAATCCACCGCGGGTTTGACCATTTTGGCGAGATCCCCTGCTTTGCCGTGACCGTGCACGTGCATATAAAAGATTCGCGGACTTTCGAAGAAGAAATGATTGTGGAGAGCCGTGATCTCCAGGCCATTATCGAGCAGCGCGGACATGACCGGGTTAACTTCGTCTTCGGTCAGCACCAGATCCCCCATCATCACATCCATGCCGCCATCACCCTTGGTCATTGCGAGCCAGCCTCCGAATCCAAACGGCGTGGGCGTGGCGATCCCGTCGATGGTGACCTTCAGATCGTTTCGCGGAATGTTGATTTTGAGAACGTTGTCTTTGTAATCCCCTTGTTTGCCCAAGGACTTGAGGACTAGGTCGTAGTCGGCGGGAACGGATTGGCCCGACGCAAAGCCGGCAAGCAAGAGGGTCGGAATGATCAGAAATGCGGATTTCATAACAGACCTCCCCTGAATTGTAGATCCCGTTGCGTGTATAGTGTTGCTCTAGCCTAGAACGAAACCGCGAAGTTTCGCGGCATCAAGTAAATCCACGATCGCCGGATGGTGCATTTTTTCCGCCCACGCGCGCGGTTTGGCCCACGGTTCCGCGTCGGCCTCCACGGGATCGGCGCCACGCGCCAGGAATAGCTTCACGATTTCGACACGCCCCCACCGGCAAGCCCACCCCAGCGGCGTGCTCATGAGCAGTTTGTCCCGGACATCGAGACGAGCCCCGGCGTCTAGCAGTATGGTGGCAAGCTGAAGACCCGGGCCTCGGTCCCCGGAGACGATCTCGTGCAGGATGGTCTGGCCATGGATGGGATCGCGGTGATGCGGGTGGGTACGGGCCAGGATTAGCCGGAACGTGTCGCAGCATTCAGGGCGATCCGCATGATTCCACGTCGGCCGGCGCAGCATTCCGAACCACCTGCGATCATCGTGCGGCCAGTCGACACGTTCCAAGGCCATCCGAACGATGTCGTCGCAAAGCGAGCTGGCGCCGCCCCACAGAAGCTGCTCCGCCACGGTGTGGCCGGAGAAATCGTTCGGCTCCAGGTGAGGATCGATTTCGCCCGCGAGCATCTTGCGCGCGATTTCGGTCTGGCGCGCGTAGCCCGCGCCACCGGGGTCGATCCAGCCGCCATGCTTTTCGATCAACGCTAGCATTTCGGGATTGCGGCCATCGTAGGCGCGGAATGCCGCCGAGCCCGCTGTAAACACGTTTGCATTGGGGTCCGCGCCACGCTCCAGCAACAGACGCGCCATCTCCAAACGGTTCAGCACCACGGCTTGAAACACAGGACCGCCGGAAGACCAGGTCTTCTCCTCCATGTGACCGACCTGGATGGGCTCGTCCGGATCGAGGCCCAGGTCGAGCAGGCGGCGCAGTGTATCCGGCTGGTTGCCCTTAACGGCAGCCTCCAGCACGCCCTTGCCTTCCAGTTCCGGCTTGGAAAATTTCGCCAGATAATCCCACCGGCCGAGCGCGGCCGCGGAAATCTGGCTGAGCTCCGCGCCGTATTCGAGGAGGAGTTTCGCCGTGGGTTGGAACTTCTCGTTGTTAAAGAGCCACTCGTCGCTGCCGCGGCCGGTAGCGGCGAAATCGAGCGGCGTCCAGCCTTGCGGTGCTCTATCCAGAAACGTGGCGCTTTGGTGCGGGACGACATGTGCCCTCGCGTTGACATCCTTGCCATGCTCGATCAGCCATTTGACGATCAGCCGCTGCCCGCGCCCTGCCGCCAGATGGAGCATCGTGGTGCCGTCGGCCATCCGCCACTCGGTGATCTCGGGGTGCTGCTCGAACACCGCTTCCATCGCCTCCTCGCGGCCTGTCATGTAGGCTTCTTGGATTTTGCGCCGGACTTCAGCGGGTACTTTGGAGCCGCTCATTCCGCGCTTCTCCAGAGCTGCGTTGATTGCGTCGGAGATTTCGTTGAACCCGCGATCGCGCGCGATCACACGCGGGCTAGTGGCGTCCCGAATGGGCCAGACGCCTTCGTCGGCATTGGCTCCAAATTCGAGGAGCAGCTTGGTCATTTCGAGATCGCGCCGCAGGACCGCCGTGTGAAGCGCGTGGACGCCGACAATCTCCGGGCGGCGAGTGAGGAGTTCGCGCGCCGTTTCGAGATCGCCGCTCTCAACGGCCTCGTGCAACCTGGTGGCGGTGACGCCGTCGACGGCGGCTTTTAGTTTCGGCCAGCTCTCGAAACCATAGGATCGCGCGAGCACGAACTGGGCGTCGTGCAATGCGAAATTTTCGGGCGAAGCGGTGCGGTGATACGCGTTCACCTCGGCGACGGCTTCAGGGGAGGATGCCCGATAAGCTTCGAGCAGTTCTTTGGCCTGGCGTTTCAGTTGGTCCAGGTCGGGATTCTCGCGCATTCGGCGAGTGGGCGGATGCTGGCTCATATGAGCTCCTTTCTCTTTGACTGATTGCCCTTGCTCCGCTCTATCGGGCGAGAAAAGAGTTCATCTCACAGTCACTGACGATCTCGGGGTGGACGCTGTCCTTCCCGCGGACGTGGTGGGCGCCCCGCGCGCCGGCCACAAGCATACCAAAGTCGCGGCAGCGATCAGACTTCGAGGATCACGGGCATGATCAGCGGCCGGCGCGAAGTCTGTTTATTCAGGAACCGCTTCAGATCCGTGCGGATCTTTTCCTGCATCACGCCCCAATCCCCGCGCTCTTCGGCGGTCGAGGATTCCAGCGTTTTGAGCACCACCTGCCGGGCCTCCTGGAGCACCGCGGCGCTGTCTTCGGTCGACATGAAGCCGCGGCTGACGATCTCCGGAAGCACCTCGCTGCGCCCCGTGTGCTTGTTCAGCGCGATGATCGGCAGCACAAATCCGTCTTCCGACAGATGCTGGCGGTCGCGGATGACGATATCTTCCACTACTTCGTCCAGCGTGCCCGAATCAATGCACACGCGGCCGACGGGCACCGGTTCTCCCTTGCGCGCGCCCTCGCGATCGACCTCGAGTGATTCGCCCGATTCCAGAATGAACGTATCTTCAAGACCCGAGTGGCTCAGGTGCTGGGCCAATCTTGCATGCCGCGCGAGCTGGCGGTATTCGCCGTGGATGGGAACGAAGTATTTCGGCCGGACCAGGTTCAGGACCAGGCGAAGCTCCTCCGCGCTTCCGTGGCCGGAGACGTGGATCGGCGGATTCATGGTTCCATAGACCACGTCGGCGCCGCGCCGGGAGATGTGGTTGATCATCCGGTAGATGGCTTTTTCGTTTCCGGGGATAATCCGCGCGCTTAGCGCCACGGTATCGCCGCGCTCGATCGAAAGGTGCTTGTGATTGTCCACGGCCACGCGGGACATGGCCGACATCGGCTCGCCTTGCGTTCCGCTGACCACGGCCGCCACTTTGTTAGGCGGCAACTGCATGGCATCCTGAGGCCGCAGGAGCACGCCATCGGGAATCGTGAGGAGGCCAAGATCGTGCGCGATTTCCGTAGTGTTGATCATGCTGCGCCCGAAAAACGCGACTTTGCGCCCGTACTCGTGGGCGAAATCGACGATCTGTTGCAGCCGGTGAATGGAGGAGCTGAAGCAGGAGATCACCAGGCGCCGTGGCGCGCGCACGAACAGGTCTTCGAGTCGCGGGCCGACCGCGCGCTCGCTCTCCGTGTAGCCCGGGCGGTCCACGTTAGTCGAATCGGACATCAGCAGCAGGACGCCGCGTTTGCCGTAGGCCGCCAGCGTGTGCAGATCGAAGAGGACGTTGTCGGTCGGCGTCGGATCCACCTTGAAGTCGCCCGTGTGAATGATCACGCCGAGCGGCGTGGTGATGGCCAGCGCGACGCAACTCACGATCGAGTGCGTCACGTGGATGAATTCGATCGAGAACGGGCCAAGTTCGAGCAGGTCGCCCGGCTTGACCGGATGCATTTTGACCTTTTCGAGCATCTCGTGCTCTTCCAGGCGGCGCTCCACTAGCGCGAGCGTAAACGCGGTTCCGTAGACCGGTACGGGAATCTGGTTCAGCAGGAACGGAACGCCTCCGATGTGATCTTCGTGTCCGTGCGTGAGAATCAGCCCCCGCACGTGAGCGGCGTTCTGTTCCAGATATGTGAAATCGGGCGTGACGATATCGACGCCCAGCAGCTCGTCATCCGGGAACATCATCCCGGCGTCGACCACGATGATGTCGTCGCCGTAGCGGATGGCCATGGAGTTCATCCCGAACTCGCCAAGACCGCCGAGCGGGATGATTTGCAGTTTTTGATCGGACATGCCCTAGAGTTTCAAGGGTATCAGGGCCAAGGTTTTAGCGGGAGAGTTCGCGGCCCAGGTACCGCGAAACAGTGGACCAGAGCTCGTTGGCGTCGATGGGCTTGGAAAGAAACGCCTGCATTCCGATGGCCCGGCACTGTTCCCGGATCTGGTCCGAGCAGCTTGCGGTGAGCGCGAGGATCGGGACATTGCTGTAGCCATTCATGCGGCGGATTCTTGCGGCGGCTTCCAGACCCGTGATGTCCGGCATTTGCAGATCCATCAGGATCAGGTCGTAATGCTTCCGCGCGGCGGCTTCCAGGGCCTCGCGGCCGGAAGCTGCGCAGTCCACGTTTTTCAAGCGCCGCTTGAGAACATGGCGGAGCACCGTCATCCCGATCGGGTCGTCCTCGACGGCGAGCACCGCCGGACCGGCCTCAGCGGAACGGACGGAATGCGTTTCCACGACCTCAGGCCGTCGAACGGGAATTTCCAACGTGAACACCGAACCTGCGCCAGGTTCACTTTCAACCAGAATGCGGCCTCGCATCACCTTGGCCAGTTTCTGCGCGAGAGCCAGGCCCAAACCTATGCCCGGATAGGCCCGGGCGAGTCCGCTTTCCCCGGCGCGGAACGATTCGAAAATCGTTTCCAGTTTGTCTCTGGGAATACCGATGCCGGTGTCCCGGACGGCTGCGACCAGCAGATCGGATCCGTGTGCTCCTGCCGGGGCCAAGTACACCCGTACTTCCACCGAACCGGCATGCGTGAACTTAATGGCGTTGTTAATCAGGTGCCCGACCAGCTCCCGCAGGCGCGCCGCGTCTCCGATCAACGTCTCCGGCAGGCCGGGTTCCATTTGCAAGCGCAGCCGGAGCTGTTTCACTTCAGCTTTGGGCCGCTGCTGCGCCAAGGCTACCTCGAGCATTTCCCGTACGCTGAATTCGGTTTCTTCCAGGCTGATCTGCCCGGCTTCGAGTGCCGCGTATTCGAGGCTGGCATTCAGAAGCTCTGACAAAGATTCCGTGCACAAGCGCGCTGCGTTCAGGTAGTCGCGCTGGTCCTCGTCGAGGTTGGTTTCATGGAGAAGATCCAGCATTCCGATGATGCCGCTCAAGGGCGTGCGGATCTCGTGGTTCAGGCTGGCCAGGAAGACGCCCTTTACCTGATCGAGAGGCTGGCGCTCGGGATGAACCGCTGCGGGTTCGGGCGAAGTTTGCCTGTCCTGAGCCGGCTTCTCGGGTGGGGTTACGTGGACGACCATGCCGATGCTGGGTTCATCGGCAGGTTAGGCGCGCCAGTTTAGGGGTTTCCCGTAGAACCCGGCGCTAAGTAGTATGAGCGGCCCTATTTCTTTGCGGGCGGCTGCTTAGACTGCTGCTGATCCCGTTTGGGCTGGTCTTGTTTGGGTTGCTCGACCTCGTCGCCGAAGGTGATCGTGGACTCAGCCTTGAACTGCTTATAGTCCTCATACCGAACGGTTTGCTTGATGCGCTGGTCGAATTCCGGGAAGTGCAAAGTAGCGTTGGCGATGGTGTAGGTCGGGAACCAGTACTTCCCGTCGATCTGCTCTCGATAAGTCTCGAATTTGGGGTAAGCGTTTCCCTTCTTGAATACGCCCGTACCGCGGCCGTAGGTTTTGACGATTTGCAGGTCGCGGTCGTCCACCCACACGATGCCTTCGAAATAGCGCTGCCCGGAGTCCACTTTTTTGGGTTTCACGGCGAACGCGTAGCACGGAATTTCGTCCAACTTCTCCTTGCCAAGGTAACGGATCTGGTACTTGGGTAACTCCGATGTCGTGAGGACGAAGGGCTGGACGCTCCGTAGATCTTCGAGATCCTCGGGAGTGAGAAGGATATTGTGTAGCGACGAAACAGGGGCGCGGACCACCTTCTCCGTCCGCCTGCCAGATGGATCGAACACGATATCGGAAACCGTCTCCCAGCGGCCGCTGACGCTTCCCGATCCGTCCAACTCTTGAATGCGCGCTGTCTGTCGATAGGTATAGTTCTCGCGAGCCTTGGCGAATTCCGTCTCCTTGGCGGCGAACTTCTGCACGATGTCGTCGATCTGAGTCTGGGAAAGCTCCTGCGAATCGGCCGCGAATAGTGCCGCGGCTCCGAAGACGATCAAGCCAATTACGCGCATGGAACCTCCTCTGGGTTGGACGAACATGGCTATTTCTGGTTGCCGAGCAGTTGCTTCGCGATGGTCAGCCGCTGCATGTTGCTGGTGCCTTCGTAAATCCGGCCGATCTTGGCGTCGCGGTACAGCTTCTCGACCGGGTAATCCTTCGTGAACCCAACGCCGCCGAAAACTTCCACGGCCCTCGACGCTACGCGTTCGGCCACCTGCGAAGCATAGTACTTGCACATGGCCGCTTCCATGAGGTACGGGCGTCCGGCGTCTTTTAACCGGGCGGCGTTGTAAACCATCAGCCGGGCGGCCTCCACTTCCACCGCCATGTCCGCCAATTCGAATTGTACTCCCTGAAAATCGGCGATCGGTTTCCCGAACTGCTTGCGCTGGCGGGCGTGGGCGAGCGCGTGATCCAGGGCGCCTTGAGCCAGGCCGGTCATCTGGGCGCCGATCCCGATCCGGCCCTGATTCAGCGTCTCGATGGCGATCTTGTACCCTTGGCCGATCTCGCCAATCACGTTGCCCTTGGGGACACGGCAGTCATCCAGAATCAGCTCGCAGGTGGAGGAGGCGCGAATCCCCAGCTTGTCCTCTTTCTTGCCGACCCCGAAACCGGGGAAGTCGCGCTCAATGAGGAATGCCGTGATGCCTTTGTATCCTGCTTCCGGGTTCATGGTTGCAAAAACCAGGAACAGGTTTGCTTCGGCGGCATTCGTGATCCAAAGTTTGCGCCCAGTGAGATGGTACTCATCTCCGGATTCCACGGCGCGCGTTGCGAGCGCGAAGGCGTCCGATCCGGAGCCGGCTTCCGACAGCGCATAGCTCGCGACCCAATCGGATGCCGCTCTCGGAAGCCAGCGCCGCCGTTGGTCGTCCTTTGCCCAGCGCAGCAGAGCGTTGTTGAACAACGTATTCTGCACGTCCACGATCACCGAGGCCGAAGGATCGACTTTCGCCAGCTCCTCGATGGCCAGAATCGTTTGAAAGAATGATCCGCCTTGTCCGCCGTATTCTTCGGGAACGTCAACGGCCATCAATCCCATTGCAAAAAATTCCGCGATCAGATCCTTGCGAAAAGCGCCGGATTCGTCCATCGCGCGCACGTGCGGGGCCAGGCGCTCGGCCGCGAATTTCCGGACTGAGGCCTGGAACAACTGTTCTTCTTCGCTGAGTTGGGTCAGCGGCGCGGCGACGTGCTTGTCGGCGGCCAGCATCTCTTTGATTGTATATTGGCAACCGTCTGACTCTTTCGAAATGACAAATTGGACCACTCTTGCCCGGGCCGCAAATCCTCCCGTACCCGATGAACTGCTGCCGGATGTAATTCCCGCGCTCGAAAGACTGGAATCGGCGCTGAGCGCACTCGAACAGCGGCTGTCCCCCGACACCCTGCTGTGGCCGGCTGAGGACCAGGAGTGACCATCGCCAAAATCGGCGCTCTATTGCGCCAACGGAAGCTCTCCATTCACGAATTGACGGAACAGACCCTCCGGAAGATCGAGGAGTGGAATCCGCGCTTAAATGCGTTCATCACGGTGACGGATGCGCCGGCGCGCGCGTGCGCGGAAGCCTTGGACGCCGACCTCTCGCGCGGCATCGATCGCGGTCCTCTGCACGGAATCCCGATCGCGCACAAGGATAATATTTTCACGCGAGGGATCCGGACCACCAGCGGATCGAAAATATTCGCGGATTTCGTTCCGGAAAGCGACGCAGAGATCGTGCGCCAGTTGGAGGAAGCTGGCTCCCTGATGATCGGCAAAGCCGGTCTGCACGAGTTTGCTTACGGAATCACTTCGAACAATCCGCATTTCGGCGCTATCCGGAATCCTTGGGACTTGGATCGCATCCCCGGAGGGTCGAGCGGCGGATCGGCGGCGGCCATCGCGGCTGGAATCGTTGAGCTGGCTACCGGTACCGATACAGGAGGCTCGATTCGCACGCCCGCGTCGTTCTGCGGCGTCGTGGGATTGAAACCGACGTATGAACGGGTGAGCCGCAAGGGCATCATGCCGCTCGGCCTGACGCTGGATCACGCCGGACTGATGGGCGGCACGGTTCGCGATGTGGCGCTGGGGTTCAGCGCAGTCGCAAAGCACCCCAGCCATTACGTGCCGCCCGCTCACGCGGAACTTCGCGGCATGCGGATCGGCGTGCCAGAGAATTTCTTCGTGGAAAGGATCGCTCCGGACGTGATGCAGTCGTTCCGGGGCGCAGTCCAGACAGCCGCGGCTCTGGGCGCCCACGTAACTGAAGTGCGATTGCCGGACGCCGGAGATCTCAATGTGGTGGGCCGCATCGTGCAGCTCTCCGAAGTATCTGCCTTGCTAGCCCGGCATCTGGACCGGCGCGAGGAACTCGGGCGCGATATTGCCGTCTTGCTGGAGCAGGGCCGTCTGATTCCCGCCACCGAGTACGTGAGCGCGCAGCGGGTGCGGACGATATTGGCCCGGGACTTCGCCAAGATCTGGCAGAACCTGGACTGTCTGATGACGCCCGCCACGCCAATGACGGCGCCCAAAATCGGGGAGACGACTGTCGCGTTGGGGCCGGTCATCGAAGACGTTCGCATGGCGGCCACCAGGCTGGTCCGGCCCTTCAACGTCCTGGGCTGGCCCGCGCTGGCCCTGCCTTCCGGATTTTCGGTCGCGGGATTACCGATCGGATTACAGCTTGTCGCGCCGCCCAATCAGGAAGACACACTCCTGCAAGCGGGCGCGGCGCTGGAAGATGCGTTCGGATTGACCGGCAGGCGCCCGGCGGCTTAGTCCGGAAGCTTCTCCGGCGGTTCGGTGAGCCAGAACGTGAGAACCAGCGCGAGTAGATATACGCCTGCGCCGACCACCGCCGCCGCGTAGGCCAACTGCGCTCCCGGGAGCGCTGCGGGCATCAGCGCCGCGAGATGCGTCGTGAGGAAAGACGCTGATGTCCCCACCATCCGGCCGCCGACATTGGCCGCGAAGCCTTCGCCCGTACCGCGAAGATGCAGCGGATAAATGCGGGGCATATAGTTTCCCAGAAATGTAAGCTGCGCGACCGTGGTGAATCCGGCGATGAAGATGCCGATGCGGAACAGCTCCAGACTACGCGTGCCGGTGTAGACGAATACCAGGGGCGTGATAACTAACCCCGGAATCAAAAAGGCTCGCAATACAGTGCGGCGGCTGACGATCAGCAGCCCCAGGCTTGCGATCGCGAATCTGCCGGCGAGTCCTCCGGCTTCCTGCAAGGTCTGCACACTGGCCGCCGCTTGCCCGCGCTCCGAGGTGGGAAGCTGGCGAATTTCAGGAAGGCCCGCGGCGATCTGAGGCGATTGTTGAATCGTCCCGAACGCGGCGCCATACGCGCAGGCGAACAGCAGGGCGGTGACGATCGTATCGCGGCGGAACTCGGGCCGGAACAGTTCCGCGATGCTTGGGCGTTTCAACGTGCCTTCCAGGCGGCGTTGCTGCCATTGCGGAGACTCCGGCAGGAACGGCCGGATGAGCATGAGCGGAATCGCCGGCGCCAGGCCGGAAATCAGCGTGTATCGCCATGCGGAATGCCCGCCGTAAATCGGAGGCAGACTTGCTCCGTAGCGGTTCGCCAGGTAGAAGGCCGCCGCCACTAACGCGCCGCCGAGCGAAGAGAACAACTGCGTGTATCCGAGTACCGCTTCGCGAATCTTCGGTTCCGGGAAGAGTTCCGCAAGCCAGGCGACCGCGGCCACGAATTCCACGCAGACCCCGGCGAAACACAGAGCTCGAAACACGAGCAGGGTTTCCATGCGGGTGGACATTCCAGCGGAAAGGGCCGAGACGGTGTAGAGCAGGATGCTCCAGACCAGTACGCGCCGCCGGCCGAAGCGATCGGCCAGATAGCCGCCCCACAGCCCGCAAAATCCTCCGGTCAGGGGCGGGATCCAGAACAGCAGGCCGGTCCAAAAGCGGTATTCGGGCGTGCCGGGAGAGAACCCCCCAAGTTCCATGACGGCCGGCTGCAGGACCAGAGGGGCGACCAGGACTTCGTAGATGTCGAAGAGAAATCCGAGCGAGGCCATCGCGCAGATCGTCCATTTGACGGGAGCAGAAATACGGGCGGGATCCGGCATGGAACACGTCAGGCTAGCACAGAGCAGTCTCACTGAGACAATCGGCGGCGATCTTTTACTAAGGTGGTATGCGTGTTCAACCCAAGAAAGCCAAAACCACGGTGCTTTCCGTGCCCGTTCACGCCGTTGAACGGAGGATCTACCTGATTCGGGGCCAGAAGGTCATGCTGGATGCGGATCTTGCGGAGCTCTAAAGAGTACCTACGAAACGTGTGAACGAGCAAGTAAGACGTAATCGCGGCCGTTTCCCGAGGGATTTCATGTTCCGACTGACGGCTGCGGAGGCCGAAAACTTGAGGTCGCAAAATGCGACTTCAAGTTGGGGCGGCCGGCGAACCCTCCCCTATGCTTTCACCGAGCATGGCGTCGCGATGCTTTCCGCAGTGCTCGCCAGCGAGCGCGCGGTTAAGATGAGTGTTCTGATCATCCGCGCCTTCGTGCGCATGCGCGAGTTCCTGGCAGCGCATAAAGACCTCGCGTCGCGGGTCGAACGGCTTGAGGATACACAGAACCGGCACGCTTCCGTCATCAACATACTTGCGGAGGAAATCAGCGACTTGAAACAACTCCCACCGCCTCCTCCGAAGCGGCGGATTGGATTTCCGCGGCCCGCATAACGAATCGGCAGGCTTGAAGGGCGGATGATACATTGACAGTAGGCCATGCAAAGAACCAGTGACGTCGCTCAACTGGCGGAGATCACGAAACGCATGCGGCGCACTGCGATCGAGATGATCGCTGAGGCTGGTTCGGGCCACCCGGGCGGATCCCTCTCGGCGGCCGAAATCGTGGTCACCCTTTACTTCGACGTGCTCCGCCACGATCCGGAGAATCCCGCGTGGCCGGATCGCGACCGCTTCATTTTGTCGAAGGGACACTGCTGTCCGATCCTCTACGCAGTCCTGGCCGAGTGCGGCTATTGCCCGAAGGACAAGCTGATGACGTTGCGCAAGCTCGGGTCGCCGTATCAGGGCCATCCGGACGTGCGCTTCCTGCCCGCGCTGGAGGCCTCGACGGGCTCCTTGGGATTGGGTCTTTCGCTCGGAATGGGGATGGCGTTGGCGGCGCGACTGAACAAAGGCAAGTCGAGGTCCTACGTAGTGCTGGGAGACGGCGAAATCCAAGAAGGCCAGATTTGGGAGGCGGCCATGGCGGCTGCGTTTCACCATGTGGACAATCTGGTGGCGATCGTCGATTACAACCAGATCCAGTTGGACGGATTCGTGAAGGACATCATGAGCCTGGAGCCCCTCGCGGACAAATGGCGGAGCTTCGGATGGCACGTGGTTGAGGCGTACGGGCATGACATCGCGGCGCTGCAAAGCGCGTTCGGAGAAGCCGCATCGATGCAAGGCCGACCAACCTGCATCATCGCGCACACCATCAAGGGGAAGGGCGTTTCGTTCATGGAAAACAACCCCAAGTTTCACGGCACGGCTCCTACGCGTGAGGAGTGCGCGCGAGCCCTTCAGGAGCTGGCCTGATGCCCGCAAAAACAAAATTCGAACTGAAGATGGGCATGGCCACGCGTGAAGCCTTCGGAAAGGCGCTGGTCGAGCTCGGCCGCACAAATCCGAATGTGGTGGCCCTGGATGCGGACCTCTCGAAATCCACATACACTGCCGCGTTCGCCAAGGAATTTCCGGACCGGTTCTTCGAGTGCGGCATCGCCGAAGCGAACATGATTGCCATCGGCTCCGGCCTGGCCTCCGCGGGAAAGATTCCGTTCGCTTCGAGTTTTTCGGTGTTCGCGCTAAACAAGGGATTTGAGCAGTTGCGCGTAACCGCCGCGTATCCGAACGTCAATCTCAAAGTTGTCGGCACGCACAGCGGGATCTCCATCGGCGAAGATGGCCCCTCCCAGATGAGCGTCGAGGATCTGAGCCTGGCATGCTCCCTGCCGGGGTTCACCGTGCTGGCGCCGGCGGACGAGATCGCGATGATCGAGCTGGTCAAGCTTGCGGCGGCGCATTTCGGGCCGGTTTTCATCCGCGCCGGACGCCCGAAAGTTCCGAGAGTTTACGAACAGGGCCAGCAGTTCAAGATCGGCGAAGCGATCGAACTGGTTGAAGGCTCCGATGTGACGTTGATCAGCACGGGTCTGCTGGTAGGCGAATCGATCCGCGCCGCCGAGACTCTCGAAGCCCAAGGGATTTCCGCGCGAGTTCTGGACTTCCACACGATCAAGCCGCTGGATCGCGAGGCGATTGCAAGGGCAGCGCGCGAAACCCGGGCGATCGTCGTCGCCGAGGAGCACCTCGTCGACGGCGGACTAGGCGTGCGCGTGGCGCAGGTGGTCGCCGAAACGCATCCGGCCGCGATGGAATTTGTCGGGATCCAGAACACCTATGCGGAATCGGGCACGCCGGAGCAGTTGCTGGACAAATACGGCCTGCTCGCGCGAGATGTCGCCGCAGCCGCCCGGCGGGCGGTTAAACGGAAACGCTAGGCTCTCAAAAATGGCCAAGCCCAGGCGGCCTGCCGGCGGGAGCGGCAATCCCGCTCAAACACAGTTGCGGGAGATGGCGGCTCGCTACATCGAAGCGCGCAATACGCTGGTACGCGCGGGCCGGAGGCTGCACGATCTTGTCGGATCGTCGCTTTCCGCCGCGGGGTTGCAGCTTCAACTGCTGCGGATGGATAACCCCGGCATTCAACCCAAAATCGATGAAGCGATTCGCACGCTCGATGAGGCTTTGGACCGCCTTCGGGCCCTGAGCCGTGAAGTGGATTCGTCACCGGCGCACCGCGGCGGGCTGAAGCAGGCTCTGCGCCGGCTCTCGGAAGAGATTTCGGGGCGGTGCGATGTGACCTTTGAATATTCCGCGGTTCTCACCCTGCCGCCCGAGATGGATGTGGCTCTCTACGATGCGGCGCATGGCGTCATCGAAACGGCCCTCCAGCAGGGAGCCGCGAGCGTGAAAATCGCGGTTGCCGGCGACGGGCCGGTCATCCTGCGCATCACGGATGACGGCAAGAAAACCGGGCGTGCCCGGGCGCTCTCGCTCGCTCGTTTGCTGGCCGAAGAGCAAGGCCTGACGTTTGAATGCTCGACAGGAAAGAGTACAATTGTTTCCATTGGTTATGCCGTTCGACGTCCTGCTCGTGGATGATCACAAGATCATGCGCGATGGTATCAAGGCCATCCTGAACCGGTCGACCGATTTTAAGGTCGCGGGGGAAGCGGAGAACGGAACCGATGCCGTCCAGTTCGTAAAAAAATTCCGCCCGCATCTGGTGTTGATGGATATCGGCCTGCCGGGACTGAACGGCGTGGAAACGACGGCCGAGATTCTGCGCCACCAGCCCGAGTGCAAGGTCGCCATTCTGTCCATGTATGACGACGAGAACTCGGTGGTGAGCGCGGTCCGCTCCGGCGCGCGCGCGTTCATCCTGAAAAGGGCTTCGGACAGCGATTTGCTCGAAGCCTTGCGCATGGTGGCCGCCGGGGGCATGTATTTGAGTCCCCAGGTTTCGGACCGGCTACTCACGCGGATTCAGAAAGGCGATCTGGAATCGCGCCAGAGGGCGCCCGTGCTTGAAGCGCTTTCGCCCCGCGAAGTCCAGGTTCTGCGCCTGGTGGCGGAAGGCAAGACCAGCAAGGAAATCGCTGTCTTGCTCGATTTGCGCGAGCAGACGGTGCGCAGCTATCGCAAGACCATGATGAAAAAGCTGAAGGTCAACAACGTCGCTGGATTGACTCAGCTCGCTCTCTCCACCGGTCTTACCGGCGCGGATCGCGCCGCGGCCAAAGCCGAAGCCCGCGGTGAGTGAGCGCCCGTCCCTTGCGATGAAACGGTCCTCGCCTTGGGGCCCTTTGCCGGTTGCCGACGCCCATCTGCATTTTTTCTCACATCCGTTTTTCTCGGCACTCGTGAATCAGAAGCCCGGTCTCACACTGGAAGCTGCCGGCGCGCTTCTAGGCTGGCAACTGCCTCCGGGGGAGCCCGAGGCGCTGGCTGCCGAATGGGTTCGGGAACTGGATCGTCACGGCGTGTTCGCTTCTGCCTTGATCGCGAGCGTTCCAGGGGATGAAAGTTCCGTGATCGCGGCCGCGCGCCGGTTCCCGGATCGATTCTTCGCCTACGCGATGCTGAATCCGAGCGCGCTCAACTCCGGAATGCCGGCGGCGTTTTCGGATGTGCGCGTGGCGTGCCTGTTTCCAGCCATGCATGGGTATTCGGTTCAGGACGAGTGCGCGCGTTTGGTGTTTGAATGGGCGCGCGGCCACGGGCGCGCGGTCTTCGTGCACTGCGGCGTTTTAAGCCTCGGCGTGCGGAAGAAGCTCGGGCTGGCGTCGCCGTTTGACATGCGTTTCTCAAATCCGGTGGACCTGCACGCGATGGCGTTGCGCTATCCCGAGGTCCCGATCGTCATTCCGCATTTCGGCGCGGGTTATTTTCGAGAGGTCCTGATGCTGGCCGATCAATGCGCCAACGTGTATCTGGACACATCCAGCTCAAATCATTGGATCCGCTACCAGGCGGGGCATCTGGCTTTGCGCGACGTCTTTCGCCACGCGCTGGAGGTGGCCGGACCGCGGCGATTGCTGTTCGGAACCGACTCGTCCTATTTCCCGCGCGGCTGGAACCACTCGATTTTCGAGGATCAGGCCCGGGCGCTCTATGAGATCGGCGCCAGCGAAGCGGATGCGCGCGCGATTTTCGGGGAAAATCTGCTGAGAATTCTTGGCGCCTGAGCGAACGTCTATGCATGACGTTCCACACGTTCCTGTTTCGGAGAAAGGCGGTGTTCCGGTATCCGATGGACCCGGCTCCGCGTACGGCCGTGCTAGCGGCCTGCTTCCGTCAGCCTGGGTTCGGGCCGAACTCCGCGGTCCGCATATTTCCGCAGGGCTGGTCGGAGGCGGTTTCGGCGTTCGCCCCCCAGGCCGTGGCTGCATCGCGCGAGGAATTATTGGGGCTGGCGGCGGTCGAAACCCCACCGGTGTTCACGCGGGCGGTGGTGGCGCTGGAGAATCCGGGCGATCCCATGTTGTCGATGGAAGAGCGCCAGCGTCTGTGGGGCGTATTCAGGGTGCCCGTGTTCGAGCAGATCATTGGGCCACGGGGGGAACTGCTCGCGGCCGAATGCGAGGCGCATGACGGAATGCACATCGAGGCCCCGGAAATCGCCTGGGAGGGTTATCGGGTGGAACTCGCTCCTTGCGGTTGCGGCCGGAAAACTCCGCGGCTGACGCATTTCGATGCCGGTGAGCGTTTGCGCACTGCGGCGGCTTACGCCAGATGAGCCGATATAATGGACATCGTGCGAACGTGGCGGAACTGGCAGACGCACTGGATTTAGGTTCCAGCGCCCGCGAGGGCATGGGAGTTCGACCCTCCCCGTTCGCACCACCGAATCCCTGCCAACCCGGGCTATTTGGCAACCAGATGAGAACGGTCCCTCTCGTTTTCATTACAGAAAAACTCGAACAAGTCCGTATCCGGCTGAAGAAGCTGCATGACACGAAACTTGATCGGCCGCGTGTACATCTTCGGATCATCCAGAGTAATTTCCAACTCCAAGTGTCCGAAATCGGGGCGGCGGTAACGCTCCGTAACATGCAGCCCTTCGCTGTGGGAATGTCCCGCCAGGTCGAGCCACGATTTATCATTGAATCCCGACGTCTCCACAACCAGCGTGTCTCCTTCCCAATGTCCGGCGGAGTAGCCCAGCCACGTGGGCTCCGCATCGGCCGGCACTTTCCGCGAATCCAGATAGATCTGGCGAAACGTGTTGTCCGCCTCATACATCGCCACAATCAGCCCGGGAGTCTGCACCATCTTGAAGACCTCCGTCAGCAGGCTGGCCAGAGGGATGCCGTGCGGCAAACAGCGGGAGGAAGGATTGTCGCGGATCCCGCTTGCCAGGCGCGCCTTGCGGATCGCTGCTGCCTCGGGCCGCTCCGGCACTTCCTCCGGTTTCATATCGACGAACAGATTCGTCGCGTACTTCGAAATCGTGTCCTGCCCCATGCCGAGCGTTCCGGTAATGCCGACATCCGGGCCCGCGAGGCGCCTCCACTCCTCCATGGTTGTGGCCTGCACGTGCCACACTCCGCTGAGGTCCGGCTTCCCGTTCGACGCCCGCGGAGCTTTCGCCGAGAGGTCTACCGTGCCATCTTTGTTTCGGGGAACGCCCTCCCAGCGGTGATTCACCCACTGAGCCTGCGCAACCGTAGATACTGCGATAAACAGAAGAGCGATCCGTCGCATTCTCAGCCTTATGTCCTCACTTGGCAGGCGGAGCTTGCACTCCCGCGAGCTTCGCTCGAGTAAGCGAATCCTTGAGAAACGTCGAAGCGCGGGCCTCGTCCAAAAAATCGTTTACGATTTTCAGCTTCAGGCTGTCGCCCTTCCGGACCACGATGTTTTGTTCGAGCATCGTGAAATTGTCCCGGACCACCCGCAATCCGGGATAGCGGGCGGCGGCTTCCACGAACCGCGCGCGATTCCCTGCGTACGCGTCCAATTGCCCGCCTGCGAACATCTTTAACAATTCCTCGTAAGCCGGCGCGGCTTGCCAGAGGATCATCCTCGCGTTTTTCAAATGCTGCTGCAAATAAATGGTCGGGGAATTTCCGGCGACCGCGCCGATTTTAACGCCTGCGCGGTCCGCATCCGCGGCGGTTCGGATCGGAGAACCGGCGGGAACCAGGTACGTGGTCTCCATCAGCAGATACGGACCCGAAAAATCGACCATTTGGGCCCGTTCCCCCTCCCAGGCGAGAAATCCGATGTCGGCCGCGCCATTACTGAGCCGTTCGATGAGTTCCTTTGAGCCGTTCGAAGCTGTGATCGTGTAAGGCACTCCGGCGCGGCGAGCCAGTTCCTTGACGATGTCGGCGGCCGGACCGCTGATTGCGCCGGTAGTGGCATCCACGGTCGCCTGCACCGGATTGCCGGCGAGAAAC
The DNA here is from genome assembly GCA_037916615.1 of Bryobacterales bacterium. Classification (GTDB taxonomy): domain Bacteria; phylum Acidobacteriota; class Terriglobia; order Bryobacterales; family Bryobacteraceae; genus Palsa-187. The sequence continues at coordinate 58,054 of JBAIXM010000051.1, forward strand.
GTCGCCCGCAGCGTGCCGCTGGGCGCCAGATCGGCGGCCGCGATGGGCAGGGAAACCAGAGCAAATAATAGGAGCCGGTTGGATTCCCGCATGCGCCCATTATAGATGCGCCGCACCGAACGAATTACGGACGGCTCGGTGGTCCGCTCAGGTGCTTGGTGTCCTTCTCGTTTTCCTGGCAGACATACTCCATCAACTCATCGTGCAGCAGCAGGCGATGCGTCCCCGACACCGTAAACGGCCGGGTGTACGCGCCAGGATCGTCGATGGTCACCTCCTCGATCAGCGTGCCCAACCCGGGCCGGCGATATCGCTCCAGCGTGTGGAGCTGTTCGGTGTGCGGGTGGCCGAGGAAATCGAACCAGAACTTGTCGTTGAATGCGACTGTATCCACGATCAAGGTATCGCCCTCGCGCCATCCGACCGAGTGCCCGTACCAGCTCGGATCCGGATCGGCAGGGTGCTTGCGGCCATCCATGAATATTTGGCGATAGCTGTGAATGTTCCCCTCAAAGAGAAAGAACATGTGCGTCGCGGTTTCGACGATCCTCCACGGATACGGCGCCAGGCGCGGCACTCCGGTCGGCAGGCAGTTGGCCTCCGGATCGTCTTTGGACGACCGGGCCTTCATCACCTGCGCTGCCTCCGGGCGCAAAGGCAGCGTCTCGCCGCTCTTGAGTCCGAGTGAGATGTCCTCGATCAGGAAGACGTCGGCTGGCCGCCACAATCCGGAGAAATCCACGCGCCCGTCCGCCAACCGCGGCGCAGGACCGGGAGGCGCTGCGGCCAGGGGATTCAGGTTCGCGAACGAGTTCGCGTTACCGGCTTTCGACGGAAGTTCGGCGGCCGCCGGCGCCTGGGCCGCTGCGGGCATTCCCGCGCCAAGCCAGATCGCGCCCCAGGCCGTAACCGCCGCAATGCGACCGAGGGCGCGCTTCATCCTAGTCCGGCATTATAGCGGCGATCGTGTTCGAATGCAGCCCGAGCGCCGGTCATGTTAGTTTTACGGCTAGAGGGTGCCTATGATCCGACGATGCTCAGCCTGCGGCGCCGGCAACCGCGTTCCGGCGAAACACCTGTCCGATACCGGCCGCTGCGGATCGTGCAAAGCCACGTTGCCGCCGGTATCCGAACCCATCGAAGTGGATACTGCGGCATTCACGGAAATCACCCGCGAAGCAAAGGTGCCCGTGTTAGTGGACTTCTGGGCGGATTGGTGCCAGCCCTGCCGGATGGCCGCGCCGGAAGTGCATGCGCTCGCCCGCGAGGTGGCCGGACGGGGCCTGGTCCTGAAGGTCAACACCGAGGAGTCGCCGACCTTGGCCGCGAAGTTCCGCGTTCAATCGATTCCGTATTTCGTGCTCCTGCGCGGGGGCATCATTATCGCGGAACGCGTGGGGCTTGTTCCGCGCGCCGAAATGCGCCGGTGGTTCGCCACAGCCGCGTGAGCCTCTCCCAAATGCATCGATCCTACGCAGCACTTTTAACGCTCGGCTTCGCAGCCGTGTGCACGCCGTTGACCGCCCAATGGTCGAACTATCCGACTGCGGGACTGCCTCGAAAACCGGACGGCAGCGTGAATCTGTCCGCCGCCGCGCCGCGCTTGGCCGACGGCAAGCCCGACTTCTCCGGATTCTGGACCAGCGACGAAGTCGATCCGCGCCGTCCGGACGTACCGCCAAATCCCCATGACGCGACCACCTCGCGCCGCATGATCAATCTGGGTGTCGAGCTTTCCGGAGGCTTGCCGTATCAGCCGTGGCTGGCGTCGCTGGTGAAAAAGCGCACGGCCAACCAGGCCAAAGACGATCCGCACATCCGCTGCATGTCCGACAATTTCCTGCGCGCCTACGGGATGCCGCACCTGCTGAAGTTCGTCGCCACGCCGAATCTTTTGGTGGTGCTGAACGAATGGAACGCCTCGTTCCGCCAGATATTCACGGACGGACGCCCCCTGCCCGCAGATCCGAATCCGTCCCTGCAGGGATATTCGTCGGCGAAATGGTCCGGCGATTCGCTGGTGATCGATACGATCGGATTTCGCGACGACACCTGGATCGATTGGAACGGCAGTGTCATCACCGAGGCAGCCAAAGTCCGGGAGCAGATGCGCCGTCCGGATCTCGGGCACCTGGAAGTACAGGTCACGGTTGACGATCCCAAGGCGTACACAAAGCCGTGGGCCGTCTCAATCAAGGAGCGCCTTATCGTCGATACCGAACTGATCGATGAAATCTGCCTGGAAGGCGAGCAGTCCCTGAAGCACATGAAGTGACCTGTGGCTGAGCCCGCCCTGAATCCGATTCTCGCTGCCCGATCGCAAGGCGCGCAGCCGACGCGCGTCCGCTACTGGGTTTTGGTTTTCACGGTCACTCTGGCTGTGATCACCTACATCGACCGCGTCGCGATTTCCTTCGCATTGCCCTACATCGGAACCGACCTCGGCCTCGATTCGGTGCGAAAAGGCTGGGTGCTGACGGCGTTCGCGCTGGCGTATTCCATCTTCGAAATCCCCGGAGGATTCCTGGGCGACTGGATGGGCCCGCGCCGGGTGATTTTGCGCATCGTCCTGTGGTGGTCGTTTTTCACCGCGGCCACAGGTTGGGCCTGGAATTTCGTATCGCTGGTGACCGCGCGATTCCTTTTCGGCGCGGGCGAAGCGGGCTGCTTCCCCAATCTCACCAAGATGTTCACTGTGTGGCTTCCGGGTCACGAGCGGGTGCGAGCCCAGGGTTTGATGTGGATGAGCGCGCGCTGGGGCGGGGCATTTACGCCACCGCTGGCGGCGGCCGTGATCACCTGGATTGGCTGGCGCCATGCATTCGCGGCTTTCGGGATTCTCGGGCTGATCTGGGCCCTGGCGTTCTTCCTTTGGTATCGCGACAACCCGCTCGACAATCCCAAACTGAACGAGGCCGAACGCGAATTGTTGCGCCATACTCACGCACCTTCGGGTCACTCCGATGCACCGTGGGGGAAATTAATCCGCTCGGGGCGCGTGTGGCTGCTGTGCTGGCAATATTTCTTCCTTTCCTACGGCTGGTACTTCAACATCACCTGGCTGCCGACCTATCTGCGGGAAGCCCGCGGAATGGACGTGGCGCAGGCGGCGCTGTTTGGCGTGCTTCCTCTCTTCCTGGGAGGACTCGGAAACCCGGTGAGCGTCTTTATCAGCGAGCGGCTTCTCCCCTGGACGCGCAGTGTCGATCGAACGCGCCGGATCGTCGCCAGCGTCGGGTACGCGGGAGCTTGCGGGTTCCTGCTGCTGACCACGCACATGCAGGATGCCCGCGCCGCGCTCCTTTGCATCGCGTTAGCCAGCTTTTCCAATGACTTGGCGATGCCGCCCTCGTGGGCGGCGACCATGGATATGGGCGGCCGCTATGCCGGAACGCTATCCGGCGCCATGAACAGTTGGGGCAACCTGGGCGGAGCCGTTGCGCCGGCGGTGATCGGTTATGTGCTGGCGTGGACCCAGAACAACTGGAACATCGCCTTCTATATCTCTGCGGTTTTGTACGCGGCGGCGATTCCTTGCTGGATTTTCCTGGATTCGGTAACCCCGCTCCAGGCTGAATCGCCCTCCAGGTAAGGCTCTTGACCCCTAACCCAACGGCGTGTATGCTACAAAGTTAGGCGGGCTCGTGCCTGCTCAAATATCCAGGTGGATGGAGGTTGTTTGCCAATGAAGGCTAAATTGCTTGCGGTTATGGTTGCGGGACTCGGACTTCTTGTGTGCACTGTGCCTATGTTGGCGCACCACTCGTTTGCCGCCGAATACGATTCGGCCAAGCCGGTGACGCTTACCGGAACGGTCACGAACGTCGAGTGGATGAATCCGCATGCTCGTTTCTATATCGATGTGAAGGATGAGAAGGGCGAAGTTACCAACTGGGAGCTCGAGCTCGGAAGCCCCAATGGCCTGATGCGCCAGGGTTGGACCCGCAATTCTCTGAAGAAGGGCGATACGGTCACGGTTGCCGGTTCGCTGGCGAAGGACGGCTCCAAGCTGGCCAATGCCCGCACGGTGAAGCTCGCCGACGGCCGTCAAGTGTTCGCTGGTTCCGCTGAGGAAACCGGTCGGGCCAAAGGTAAGGAACAGTAGTCGTCAGGTAAGTTTTCCCAGACAACCTCCGCAGGATGAGCGCTGGCGAATGGATCGGCACTCATCCTGCGTTTAATTGTTTTCAGTTCCTTTTGCGTTGGCGGCCAAGGCTTTTACCGCGAATGGCCGCCACGACACCCCGGGAGGATGCGACATGAAGTTCTGGTCTAAAGCGACCCTTGCGGCCGCAGGAATGGCGGCGATACTGCTCGGCGGCCTCAGCTTGTCAGGGCAGGCTCCGCAAGGAAAAGCCGCTCCGAAAGGAAAGGCTGCCCCCGCGCCCGCCGACCAAGGTAAGGCAGCGGCCTCCGGGAAAATCACTGCCGCCCAGTTTTTCAAGAACGTCACCACGCCCACGCTAGGCGCGCTGACTCCGGACGATTTCATTCTGGCCATGGGAGTCCTGACCGACGATCTCGGCCTGGATTGCGCGGATTGCCATCCTGGCGCCGGATCCGACAAGGCCGATTTCGTCATCGACACGCCGCCCAAGCGCACCGCGCGAAGGATGATCGAAATGGTCGGCCAGATCAACAAAACCAACTTCGCGGGTGTGCAGATGGTGACCTGCTGGACCTGCCATCACGGCCGCGAAACGCCGGCTACCACGATCGCTCTCGAGAATGTCTATAGCAGCCCCAATTCGGAGCGGGACGATGTTCTCAAAGCCGTTCCGGGCCAGACCGCGAACGCGATCTTCGACAAGTACATCGCCGCCGTTGGCGGCGCCCAACGCCTCAATGGTCTGACAAGCTGGGTCGCTGAGGGAATCAGCGTCGGGTACGAGGGACTTGGCGGGAACGGGCAATTCACGATCTACGCGAAGGCTCCTAATCAGCGCACCACGCAGATCTATTTCAAGGATCATCCGGAGCGCGGGTATAGCACCTGGGCATTCAACGGAACCACAGGCTGGATCCGCACGCCGCGCGCGCTGCTGGGCGAATATGAAGTCATCGGAGAAGGCCAGGCCGGCACTCGCGTCGAAGCGCAGTTGGCATTCCCCGGAAACATCAAGACCATGTTCAACGGCAACTGGCGGGTCGGGCAATCGGAAAGCATCGGCGATCGCGATTTCAATGTAGTGCAGGGCGGCACCGCCCGCGGCGTTCTCGCGACGCTGTACTTCGATACCAAGACGAACCTGCTCTCGCGGATGATTCTGTACACGCCGTCTCCGATCGGGCGCGTCCCCACGCAGACCGATTACTCGGATTATCGCGACGTCAACGGGATCAAGTTCCCGTTCGAATACACCTTCCTGTGGCTCGACGGCCGCTACACCGCGAAAATCAACACCGTGCGGACAAACGTTGCCATCGACGCGTCCAGGTTCGGCAAGCCTTCGGAAGCGAAATAACAAATAACAAATCCCCGGCCCCACTGCCGGGATCAAGCCCCGCCTCCTCAGGGCGGGGCTTTTTCCTTTTTGAAAAACGCGCTGTGCATTGTTGAGCCACCAGGCGATGCCGCGTATAATGGCCTGAGACCGAAAGGACACACGCTCTATGGACGACATCACTCGACGCGGTTTTATTGCTGCCGGCGCGGCCATCGCTGCTCCGTACATTTTGAGATCCGACGACAAGGCGGGAACCAAAAATCTGATCCTTGGCGAGGGCGAGCACAAGTACGAATGCATCCACGACTGGGGGATGGCGTCGCTGCCGTCCAGCATCAAATACGGCAATACGCACAGCGTGTGTGAGGACTCTCAGGGTCACATCTACATTCACCACACGGTGCACAAAGATAGCCCGAGCCTCGATAGCGTCGTCGTGTTCGATGAGAAAGGCAAGTTCGTCCGTTCCTGGGGGCCGATGTTCCATGGCGGCGCCCACGGGATGCACATCCACAAAGAGGGCAATACAGAGTATCTGTACTTCTGCGACGAGAAGCACGGCATCATCACCAAGCGAACTCTCAAGGGCGAAGAAGTGTGGACGCTCGGATATCCGCAGGATTCGCCGATCTATCAGAAGGGTCCCGGCTCTACCGGTCCGGGCGGCGCTGCCGGTTTGAACTATCGCCCCACGAATTTTGCGATCACCGCGAACGGAAGTGACTTCTGGGTGGGCGACGGATACGGGTCGTATTACATGTTCCACTACACCCAGAAGGGGAACGAATATCCGCGGCTGAAGAACGTGTTCGGCGGTCCTCCGGCGGGCGCGGCCGGCGCAGGCGGGCGTGGAGCGGGTGGTGGCGGCGGCCGGGGTCAAGGCAAAGGTGGCGATCAGGCTAAAGGCGGCGCGCCCCCGCAATTCGCGGGCGGAGATCAGGCCAAGGGCGGCGGCAGAGGCGCGGGCGGTGGTGACGGAAGAGCCGCGGTTCCACCCCCGGGACAACCCGGCGTTCCCAGGGACGTGCCCATCGAGTCCATGAACAACCCGCACGGCAATATGGTGGATCTGCGCGATCCGGCCAATCCGATTCTGCTGGTGGCCGACCGGGGCAACGCACGCATTGTGCGCTACACGCTGGATGACAAACCGATCGATGTGATCGCAGGCACGAAGTCGCCCTGCCACTTCCACGAGCAGAAAGGCATGATCGTTGTTCCGGATTTGCAGGCTCGCGTCACTTTGCTCGATAAGAACAACAAGATCGTTCAGCATCTCGGCGAACCAACGATGCCGAATCCGCCGCGCACGACCGAGAATCGCGCGGACTTTATTCCGGGCCAGTTCGTGCAGCCGCACGGAGCGTGTTTCGACCACGCCGGAAACATTTTTGTAGTGGAGTGGGTCGAGATCGGCCGCGTCACGAAACTGCGGAAGCTGGCGTAAAACCATCCACACAACACAAAACTTGTAGGAGGCGGATAAATCCGCCTCCTGCCACAGAGGAACTGAATGGACACACGGCTGTTCGGCGAATTCATGGGCACGCTGGTGCTCGTTCTGTTGGGCAATGGTGTTGTTGCGAACGTAGTGCTGAAAAAGACGCTGGGATCCGCGGCGGGCTGGCTGACCATCGTGTTCGGCTACGGTCTCGGCGTGGTCGCCGGCGTCTTTACCGCAGTCGCGTGCGGCAGCAGCGATGCGCACATCAACCCTGCCGTCACACTCGGGTTCGCCATTTCTTCCGGTGACTTCAGCAAATTCATTCCCTATCTGATCGCCCAGGTACTCGGCGGGCTGGTCGGCGGCGCTCTTGTGTGGATTCACTTCCTCCCACACTGGGCGGAAACCTCGGATCCGGGTTCAAAACTCGCCTGCTTCTCCACAGGTCCGGCGATCCGCAGGTTCGGCGCAAATCTCATCAGCGAGATCATCGGTACCTTCCTGTTGGTGATCATCATCGCCTCCATTGTGAAGACCGCGCCGGCGCCGGGATTAGTTCCCTTCCTGGTAGGCGCAACCGTGTGGGCGATCGGCTCCGGTCTGGGCGGCACTACCGGATTCGCGATCAACCCCGCCCGCGATTTGGGTCCTCGAATTGCTCACGCGATTCTCCCGATTCCCGGTAAAGGGGGCTCCGATTTCGGCTACGGACTCTCCGTTCCTGTACTCGGCGGGCTGATCGGCGGCGCACTGGCCGGCCTGTTCATCCGCGTCGCGCATTTGTAACGAACTCCCGCCCTATCGCGTCTCAACACTACTTCTGTGCTTGCGGAAGTTAGGGTATAATTCTTGAGCGCTCGATCTTGAGAGCACAATGCGGACACGCGTCCGGTAGAAGTGTCCACCGTGTGCGCGAGCCGAAAGACAAAGCGGAAACGACCAACAGAGACGATCAAAGGAGAACGGGCAACTATGGTGAGTCTGGCGGACGCTCGTAGAGTAATTGCTGCCGCGGAGAAGAAAGCGACGGAGATCGGGCAGCCGATGAATATCGCAGTGGCGGATGAAGGCGGGAATATCGTAGCGCACGTTCGCATGGACGGGGCGTGGATCGGAAGCATCGATATCTCCCAGAAGAAGGCGTACACGTCGCGCGCTTTCGATATTTCCACAAAGGATCTGGCGGCACATTCGCAATCGGGAGGCCAGTTTTTTGGAATCCATGCATCGAACAACGGGAAGATCATGATTTTCGCCGGAGGCATTCCGCTGAAAAAGGCTGGCAAGGTTGTGGGCGCGATCGGCGTCAGCGGCGGATCGGGAGATCAGGATCATGCGGTGGCCGAGGCGGGCGCCGCGGCGTTTTAAGTCTTCAATCGCGCTGTGTGCTCAAAGAGCTGAAGAGTAATCGAGAGGAAAAAAGGAGAGAGGTAGTATGGCAACAAATCGTGGAGTAGCTTACATCAAGCCGGGTGAGGTACAGGTCCAATCCATACCGTATCCGAAGCTGAAGATGCCCAAGAGCGAATCGGACCCGTTCGGCGGGAAAGATGCTCCTCACGGCGTCATTCTGAAAGTCGTGACCACCAATATCTGCGGGTCGGACCAGCACATGGTGCGCGGCCGGACCACGGCGCCTCAGGGGTTGATCCTCGGTCACGAGATCACCGGCGAAATTATCGAAAAGGGCAGCGACGTCGAAATGTTGAACGTCGGCGACCTGGTCACCGTGCCATTCAACATCGCTTGCGGGCGCTGCCGTAATTGCCGCGAAGGCAAGACCGGCATCTGCCTGACCGTGAATCCGGCTCGTCCGGGCGCGGCCTACGGCTATGTGGATATGGGCGGATGGGTCGGCGGACAGGCGGAATACGTGATGGTTCCCTACGCCGATTTCAACCTGATCAAGTTCCCGAACAAGGAAAAGGCGATGGCGAAGATCAAGGACCTCACCTTGCTCTCCGACATCTTCCCGACCGGGTTCCACGGCTGCGTCCAGGCGGGCGTCGGACCGGGCACTACGGTCTACATTGCCGGCGCGGGACCCGTCGGTCTGGCGGCAGCGGCCGGAGCCCAGTTGCTCGGCGCGGCCGTTGTGATCGTCGGCGACATGATTCCGGAACGCCTGGCGCAGGCGAAGAGTTTCGGCTGCGAGACCATCGACCTCCGCAAGGATGCGACGCTGGCCCAGCAGATCGAGCAGATTGTTGGCGAACCAGTGGTGGATTGCACCGTCGATTGCGTCGGTTTCGAGGCGCACGGACAGGGTAAGGACGCGGGCGTCGAAAAGCCGGCCACGGTTCTGAACTCGCTTCAGGAAGTGGTTCGCGCGGGCGGTTCGATCGGCATTCCGGGACTTTACGTCACCGGCGACCCGGGCGGGATCGATGAGAACGCCAAGATCGGGGCCCTCAGCATCCGCATCGGATTGGGATGGGCGAAGTCCTGCTCGTTCCACACCGGCCAGTGCCCGGTGCTCCGTTACAATCGCCAGCTCATGATGGCGATTTTGCACGACAAGGTGCATCCCGCCAAGGCGGTGAACGCGACTCTCATTTCTCTGGACCAGGCGCCGCAGGGATACAAGGACTTCGACAAGGGCGCGGCGAAGAAATTCGTCATCGACCCGCACAAGTCGGTGAAAGCGTAGAAACTCGGAAAGATCGTAAGAAAAGATCGTAAGAAAGGCGGGGGGCGCCGGAGAATCATCTCTCCGGCGCCTCCTCGTTTATGCGGAACGTTTTTTGTCCTCAGCCGTATATCTGAAAGGAGCCGACCCCTGCCATGGAGTCTTTTTTTAAAGACCTGAAGCATTCCGTCAGGATGTTTCTGCACAGCCCGGCATTTACCATCACCGCCATACTGGCGCTGGCCCTCGGGGTCGGCACGAACACGGCTATCTTCACGCTGATCGACCGGGTGCTGCTGAAACCCATGCCCTATCCGGAAGCCGACCGCATCGTATTCCTGATGAACACGTTCCCGGGCGGGTCGGTGAACGGAGCGTCGCCCGCTAAGTTCGCGTTCTGGCGCGCAAATGCGCAGACGCTCCAGGAAGTTTCGGCGTGGCGTTTCGGCGTGGCGAATTATAAAACCGGCGACCAGCCGGAGCAGATTCAAGCGACGCAGGCCAGCGCGGACTTTTTTCATCTTCTGGGAGCGAACACCATTCTCGGCCGCACCTACACGCAGGAAGAAGACCTGCCGGGCGGCCGCGACGTAGTGGTGCTCTCGGAGCGATTCTGGCGGCGGCGGTTCGGCGCGGATCGACAGGTGATCGGCCGTACCATGACCCTGAACGGCGCGCCCCACGAGATCATCGGCGTGGTTTCGAACGATTTGAAGATCGAGATCGACGAACCTCCGGAGATCTATCTTCCGTTCAAGCTCGATCCCAACACCACGGAACAGGGAAACTATTTCTTTGTCGGCGCGCGGCTAAAGCCGGGCGTGACCCTGGCGGCGGCCAACGCGCAACTGAAGCCGCTGGCCGACGAATACCGTCGCCTGTATCCTGCGGGCATCGGGCCGCAGCAGGGTTTCGGCGTGGAGCGGCTGCGCGAAGTGCTGGTGCGCGGAGTGAGGACGCTGCTGTGGGTGCTGCTGGGCGCGGTGGGATTCGTACTGTTGATCGCATGCGCGAACGTCGCGAATCTGCTGCTTGCGCGCGCCACGGGACGGCAGCGTGAGATCGCGATCCGCGCGGCGGTGGGCGCGGGGCGCGGCCGCATCATCCGCCAGATGCTCACCGAGAGCGTGGTGCTGTCGCTCGCCGGCGGAGTTGTGGGGCTGGCGATCGGGTATCTGGGGATTCGGGCGATCCTGAGCATCAGTCCCGGCAATATCCCGCGCATCGGGTTGGGCACGGACCTGCCGCTCGATCCAGCGATCGTGCTGTTCACCCTCGGGCTCTCGATCCTCACCGGACTGCTGTTCGGACTCATCCCGGCGCTGCAGGCGTCGCGCGCGGACTTAAGCAGCACGATCAAAGAATCGACCGGCCGCGGAGGCACCAGCTTTCGGCAGAACAAAGCCCGGTCGGTGCTGGTGATCGTGGAGGTAGCGCTGGCTCTGGTGCTGCTGATCGGCGCGGGGCTGCTGCTGCGGACCTTTACGGCCCTGCGCGGCGTGAAGCCGGGTTTCGATCCGCACAATGTGCTGACGCTGCGAATGCTGTTCTCAGGCGACCGGTTCAAGAAAACGGATGACGTCCAGCGCGTGGTGCGCGAGGGTCTCGATCGCCTGAAAGCGCTGCCGGGCGTGGAGACCGCGAGCGTGACCTGTTGCGTGCCCCTGGAAGGCGGGTACGGGCTGCCGTTCATCATCGTCGGGCGGCCTCTCAACGGGACATCGCACGGCGGCGGCAAGTTCATGATGATCGGCGAGTCGTATTTCGACGTGTTCAAGATGGCCATGGTTCGAGGGCGCGCGTTTACCGATCAGGATCGCAGCGGCGCGCCGAACGCGGTGATCGTGAACGACGCCTTCGTCAAGCAGTACTGGAAAGAGGGCGGCGATCCGCTGGGCCAGCAGTTGTTCATCGGCAAGGGGTTTGGCGAGTTCGAGGACACCTCCCGCCAGATTGTAGGCATCGTGAGCGACGTCCGCGACAACGGGCTGAACAACAATCCGGGGCCGACCATGTATGTTCCGTTAGCGCAGCTTTCCGACCATTTCACCGCGGCTGTGAACCGGCTGGGTCCTCTGGCGTGGGTGGTGCGGACCAGAGTCGAGCCGCGCACGCTGCTCACTCCCATTCAGAAAGAGCTGAGCGACGTGAGCGGCGGGCTGTCGCTCGCGCCCATCCGCACGATGGATGAGGTGGTGGCGCGCTCGACCGCCGCATCGGATTTTAATGCGCTGGTGCTGACGATTTTCGCGGGATCTGCGCTGCTGCTGGCGGCGATCGGCATTTACGGCCTGATGGCGTATTCCGTAGGCCAGCGGACTCAGGAAATCGGAATCCGGCTGGCGCTCGGGGCGGAGCCGGGACGCGTGCGGAACATGATGGTGTTTCAGGGCATGCGTCTTGCGATCGTGGGCGTTGTGATCGGCCTGGCGTCCGCGTTCGGATTGACCAAACTGATCGCCAGCCTGCTGTATGGCGTCAAACAGAGAGATCCATTCATCTTCAGCGGCGTGCCGCTGCTCCTCAGCGTGGTGGCGCTGATCGCGGTTTGGCTTCCGGCGCGGCGAGCGACGAGGGTCAGCCCGGTGGACGCGCTGCGCTGCGAATAGAGAATTTGGGAAACCTTTCGGGATTTCGCCGGTATAAGTGAACAGGAGCTGTTCGGACCATGCCGTCCTTCTTTCAGGACCTCAAACAGTCGATCCGGATATTCTTGAATTCTCCGGGATTCACTCTTACCGCGGTTCTGGCCCTGGCGCTGGGCGTGGGGGCCAACACCGCGATCTTTTCCCTGATCAATACCGTCCTCCTCAAACCCGTGAATTTTCCCGACCCCGAGCGGATCGTCATCTTCATGAACGTCTCCCCGCAAGGATCGGGTTTCGGCGCCTCACCGGTGAAATTCAACTTCTTCCGCTCCCTGACCGGCGTATTCCAGGACGTTTCCGCCTGGACCTTTGGCGTGGCGAGTTATAAGGCCGGGGATCTCCCGGAACAGATTCAGGAGACGCAGGCCAGCGCCAGTTTCTTCGACTTGTATGGAGCCACGTCGCTTTACGGCAGAACCTATACACAGGATGAGGATCGTCCTCGTGGACCCGATGTGGCGGTCTTGGCTTATGGATTTTGGCAGCGGCGTTTCGCTGCCGATCCCAGCGTGGTCGGAAAAACGATCACTCTCAACGGGACGCCGCACGAAATCATCGGAGTGGTTGGCCCCGGGCTAAAGATTGAGATCGATCAGCCGCCCGACGTCTACGTGCCGTTCCGGCTGGATCCCTACAGTGCGAACGAGGGGAATTATTTCCAGGTGGCCGGACGTCTGAAGCCGGGCGTGAGCCTGGCCTCGGCGAATGAGCAACTCAAGGCCGCCACGGAAGGCTTCCGCAAAAACTATCCGAACAGCCTGGGGCCGCAGGGAACCTTCGGCGTACAACCGCTTCAGGAAGTTCTGGTGAGCGGCGTGCGCACGCTGCTTTGGGTTTTGCTGGGGGCCGTCGGTTTCGTGCTGCTGATTGCATGCGCCAACGTCGCAAATCTTCTGCTGGCGCGAGCCACAGGACGCAAACGCGAGATCGCCATTCGCGCTTCCCTGGGAGCCGGGCGCGGCCGAATCGTACGCCAGTTGCTCACCGAAAGCGTCGTTCTGTCGCTAACGGGCGGGGTGCTCGGACTCTTTCTGGGATTCGCCGGAATCCGCGGCATTCTCAGTTTGAATCCCGGCAACATCCCGCGCGTGGGGCTGCAGGGTAACGCCGTGTCGATGGACCTGCGGGTGGTGCTATTCACGCTCGGACTATCGGTCGCGACCGGCATTCTTTTCGGGCTCTTCCCCGCGCTGCAGGTCTCAAGAACCGATCTCAGCAGCACCATCAAGGAATCCACCGGAAAAGGCGGCACCAGTTTTCGCCAGAATAAGGCGCGTTCTCTGCTGGTGGTAACGGAGACGGCGCTGGCGCTGATTCTGCTGATCGGAGCCGCACTGTTGCTGCGAACCTTCACTGCTCTTCGTGCCGTAAATCCCGGCTTCGATTCGCACAACGTTCTGACGCTGCGCATGTCTCTCAACGAACCGCGGTTCGCGAAAACCGCGGCCGCGGATCTATTGCTGCGCCAGGGAATCGAGCGCGTCAAGGCTTTGCCAGGAGTTGAGACCGTGGCCGTGACGTGCTGTGTGCCGCTGGAAGGCGGCCTCGGGCTTCCGTTCGTTATCGTGGGCCGGCCGCTGCAAGGAAGCTCGCATGGCGGCGCGCGCTACCTGTTCGCCACGGCGGGCTACTTCGACGTATTCAAAATTCCGCTCGTGCGAGGGCGCACCTTCACGGACCAGGACGGCGTGGGATCGTCTCCCGTCGTGGTCATTAATCAGGCCATGGCCAAACGGTTTTGGCCCAAGGGCGATCCCCTGGCGGATCGGCTCATCATCGGCCGAAGTCTCGGGCCGGATTTCAGCGATAGTCCCCGCCAGATTATCGGGATCGTCGGCGATATTCGCGACAACGGGCTGAACAACGATCCGGGGCCAACCATGTACGTCCCCCACGCGCAGATTACCGACAATATGAATGCGGGCGTCTCGAGTCTCGCGCCGATGGCCTGGGTGGTACGAACGCGCGTCGAACCGCGCTCACTCAGCACGGCGATCCAGAAGGAACTGAGCGACGTGAGCGGCGGACTCGCGCTGGCGCCCGTTCGAACCATGGACGAGATCGTCTCTCGTTCCACGGCCAATACCGATTTCAACACGCTGGTGCTCACGGTCTTTGCCTGCACGGCGCTGCTGCTGGCCGCGATCGGAATCTATGGTTTGATGGCGTATTCGGCGGAACAGCGCACGCAGGAGATCGGGATCAGGCTGGCACTCGGCGCCAAGTATGGTTATGTGCGGAACATGATCATCCTCCAAGGCATGCGCCTGGCGCTCACAGGGATCGCGATCGGCGTCGCTTTGTCGTTCGCGCTGACCAAGCTGATTGCGAGCCTGCTGTTCGGCGTGCAGGCTCGTGACACCCTTGTGTTCATCGGTGCGCCAGTGCTGTTGAGCCTGGTGGCTTTGATCGCGGTGTGGGTTCCGGCCCGAAGAGCGACGCGCGTCAGTCCCCTGGACGCGCTGCGCTGCGAGTAGTCAACTCACGAGCGTCGCGCTTAACGTGATGTTCGTGTTGTAAAGCTTCGAAACGGGGCAACCGGATTTCGCGGCCTGTGTTGCTTTGTCGAACGCCTCGCGGCTCGCTCCGGGAACTTTGGCCTTCAACTCCAGATGGCTTTCGGTGATGCCGAACCCGCCCTCTGTCTTATCCAAGGTAATGGTGCAGGTGGTATCGAGGCTTTCGGCCTTGAATCCGGCCTGCGCGAGCTGGTTCGAAAGCGCCATGGTGAAGCAGCCTGCATGCGCGGCCGCCAGAAGTTCTTCCGGGTTGGTGCCCTGTCCCTGCTCGAAACGGCTGTGGAACGAGTAAGGGACATTCGCTAAAGTCCCGCTCGCCATCGAGATCGTTCCGGCGCCGGACTTGAGATCGCCTTGCCATTTCGCATGCGCGGTTCGCTGCATGGTGTTCCTCCTGTATCCATTCTCACGGATATACTCATTCCCATGACCCGCGACGAGCTTGTGCCGTTTCCGCAAAAACACCGGCTGGGGATCCAGTCAAGTGTGTCCCCTACAGGGGAGCCACAAGCCGCGGTCGTGGGCATTGCAATCACGCCCGAACTCGAGATTGTTTTTGACACCGTCGACAGCACACGCCAATGCCGCAATCTTCGCGCCAACCCAAAAATCGCGTTGGTGATCGGATGGGACGACGAGGTCACAGTGCAGATCGAAGGAATCGCGGACGAGCCGCAAGGTGCCGAGCGCGACCGGATTCTGGAAACGTACTTTGCCGTATATTCCGATGGGCAGGATCGCCTCAAATGGGCGGGTATCACGCACATTCGGGTTCGCCCCACCTGGATCCGCTACAGCGATTTCCGCGTTCCCCAACAGATCGTCGAATTCGCATAGAATTGTTGGGCATGTTACGGCGCGAATTTCTGGCGGGGTTTGCGTGCACGCTGGCAAGAGCGGCGGCTCCGCCGCATCGCATCGACGTCCATCATCACTTGTTTCCGCCCGCGTATCGTACGGCGATCGGAAGCCAGGCGGCGGCGCTCCCGGCCTGGTCTCCCATGCAGTCGATCGAGGAGATGGACAAGGGCGGAATCGCGACGGCGGTCTTGTCCCTGAGCTCGCCGGGAATCTGGTTTGGAGACGCCGAGCAGGCCCGCAAACTGGCCAGAATCGTCAACGATTATGGAGCCGTGACGGCCAAGGATCATCGCGGCCGGTTCGGGTTGTTCGCCGCGCTGCCCTTGCCCGACATTAAGGGCAGCTTGCGCGAAATCGAGTACGCGCTCGACACGCTCAAAGCCGACGGCATCGGGCTGTTTACCAGCTACGGCGATAAATGGCTTGGCGACGCCTCGTTTGCGCCCGTGTGGTCCGAGCTGAACCGGCGCAAAGCGGTGGTCTACACGCATCCGATCACGCCTGCCTGCTGCGGGAGTCTGCATAACGAAGTTCCCGCGGTGATGATCGAATGGGCGACGGACACGACCCGCACGATCGCGAGCCTGTTGTACAGCGGAACAGCCGCAAAGTATCCGGATGTCCGCTGGATTTTTTCGCACGGTGGCGGGACGATGCCGTTCTTGCTGAGCCGCTTCGTGTATCAGGAAGCCACCATGAAAGGCAAGGAGCAGGCGCTGCCGAAGGGTCTGATGTACGAACTGAAGAAGTTTTATTACGACACGGCTCAGGCCAACAGCGCTCCGGCGCTGGCCGCGCTTCTGAAGGTGATCCCGACCTCGCAGATTGTGTTCGGCACGGATTACCCGTTCCGGACAGCGGCGGAAGTGATCGGGGGACTGACCGCGCAACGCTTCGCTGCGAAGGATCTTCGCGCCATCGATCGGGAAAACGCGGTGCGGCTATTGCCGAAGCTTGGCGTCTGAACTAGCTGGCTCTCATGGGCGCTCCGTGGGCGATTTTCCGCCCGGCCCGGGCAGCGGCGCTTTCGGCCCTCCCGCAAGCAGCGAAGCTTCGTCCATGTAAGCGTAAACGACGCGCGCCCCATTCGGAGCTAAGCCGCCCGTGTCCGCCGTCGGCCCGTAATTGGAGTGGACCTCGCGCCCGAGCATCCGAAGGATGGCCATCTGCTGGCCGCGATGATGCGACGTGTGCGCGATGCGCCGGACTATGACCCACGCCCGGGAGCGGCGCACATCGAAGAACGCGACTTCCTCCTCCCACCAGGCATCGCCCTCGGAGCGCAAAACATCGAGACGTTTTGCGGAATCCTCCGCATAGCGCGCGAGGAAGCCCTGACGGGTTTCCTCCGCCGGCAGCGGCGGAGCGCCGACGTCGACCCCTAACATATTGGAAAACCACGCGTTTTCGCTCATGCACTGGTGCACCATTTGCTCCCGGACACTGCGCCCTCGCCGGTCCGTCGGATGCGGGCGGATCGGCAAATCTTCGTCGCGGAACATGCTCCAGACGCTCAGCACCTTGAGGCGCTCGGTTTCGTAGGTATCTACCAGAAAGGAATAGCGCATAAGAGCTACAATAGACGATGGCCCTTTATGCAAGCTTGGGATTCTGAACGAGCCGCCTCCCTCATCCAGGAACTGCAGCAGATTCCTGGCGCACTTTTGCCGATTTTGCATGCATTGCAGGAGGAGTTCGGGTATATCGACAGCGCTGCCGTCCCCCTGATCGCGGAGGCCTTGAATATCTCGAAGGCGGAAGTCCACGGAGTGATCAGCTTTTATCACGACTTCCGGCACGAACCGCCGGGCCGGCACACGCTCAAGATGTGCCGCGCTGAATCCTGTCAGGCCATGGGTTGCGAGCGCGTGATCGATCACGTCGAAAAACGCCTTGGGGCTAAGCTGGGCGAGACCACACCTGACGGGAGTTTCAGCCTGGATGCGGTTTATTGCCTCGGGAATTGCGCGCTTTCCCCCGCGGTGATGCTGGACGGGAAACCCTACGGCCGCGTCTCGGCACAGGTAGCTGATTTTCTGATTGACGATGTCCAAAGGCGGGGAGGGTCGCGGGCATGAAGGTTTTCGTTCCCTGTGACATGGCCGCGCTCTCGGTGGGAGCGGACGCCGTCGCACGCGCGATTTCCGAACAGGTCTCGGCGCGCCGCGCCGACGTGACCATCGTGCGCAATGGTTCCCGCGGAATGTTCTGGCTCGAGCCTCTGGTAGAAGTGGAAACTCCCAAAGGCCGCATCGCGTATGGGCCGGTCACGGCTGATGCCGTTCCGGGATTGTTCGAGGCGGGATTCCTTGAAGGCAAGCCGCACCAGCTTTGCCTCGGCCCCACGGAAGACATCCCCTATCTCAAAAAGCAGGAACGCCTGACATTCGCGCGCTGCGGCATTGTCGATCCGCTCTCGCTTTCCGATTACGTCAGCCACGACGGGTATAAAGGCCTGCAACGGGCGCTCACGATGACGCCGCAGGCGCTGGTCGAAGAGGTTACCAATTCGGGGCTTCGCGGCCGCGGTGGCGCCGGGTTCCCGACGGGGATCAAGTGGAAAACCGTTCTGAACACGCCCGCGGATCAGAAATATATCGTCTGCAACGCCGACGAGGGCGACAGCGGCACCTACGCCGATCGCATGATCATGGAAGGCGATCCGTTCGTGCTGATCGAAGGCATGACCATCGCCGGGTTCGCAGTGGGCGCCACGAGCGGCTTCATCTACCTGCGTTCGGAATATCCACACGCATTCAAGACGCTCAAGAAGGCGATCGCGATCGCTTACGAGAAGGGCTACCTGGGCGAGAACGTCGCCGGAAGCGGCAAGCGTTTCGACCTCGATGTACGGCTCGGCGCCGGCGCCGACATTTGCGGCGAAGAGCCGTCGCTGCTCGAGAGCCTGGAAGGCAAGCGCGGCCAGATCCGGCCGAAGCCTCCGCTGCCCGCGATCGAAGGCCTTTTCGGCAAGCCGACCGTAGTGAACAACGTCATTTCCCTCGCGACGGTGCCGATCATTCTCGACAAAGGCGCTGAGTATTACAAGAATTTCGGGATGGGCAAGTCGCGCGGGACGCTGACCATCCAGCTCGCGGGCAACGTCAAGTACGGCGGCCTGGTGGAGAAAGCCTTCGGCATCACTCTGCGCCAGGCGATCTACGATTTCGGCGGCGGGACGGCCTCCGGCCGCCAGTTCCGCGCCGTCCAGGTCGGTGGACCGTTGGGTGCATATTTCCCCGAATCCTTGCTCGATACTCCGCTCGATTACGAAGCATTCGCCGCGAAGCGAGGTCTGGTGGGCCACGGCGGCATCGTGGTGTTTGACGATACGGTCGATCTCGCCAGGCAGGCGCGCTTCGCGATGGAGTTCTGCGCGATCGAAAGCTGCGGCAAGTGCACGCCCTGCCGCATCGGGTCCACGCGCGGCGTGGAGGTGATCGACCGGATCATCGCCAACCAGGACCGATCAAAGAATCTGGAAGTTTTGGACGATCTTTGTGAATTGATGCTCGATGGATCGCTGTGCGCGCTGGGCGGGTTGACTCCCTATCCGGTGTTGAGCGCGGTCCAACATTTCCCCGAGGATTTCGACAAACCGGCGGCGCCGCCGCCTCCACAGATGGCCCAGAGAGGTCAGGAGACACAGTCATGGCGTTAATGCACGAAACCGATTACGGAACTCCCGCTCGTAACGCGGAAACACTTGTCACGCTCGAAATCGACGGCCAGCCTGTCACGGTACCGGCCGGGACATCGGTCATGCGCGCGGCTGTCGAAGCGGGCGTCCAGGTCCCGAAGCTGTGCGCGACCGACAGCGTAGAAGCGTTCGGCTCCTGCCGTCTGTGCCTGGTCGAGATCGAAGGCCGCCGCGGCACGCCCGCATCCTGCACCACGCTGGCCGAGCCCGGCATGAAGGTGCACACCTCTTCGTCGAAGCTTTCGAAGCTGCGCCGAGGAATGATGGAGCTGTACATCTCCGATCATCCACTGGACTGCCTGACGTGCGGGGCCAACGGCAACTGCGAACTCCAGGACATGGCCGGCGTGGTCGGGCTGCGCGAAGTGCGCTACGGCTACGACGGCGAGAATCACTTCAAAGATCCCGAGCCGAAGGACAATTCCAACCCGTACTTCAGCTTCGAACCGGCCAAGTGCATCGTGTGCTCGCGCTGCGTGCGGGCTTGCGAAGAAGTGCAAGGCACGTTCGCGTTAACGATCCAAGGCCGCGGATTCGAGTCCAAAGTTTCGGCCGGCGGCCAGCCGTTCCTGGAATCGGAATGTGTATCGTGCGGAGCGTGTGTACAAGCGTGTCCCACGGCCACGCTCATCGAGAAGAGCGTGCTCGAAAAAGGCCAAGGCGAGCACACCGTGGTCACCACTTGCGCCTATTGCGGCGTCGGATGCTCGTTCAAGGCGGAGATGCAGGGCAGCGAAGTCGTTCGCATGCTTCCTTACAAGGACGGCAAGGCGAATCATGGCCACTCCTGCGTGAAGGGCCGGTTCGCCTGGGGTTACGCGACGCACAAGGACCGGATTTTGAAGCCGATGGTTCGCGCCAAGATCACGGATCCCTGGCGCGAGGTCACCTGGGAAGAAGCCATCAACCACGTGGCCAGCGAGTTCAAGCGGATCCAGTCCAAGTATGGGCGCGACTCGATCGGCGGCATCACGTCTTCGCGCTGCACCAACGAAGAAACCTACGTCATGCAGAAGCTGATCCGCGCGGCGTTCGGCAACAATAACACCGATACCTGCGCGCGTGTCTGCCACTCGCCCACGGGCTACGGGCTGAAGACCACCTTCGGCACCTCCGCCGGGACGCAGAACTTCGATTCGGTGGAGCACGCCGACGTAATCATGATTATCGGCGCGAATCCGACCGATGCGCATCCGGTGTTCGCGTCGCAGATGAAGCGGCGGCTGCGCGAAGGAGCCAAGCTGATCATCGTCGACCCGCGCAGGATCGACCTGGTGAAATCGCCCCACATTCAGGCGCAATATCACCTGCCTCTCAAGCCCGGAACCAACGTCGCCGTCATTAATGCGTTTGCGCACGTCGTGGTGACCGAGGGCCTGCTGGCTGAGGAATACATCAAGGAACGGTGCGAAGAGCCCGCGTTCGAGCAGTGGCGCAAGTTCGTAGCCGAAGAGCGGAATTCGCCCGAAGCGCTGGAAGCAGTCACCGGCGTTCCGGCCGCCGATCTGCGCGCTGCAGCCCGACTCTACGCCACAGGGGGCAATGCCGCCATCTACTACGGCCTGGGCGTTACCGAGCACAGCCAGGGCTCGACCATGGTCATCGGAATGGCGAATCTGGCCATGGCGACCGGGAATATCGGGAAAGTCGGCGTGGGCGTGAATCCGCTGCGCGGCCAGAACAACGTGCAGGGATCCTGCGACATGGGTTCGTTCCCGCACGAATACTCGGGCTACCGTCACGTCTCCGACGATTCGGTCCGCGAGATGTTCGAGAAAGCGTGGGGCGTGCCGCTGCAAGCCGAGCCGGGATTGCGCATCTCGAACATGATCGATGCCGCCATCGACGGCACCTTCAAAGGCATCTACGTGCAAGGCGAGGATATCGCGCAGTCCGATCCCAACACGCAGCACATCACCGCCGGTCTGAGCAACATGGAATGCGTGGTGGTGCAGGACTTGTTCCTGAATGAGACCGCCAGTTTCGCGCATGTGTTCCTGCCGGGCGCGTCGTTCCTCGAAAAGGACGGGACCTTCACCAACGCCGAGCGCCGCATCAGCCGCGTGCGCAAGGCGATCGCGCCGATGGCGGGCATGGGCGACTGGGAGATCACCCAGGCGATCTCCAATGCCATGGGCTACCCCATGCATTACACGCATCCGTCCGAAATCATGGACGAAATCGCACGCCTCACCCCAACCTTCGCGGGCGTGACGTACGAAAAAATCGATGAACTGGGCAGCGTGCAATGGCCGTGCAACGAGAAAGCTCCCGAGGGAACCCCGGTGATGCACATCGGCGGGTTCGTTCGCGGCAAGGGCAAGTTCGTCATCACGGAATTCGTTCCGACGGATGAGCGCACCACGGACCGCTTCCCGCTCATTCTGACCACGGGCCGGATTCTGACCCAGTACAACGTGGGCGCGCAGACCGCGCGCACCGGCAACAACGTGTGGCACCCCGAAGACATCCTGGAGATTCACGAGATCGATGCCGAGAATCGCGGGATCAACGACGGCGATCTGGTGTCGCTCATCAGCCGCGCGGGCGAAACTACGCTCAAGGCAAAGATCTCCGAGCGCATGCAGCCGGGCGTGGTCTACACCACGTTTCACCACATGTTCACCGGAGCGAACGTGGTCACCACGGAGTTCGAAGACTGGGCCACCGGCTGTCCCGAGTACAAGGTTACGGCCGTTCAGGTGTCGCTCGCCAAGAAGATCTCTCCGTGGCAAGAGCACTATCAGGAGACCCGGCGTCTGACGACCCAGATCGACCGCTAATCGCTAAAGCAAAGATGGATCCGCACAACATGGTTCACCGGGCGAACCAGATCGCCCTCAATTTCGCCGCTTATCCGCATGAGGAAGCGGTGGCCAGCGTCACCCGGCATCTCAAGATGTACTGGGAGCCTCGGATGAAGAAACAGCTCCATGAATACGTCGCCAAGGGCGGCGGAGGGCTGCACGAGCTGGTGCTGGAAGCCGAGAAGCAGTTAAAGCCCTAACGGGAAGTACCTGCTGCCTTCGCGGCAGCCTTGGTCAAGATCAGGATATGCTGCCGCGGCAGCGTCTCGATTGCCGGCCGCAAAACGAATCCCTCCGGTTCGATTTCGGCCTTCACTTGCGCCACGGTCATTTTGTGCTCGGGCAGGATCGGAACGTTGGGATCCTCGGCGCGGTATTCGAGCAGCACCAGTCTTCCGTCTGGCTTCAGCGTGTCGCGGATCTTCCGCAGCATCTGCTGGGGCTGCGAAAACTCGTGGTAGACGTCGACGAGTACAACCAAATCCATCGTGCTGGCCGGCAGCTTGGGATCGGCGGTATCGCCCAGCACGGTGACGATATTGTCGAGCTTGGCCTTGGCCGCGTTCTCGCGCAGCTTCGCCAGCATTTCCGGCTGGAGATCGTTGGCGTAAACTTTGCCCGCCGGACCTACGCGCCGGGCCATTCTCAGGCTCATATATCCAACGCCCGCGCCGATATCGGCCACCACCATGCCTGGCCGCAGCTTCAGCGCGTCGAGAGCTTTCTCGGGCTGCTCCTCGGCTTCGCGCTCGGGCCGGACGAGCCAGTCCGCTCCGCTCATTCCCATGACGCCGGCGATCTTGCGCCCGCTGACCGGATGCGTGGGGGGAGCCTGGAACGCAGACGCGCTCCAAAAAACCAGCAGGAATGCGGCGGCAATACGACCCTTCATCGCAGGACCGCCTCGATATGCAGAACCAGATCGCGCTCGTTGGCCGAGCCGGGGTGATACCAGCGGACGATCCCCGCGCGATCGATCAAAACCAGGGTCGGCGTCGTGCTGGCGCCGTAGCGATTGAAATTCGCGTTGCTGAGCGGCACGGGCATGTCACCGAGCGGCGAGTAATACTGGCGCCGGATCTGGTCGATATAAGGCTTTTCGACCGCAGGCGGCGCATCCGCGCCATTGGCCACGTAGCCGTAGTAGCGCGTGGGGCCGATCAGCGCGAGCCCTCGCGGCCCGTATTTTTTCATCAGCGCGGCGATGACCGGCACATCGGCTTTGCAGTCCGGACACCAGTGGGCCCAGAAGAACAGCAGAATCGCTTTGCCACGCAGGCTGGCGAGCGTGGGCGGCTTGGGGCCGAACCACACCGCGGATTCGAGCGCCGGCGCGGGCTTGCCTTCGACACTCAGCAGGTTGAGATTCTTCTGGATCCGTTCGTGCAGCGAGGTGGCGCCGTAGGTTTTCAGCTCATTCTGTAGAAACAGGACCGCCTCGGCGGTTTCGCCTCGCGCGGCCATCACCTGGGCCTGGACTTCAATGGACGCGCCGAGGGCGTACAACCAATCTTCATGATCCCTGCGCGGGCCGCTCACGTTGGGCAGAGCCATCTTGCGAGTCTGTGCGGCATAGTTTGCGGCGCGCTCCAGCTTCCTGGAATCCAGAGCGGCGCGCGCCTCCCATCCGACGGCGTTAGCCAGTTCCGAGGTCACGCCGCGAGAACGCTGGTAGGCCGTCACCATGCGATCGGCGTTTGCGAAGTCGTTTCGCGCGAGCGCGCCGCGCACATCGTCGACGAGATCCGCAAAGCAAGTGGAGGCCAGGAGCAAAGCGGCGAACGCGAGCCTCATGTACCGGATTATAAACGTTCGCGCCGCTTGATTCTCAGCTAGCGCGGGAGTATGCTGATTCGAGCTTTGGTCTCTCGTGGGAAGGGGTTTACCAAGGCAAAATCGTAACTGCAAGGGGACGTAACATGCGCTTCTTTCGCATTAGTACCGCTCTGCTGCTGTTGGCCGTCGCGGTGTCCGCGCAGAGCGACCGCGGCACGATCACGGGAACCATTGCCGACCCAGCGGGAGCGGTGGTCGCCGCGGGAAAAGTGGAAGCGAAGAACATAGCAACCGGCGCCGTGTTCGAAGTGGCGAGCACGGAAACCGGCAATTACACCATCGCCCAATTGCCGGCAGGCACTTATGAAATGACGGTGACCGTGCCTGGCTTCAAGAAATTCGTTCGCCAGAATCTTACCGTGCAGGTGGCGGCTACCGTGCGAATTGACGTGGTGCTCGAGGTGGGCGCAACCAGTGAATCGGTCACGGTGACCGAAGCCGCGCCGTTGCTCAAAACCGAAAGCGGCGAGTTGAGCCATAACGTTTCTACCGACAAACTCGATAATCTTCCGGCCATCACACTGGGATCGACCACCGGCCTCGGCAACATCCGCAATCCACTCCAGGCCGCGACTCTGCTCCCGGGAACGCAGTTTGCCAGCGACAACACCCTGCGCGTGAACGGCATGCCTTCCAGCACGTATTCGATCCGCGTGGAAGGGCAGGACGCGACCAACGGAATTCATCGCCAGTTCACCCAGGTGAATCAGGCAGGCCTCGACGCGATCCAGGAAGTAACTGTCCAGACCAGCAACTTCGCGGCGGAATACGGCCAGGCCGGCGGCGGGTACTTCAACTACACGATGAAATCCGGCACCAATCAGTTCCACGGCAGCGCCTACGATTACCTGGTGAACGAAGCGCTCAATTCTCCCGTGCCGTTTACGAACGATGGCACCGGCCACCACATCCGCAATCGCCAGCGCAGGAACGACTACGGATTCACCTTCGGCGGCCCCATCGACATCCCCAAGCTTTACGACGGTCACGACAAGACATTCTTCTTCTTCAATTTCGAACAGTTCCGCGAGACCCAGAGGATCAGTACGGGTCTGGACACGGTTCCCACACTCGCGTATCGGCAGGGCGACTTCAGTGACGCGATGTTAGGACGGCTGACAATCGCCGGACAGCCCGCAACGGATTCCAACGGCACCCCTCTGTTTCAGAATCAGATCTTCGATCCGAAGACCACGCGCCAGGTTGGCGGCTCGACCGTGCGGGATCCGTATGTCGGCAACAGAATACCGATCGCGGACATGGATCCCGTGGCGCTTAAAATACAGTCGATGATTCCGCTGCCGACCGGCACCCGGGCGACGCAAGCGATCAATAACTATGAGGCTCCGCCGTACGATAACTACCGTCACACGACGATCCCGTCTATCAAACTGGACCACAATCTGAGTTCGTCCATCAAGCTCTCCGGGTACTACTCGCAGACGCGCGCCTATTCGCCCCAGGTCAACGACTTTCAGACGCCATTCACCAATTCGGTGATCCAGGACAG
>JBAIXM010000052.1:0-5889 GCA_037916615.1 Bryobacterales bacterium
AACAGTGGTATTCGCGATGCAGAATCGGAACACGCAGCTCTTGCAGCATCTCAAAACCAGTTCGTTTCGAAATTTCATCCTTTTCCCTCTGCCTTCTTCTGATAAGGAGTATCGCGAATACATGCAAGAGGTGTGTGCGCGGTTTCCCTCAGGCGTGCTGCGTGCCACGACGCAAAACGGCATCGAGCTCGTATCTGGGCCGGTGTCCGCTCTGGCAACGTTGTTTCCGAATACTACTCCTGGCAACCAGTGAGCGATCTCCTTGGGATAGGTCATCAGGGATAATCCGTCTTCGTTGTGCGCCGATCTCGGTCGATGAACGTTTGTGAGCGGAACAATGATTCGTCTCCTCTTCTATTCGCAAAACAAGAAGCTTCCTTTCCTGCTCGGGCCCACATTGGGAAGCGAATTCGAAGTTTCTTTGGAGTCCGACCCCGACAAGGTCGAAGAGTTGACCCGGAACCAGCACTGCCACGTTCTGATTCTGGATCTCGAATCCAACGAAGCCGAGCCCCACCGGGAGTTCATCCAGCGTATGCATGGCGCAGATGCGCCGATTGTGGTTATGGCCAGCGACGATCAACGCGATGTGGCCTTGGAACTGGTGCAACGCGGCGCCTACGACTACTTTCGAAAGCCTCCGGCTTTGGCGGAATTGAAAATCGTGGCGCGGAGGGCTTATGAGCACTCCCGCTTGGGCCGCGATCTGGCGAGCATGAGCCAGCAACTGCGGGAAAACACCGCTACCGGATGCGATCAGCTCATCGGTTCGAGCGCCAGGCTTCAGCACGTGTACGACCCGATCCGGCGCGTGGCCGGTCTGAACGCGTTCGTGCTGATCACGGGAGAGAGCGGGACCGGAAAAGAATTGATCGCGCGCGCAATTCACAATTTGAGCGAGCGGCGGCAGGCTCCTTTTGTCGCGGTATCCTGCGGAGCGATTCCCGAAACCCTCATCGAAGCGGAGCTTTTCGGTTACGAAAAAGGAGCGTTTACAGGGGCCGTCGGCAGCCGCAAGGGATACCTCGAGCAGGCCGGACAGGGAACGCTCTTCCTCGATGAGATCGGGGAACTCAGCGCTCATACTCAGGTCAAGCTCTTGCGTGTGCTTCAGGAGAGGCAATTCAGCCGGCTTGGCTCGAGCACGATTGTGCCGCTCAACGCGAGGATTCTTTTCGCCACCCATCGAAACTTGA
This sequence comes from Bryobacterales bacterium, assembly GCA_037916615.1. Lineage (GTDB taxonomy): Bacteria > Acidobacteriota > Terriglobia > Bryobacterales > Bryobacteraceae > Palsa-187. The sequence goes on from JBAIXM010000052.1 coordinate 1,197, forward strand.
CCAAGATGGTCGAGGAAGGCCGTTTCCGGCTGGATCTGTACTATCGCGTGAACGTCATGGGCATCAAGGCGCCTTCGTTGCGCGATCATACCGAAGACATCCCCACCCTGGCGCGGCATTTCCTGGAGAAGTACAGCGAAATCTACCGGAAACCTGTCAGAAGCATTACGCCCGGCGCCATGGCCCTGCTGGTGGACTACAGCTGGCCGGGCAATGTTCGCGAGCTGGAGAACGTCGTGCAGAAGGCCATCATTCTGACGGACGACGACAGCATCGGGCCCGAGCATCTGCCGGAAGACTTGCAGCAGCCCGACCTGCTCGGCGTGGGCGAATCCATGCCCGCGGCATCGTTTGACGATCAGTTGCGCGATTACAAGGTCAAGCTGGCGCAAAAGGCCGTTGCGGAATGCAACGGAAATAAAACGCTCGCGGCCCGCAGCCTGCACATCTCGCGAACCTATCTCCATCGACTGATCAAAGATCTGATGGACGAGCAAACTCCGGAGGTTGCGTGAGTCCGGCAGAAACTCTTGCCGTTCCGGGTCCGCCCGGATCCACCATCGCGGGGACGCTGCGGCGCGTCTTTTCGTTCCCGGTGATGTTGTCCTCCTCGCTGGCGGCGCTGGCTGTCCTCACGGTGCGGTCCCGGTTCAGCGACCCGGACCTTTGGTGGCATTTGCGCATCGGCCAGATTATCTGGACCGGGCGCCGGGTACCGACCGCTGACCTTCTATCCTTCACCGCCAGCCAGCACGCCTGGGTGCCGCACGAATGGCTGTCTCAGCTCGGCATCTATGCCGCTTACAGACTGGGAGACTACTTCGGACTGATGCTGTTGTTATGCGTGCTTACGGCGACCCTGCTGGCGGTTCAGTACGCGTCGTGCCGGCTCTACTCTGGTAACGCGAAAATCGCATTCCTCGGCGCGCTCGTGACATGGTTTTTCGCCACCACGGGTCTGGCGCTTCGGCCGCAGTTGCTGGGATACCTCTTGTTAGCCTGCGAACTCTTAGTTCTGCACCTGGGTCGATCACAGGATCGAAGATGGTTCTTTTTTCTGCCGGCGCTGTTTGCCCTGTGGGTCAATGTCCATGGGTCTTTCTTTTTTGGAATCGCGGTGCTCGCCGCGTTGCTGATTTGCAGCCGGATCCAATGGAATGCCGGCTTGCTGGCCTCCCGCCCGCTGGATACCGCACAGCGTCGAACACTCGTATGGGTCTCGGGTCTGTCGCTGGCAGCGCTTTGGGCGAATCCAGTCGGGTGGCCCGCGATCGCGTACCCCCTGCGGACCGTGTTCGATCCGCGCATGCCGCTTGGAGCCGTATCGGAGTGGCAGAGCCTGGCATTCGACGATGTGCGCGCTTTCGGTCTTCTAGGACTTGCCGCGACGATCTTGCTGGTCGCGCTGGTGCGCCGCACGGTCCTCTATGTGGACGAAATGATCCTGCTGGCCCTGGCATTCGCCATGGCGGTTTTGCACCAGCGCTTGCTGTTCGCCTGGGGCGTGGTTGCCGCGCCGATCCTATGCCGCCAAGTCGCGGATTTATGGGATGACTATCGCCCGGAGCGCGATCGCGCCGTTCCGAATGCAGTCTTCATCGGGGCATCGGTAGTAGCCGCCATCGCCGCGTTTCCGGCCCGCGCAGAGCTGGTTTCGCAGATCGAGCGCGGCAATCCGGTCCAGGCCGTCGAGTTTATCCGGAGTTCGCGCCTCGCCGGCCGGATTCTCAACGAGTACACGTTTGGCGGATACCTGAGTTGGGCCTTGCCGGAGCAGAAGGTCTTCATCGATGGTCGCGCCGATGTTTATGCCTGGACGGGCGTGCTTGCCGACTACGGCGCGCTGGTCACGCTCCGCGAAGACCCGGAGCGCATCTTGAATCGATACGGCGTCGATTTCTGCCTGCTGCCTCGATCGGCTCCGCTGGTGCGCGTGCTGAGGTATTTGCCCGAATGGTCAGAGCGCTACGCGGATTCGCAGGCCGTAATCTTCGTTCGATCTGGTGTTGAATGGACACGCCCCTAGCCTGGGATTTCGAAAAGACGCGGTCCTTCGACTTCGCCTGGGAGCCGCTCCCGGCCCTGCGCAGCGCCGTCGCGGAAGACGACTGCGAAATCGCCGATTGCCGCGGGAAACGCATCGGAATTCTGATCGTTGCCTATAACGCTGTTGCCACCCTGGCAGGCGTGCTGCACCGGATCAAGCCCAATGTTTGGCGGAACGTGGAAGAAATCGCCGTCATCGACGACGCCAGCCAGGATGCCACCTACGATCTGGCGGTCGGCATGAAAACCTTGTGGATGCTGCCGAAGCTTCAGGTCCTCAGGCATCCCAGGAACTTGGGATATGGGGGCAATCAAAAAGCGGGATTCCGATACTTCCTGGATAAGGGCTTCGATATTGTCATTCTGTTGCACGGAGACGGCCAGTATGCACCCGAAATCCTGGCGCAGCTCTATCATCCGATCTGTTCCGGGCAGGCTGACGCTGTGTTCGGATCACGGATGCTCGGAAAATATGGGGGACCGCTGCGAGGCGGAATGCCCCTTTACAAATACATCGGGAACCGCATCCTTTCAGCTATGGAAAACCACGCTCTTGGAATGCACCTGAGCGAATTCCACAGCGGTTATCGCGCCTACAGCCTGGACGCGCTGCGAAGGATCGATCTCTCGCGGATGAGCGACGATTTTCATTTCGATACCGAGATCATCATCAAACTGCATCACCAGCGCTATTCGATCCGCGAAATCCCGATTCCAACGTACTATGGCTCGGAAATCTGCCATGTGAACGGCCTGCGGTACGCCCGCAATGTCGTCCGTGCAGTGCGGCATTACCTAGACGCGTGCCGGTCGGTTGCGCGCCATCCGGAATTCGAAGAGTATTTTTCGCATTATCCGATCAAGCTGACCGCAAGCTCGAGTCACGACTGCGCCCGCCGCATGGCCGGGACGGGAAACGACGTTCTGGACGTGGGATGCGGCAACGGATATTTCGCCGCAGAGTTGACGAAACAAGGGAACCGCGTGACCGGCATCGACCGGCTTTCCCAGCCGGAACGCCAGGACGCATTTCAGCAATACATTCAGGGCGATCTCGACGCCGATCTGACGCCATTTACCCGGCAACTTCGAGCCGGGAGCTTCGATCGGATCTTGTTCTTGGACGTGCTCGAACACCTGCGAGAGCCGGGGCGTATGCTCCGGGAATTCCGCCCGCTGCTGAAATCGGGCGGCGCAGTGGTGGTCTCGCTGCCGAACGTGGCCAACCTCGCGATCCGGCTTCAGCTTTTGTTCGGACGCTTCGAGTACGCCGAGCGCGGCATCCTCGACCGGACCCACCTGAGATTCTTCACGCGGAGCATGGCTCGCCTTTTTCTGCGGAACAGCGGCTACCGGATCATAAAGGAAGAAAGCACGGTCATCCCCATCGATCTGGCGCTTGGCCTTGTATCCGGGGGCAAGCTGCATCGGATGCTTAACCGCTGTCTCATCTGGATTACCAGAATCCTGCCGCGGCTCTTCGCGTACCAGTTCGTATTCCTCGCCAAGCCCGAAGACCCCGATGGCCGCTCCGGTTGACGCGCATCCCGGCTTTGGGAGGCTGCTTTGGCCGGCCGCGATGCTGGCGTTTATTCTGAAACTTGTCCTGGCGGCTTTCACGACGGGCTCGAACGATGCCCGCACCTGGGAGCGCGACTTGATTGCGCTGCGAACGGCCGGGTTTGCCGAGCTTTATCGCTCTGGCGTCCAGTACGCGTCGCCCGCCGGGCGGATTTCCCAGCGCCAGGCCTTTGTCCACGCTCCCGCGGTGCTCCACGGATTGCGGCTCTTGGGCCTGTTACAGGATACATCCGGGTGGCCGCTGCGCTTCTGGCTTCGCGCGGCGTGCGGGTTCGCGGATCTGGGCACGCTCATGCTTCTACGGAGCATGTTTCCCGAGCGTCACAGCGCGCTTCTCCTGTTCGCGATTGCGCCTGTTTCCATCTTAATCTCGGGATTCCATGGCAACACCGATCCGCTGATGATGTTTTTTCTGGCTGCTGCGGTCTGTTTCGCGGAGCGTGGAAGGGTGACGGGTTCAGCCGTTGCATTTGGAGCAGCGTGCAGCGTGAAGCTGGTGCCGCTGATCTTCGCCCCGGCGATCCTGATGCGATCGCGCACCTCGGCTGCGCGCCTGCTGTGGTGCGGGATCGGCCTCGCTGTGTGGATGGCGCTCGCGATGCCGTTCATCGTACAGGAACCTGGGCTGATTTTGAGCAGGATGCTAGCCTATAGCGGCGCTTCGGGCCTGTGGGGGTTCAGCCTGATTTCAACTTTGGCGGACGCCAGCCCCTACTATCTTCCTGGCGCAAAATGGGTCGCCGTGGTGACGGCAGCCAGTCTGCCTCTTTTCTATAGACGAAGACTCTTCGAGCAAATCGGCCTGAGCGCATTCTGTTTCATCCTGCTCTCGCCCGGATTCGGACTTCAGTATCTTGATTGGACGATCCCGTGGGCCTTGGTCCTTCCTCGCTGCCGAATGATTCTTTACTTAAGCGTGACCGCGGGCTTTGCGCTGGCCGTTTACGCAGCGGCTGCCGTGGAAGCGGACAGCGGTTTATACGCCGATCTGCTCGATCCCGCCCGCTTCCCGGTGCTCATCCTCATGGGAATCGCGTGCTGGTTCACGTTTGCCGCGATCACTCTG
>JBAIXM010000053.1:0-9091 GCA_037916615.1 Bryobacterales bacterium
CTCCCGCACGGCCCCGACAGAATTTGTCGCCGTGGATTTGAACAAGGTGGTTCGCGAAACGCTGACGCTGGTGGAGCACCAGTTCACCAAGAGCGGCGTAAAAGTGGATTTGAACCTGGAGGAAGGCATCGCCTCCATCAAGGGAAGTCCGGGCAAGCTGCAACAGGTGTTCTTGAATTTGTTCCTGAACGCGCGGGATGCAATGGATTCCGGAGGCACGCTCCGCATCGAAACCGGCCGGTGGAACGGAACCGTACAAGTCACACTGCGCGACACGGGGACGGGTATCGCCCCCGAGAACTTGACGCGCATTTTCGACCCGTTCTTCACCACTAAGGGCGCGCGAAAAGGAACGGGCCTGGGGCTTTCGGTGAGCTACGGGATTGTGCGCGAGCATGGCGGCGACATCGCCGTGCAGAGCCAGCCCGGCAAGGGAACGCAGTTCGCGCTGACGTTCCCCACCGCCACCGCCGCGCCGGAGCCGGCCAGCAAGCGCGATCAGCCCCAGGTGGCCTCGCCCGTTCCGGCCGTCGCGGCAATGTCCGCGCCAACCGCGCGGGCCCAGGTTACAGCCTCTGTTCCGGCGACGATCGTCGCCAAGTCTGACAGACTAATCCAGTAATGGCAGACACGGTCGCTAATTTTCCGCCCGATGTGCTCACAGCGGATGCCGTGCGGGGGCGCATCCTTGTAATCGACGACGAGCCCGATATCCGGGACAGCCTGGAAGCGCTGCTTTCGAGCGAAAACTATCGTGTGGAACTGGCCGCGAACGCTACGGAGGGGCTCAAGAAGCTGGAGAGCTCGCCGTACGATCTGGTGTTGCTCGATCTCATGATGCCGGATAAGAGCGGAATGCAGGTGCTCGAGGAAGTCCGGGCGCGCGACCGCGAAACCCCCATCGTGATGATCACCGCATACGGCTCGGTCGAAGTGGCGGTGGACGCGCTCAAACGCGGCGCGAACGATTATTTCCCGAAGCCCTGGGACAACGAAAAGCTGCTGGTCGAGATCGACCACATGATCGCCGCGCGGCGGCTGGAGCGGGAAAACACCGAGCTCAAGCGCGCGTTGAAGCAACGTTACAGCTTTCCGAACATCGTCGGCAAGAGCGAGCGGATGCTGCGGATTCTCGACCTGGTGGGACAGGTGGCCACCAGCCGCGCGACCATCCTGATTACCGGCGAAACCGGAACAGGAAAAGAGCTGATCGCCAACGCGATCCACGCGCATTCGGCGCGCGCGGAACATCCGTTTGTGCCGGTGCACTCCGGTTCGGTGCCTCCGGACCTGCTGGAATCGGCGCTGTTCGGGCACGTGAAAGGCGCGTTCACGGGCGCTCTGGCGGCGCGGAAGGGGTACTTCGAAGTCGCCGATCACGGAACGATTTTCTTCGATGAGATCGGAACGATTTCGCTGGAGACGCAGACCAAACTCCTGCGCGTGATCCAGGAACGCGAATTCATGCCGGTCGGCTCCGCCGAGACGGTGAAGGTCGACGTGCGCATCGTGGCCGCGACCAACGCGGATTTGAAAAAGCTGGTGGAAGACGGAAGATTCCGCGAGGATCTCTATTACCGGCTGAATGTCATCAACCTAGCCCTGCCGCCGCTTCGCGAGCGCAAGGAAGACATCCCTGCCCTGGTCGAGCATTTCTTTACCAAATACTGCCGCGAAAACGAGAAGTTTCTGGACGAGCACAACCGCTCCAGGCTGCACTTCGAGCCCGACGCCATGCAGATTCTGATGGATCATACCTGGCCGGGGAATGTGCGCGAGCTGGAAAACGTGGTCGAACGGGCTGTCGTGCTGGCGTCGGCCACCAACGTACCTGTAGATGTGCTGCCGGAGCATCTGCTCGAAGCCAGGGGGATGCGAATCCGCAGCGACGAAAGCGGGAAACTGCCGGCGGATGCTTCATTGTTCGAAATCGTCGCCGATTTTGAGAGACGCAAGATCCTGGAGCAACTGGAAGCCTCCGACTGGAGCCAGACGGCGGCGGCCGAGGCTTTGCGCATCCCGCTTTCGACGCTGAATCAAAAGATCAAGCGGCTGAATATAGAAATCCGGAAGCGAAACGGGTAGGACAGACGGTCCTACTTCCATTCGCCCGCAAGGCGGCGGTGCGCGGGCAGCGCGAAGCGATAGACGTAGGCCCATACCGGGACCGGACGACCGGATTCCCGAGTCGCGAGGCGAAGCTCGCGCCGGTATTCGTGTTCTCCCTCGTAGGCGTCCAAAATGTGGAATGTCTTCGCCGGATGGTGTAGCCGGTAGAGTTCCCCCCATACGACGTCATCTGCATCACGCGCCGGACGCATTCCCGGATACCGGCGCACGCGATAGAGCCGTCCTCTCATCCGCGCAGGTCCCAGGAGCTTGGCTTCACGCCTCAATCGCCGCGCGAAAGGATTGCGGAAGTTGCTCTTCAGCGAGCCGTAGACGAACAGATATGGCTGACTTGACAATGAGATAACCCTAATCCTATCATGGGGTTTGCTTGTGCGTATCGGGTGAAACGGGGAGGACGGCTTGATTAAACTGGACATCATCAACGAAGTGGTCAACCGGACGGGCATCACCAAGACGAAGGCGGAGATGGCCGTGGAAACCGTTTTTGAGAGCATGAAACGCTCTCTGGGGCGGGGCGAACGAATCGAACTTAGAGGATTCGGCATCTTCAACGTGCGCCCGCGTAAGACCGGGATCGGCCGTAACCCGCGAACCGGCGCGGAAGTAGCGATTCCACCCGGCAAAGCGGTTCGCTTCAAGCCCGGCAAGGAGCTGCAGACGCTCCAGTAGTTGTCTGCGGGCTCTGTGTCCACCAACGGCCCACCGTTTCTGCCGCCATTCCGGGCGACGCCTACTGCTCCGGAAGGCGGCCTGTTTGCGCTCGCTGAAGACTTTCGTCCAAGACCCCAGCATCGCTATTGGGTGCATGCGCTGCTGCTGGTTTTGACGCTGCTCAGCACTACAGTGGTCGGCGCGGGGATGGCGCACAGCTTCGCGCAGAGCAGGCCGATCGATTTGGGCGAACTCTTCAACGGTTACGTCCGCATGTGGCAGGAGCCTTCGTATTTGGTGGCGGGATTACCGTTCTCGCTGACACTGCTCACGATCCTGCTGGCGCATGAGTTCGGACACTATCTGACCGCCCGCTATTACCTGGTGGATGTGACGCTGCCATTTTTCCTGCCGTTTCCCACGCTGATCGGCACTCTGGGCGCGTTCATCCGCATCCGCTCGCCGATTCTTTCCAAGCGCATCCTGTTCGACATCGGAATCGCTGGTCCGCTGGCCGGGTTTGTGGCCCTGGTCTCGCCTCTTATCGCGGGAGTGGCGTTATCGAAGGTGGTTCCGGGCATCGGCCGGGCCGGCGATCTGGCGTTCGGAACGCCACTGGTTATCAGGCTGATGGAGTGGGTCCGATTTCATGGAGTCTCCCCGGAGGACATCTACTTGCATCCCGTCGCGCGGGCAGCGTGGGCTGGATTGCTGGCAACAGCTTTGAACCTGCTGCCGATCGGCCAATTGGACGGCGGACATATCCTCTACGCGGTGCTCGGGGAACGCGCGAAGTATCTGTCGCGTTTCTTCATCTTTGTTTTAGTTCTGATGGGCGTGTTCGTCGCCTATAGCTGGCTGCTGTGGGCAGCATTGCTGTTTTTCTTCGGGATGCGGCATCCAGCGATTGTGGATCCGACTCCTTTGGGTGGACTTCGAACGCGGCTGGCGCTGGCCGCGCTGGCCATTTTCATCCTCTCGTTCACGGCGGCGCCCGTCCACTCGCTTCCTTAAACGCCCGTGAAAATCTCCGCGACCATCATCACCTACAACGAAGAGCGCAACCTGCCGCGCGCGATCGAGAGCCTGCGCTGCGCTGACGAGATCCTGGTAGTGGATAGCGGCTCGACGGACCGGACCGTGGAGATCGCCGAGAAGCTGGGAGCGCGCGTGATGGACAGCCCGTGGCCCGGGTACGCCAAGCAGAAGAACCTGGCGGCGGAAAATGCCGCGCACGATTGGATCCTGTCGCTGGACGCAGACGAATCGCTCAGCGAGGCCCTGGAGGGCGAGATCTGGAGGCTCAAGAAAAACGGGCCGCAGTTCGATGCCTATACGATGCCGCGGATGGCGCAATACCTGGGACGCTGGATCCGGCACTCGGGCTGGTATCCCGATCGCAAAGTTCGGCTGTATGACCGCCGGAAAGCCTGCTGGCACGGCGAATACGTGCATGAGTCTGTCAAGGTGAACGGACGAATCGGGCACCTGGAATCGAATCTTCTGCACTTTACCTGCGATTCGCTTTCGGAGCACCTGAAAGTGATGGACCGCTACACGACGCTGGCGGCCGAGCAGCTTCTTGCCAACGGCCAAAAAGTCACCTGGGGACGTCTTATCTTCGAACCGCCCTGGACGTTTTTCCGAAGCTACGTGGTGCACGCCGGGTTCCTGGATGGGATCGAAGGGCTGGCGATCGCGAATATGGCGGCGCTGTACAACTTTGTTAAATACGCGAAGGCCCGGTTCATGTCGCCCGGCCGGTGAGGATTTTCAAGCATGCTGGAAGTGGCGCTGGCGTTTCTGGCGGGGCTGTTGATCGGGAGCTTTCTAAACGTTTGCGTGTATCGTCTGCCGCGCGACCTTTCGGTGGTGCGCCCGCGTTCCTACTGCCCGCAGTGCGAAAAGCCGGTCGCCTGGTACGACAACATTCCGGTCGCGAGCTATTTGATTTTGGGGGGACGGTGCCGGCATTGCAAGGCGAGGATTCCCCTGCGCTACCTGCTTGTGGAAGCCGCCACCGGGGCGGCTTTCGCGATCTGCGTACTCGGGCTGGGGCTCACGCTGGCGGCGCTCAAATATGCGATCTTCAGCGCGATCCTGATCACGCTGCTCGCAACCGATTTTGAGGAACGTATCCTGCCCGACGAATTTACACTGGGCGGAGCGGTGGTCGGGATCGTGTTCGCCGCCGTGGTGCCGATCGACTCCGGGATCGTGACGTTCTTCTTATCTGGCGCGCTGGGCTTGCGCATGGCCTCGGTCGCAGAAGCTCTGGTAAGCGCCTGGGTAGCGGGCGGAGCGATCTGGCTGGTCGGGTGGCTGTACGAAAAGATCCGCCATCGCGAGGGCATGGGATTCGGCGACGTGAAAATGATCGCCATGATCGGCGCATTCCTGGGGTTTCAGGAGACGCTGCTGACGCTGATCCTGGCGTCTGTTCTGGGCTCGGTGACGGGCGTCGCGTACGTGCTGATCGCCAAGAAGGATATGTCCACTTATGAGCTTCCGTTCGGCAGCTTTATCGGACTGGCGGGGCTGGTGGTGGCTTTGTGGGGGCACGTCGTTCGGGTGTGGTATTTCGGCGGGCATTAGCGCCCCGGCCTTAGGCCGGAGCTGGCCGGTGTTGTGCCTCGTTAAAGTGGGCCGGTAAATCCGACGATTTACAGAGAGCCATGAAACTACTCTGCTGTTCGATCCTCGCAGGTGTTTCTTTCCTTCATGCACAGTCGGTTCCTCCGACACCGCTGCAATCCGGCTCATTGGTGTCGGTGGCGTTCCCGATTGTTACCGTTCCCACCTTGTTCTCGGACACGTATTCCTATTCCATCAAGGTTCCCGCGGGCGCCACGCGCTTGGAGATCGACCTGAGTTCGATGTTCGATCTGGATCTCTACGTCCGCTACGGCCAACCGGTCGGGTATGGCGACGACGGAAGCATCCTGGCGGACTATCGCTCGGAAAGCGTAGGCGGAAACGAATCGGTTGTGATCAGCGGTACGCCGATGCCATCCGGCACCTACTACATCGCGATCCGGGTCTCGACACTGGGCCTGGCAAGCTCGGGTTTCCTGATTGCGAACACTACTGTGGGGTGCCAGTACAACATCGAGACGTCCGAAATCTCTCTGACCTCCGCGGGCGGGGGGGGATCGATCAGCGTGCTTTCGACTCCTGCATGCGCCTGGACAGCAGTGGCCAGCGCGCCCTGGATCACGATCACTTCGCATGGTTCGGGGATCAGCTCGGGATTAGTGGGCTTCCAGGTTGCGGTGAACACGGGCGCGGCCCGGATCGGCGTGATCACGATCGGAGGCCAGGTCTTCACGGTGCGGCAGGCCGGGGCCGGACAAATTCTGGTGCCGGATAACGCCCAGCTCATCTCCCAGTTCGTCGCCGGCGGCGGCCAGTGGAGCATGGATATTTTCGTCACCAACCTTTCTTCCACCAGCGACGGCTTCACGATGAGCTTCTACAACGCGGATGGAACGCCTCGGACCATGCCGATCCAGGGAGCGGGACTTGTGGGGTCGATCACGCGCACGCTTGCGGCCGGCGAAACGCAGGAGATTCAGACGGCCGGCGCCGATGCGCTGCAGCAAGGCTGGGCGGTATTGGTGCCGAACTCGCCCAACGCCTCGCGGCTATCCGGCTTTGCGATTTTCCGGCAGACGCTTTCGACCGGCTCTTCCGAGGCGATCGTGCCTTTCATGGATCCGAAGCAGAACCGCTTCGTGATGCTTTACGACAACGCGAACGGATTCGTTACGGGCGCGGCGCTGGCGAATCCCAGCTCGACCCTGACGCTGACCATCACCGCAACGGCTCGCGATCTGAGCGGCCAGCAAGTGGGACCGGCGGTGACGATCACGCTGCCGCCGCTGGCTCGGATCGCGTTCGCGGTGCCGGATCGCTTCCAGGGAACCGCCGGTCAGACCGGGAGCATCTATCTTTCGGGCAGCGGCGGGATCACGGGGGTGGGGTTGCGGTTCAGCCCGCAGGGGACGTTTAGCTCGTTTCCGCTGCTCACATCGCCGGATATTCAGTAGACAGGCTAACGCGGGGGCCGCAACAAAACCTTCAACACGCCTTTCTTTGCGGCTTGCGCGAAGGCTTCCGGGGCTCGGTCGAGCGGAAATTCATCCGAGATCATTTCTTTCACGCGGACCTTGTGCGAGGAAAGCAGCGGCAGGGCCGCTTCGAAGCGTCCGCAGCGCGATCCGACCAGCGTGATCTCGTTGACGATCGCCGGGGCGGTGTCGATAGCAACCAGCCCGTGTACCGTGGATTTCATGATCACCGTGCCACGCGGGATGCACATCGAGAGCGCCGCCGCCAAGCCCGCCGAAGAGCCGGTGGCATCGACGACAACCGGCCATGCGGCTGCGGGCAATTTCTTTGGGACAACTTCTGTGGCCACGCCGGAAGGTTCGACCAGCCGCATTTTGTCGCGATGTTTTCCGAACAGATGCACGCGCGCGCCGCGCGCCTGAAGCACCTGCGAAACCAGCAGGCCGAGCTTGCCGTCGCCCAAAACAGCCACGCGCTCGCCTTTCGGGATCTTCACCTGATCGAGGATTTCGCAGGCCGCGGCCACCGGCTCGACGAACACGGCTTCTTCCGTGGAGATGGAAGACGGAACACGGTGCAGGTTGCGGATCGGCAAGGTGAGGAATTCTCGAAATGCGCCGGGGTGCTTCACGATCCCCAGAACCGTGCGGGTCGGGCAGTGCCGGCCGAGTCCGCGCCGGCACCAGCCGCAGTGGCCGCAGGCGAGATTGATTTCGCCGACCACACGTTTTCCAACCCATGATTTATCGGCGGCTTCGGTGACCTCGCCTACGAATTCGTGCCCCGGCGTGCCGGAGAACCCGTAATAGCCGCGCTGCAATTCGAGATCGGTGGAACAGATGCCTGCGGCGAGCAACCGGATGCGCGCGAAGCCTTCGGGCACGCGCGGAAGCGGCACGTTGCGCAGGCGCACGCGTCCGGATTCGAGGTGAACGGCAAGCATCGTTTAAAGTTAAGAGATATGGCTTCCGCAACGCAAACCGCCGCAGCAGAGCTGGTTTGTTTCAACCCGGCTTGCCGCGCGCGGTACGCGATCACCGAGGTCCTCTACAACTGCCCGCAATGCGGCGGGCTGATCGAGGCGGGCTACGGCCGTCTGGATGCGGACCCGGAGAAACTCACACGCACGTTTCGCGAGCGGCGCATGAGCAACGCTCCGCTCGACCAGAGCGGCGTCTGGCGCTATCGCGAACTGTTTCCGTTCCTGGACGATTACCGGCACGTGGTCACGCTGCGCGAGGGGAACACGCCGCTGCTGGACGGGGCGATCGCGGCGAAATACGGAGGCCTCGACCGGGTCACGTTCAAGCATCAGGGATTCAACCCGACCGGATCGTTCAAGGACAACGGAATGACCTGCGGGGCTTCTCAGGCGCGCCGCTTAGGGATGCGGCGTGTGGCCTGCGTTTCGACCGGCAATACATCGGCGTCGATGGCGGCGTACGCCGCGGCGGCAGGCCTTGAAGCGCTGATCTTCCTGCCGCACGGAAACATTTCGTTTGGCAAACTCGCGCAGGCGCTGGAATACGGCGCAAAGACGCTTCAAGTGGAAGCCAATTTCGACCAGATCCTGAAACTGGTGCGCGTGCTGGCCGAGCGGCTCGGAATCTATCTGCTGAATTCGGTGAACCCGTTCCGCATCGAAGGTCAGAAGAGCATCATGTTCGAGATGCTCGATCAGCGCGACTGGCGCGTGCCGGATTGGGTAGTTCTGCCGGGCGGCAATCTGGGCAATGTTTCGGCTTTCGGGAAGGCGTTGCGCGAGGCAAAAGATGCCGGGCTGATCGATCGTCTTCCGCGGCTGGCAGTGATCCAGGCCGAAGGAGCGGCTCCGTTTTACGAACTGTGGACGCGCGAATCGAGCGGCGAACACGGCAGCTTGTGCGCGGTGGCCAAACCCGAGACCCTTGCGACCGCGATCCGCATCGGCGATCCGGTGTCCTGGCCGAAGGCGCTTTACGAAGTGCAGACGTCCGGAGGCACCGTCGAAAAGGTCAGCGAGCAGGAGATCGCGGACGCGAAAGCACAGATCGGGCTATGCGGGATCGGCTGCGAGCCGGCCTCGGCGGCGACGCTGGCCGGAATCCGCAAGCTGACGGCGCGCGGCGTGATTGATCGCGGAGCGGATGTGGTCGCGGTTCTCACCGGGAGTCTCCTGAAAGATCCGGATTACATTTACCGGTATCACACGGGACAGCTCGAGGCTCCGGGGGGCGCGAAGATCCAGCCGACGTTC
>JBAIXM010000054.1:0-1733 GCA_037916615.1 Bryobacterales bacterium
GTGGAGGGCGACCCGAAGCTGGGTTTCTCCGCGAACTTTCTCTACACGCTCTCGGGCAAGCGGCCGGATGACGTGATGGAGCGCGCATTCGACGTTGCCATGACCCTGCATGCCGATCACGAGCTGAACGCCTCCACTTTCGCGGCGCGCGTGACGGCGGCCACGCTCTCCGACATTTACTCGGCGGTGACCAGTGGCATCGGCGCGCTGAAAGGCCCTCTGCACGGCGGCGCCAACCAGGACGTGATCAAGTGGCTGCTCAGCCTGGGCGACGAAGAGGAAGCCGTAGACCGCGTCAAGAACACGTTGGCGCGAAAGGTCAAGATTCCCGGGTTCGGGCACCGCGTCTATCGCACGGAGGATCCGCGCGCCACGCATCTGCGCGTGCTTTCCGAGGAGTTGGGGAAGCGCACCGGGCACGAGAAACTGTTCCGGCTCTCGCGGCGCATGGAGGAAACCGTCAAGGAGATCAAGGGGCTGGTTCCGAACGTGGACTTCTATTCGGCTTCCTCGTATTACTCGCTGGGCATCCCGATCGATCTCTATACGCCGATCTTCGCCGTGAGCCGTATGTCGGGCTGGACGGCGCACGTGCTCGAGCAGTACCACAACAATCGCCTGATCCGCCCCCGCGCCGAGTACAAGGGCAACCCGGACGGCCAGACCTGGATTCCGATCGCTGAGCGCTAGAGGCGAGCGATGGACGAACGCGCCTTCTATACCGACGAGGCGGCGACCAGGCTGGCCCAGTTGACCTGCCCGTATTGCCGCGGCACGGAATCCTACGAACTGCGGTGGATGATCCGCAAGAAGAAGGACCGCATCCCGCCCGGCGCCGACGAGCGCGACCGCGCGCGTTTCCAGAAGGCCCAGACCTACATGGTCCTGATGGACGACAAAGTGGGCTGCAAGAACCTTCGATGCCGGAAGCGATTCGACGTTTCCGGCATCAAGACCATGGCGTTCCTGTAAACGGAAGATCCGGCTACTTGGACGTTAAGCCGACGCGAACAGCTGCGAGAGTCGCGCCCTTGCTCATTTCGCGTTCGGACTTGGATGGCGGCAGGCCGTGGCTGCCGTCGGAAGCGCGGACCGCCGAGAGGAACACTTTGTCGCCGTACTTGTGGAACTCAATGGCCGGCTCCGTATTCCCGTTCGCCGAGCTCGTGGGCAGCAGAGTCGCCGCCATGGATTGGCCGGTTTCGGAATTCGTGAGCCACATCAGGTTCTCTTTCAGTTCGATGGAATAGGAACCGGCCGGAAGCGTGTAGCTTCCCACCGAAAACTCGAAGGGGATATCCCCTCTGAGGGATTTTTTCGATTGCGCTCCAGCCGGCAGGGCCAGCGCGGCGAAAAGGAACGCGGAACACAACAGCATCTTCTTCATGTGGAAACCTCTGAGTCGAATTTGAACTTCCTGTGGTTGGGTCCCCAAAACCCTGCAAATACTTGCTACCCAGGCGTCACCAGTATGATGAGAGACACCCGTGAAAAGGTAGAGGTACTCACCGCAGCCGCAGCCGCGGATGAGTTTTCGAACACATCCCGTGGAAATCTCTTGAATCGCCAGCGGTGGCTCTCGGGTGCGCTTAGCCGCCGGCGCGCGCGGAGAAGCGCCGCCTGATATGATGAATCGTACGCGCGCACAGCCACTAGTCGCGCGGATTCAGAACATCTCTTTTACCCAAGGTTGGGCCGGTAGCTCAGGTGGTAGAGCATGTGCCTTTTAAGCA
>JBAIXM010000055.1:0-14826 GCA_037916615.1 Bryobacterales bacterium
TCACCAATTCGGTGATCCAGGACAGCAAATCGCACACCGTGCGCGTGAATTACGACCAGGGCGTCACGCCGACCATCCTGCTCCACTTTGGAGCCGGGCTGCTCTACACGACCCAACCCAACCTCACCCCGGCGTTTAATCAAAGTTCGCTTGGATGGGCGGGAAACTTCGCTGCGGCCAATCTGTTCCCCTGGCTTTCGATCGGTTCCGATGCGTCCAAAGGCGGCATGAGCTACGTCGGCGGCATTTTCAATCCGTACGCGTACCTGGAAGACATCAAGCCGACGCAAAACGCCAGCCTGACTTGGGTCAAGGGGAACCACACATACAAGATGGGCGGAGAGATGATGTTCGAGGGATTCCCGAACCTGACCTACGCGCGCGCCAACGGGAACCTCGGGTTCGGGGCCCAGCAAACCGCGGATCCCTGGGAGAACGGCAAGGGCACGAATGCGTTCACCGGATTCAGCTACGCCAGTTTCCTGCTGGGCCGGAGTCTCTCGTTGAACCACGGGCCCGGTTCGAACAACCGGCTGGGCGATCATTCCCTTGGCCTCTACGTTCAGGACACATGGAAAGTCACGCGAAAGTTTACTCTCGATTACGGCCTCCGCTACGACTACGTGACTTTGCTCAAGGAACAATACGGCCGCATGCAGGATGCCGCGTTTAGCACGCCGAATCCCGCCGCCGGCAACCGCTTGGGTTCAGTGGTTTATCAGGCCACATGCAATTGCAGCTATAACCACAATTATCCGTGGGCATTCGGGCCGCGTCTGGGAGCGGCCTACCAGATCACACCGAAAACCGTATTCCGGGCCGGCGTTGGCGTTTCGTACGGAACGGCTCCTAACCAGGCGCAGCTTTCTCCCAACGTCGGAGACTTTTATACGGTGAGCCCGGTCTCTTACGGAGAACCGGCCACCCTGTTGCGGGACGGGAACCCCTACGCTCCCGGAAACCGCTTCGGAAATCCACCGATCTTCTGGCCGGACTTCCGCCCGAATTATCCCAATGAGGTCGCGCCTGGGGTTCGGCCGCCCCAATCGCCCTTCATTTACGTGGACCGGAACTCGGGCCGTCCGCCGCGCATTTTCCAGTGGAGCATCGGCCTGCAACGCGAGCTGACGCACAACCTGGTTGTCGAGGCTACGTATGTAGGAAACCGCGGTGTGTGGTGGACCTCTCCGTTACTGTTCGTTCAGGGCTACAACCCGCTCACACCGGACGGTCTGAAATCGCAATATGGAATCGACGTTTCGGTTCCTGGCGATCGCGCGCTCCTGACGACTCCGATCAGTTCCCCCACCGTCATCTCCCGCTTCCCCTGGCTGGCGAACCCGAATAACGTCTATCCAGGATTCCCGGCCGGCCAGACTTTGGGGCAGGCGCTGCGCCCGTATCCCCAGTGGACCGGAGTGCCTCCGTTCCTGGGCCCGCCGCTCGGCGTGACCTGGTATGACTCGCTGCAATCCAAGGTGACCAAGCGCTTTTCGCGCGGATTCAGCGCCGATGCAGCTTTCACATGGCAGAAGGAGCTGAATCTGGGGGTCGCCTCGGATACAACGTATCTGACGCCCGCGCCCAACCTGATCAACGACGTATTCAATTACCAACAGAACAAGCAGGTTTCAGCGTTCAGCCGCCCCTTCATGCTGGTGGTCACCGCGAACTATACGACTCCCGGATTTGCAGGTAACGGCACGGGAATGAAGGCGCTGTCCTGGATCATGCGCGATTGGACGCTGGGCACGCTTTTGCGGTATCAGAGCGGTCAAGTGATCCGAACTCCTCCTTCGAGCAACGGCTTCTTCAACCAGATTCGCCGGACGGACAACCCGGCGACCTTTGGAGGCGCAAACACGTTCTTCAACCGGGTGCCTGGAGCGAATCCGTTGCTATTCGATCCCAACTGCAAGTGTTTCGACCCGACTACGCAACTGGTGCTGAATCCGGCAGCCTGGACCGACGCACCCGCGGGAACCTTCGGGACCTCGGCGCCCTACTATAACGACTACCGCTGGCAGCGCCAGCCGGCCGAGAGCATCAGCCTCGGGCGGAACTTCCGGCTCGCGAAAGAAGGCAGAGTCAACCTCAACGTCAGGGCCGAGTTCCAGAACATGTTTAATCGCGTGTTCCTGGCGAATCCGCTCGCCGTTTCTGCGAGTTCATCGCCGTTCGTGATCGGCGCCGGCGCGCCCAATCCGCTCTCGCCGACGGTGTGCGTTGGCGGACCCTGCAAAGCCGGAAGTACCTTGTCTTCCGGCTACGGATTCGTCAACACGTTCAACGGCGGCGCGGCAACCCCGCGCACGGGCCAGATGGTCGCGCGCTTCACGTTCTAACCATCCGACTACTTCTTATGAATTAGGATGTTTCCGTTAAAGGTCGTGAACTGGATCTCCGGTCCGCCGCCGTTGATGGTTCCCGTTGTCGTGCGGTCGAAGCGCATCCGATAGCGCCCTCCGCTCTTCCGGTTATCTTCCACCTGGGCAGGTTGCGATGTCGAGTCCGTCTTGATGTCGAAGTCCGTGAACATATCGCCGTGATCGGTCTTCAGCTTGACGTTCGCTTTGATGCTCGCCGGAAGCGTCACGTCGATCTCGCCGTTCATTGTGGAGAAACTCATCGACTTGTCGGGCGTCACGCTGTTGAGCGACGCCAGGATTTTGCCGTTCATCGAGTGTGCCACCACCGAGCCCGAGACGTTGGTGATCGTCACCTGCCCGTTCATGTTGTTGGCTTCGATTTCGCCGTTCACATTTTCGATAGTTACCGAGTTGCCGAGCCGTGCGTTCACGCTTACCGATGTCTGCGTCGGCACCTGGATGGTCACGTCGGCTTGAGCGAAAGGCGACGGGCCGCTGGAAACCCGAATCGTGTTGTTCTCTTCGGTGATCTCCAAACCCGAGCTATTGCCGGGCCCGATCCGGTGCATTCCCGGAGGAGGCTCGGGTTCCCTGCGGCCTGGCGCACGGATGCCGAAGCGGTTGCTACTCTCCACGGTCACTTCCTGTCCGCTATAGCCGCGCACGGTCACGCTGCCAAACGACATATCCACCACCAGCTTTTTGGGCCGCGACGGATCGCTGAACGCCACCGTCGCTCTCTGCGGATCCTGCGGCAGCGCCGCCGGCGCAAGCAATGCAGCGGTCAAAGTCAATAACGTAAGTTTTTTCATTGAAGTCTCTCCAGTGCCCATTGGGCTTGCTGCCGGACGCCGTCGTTCACCTGGCCGTCGTCAGCCAGCTTCCTCAGAACTCCCGTGGCATCGCGCTCCTTGAAATCCACCAGCAGATCGATGAGCGCCACCTGCACCAGCGGCGTGGTCTGCCCCGGCAAAGCGTCCACGACCGCGCGGCGAGTCTCCGGACTCGAGGCAAACCGTCGCAACGCGTCGACCGCGGCCAGCCGGACATTCACGTTCGTATCGTGATTCACGGCCGAAACCAGCGCTTCGAGCACCTCGCGATCCGAGGGTTCGGCCCGGTAGGCCCAGCTCACGCCCTTCAATCGCTCGCTCGCCGACTGCTGCTGCAATAAGGACAGCGCCACCAACTGCCGCATACTAGCTACCTCCTCCCGTAACTGCGATACTTCCGCGGGAGGCTGATTGTTCCCCCGCAAACCATACCCGAGCCCTAACCCCACCGCGACCAACCCGGCCGCAGCCGCCATCTGCCAGACAGGTTGCGTCCACCAGCGCCTCGGCGCGGGCAATTCAACCGATGCGCGCCCCTGCCGGTAGGCTCCGAGCATTTCGTAAAACCGGTCGCGCACCTTGCCGCTCGGTTCTTCGAGCGGCAGCAAATCCAGGCTCTGCCACAGCGCGCCGACGCGGGATACCTCGCTGCGACAGGATTCACACGAAGCCAGGTGCGCCGAAAACGCCGCTTCGTCCTGGCCGGCCAGCGACCGGCTCCAGTAGTCGGTCATCCGGCTCTTTGCTTCTTCGCAATTCATGATGCTTTTTCCTTTTCGAGCGCGAAATAAATCTGTTCCAGCGCGCGGATCGCCCGATAGACGCGCACTTTCACCGTTCCCACCTCACAGCCGAGCACTTCCGCGATCTCCTCATGCTTCATGCCCTGAAACCGGCTGAGCACCAGGATCTCGCGCTTGTCTTCGGGGAGACGATCGAGCGCGCGCTGCAGAAGCGCCAGGTCCTGCACCCGCGAAAGACTTTCCTCCGGTCCCGGCGCGGCCGAGATTAACTCCACGCGGCGATCCTCAAACGTGTCGATATCCACAACGTCGGCTTTCCGTTTGCGCTCCTGGTCCAGGCCCGCGTTCCGGGCGATCTGATACATCCAGGCGGTGAACGATTGGGCGGGATTGTAGCTCCCCCGATACCGCAGAATCCGGAAAAATACGTCCTGCACCAGGTCCTCCGCCGCTTCACGATGCCGGTTCATGGACACGAAGTACCGGAACAAAGCCCGATGATGGCGTTCGAACAGGATGGCAAGCTGGGCGACTTGACCCGAGCTTACCTGCGCCATCACCACGTTGTCCCTTGTCTCAGGCGTGTTCACGGTTACATACGAGAATACTCGCGTGGTTCGAAAAGGTTACGTTACTATGGACCAACGAGCATGGACGATCAGGTATGATTTGGGCGCTGCCGCTATTCTGGCTGGCCTGCGCCGCGGCGGGATATGTTTATGCCCAGCAACAGGGCATCGCCCCCTCCGTGTTGCTGGCCGCGCTTCCGGCATTTCTGCTGGAGGCGACGCTTTTTCTAAGCCTGGGGATCGAAAGCTGGCGCCGGAGGCTGGAAAAACTGCCGCCGGCTGGGGTCGCGGCGCTCCTGGTTTTGGCAGCTATATCGCCCTATTGCGCGGATTCACTCGCGTTTCATTCCTTCCGCTGGCAGGCTCTGGCGGGAATAGCGCTCCTGGCCGGATTGGTGTCCTTCTGGTATGTCGTCCTGCCGAAAAAGCCGGCGGCCGACCTGCTGCTCCTGGCGCTGATGGCGGCAGTGGTGCTCACCAAGGTTTTCGCCTCGCTCTACGTGCGGCCCGATCCAAGGCTGCCCCTCGAAGCGCTCGGACAGGCGATGTGGATCCGCACCGGCGCGTTCGCGTTGTTGAGCGTCCGCCGCGTACAGGGGGTCGGCTTCGGATTCTGGCCCTCGGCGCGGGAATGGAAGATCGGCGCGTTGTTTTTCGCGCTGATGCTTCCGGTGGTTGCGGTGCTGTCCTGGTGGATCGGCTACGGGACGCTGCACGCGCCGGCCGCCGCTTCCTGGATGAGAACACCGGTTGTCGTGGTGCTTACGTTCTTCGGCGGCCTGTGGGTTCTGGCGCTGGGCGAAGAGTTTTTCTTTCGCGGTCTGCTGCAGCAGTGGCTCGCCACCTGGCTTGGGAACCAGTGGGCCGGATTGATCGCGGCTTCGCTGCTGTTCGGCTCGGTTCACCTGTGGTACCGGTCTTTTCCGAACTGGCGATTCGCGTTGCTGGCTGCGGTGGCGGGCGTCTTCTACGGTTTGGCGTTCCGGCAGGCGAGCAGCATCCGCGCGTCCATGGTGACGCACGCGTTGACGGTCACCACGGTCCGCATGTTTTTGTCCTAATTGCGCACTGAACTACGGCGTAAGTGTCCGAAGAACGGTTCCTCGGCCGCGGAGTTCGATCGTCTGCGATAGGGCCATGTGCCAGGCTTCTCCGGCTCGAAGCGTGACACCACCAACGCTCGCTTCGCCCTCAAGGACAATGATCGTCTGCCCTCGCTGAGATTCGAGCCGAAGTTCGCCCTCGATGCGGTGCCTCTCCGTTGTGAAGAAGGGACAGCGCACCAGCGCCCCTTCCCGAGCGCTTTGCCGCGCCTCATGGCGACCCAGCCGGCTCACCCGGGCGCCTTGCTCCAGGTGAAGCTCGCGCGGACGCCCGTAGTCGAACAGCCGGTAGGTTACGTCGGAGTGCTGCTGAATCTCGCACAGCGTCAGCCCCGCGCCGATCGCGTGCACGGTTCCCGCCGGGATGAAGAAGGTGTCTCCGGGGCGCGCCTCGTGCCACTCGAGCAGTTGCTCGATCTCGCCCGAGAGCGCCGATGCGCGCAGGCGCTCGGGCGTGATCGGTTCGCGAAATCCCGCGGCGATTCTCGCGCCCGGCTCGGCCGCCAGGATATGCCACATTTCGGTCTTCCCTTCAGGATGCACCTGCACCGAAAGCGGCTCGGTGGTGAACAGGAACTTGATCAGCAGCGGCGGTTTCGGATCGCTTTCGAACCACACCTCGCCTATTTTTTCCGTGCGGTCGGAGAACCACGGCGCCAGGCGCTGCGATCCCCAGACCTTGGGCACAAAGCGCGGGGTGAGTCGCTGAAACATCTAAACGCGGGCTTTTATGAACCGTTCCAGCCGGTCTAACCCGCGCTCCAGTTCCTTCATCGAGGTCGCGTAGGAAATCCGGATGTGCTCGGCTGTCCCGAAGGCTTCTCCCGGGACCACGGCCACGTGCTCTTCAGACAGCAGCTTTTCCGCGAACTCCAGCGAATTCGTAATGCCGTTGCGGAACGCCGCACTGACGTTGGGATAGGCGTAAAACGCCCCGCGAGGCTCCTGCGCCTTCACGCCCGGCATTTTGCGCAGCCGCCCGATCACATAATCCTTCCGGCGGCGGTATTCGGCAAGCATGATCCCGACCGAATCCTGCGGCCCTTGCAGCGCTTCGATCGACGCTTTCTGCGTGATTGAAGTCGGGTTCGAGGTCGTGTGGCTTTGCAGCTTGTTGATACCCGCCACCACCGCGGCAGGACCAAGCACGAAGCCCATGCGCCAGCCGGTCATGGCGTACGTTTTCGAGAGCGATCCCGCCACGACTACGGTCTCTTTCGCGTCCGGCAGCGATGCCAGCGAGAACGGCTCGCTATCGTAGAGAAACTTCTCATAGCACTCGTCGGTCATGATCCAGATGCCGCGGTCCTTGGCCATCCGGAAGATTTTTTCCATCTCCGAGCGCTCGAATACCGCGCCGCTGGGATTGCACGGCGAGTTGAGAATGATCAACCGCGTCTTGGGCGTGAGCGCGCGCTCTACCTGCGCGGCGGACAAAACAAAACCTTCCTGCTCGTCGGTGTCCACAAAGACGCACTTTCCTGCGGCGAAATTGACGACATCCTTGTACGTGACCCAGTACGGAACCGGGATGATGACTTCTTCGCCGGGATCGACCAGAGCCTGGACCAGGTTGAAGATCGCGTGCTTGCCGCCGATGGTCGCGATGCATTCCTTGGCCGTATAGGATGTCCCGTAATTGCGCTTGTGATGATCGCAGATGGCCTGCTTCAGCTCGACCGTGCCGCTGACGGGAGTATACTTGGTGAAATTTTGACGCAACGCCTCGATGGCAGCGTCCTTGATGTTTTGCGGCGTCGGGAAATCCGGTTCGCCGGCGCTGAAATCGACCACGTCCACGCCTTCGCGGCGCTGGCGGTCCGCCTCGGCAGCCACCTTCATGGTGGAAGATTCACTGATCCACGAAATTCGTTCCGCTAATTCCTGTACCGTTGGCATCCTTCACTCCTAAACGTTTTTTGCCGCAATGCGTTTCCTGAGCCGCTGTTCCACTTCCGGCGGCACTACGTCGCTGATATTGCCTCCCAAGGCGACCACTTCCTTCACCAGGTGCGAGCTGATGAAGGAGTACTCTTCGCCAGCCATCAGAAACACAGTCTCGATCTCCGGCCGCAAACGCCGGTTCATCAGCGCCATCTCCCATTCCAATTCGTAATCAGAGACGGCTCGCATGCCGCGCAGGATCACAGTCGCTCCGCGCGAAGCCGCGAAATCCACCAGCAATCCTTCAAAGGCCGCGACCTCGACGTTCCCATACGGCTTCGCCACTTCCCTGATCATCTCCAGGCGTTCTTCGACGCTGAACAACGGCTGCTTGGCCTGGTTGCGGAGCACCGCGACGATCAAGCGCCCCACCATGCGGCTGCCCCTGGCAATGAGATCCAGATGCCCATTCGTGATCGGGTCAAAGGACCCCGGATAGATAGCGATTAAGCTGGTTGGCAACGCGCTGGGGGGCAAAATTGATTTTATCGCACCAAGTCGCGACTGCGCAGAACTTATGCCACCTGATCCATCGCCAGGAACTCCCGGATGTGCGGGTGTTCCGATTTTTCGAGGTCCGCGACCGGACCGAAGTAAATCGCTCGTCCTTCGAACAGCACCACCACTTTGTCCGCGACGCGGCGCATCAAGTCCAGGTCGTGCGTCACCACGACCGCGGTCAGGCCAAGCTGATTTTTCAGCCGCAGCATCAAGCCGATGAGGTGATCGCCCATGATCGGATCCACCATCGTCGTGGGCTCGTCGTAAAGAATGCATTCCGGCTGCGCCGCGAGAGCCCGCGCGATCGCCACGGCCCGCTTATGGCCGGTGGAAAGGTCCGAGGGATAAACATCGTGATAATCCCCCAGGTCCACCATGTGCAGCAGGCCGCGCACGACGTCTTCCTTGTTCTGCTCGTTGTAATCCTCGCGGGTTTCGAGCGAAAACAGGATGTTCTCGCCTACGGTGAGCGAGTCGAACAGCGCCCCGGACTGAAACACCATGGTCACTTTCTTCCGGATCCGCCTCAGTTCCGCTTCCGGCATGTCCGTGATATCGGAGTACGCCACGTAAACCCGGCCGCGGTCCGGCTTCAGGAATCCCATGATGTGCCCCAGGCTCACCGATTTTCCGACGCCGCTGCGCCCGATGATGGCCAGGGTCTCCCCGGCATCCAAGTAGAAGCTTACATCGACTAAAACCGGCTTGTCGAACGTCTTATAGACGTTGACGAACTCGATGTAATGCGACGAAGTTTGGGCGGGAGGGGTGTCGCTCACCAGGCCTCCGCGAACTGCTCAGGAGTGTTGAGGTTCCGGAACAATGAGGCGTCCGGCGCAGGCCAGAAGCGGGCCTGGATGGAAGAGATGAAATCGTGCATTTTGAGGCGCTTGGCGTGGATCGCCGATTCCACTGCGGGAAGCAGGCTGGCGTGATAGACAGCGCACAGCGGCTGCCGGCCGTGTGGAGTCGAGGGGATCAACGCCTCGGCTCCCGAGGCTTCGGCCACGGCCAGCAGTTCGCGGAGCATCCCGTGAGTGACGGCGGGCATGTCGCAGGCGACCACGAGGTTCCAATCGGCGAGCTTCGCCGACAATGCGGCGTGCAGGCCGCCCAGGGGTCCGCAACCCGGAATCAGGTCGCCGATGACCGGAAATCCAAGGTTTCCATAGAGTTCGGGCGAACCCACCAGAGTGACGCTTCCGGTCGCCTGGAAAATTTCGCCGGCAACCGATTGAACGAGGGTGGAGCCTTTCCAGGGCAAGAGAGACTTATCGCGGCCCATTCGGGAGCTGCTGCCGCCGGCCAGCACGAATCCAGCTCTCCCGATCTCGGCTCTGCCGCCATTGGAAGCGCCCTGCATGAGAAGATGGTAACAATCGACAGGATGATGTCGGCAAACAAAAGGGTGTATATTTGTTTCATTGTGGCGCTTGCCATGGCTGCCTCCCCCTTGAGCGCCGCCAGTTCGGCGGAGCAAAATTCGTCTGCTCCCCAGCCGTCGAGACAAAAGACTCTAGTGGTGCGCGCCGATCGCCGCTCGGGCAAACTGGTCCGCAGCGTCGCTCCGGTGAAAGCCGCTCAAACCTCGGCTCCAGCGATCAACGTTGCCGAGATGGTGGATAAGGCCGCGCACGACAACAATGTCGATCCGCTACTGGTGCATTCGATCATACAGGTGGAGAGCAATTATAACCCCTACGCGGTTTCCTCCAAGGGCGCGCAGGGGCTGATGCAACTCATGCCGCCGACGGCCCGCGACCTGGGCGTAAACGACAGTTTCGATCCGCGCCAGAATATCGAGGCCGGAGTGCGCTATCTTAAGTACTTACAGGATCTGTATAAGGATGATCGCTTGGCGCTGGCGGCGTATAACGCCGGCCCGGGCGCTGTTGAGAAGTACAAGAGCATTCCGCCGTATCCGGAAACCCAGGATTACGTCAACCGGGTCGGCCAGCAGTACGGAGCAGCGAAAAAGGCAGCCGCGCAGCACTTGGCGGAGCCTGCCGCTCCGCCAGTTGGGGTGACGGAGGAAAAACACCCGAAACTGGAGCCGTTTGTCGATGCGGAAGGCAGGTTGCATCTCCGGACGACGCAGCAGTAAGCTGCGCGCGATCTCTTTAAAGTCCGCCGCGGCTGGGCTGTTGCTGTGCCTGAGCGCGACGGGCTTCGCCCAAACTCCCAGCAGGGTCACGGCCGTACGCTTCTGGACCACGGCCGATACTACTCGCATCGCCGTCGAAGTATCCGCCGAGTTCCACTACAAATCCGACCGGCTGGACAGTCCCCCGCGCCTGTTTTTCGATGTGCAGGACTCACGGCCGGCAATGGCGCAGAAAACGATCGCCGTGGGCGATCGCCTGGTCAAGCAGATCCGCATCGCGGAAACGCAGCGCGGCGTCACGAGGATTGTTCTGGACCTGGAGCAGGAGGTCGATTTTACGGCATCGCAACTCTCCAGCCCTGAACGGCTGATCGTGGAGCTTCGTCCCAAGGGCGCGGCCACAACTACGAGGGCCAGCGAGACAGAGGAATTTTCGGGGCCGAAAAAATTCGATCCGCCGCCGGCGCAGCCTCGGGCTGAAACACCGGCGCAACTGAAGGCGCTGCCTGCCCCGCCCGTGCTGACGGCCGTGAGCCGCCCGTCGGGTTTGACGCCGAATCCTTCGGCCCGAAAGCTTCCGGCGCCGCCCTCGGAAACCGCGTCGATACCGGCGCGCAAATCCGACCTGCCCGAACCCAAAGCTGCGGCGCGAAACGCCAGCGGCGAGCGTTCAATGACTCGCATCCTCGGACTCAAGCTCGGCCGCGTGGTGCTCGACCCGGGCCATGGGGGACACGACGTGGGAACCCACGGTCCTTCGGGGTTATACGAAAAAGATCTGGTGCTGGATGTGTCGCAGCGGCTTGCCGCACTGCTGCAGGACCGCCTGGGCAGCGAAGTGCTCCTGACCCGCAGCGACGATACGTTCATTCCGCTGGAGGAGCGGACCAAGATCGCCAACGACTACAAGGCGGACTTGTTCCTGTCCATTCACGCAAATTCGTCTCCGGTGAAGTCGGTGACCGGCGTGGAAACTTATTATCTGAACTTCACCACCTCGCGAACGGCGCTGGACGTTGCCGCGCGCGAGAATGCGACGGCCGAGAGTTCGATTTTCGATTTGAAAGACGTGCTGGAAAAAATCGCGCTCAAGGACAAGATCGACGAGTCGCGCGAATTTGCCTCGCGCCTGCAAACATCGTTGTTCACGCTGACGAAGGCGACCCCGGCGACGAAGAACCGCGGCGTCAAGAAAGCGCCTTTCGTGGTGCTGATCGGCGCGCAGATGCCGAGCGTGCTGGCGGAAATCGGTTTTCTTACCAACGCGACCGACGAGGCGCTCATGCGCAAGAACGATCATCGGCAGAAGATCGCCGAAGCGCTGTATAAAGGCATCGCGTCTTACGCCGATACGCTCAGCAAGTTTCAGGTCGCGAAACGCGAGTAAGTTTTAGGCTGCTGCGGCCTGACGCACGATTTCCTCGGCCCGGTACCAGTTCTCCTCAGCCGTGCCTTCCGGCCTTCCGGCGAGTTCCCAGCGTAATTCAGCGATCGCGCGGACCCGATCGGCCCGCAGCTCCGTGGAGGTCCCGGTCGCGCGCAATGCAGGCCGCTCCTCGGGCAAGAGTTGTTGCGCGACGATGTCCCGGCGGCGGTTGTATTCTACGCGGGCCTTTTCCATCTCCAGCAGCGCCGAATCGATCGCCTTCCAGTCGGGATTCGCCGCGGCCATTAAAGCGTGTGTTTGCTGAACCTTTTGCGCGAACTCTGCAAAGGTCCTCCGATACTCCGATACTGCCGTTCGCGAAATGCTCATATTTATTAGACGATGCAGCACGCGAAAAGGTTCGGGTTCGAGATCATTTTTGACGAGCGTGAAGCTGAACCGCCACCGGACTGAAACGAGCGTGGCTATTTCGAGCGAAGCGCTGCCAAACCGATCTGGCCATGAAGATTCTGGTCCGGACGCGCGACGTCGCCTCCGCCGAACCATACGCGCACCGAGCCCTCCGGTATCATTTCCACAGCGGGATCGCAGATCACCTGACTATCCCACGGCTGTTCGCCGGAGACGGTGAACTCCGGCACACGTTCCCAGCGCACGCCATCGCTCGAACGGGCCAGCCCGAGACGGCGGCGCTCATCTTTTGCTCGGCCGGTGTAGAGCATCCACCACGCGCCACCCGAGGTCCACACCGCCGGCTCGCCGACGCCGTTTTCGTCGAACGATCCAGGCCCGCCCGGCTCCAGGATCGGATTCGCGCGCAGTTTCTCCCAGGAGATGCCGTCGCGGGATCGCGCCAAACCGATGCTCTGGCGGCGAGCGCGGTTCTGGCCTAGATAAAACAGATAAAACCAGTCGCCCGCACGGATCGCGTACGGATCGGCCACGGCGCGCTCGTCGAAGCTGCCGCGCGGACCAACCGGGACGACCGCTTCGCCTTGCCGCATCCAATTCCGGCCGTCGCGCGAGCGCGCTAAAGCGATGCGCAGGGGATCTCCCGCTTCGTACCAGTAAAAGATTTCGCCGCCGGAAACGAGGGCGGATCCGTTCGCGGCGATATACGAGCCTTCCCAGCCCTGCGGCGAAAGCACGCGCCCAATCTTAGTCCACGCAAGGCCATCGGAAGAGGTCGCGGCGGCAGTGTGCCAGGTGCGGCCGTCAAACTCCGAATACAGATTCCGGTAAATGCCTTGAAAGCGCACCACCGATGGGTTCAGGATATCGACCGCATCGCCTCGAGCGATTACGGGATCCGGCCAGGCCTCCCACTTGAACGGCGCGCGCGGGCCGCCGGGTTCGGGAACCGGAAGCGTGAAATCCGCATAACGTCCGCAGCCAGCGAGAAACACCGATGTCGCAAGAAGCAGAGCAGGCCGCATTTCAGAGGGGCACGCGGATTGCGAGCCTCGAACCTTGGCCCGGCCCGGATTCGAGCGCCAGGTCTCCTTCGAGCACCTTGACCCGGCGTTTGATGCTGGTGGGCCCCAGATGGAGCAACTCGAGTTCTTCGAGCGAAAACGCTCCGGTGAACGGGAATCCTCCGCCGTTATCTTCCACCGAAATCTGTAGCGTGTGATCGGCGCGGGCCACGGAAATCGCCACGCGCGTCGCGCCCGAGTGCTTCAAAACATTGTTGAGCGCCTCGCGGATAATTTGCAAAACCTCGAGCGAGACCTCCGGATCCGCGGGATCGTGAACGTCGGTCCCGGAAAACGCCGTCGCGATGCCGGTGTCGCGCTGGAACTGTTCGGCCATGCGGCTCAGCGACGCAGCCAGACCCATGCCCTCGTCCACGGGACGCATGCTGCGCACGAAGCTGCGCAGGTCGGCCACTTGCGCCTGACACAGATCCTGAAGCTGGCGGAGTTCCTTTGCCGCGGCTTCCACATCGCGGCCCAGCAGTTTGCGGATCACCTCCAGGCGCATCTGAAAGCTGACGAAGCTTTGCAGAGGACCGTCGTGAAAATCGGCGGCGATGCGCTGCCGCTCGGCCTCGCGCGCCAGCTGCGCTTGCGACCGGATCATGACGTTGTGCCGCAGCGTCGTCGACATGCGCTCCTCGAGATAGCGCTTATACAGCCCGACGGCCGCCGCCGCGCCTCCCGAAGCCACCACGGTCCACACCAGATTTCCGTGCGGCCCGGCAGGCAGGACCAGCGCAATGAACAGCGCTGCGCTAAACGCGATCCCCGCGCGCAGAAGATCGTGCAGCAGCACGGTGGACCCCAACAAATACCCGCAAGCCAGCGCGGGCTGCCAGTCTCCGGGAGCCTGCCAGGTCCAGATGGCGAAGTTCGCTGCATCGGCCACGATCGCCGTGGCCGAGCGGAGAGGAGTCTCGAAGCGGACCGCAAATATCGCGCCGAGCGAGTAGACCGTGTAGGCTGAGATCAGCGCGGTGACCCAGTTTTGCCCGAATCCCACCGCTCGGACGTAGGCGATGGCGCAAGCGACCGCCAGCACCAGTCGGGCTATCCGGAGCGCGAGCCGCCCATGATAGGGAACCATCGGCTAAAAACCTTCGTTAGCGCCTCAGCGCCGGTACAGGTACAAATGGTGGCTGCGGCCTTCTCCGTCGTCCTCGATCGCCAGGCTCTGGACGGGCTTCCAGGCGCTGAATTCGAAATCATGAGCCACAATGCGAGCGCCTTTCTTGAGCTGTTTCTCCAGCATCGGCGTCACCAGTTCGTTCCCTACCGGCAACAAGTACACGGTAATCAGATCGGCAGAGGAGTAATCCTGCTTGAGGAGGTCGCCCTGGATGATATGCGCCGTGGCGCTCAGGCCGAGGGTCTTGATCCGCTCCACGCTTTGGCGGGCCAGCGACTCGTTCAATTCGACTCCCGTGGCGTTGGCTTTGTATTTCTGGGCGGCCATGATGACGATCCGGCCGTCGCCCGATCCCAGGTCGAACATCTTCTCGCCGGCCTTTAATCCGCCGAATTGAAGCATCTTGTCTACGACGACTTGGGGGGTGGGGAAGTAGGGGGCAAGCTGATCATCTGTTTGCTGGCCTCGGGCTTGCTGCCCGCACGACAGGATCAGGAAAAGAAAGGAAAGGCTTACGATACCGGCTGCAATCCGCATTAAGGTTCAATATATACCCGCACGCGATTGCTGGGCTGGCCATCGACCTCGAGGTAGAGTTCCGCGGGGCCGTAATTGACGATGCTCGGGATCTCGATTTCCACCAGATACATGCCCACGTAGCCCGGC
>JBAIXM010000056.1:0-100440 GCA_037916615.1 Bryobacterales bacterium
CGCTCGAAACCGTGCTGGCGATGGATAGCGTAAAGCCCGATGTCCGCGATCAGCTTGTCACCGTTCACCGGAACAGCTTGCGGTTGCTCAAGCTGGTGAACTCACTGCTCGATTTTTCGCGCATTGAGGCCGGCCGCATCAAGGCCAGCTATTCGCCGGTGGATCTCGCGGCATTCACGCAAGACCTCGCGTCAAACTTCCGCTCGGTGTTCGAATCCGCCGGCGTAGCATTCCAGGTGAAATGCGCGCCGCTTCCTGAGCCTGTCTACGTCGATCGCGACATGTGGGAAAAGATCGTATTGAACCTGCTTTCCAATGCGTTCAAGTTCACGTTCGAGGGGAACGTGAGCGTGGAACTGGAAGCGCGCGACGGCCGCGCCGTCCTTAGAGTCGCAGATACGGGCGTGGGCATACTCGACACGGAGCTCCCGCACATTTTCGAACGCTTCCATCGCGTCGAATCGACCAAGAGTCGCACCTATGAGGGCACCGGTATCGGGCTCGCATTGATCCAGGAACTGGTAAAGTTGCATGGCGGCACCATCGAAGCGGCAAGCCGGCTTGCAGAAGGGTCCGTGTTTACGGTGTCGCTCCCGTTCGGGTCCGGACACTTGCCGCGAGAACACGTCAGCGAGATTCCGGCAGGCACGCAGATGGCGGGCGTTCGGGTGGACGCTTATCTCGGCGAAGCGAAGAGCTGGCTCGTTTCGGATGCCCGCGACCCCAGTCGCGTCACGCGAGGCGATGGCGCAAGGGGGCAGCGGGATCGGGTTTTGGTCGCGGACGATAACGCGGACATGCGGGACCATATCGCTCGCATCTTGGGCAACGATTACGAGGTCATTACGGCGGCGAACGGTTTGGAAGCCCTGGCGGCCGCGCGGGAAAAGCAGCCGGACGTGATTTTATCGGACGTGATGATGCCGGGGCTCGACGGTTTCGGCCTGCTCAAGGAGCTGCGCGCGGACCCCGATCTTCGCGACCTCCCGATTATTCTGTTGTCGGCCCGAGCTGGAGAGGAAGCTCGCACGGAGGGAATCAGCGCTGGCGCAGACGACTATGTCACGAAGCCCTTTAACATGCGCGAGCTCCTGGCGCGTATCGAGACGACTCTCAATCTCCGAAATGTGCGGCTGCAGGCGCGAGAAGAAATCGCTCGATCGGAGGAGCGCTTCCGGGGATTCGTCACCGCAACCTCAGACGTGGTCTACCGGATGAGTCCCGATTTTAGTGAAATGCGCTATCTGGACGGACGGGACTTCATCGCCGATACCAGGGATCCCAGCCGGCGCTGGCTTGAGAAGTACATCCACCCGGACGATCAGGAAGTCGTGCTGGCTGCCGTCAATAGAGCGATCGTAACGAAGACGCCGTTCGAACTCGAACATCGCGTGATCCGTGTGGACGGATCCGTCGGCTGGACTTTTTCAAGAGCGGTTCCATTGCTCGATTCGGAGGGGAACATCCTGGAATGGTTAGGCACTGCCCGTAATGTTACGGAGCGGAAAGCCGCCGAGCATGCCCTTGAGAAAGCCTATGAAGCACTCACAAGATCGAATTCGGATTTGCAGCAATTCGCGTATTCGGCCTCGCATGATTTGCAGGAACCGCTCCGAATGGTGGCGATTTACAGTGAACTCCTGAGCAAAGACTGCGAGAACCAACTGGGAGCGGGCGGTCAAGAATACCTTGGTCACGTACTGCAGGGCGCTCGCAGAATGGAGCAACTGCTGAAAGACCTGCGGACCTACATGGTCGCGTCGACGGACGATGATACGCCGGCCGAACCGCTGGATGCGAATGGAATTCTGGATAATACGCTGACGACACTTGAAGTCGCGATTCGAGATAGCGGCGCAACCGTTACACGCGACTCGCTTCCGACGATCCGGATGCGAGAATTTCAATTATCGCTGCTGTTTCAAAACCTGATCGGCAATGCAATTCGCTACAGGGCCGACCGGACTCCGCGAATCCACGTCGCCGCCCGCCCGAATGAATCCGGGTGGCTATTTTCGGTCGCCGACAACGGCATCGGAATCGAGCCGGCGTACCGGCAGAAAATCTTCGAAATATTCAAGCGTCTGCACAGCAACGCGCAGTATCCGGGTACAGGAATGGGACTCGCTATCTGCCGGCGCATCATCGAGCGAGCCGGCGGGCGCATCTGGGTGGAATCCGAACCGGGGCAAGGTTCCACGTTCTTCTTCACCGTTCCCAACACTTAGGGGCAGACCGCAAAACGCGAGACCCTATTCGAAATAAGCGGAGCCTATGCCCCAGCCGCGGACGGAAAGCACTTCGTGGCGGCAATGCCTGCCGCCGGCGACGCAGCCTGACTACCGCCGCTTACTATGGTCAGGCATTGGCAGGCCGGGTTAAAGCAGTGAGAGCGGGCCGTCGTGTAAGCAGCTCATAAAATCCGATGGTGGCCAGGTCCTGAATAACACACTCCCCAGCGCGGTCGGCCCGCCTCTCCCATCGATATTTCCCGATAACAATGGGATATAATCCGCCTGATATCTTCGCTCAGGTGGAACGCCCGCTCGAGGAGTGCTCACGATGCCATCGTCCAGGATCAAACGATTCCTCAAAGCCGCGCAGATCATTGCCGCGGCGTCAGCGCTACTTGCTCTGTTTGCAACCATCGCCCCCACCCAGCAAGCCTCCCCGTCCAACGTGAACTGGCCGAGCTACGGCGGCGATCGCGGCAATACCCGCTATTCGCCCCTCAGCCAGATCGACGCGAGCAATTTCTCCAAAATGCAGGTGGCCTGGACCTTCAGCACCGCCAATCTGGGCGCCGCGATCGAGACGAATCTGGAATCGACGCCGCTGGTGATCGATGGCGTGCTCTATTCGACTGCGGGGGACCGGCGCGATGTGATCGCGCTCGACGCCGCCACGGGAGAGCAACTGTGGATTCATCGCGAAGACGAAGGCAAGCGCGCGGAGGTTGCGCCGCGCCGCCTGTCCGGCCGCGGCTTGGCGTACTGGGCGGATGGCACGCCCGGCAGCAATGACAAGCGGATCGTCTACTTCACTCCTGGCTATCGCATGATCGAGCTCGATGCCAAGACCGGTAACCGCATTCCGAGTTTCGGCGTGGATGGCGCGGTCGACCTCAAGCAGGACGACGATCAGGAAATCGATCCGCTCTCGAGCGAAATCGGCATCCATTCGACGCCTGCGATCGGCAGAAACACCATCGTGGTCGGCGCGGCCCACAAGCCCGGCGGCGTGCCGACCAGCAAGACGAATGTCAAAGGCTATGTCCGCGGGTACGATGTCCGCACCGGCAAGCGCAAGTGGATCTTCCATACCGTTCCAAAGCCCGGCGAGTTTGGATTCGACACGTGGCTCCAGGATTCCTGGTCCTACACGGGCAACACAGGCGCGTGGGGCGAGAGTTCCATCGATGAAGCTCGCGGCGTGGTCTATGTGGGCGTCGAAGAACCCACCGGCGATTTCTATGGGGGACCGCGGCCGGGCAACAACTTGTTCGGCGAAAGCCTGGTCGCGCTCGATCTCGAAACCGGGCAGCGCAAGTGGCATTTCCAATATGTGCATCACGGGATCTGGGACCATGACAACCCCTCGCCGCCGATCCTGGCCGACGTGCAGATCAAGGGCCAGCGAGTCCCCGTGGTCGCGCAGCCCAGCAAGCAAGCGTTTCTTTATGTGTTCAATCGGGAAACGGGCCAACCTGTGTGGCCGATCGAGGAGCGGCCCGTGGAGAAGGGCGATGTTCCGGGCGAATATTATTCGGCCACGCAACCGTTTCCGACGGCTCCTCCCGCATACGAGACGCAGGGAGTGAGCGAGAACGACTTGATCGATTTCACGCCGGAGCTGCACCAGGAAGCTCTGGATATCGTGAAGCATTACAAGATGGGTCCGATCTTCACGCCGCCGGTGGTGAGCAAAGCGGAAGGCCCCTGGGCGACGCTGGTCTCGTCGCTCTCCGGCTCCAACTGGATGGGCGGCTCGATTGACCCGGAGACCGGCATTGTGTACGTCGGCTCCAGCCACGGGATCCTGGGCATCTCGCTGGTGCCGTCGGGAACGCGCTCGGACGTCGGATACATCTCGGGGCGCGCGCCGGGAGCGCAGGGAGCGCTGACCGTGAAAGGGCTGCCCCTTCAGAAGCCGCCGTATTCGCGGATCTCGGCGATCGATCTGAAAACGGGGAGCATTCTCTGGCAGGTCCCGCACGGAGACACACCGGACAATGTGAAGAACAACCCGGCCTTGAAGGGTCTGAACATTCCAAAAACAGGCCGCGGGGGCGCGGCGATCACACTTGTTACCAAGACGCTGGTCATCGCCGGCGAAAAGGGCACCGTCGCTATGGCCGACGGCCGCACCGGAGCCATGCTGTGCGCCTACGACAAGGCCACCGGACGCGAGGTCGGCTCGGTTTACATGCCCGCTCAGGCCACCGGCGGTCCCATGAGCTACATGGTGAATGGGGTCCAATACATCGTGATCGCAGTCGGCGGCAACATCAATGGAAAGCCGCAGGCGCAGTTCATGGCGTTCCGGTTACCGAATGAAAACGCACCGAAGGCCAAAAAAGGCGGGCCCCGCGCGCCGAACCCGGAGGATCAGTAACCGGTTCAGTCCGATCCGTCCTCACCCTGCTGTTCCGGTGCCGGCTGCGCGAATACCAGTTGATGGCCGTTCAGATCCGTGATTGCGAACTCTGTCATGCCGTATTCCTGCAAACAGAGGGGACGCGATATCGCAAGTCCGGGAATCGCCGAATACTCGCGGTATAAAGCATCCACATCGTCCGTGACGATGTAGATGTCCCAGGCGTCACGCTCCAGCCGCCCCGGATCCGGTGGTGCAGCATAACCGGGATGCTGTTGCAGGAAAATCCGAATCTCGTCGCGTTCAAGGATTGCGAAACCCGGCGGAAAGTATTCCGGCTCGAACCCGAGCTGCTTGTACCACTCCATCGTAGGTTCGATATTGCCGACGAGAAACACAGTCGTCGAATTGCACAGCTTCGCACGTCCCGCCATTAAGGGGGAGCATATCACGCCCCTGGACACGACCCGCGCCTGGAACGTGGTATAGTGGCGCGTTGCACACCGTCAGAATGTTTCGCGATCTGTCATGAATCTGGCTCACGTTCATCTCCTCCTGAACCATGTCCCGACCGTCGGCATGATCGTCACACTGGGCGTGTTCCTGGTGGCCATCGCGGCCAAAAGCGACGATCTGAAACGCGCCAGTCTCGGGCTCTTCTTCTTCATCGCTCTGCTTGCGATTCCGACATTCGCCACGGGCACTGCCGCGCAATTAGCGCTGTCGAAAAACGCGGAGGTCTCCACTCCTGTGGTGCAGGCGCACGAAACGGCTGCGTTCATCGCGCTATGGTTCCTGGAGCTGACGGGCGCTTTGGCGTGGCTGGGTCTGTGGCAGTACCGGCGCCTGGCGCGTGTCCCACAGGCAACGCTCATCTCGGTCCTTCTGATGGGGCTGCTCAGCTTCGGCCTCATGGCGCGGGCGGCGAATATCGGCGGCGACATCCGGCATCCCGAAGTTCGCACGAGTGCGCTTCCGGCGGAGACGGAGCCGGCGAAACAGCCGCTGGCGCGAGTCATCGGAGACGCCATGGTGAACCTGAAGTGGGGATGGCCGGCCAGCGAAACGGTGCATTTCATCGGGCTCTCGCTTTTGTTCGGCGTGGTGCTGCTGATCGACCTGCGCATGCTGGGATTTCTGAAAGGAATTCCGTTTTCCACGCTGCATCGCCTGCTGCCCTGGGGCGTACTCGGGTTCGGCATCAACACGGTCACGGGCATGCTGTTCTTTATCGGCGCTCCGCCGGATTTTTACGTCGTGAACGATGTCTTTCTCTGGAAGCTGGCCTTGATCCTGGTGGCGGGAGTCAACGCGCTGTACTTCACCGTGGTGGATCAGGCCTGGACTTTGGGAGCCGGCGACGCTCCGCCCCTGGGGGCGAAAGTGGCCGCCGCATCCGGAATTTTTCTGTGGGTTGGCGTGATCTTCTGCGGCCAGATGTTGCCGTTCCTGGGGCACTCATTCTAATGGCAAGCTGGACGGACGCTGTGATCGTAACCCTCATCGCCATTGGCGTCTCCGTACTCGTGGGAGTGCTGGGATATTGGGCCGATAAGAAGGGATCGGAGGATCATTGACCGAATTTCTGGAGACGATCGAAAATCTCGGCTTCAGCACCTGGGTGCGCGAGTCCCCGTCGAAGCTGGCGTATCCCACCGTTCTCCTCCTGCACGTCATCGGGATGGGCGTGGTGGCCGGCATCAGCGCGATGATCAGCCTCCGGCTGCTCGGCGTCTCGCCCAAAACTCCGCTGAAACCGCTCGATCGTCTGTATCCCCTGGTGTGGTGGGGATTCTGGCTGAACGCGGTTACCGGAACCGCTCTCCTGATGGCGAGCGCTTCGAAGCGGATGCTCGATCCGCTGTTCTACATCAAGATGGTTTTCATCTTTGCGGGAATCGTTGTGCTCCGGGCTACGCGGAGCAAAGTTTTCCGGACCTTGGGGCCGGAGGGCGCGCCACCCGAAAGAGCCGCGGCTCTGGCCTGGGCAGGACTGATC
This sequence comes from Bryobacterales bacterium, assembly GCA_037916615.1. GTDB lineage: Bacteria > Acidobacteriota > Terriglobia > Bryobacterales > Bryobacteraceae > Palsa-187. The sequence continues at coordinate 6,596 of JBAIXM010000056.1, forward strand.
TGCTGGCTGGGAGCGATCACCGCGGGGCGCTTGCTGGCTTATCTCTAACTTCCTGCGACGGCTTATTGGGGCGGCTGAGGAATCACAAAGAGCGAGAAGTGGGCCAGCATGCGGCCGATGAAACTGTCCCGCTCCGAGACGCTCACCCAGGCGACCTTTTGCGGGTCGTTCTGGTCTTCGAAAAATCCGACTCCCCCGCGCTTCAGGATATCGTCGCTCCAGGAACTGATCACCTGGCCGTTCAAATAGGTGATGAAGTGATCGTCTTGCACGGTCATCCGAACGCGGTAGTTCACGCCGCGCTGGAGACTTAACGGAAGTGGCAACCGTACCGGAGCGGTCTCCCTTCCATCGATAACGGCATAGCGGACCAGCCCGGCATTATTCACGGCGCCAGGCTTGGCGATCACCAGCTTGCTGGCATAGTAGTTGTTCCCGTTCGCGGCGCGGAACGCCCAGCTTAAACTGCGGCCTTCCATCTGGCCCTGAAATTCCATCTGGTAGTTCTGCATCGCGGCGGAACGTTCCCACAGACGCAGCGCCACGGGCCGGGATGCTGAAGGTCGCGAGCCTCCGGTCCAGTCCCGGGGATCGTCCACGCTACTGCCGATCCGCGAGGCCACCGTGACCCAGTCCTGGAAACCCGAGCGGAATTCGTGGTGCAACGTAACCGGGGCCTGGCTGCGGACCAAGTCGGCCACGGCGTCCCCTGTGCGATCCATCAGGCCGCGCTTTATAGAAGGATCGAGCGATACCTGCGGAAATGCCGCGCCGGGTCCTGGTCCGGGCAGCAACAGCGCTGCTACCAGCAGCGCGCCGACGGTCAGGAACGCGAAAATGGACGCGGTCTGGCCCGCCGTTGCAGACGGACGAGCCGAGCCTTTCTTTTTGTTCTTGGATCGCGCAACGGACCAATGCTCCAGGTCATCCTCTTCGCGGAAGGCCTGCGCGGATGCGAGCTTCGCTTCTTTGCGGTGGGCGGCGGAGCAGTATTGCTGGTCCACCAGCCTTCGCAACAGCCCGATCTTCTTACCGCATAGGAAGCACAGCATCTAATTTTTAGCCCAATCTGATAGCCCGATTCTAACGCCGAGGACTCGTTTTGAAGCGGTCCTAAGAGAAGAAAACCTAAGGGGCACACGTACTACGCAGAGTCAATCTAAGGTGTACCATTGAGGCAATTCCACCTCCCATAAATCGGCCATGGCAGACCAGAACTTTACCGATCCCTTCGGCTCCGAACCCGTGGAGCTGCCCGTCACCGATGTGTTTGACCTGCACAGCATTCCGCCCCGGGATGCCAAAGCCGCCCTGGAAGAATATCTGGCCGAAGCTCATCGATTGGGATACCGAGCGCTGCGGATCATTCACGGCCGCGGAATCGGCGTGCAGCGGGAAATGGTCCGGAAGATCCTGGCGCGCACGCCCTTCGTGGGGTCCTATAGCGATGCTCCCGCGGAAGCGGGCGGATGGGGGGCCACATTGGTTACCCTGCGAGGGTGACGGTGTCTCGTGTTTAGAAAGGTACTGGTAGCGAACCGCGGCGAAATCGCGGTGCGTCTGGTGCGCGGTCTGCGCGAAATGAGAATCGCCAGCGTGGCGATCTACTCGGACGCCGACCGTGGCTCGTTAGCGGTCCGCCTGGCGGATGAAGCAGCGCATGTCGGTCCGGCTCCCTCATCGGAGAGCTACCTGCAGATGAACAGGATACTGGAGGCTGCGAAGCGCCATGGAGCCGAAGCGATCCATCCCGGCTATGGTTTCCTGAGCGAAAACGCGGAGTTCGCGGAGGCGTGCGCAGACGCCGGGATCGTATTCATCGGGCCGCCTCAGGATGCCATCCGGAAACTCGGGTCGAAAACCGCAGCGCGGCAGTTGGCGATTGCGGCGGGCGCGCCCGTTGTTCCCGGCAACGATCGGGCGCTGGCGGGGTGGGAGGAAGCGCGACAGACCGCCAGGGAGCTGGGCTATCCGGTATTGCTCAAAGCGTCCGCGGGCGGAGGCGGCAAAGGGATGCGCCGCGTGGACCGTGAATCGGAACTCGAGGCGGCGCTGCGCGATGCGGCGAGCGAAGCCGAACGCGCCTTCGGCAGCGGCGATGTTTACCTGGAAAAACTTGTCGAAGAGCCCCGGCACATCGAAATTCAAATTCTCGGGGACCATTACGGAAACCTGATCCATCTGGGCGAGCGCGAGTGCTCCATCCAGCGTCGTCATCAGAAGGTGATCGAGGAGTGCCCTTCCCCGCTGATGGCTACTCACCCGGATCTGCGGGAACAAATGGGACAAGCCGCCGTCAGAGTCGCGCGCGCGGCCGGCTACAACAACGCGGGGACAGTCGAGTTTCTGGTGGACCGCGGCGCGAATTTCTATTTCCTCGAAGTAAACACGCGCTTGCAGGTGGAGCATCCCGTGACGGAACTGGTGACCGGGCTCGATCTGGTCGAATGGCAGCTTAGAATCGCAGCCGGGGAGCCGCTGACGTTGCGGCAGCAGGACATTGCCTGGAGGGGCTCGGCTATAGAGTGCCGGATTTATGCGGAGGATCCGGATCGTAATTTTCTTCCGGCGCCAGGAAAGATCGAATACCTGAGCGAGCCTTCCGGGCCGGGCATTCGCCTGGATTCAGGCGTATTCGAGGGCTGGAACGTTCCGCTGGAATACGATCCGCTGCTGGCCAAGCTTGCAGTGTGGGGGCCGGCTCGGGAAATCGCGATCCGAAGACTGGATCGCGCGCTTGCGGAATACGTGCTCACCGGCGTGCGAAACAATATCGGGTTCTTCCGCGAGGTGATCGCGCAAGCGGAGTTTCGCGCCGGAAGGTTTTCGACTGCGTTTCTGGAGCGGTTCTTCGAGCAACGAAAAAAGACGGAGCTCCCTCCGGAGGCGGAACTGGCAGGCGCATTGGCTTTGGCGATCGCGCAAGGCGAGCAGAAGGATAGCGTCGCCGGGCCGGTCGCCAGAATCGTAAGCCGGTGGCTGGAATCCGGGCGCGGGGATCTTCTGCGATGAAGCGCAACGTGACCGCGAATGGACGTCCCGGCCAGATCGAGATCGCGGGGACGCGAACTCGATACAAGCGGGAAGACGGCCTTGACATCGAGCGCGAATATTCGATCGAGCAAGTCGAAGCGAGAGAGTTTTCTATCCTCCTCGACGGGCGCAGCTACCGGGTGAGCCTCGGGGAAGCCGGCCAGGTGTGGGTGAACGGCTCGGTTTTATCCCTCGAGGTTTTCGACCCCCGCGATTTGCGCTCCGGCAGCCGGGGCTCCGGAAATCCGGGACGACAAGAACTCGCCGCCTTGATGCCCGGCAAAGTGATTCGAGTTCTGGTGAGCGTGGGGGATTCGGTGGAGGAAGGCCAAGGCCTCATTGTCGTGGAGGCGATGAAGATGCAGAATGAAATGAAGTCGCCCAAGAGCGGACGTGTAGCGGAAGTTCGAGCGCGCCAAAACATGACTGTGGCGGCGGGCGAAGTGTTAGTAGTGATCGAGTAGGAGTCTTTCGAGCGATGGCATCAACGGCGGTATGTCCCCTGTGCGGAGGAAGCGGCTGGAGAATCGTGGAGCGGGCCGGTTTATCCGGAGCCGAGCCTTGCCGCTGCGCGGAAGAAGCGCGAACGGAGGCTCTGCAAGACGCCGCGCGCATTCCGCCCAATTTCGCCAGCGCCACGCTGGACAATTTTCAGATCCCGCAGGACAATCCGATCGCCCGCACGGGCTTGGGAACGGTCCTAATGCAGGTACGGAGCTTTGTGCGCGAGTTCCCGGCTGCGGAGCGTCCGGGTCTGCTGCTGGCCGGCGACACCGGCACCGGGAAAACTCATTTGGCCGTCGCCGCGCTGAAGGCCATTATCGAAAAGGGCCACGAAGGGATCTTTTTCGATTACCAGAATCTGCTGGAGCGCATTCAATCGAGTTACGACAAGACATCGGGTTCCGCGGATCGCGAGGCCTATCGGGCTGCCCTCGATGCAGAAGTCCTTTTGCTCGACGATCTCGGCGCACGCCGGGTCACGGAATGGGCCGAAGACACGGTGACCTCGATCATCACCTACCGGTGCAATCACCGAAAACCCCTGATCGCGACTACGAACCTGAGCCCGGACGATATCGCACCCGCGGCCTACACGAGTCCAGGAGGGATCGACGTTCCGAAGAAGAATTTGGGCGAAGTGATCGGCGCACGCGCCCGCTCGCGGCTGTTTGAGATGTGCAGGATCATTCGCATGCCGGCAGTGGAGGATTATAGAATCCGGCGGGGGCGGTAGACTTAAAAAAACTTTTAACTGCCGACGCGGAAGGCAGACGTAAACTAAAGGTATATGCGCATTCTAGTGGTGGAGGACGAGACCCGGATCGCCGACTTTCTCTCCCGCGGGCTGGTCAGCGCGGGATACGCAGTGGACGTGGCCGCGACGGGCGGGTCGGCGATCGACATGATCCATTCCACCGATTACGACCTGGTGATTCTGGATCTCGGTCTGCCGGATGTGGATGGCCTGACGGTGTTACAAAAAATCCGCAACCGCAAAGTCAGCCCGCCGGTGCTGATCCTGAGCGCGCGCGACGCCGTAGACGATCGCGTGAAGGGGCTCGAAGGCGGGGCGGACGATTACCTGGTGAAGCCGTTTGCCTTCGTCGAACTGCTGGCCCGCGTTCGCGTTCTGCTGAGACGCGGACAACCGACACCGGAAAAACTTCAGGTCGGAGACCTGTCGCTCGACTGTATCCGGCGCAAAGTATCGCGTGACGGAGAAAACATCGAGCTGGCGCCCAAGGAGTTCAGCATCCTCGAATACCTGATGCGAAACCGCGGACGTCCGCTCAGCCGCACGATGATCGTCGAGCACGTCTGGGACATGGACTACGACGGGCTGACGAACATCGTGGACGTGTACATCCGGCATCTGCGCAGCAAGATCGACGACAAGTGGCCGCAGAAGATGATCCAGACGGTGCGCGGCATCGGATACATGCTGGATGCGCCGGAACGAGGCGTGGAGAAAACCGGATAACGTGCGCTCTTCTGTCAGCTTCCTTCGCGGCCTTCGCTTCCGCCTGACGGTCAGCTATCTGCTGCTATTCACCGGGTTGCTGGTCGCCATCGGTTTCTATTTCCGTCACAGGCTGCAGGTTCAGACCGAAGGCGATGTGCGAGCTGTCCTGGAGGAAGTCTGGGGGGAGGCCAAGGGATATCTCCGGATCGAAAATCAGCGCCCGATCTGGACGGCCGACCCTGAAGATCCGGAAGATCAGCACATCGTTGACCGTCTGCGCTACGTCATTCTGCTGACGGACGCCAACGGAAATGTTCTGCTGGATTCACCGACATACGAATCCATCGGAATCGATTCGCCGGCCGAGATTCAGCGGATCATGGCCCTCAAGGAACCCGAGATTCATATCCGGCCGGATGCTTCCGGCACTCCCTACATCATTAAAGCCGGGGCGCTGCCCGGCGAGCGCCGGGATCGCTACTTCCTGGCGATCGGCCGCTCGCTGGCCGACAGCGAGCGCACCGTCGGAAACTTCACCCGGGACTACTTCCTGTCGCTGCTCGCGATTATTCCGCTGACAGGATTGCTGGGATGGGCGTTGTCGGGGCGCGCGATTCAGCCGGTGAACGAGGTCGCTCATGCGGCGCAGAAAATCACCAGCTCGAACCTCTCCCTGCAAATTCCGCTGCGGGGCGCCGGTGACGAGCTCGATCACCTCATCGAGAGCTTCAATCACATGACCGCGCGCCTCGAGGATTCTTTCGAGCAGATCCGCCGGTTCTCCACCGACGTTTCCCACGAACTTCGCACCCCGCTGACTGCGATCCGGGGGCAACTCGAAGTCGCGCTGTTCACTGCGCAAACTCCGGATCAGTATCGTGACGCCATGGTCAATGCGCTCGAGGACGTCGAGCAGTTGTCGAGCATTGTGCGCGCCCTGCTGCTGCTTTCCCAAGCGGAATCGGGGCAACTGGCGCTCCAGAAGACGGCGCTGGATCTGGGGCAAGTGGCGGAAGACATCGTGGATCAGTTCCAGATACCTGCCGATGAAAAACACGTAAGGCTGACGGCGAGTATCGAGCCAGGCGTCCGGATTGTGGGTGATCGGGTTCAAATAGAGCGCCTGTTTTCGAATCTCCTCTCAAACGCAGTCAAGTACACCCCCGCCACTGGAAGGGTTCAAGTCCGTGTGCGGCGGGACGAGCAGAGAAACTGGAGCCGTATCGAGATCGAGGACACCGGCGTCGGCATCCCGGAAGAAAACCTTCCGCACATCTTCGACCGGTTCTATCGTGTGCGAAATCCCCAGACGAACCTGATTCAGGGTTTAGGATTGGGGCTGAGCTTCGTTGCCTGGATCGTGAAGGCTCACGGGGGGCAAATCGACGTCACGAGCAAAGTGGGCGCAGGAACGCGATTTATCATCCGTCTGCCTGCCGAGCCTGCGGTCTTGACGCCCCTGAATGAACACGCAACCGCGGTCGAGCCGCAGCGGCTCTAAGCTCCACTCATCCGTGCAATTCTCGATAAACTAGGATCTCCATGGCTCTGGACATCACCGAAGGCGCGCGTGAAGACATTGCGATTCTGACTTTAAAGGGACGGCTGAGCTTAGGCGAGTCAACCCTGGTCCGCGAGAAAATCTCTCAGCTTGCGGCGGCCGGGCACATCAGAGTCGTCGTGGACCTTTCCGGCGTCGACTACATCGATTCGACCGGCTTGGGAATTCTCGTCATCTGTTTCACGTCGCTCAAGAAGCAAGGCGGCGCGCTCAAGCTGGTGAATCCCAACAAGCGCAATGTCGAGTTGCTGCTGCTCACCAAGCTGCACACCGTGTTCGAAGTTTTCAACGAAGTCCAGGACGCGGTGAACAGTTTTTTCCCGGGCCGGCAGATCAAGCATTTCGATATTCTGAGCTTCGTGAAGCAGCACGGCGAAGTCTAGCTACTCGCGCGCGCAGAGGCGGTAAATGCCAATGCCGCCGGCGCGGCCCGCAGGGCAGTATCGCTGGAACCACCCGCCCAGGTCGGGATACCCCGAAATGTTCAGCCGGGGATTATAGGCGCTCAGCCCGTCGACGATGACGGATGGCGAACTGCGCAGCAACTCCGCGCGGTTGCGCCGAGCCCACTCCGGATCGACGCTGCGCGCATCGCCCAGATGGCGATCCGCGGGAACTCCCGTGAGCGGCTGCGATTCCCACATCCGGGAGGCCACGGGCAAGCGCGTGTAGACGACGACATTAGGGCGGTAGCCCCAGACGAAGATCGTGTCGCCGGAGCGAGCCATTGTCCGGATCAGCGCGGCTGCCTGCCGGCTCTCCCGATCGAGCGCCACATCGCGCCATTGGTGCGGCCGGCCCGCGAAGTCGTCGGCAGCCAGAAGGAAGTACCGCGGCCCAAAGCGGACCGCGGGAACGAGAGCCGCCGCTGCAAGCGTTACCGCGCCCCATCGCCGCAGGATCGTTCCGTTTTCTTCCGCCAGCAAGCAGACGCCTCGCGCGGCGGCGATGACCAGAGGCGGCAGCAACTGATTCAGATAGTGGGGCGAGAAGCGCCACCCGAGGCCCGCGGCCGCCAGCGAAAACGCCGCCCAGGCGAGCATTCTGATCTTCTGGCCGGATTCTTTTTCGCGGAACCAGTACCAGGTTGCGGGCAACAGGAGGACGGCATGGAATCCGAGCCAGTTGCGCAGGCGGACCAGAGCGCTGTCCACGGGCGAGTCGCCCGGCGGCGCTCCCGCGTATAACATCCCCCAGCGCCAGACACTTTCGACGTAAGCCGGAAACGCATGAGTCCAGGCGAGCCACGCCATCAGGAAAGCATTCGGGACCAAGAACCCGGCGAGCATGGACAGCCAACCCGCCGGCGCGAACATCAGGCAGACGGCCAGCACCAGCGCGCCCTTGATGTTGATCGTGAACGCCAGCCCCGCAGCCAACCCGGCCGCGAAGGGCTTCCGCTGCCAGGCCAGGTACACAGCCGCCATGTGCGGCAGGATCATCAGCGTGTCCGGTTCCAGCGGGATCGTCGCGGAAGGCAGATAAAAAATCGAGGAGAACGCCAGCGCGCCGGCTGCCCAATAGCCCTCGCGGCGCGTCCAGACGGCGGCTGCAAATCGAAAAGCGATCAAGCAGGATGCCGCACCGCTCAAGCTGGAAATAACTCGCAGGGGCCATCCGGGCCACCCTCCGAACAGCAAGGCGACGATCGCGTTCAGCGGAGGCTTGTCGTACCAAAGATCGCGATACAGCATTTTGCCGTGGAGCATCTGGATGGCGGCCGCGAGGTGGTAGTCTTCGTCGGCCCAGAGGATGTTCACGTGGCAGAGGCGGGAAGCCAGCAGGACTCCGGCGAGCGCGATCCAGAACCAGGAGGAACGTTGCGACTTGGCCCGCATGCCGGATTATTCATTGGAACACAGCGCTGCGATACACTACTAATGAAGGGAATTCATGGCGAAAATCTCCGAAGTGCTGGGCGGCGCAGCCGCTATTGCAAAGGGAATGTCGGTGACGTTCCGGGAAATGATGCACCCGACGCTCACCGAAGATTATCCGGAGGCCCCGCCCAAGTTCCAGGAACGCTACCGCGGCGTGCATCAGCTTCAGCGCGACGAAAACGGCCTGGAGAAGTGCGTCGCCTGCTTTCTTTGCGCGGCGGCCTGCCCGGCCGAGTGTATCTATATCGAGGCTGCGGAAAATACGGATCAGCTTCGCATTAGCGGCGGCGAACGATACGCCAAAGTCTATAACATCGACTACAACCGCTGCATCTTCTGCGGCTACTGTGTGGAAGCATGCCCCACCGATGCAATCACTCACGGACACGGGTTTGAGATCGCCAGCTACAACACGTCCACGCTGATTTATCGCAAGGAGCAAATGCTGGTCGCGGTACCTCCCGGCGCGCACTTTCCGCTCAAGGCGGACACTTCGCAGGCCGGCGGCGGGCACTAGACCGGTTCGAAATTCTCCGATACATGATCCTGCCAACCACAGCTTCAGCGGTGTGGATCGTAGCGATCCTTGCCCTCCTGTGCCTGGGAAGTTGGGCCGGCATGCTGAGGTTGGCCGGTAAATGGCGGTTCGAGTATTTCTATTGCGATTTCATTATCGGCGCGCTGTTGAGTGCGGGCATCGCGGCCCTGGCGCTGGGATCCGCGCATCCGCAGGACCTCACGGTTCAGGACAATCTGCTGCTGACCGGATACCGGAAGATGGCCTGGGCTTTCGGCACCGGAATTGTGCTCGACCTGGGGACTCTGCTGTTGCTGGGGGCGACGTCCCTTTCGGGAATGAGCGTCGCATTTCCGTTGAGTCTGGGAGTTGCACTCGCGGTCGGAACGGTGTGGGATATCGGCACCCCCGGGGCCAATCTGGCTTTGGTGCTTTTGGGAATTGCTTTGTTCCTGGCCGCGGTTGCGGTTACCGCGCTCGCCCACATCTGGCGACGGCAGGACCTGCAGGCGGCCAGCGAGACCGCGTTGCGGCCCGATCCCCGGCTCAAACCGAAGCGGGCGCGAACCCCTAGCGCCAGCCTCCCCATCATCCTGGCGGTTGTTGGAGGAATCGTGCTCGGATTCGTGCCGCAGATCTCGAATCAGGCAACGAGCGGCGAAAACGGAATGGCGCCCTACGCCGCCGGATTGCTGCTGGCTGCGGGAGCATTTTTCTCAGCGCCCGTTTTCCTGCTGTTTTTCGCGACCTTTCCGATAGCCGGCGCCCCAGCCACCGCGCGCGGCTACCTGGACGGCAGCAAGAAACAGCACCTATTGGGCATCGCGGGAGGATTGCTGTGGACCGCGGGCCTGCTGGGCAGCCTGATGGTCCCGGGACCGGCACCGGCGCAATTTTCTTCAACCGCACAGTATCTGTTAAGTCATGCTCTGAACCCCGCGGCGCTGCTGGTCGCGGCGGCTTGGGGACTGCTCGTTTGGCGGGAATTCAGCGGAACCGGCACCCGGGTGCATATGCTGATCGCCGCGATGCTCGTCCTGTTTCTGGCCGGACTCGGTGTTCTGGGCTTTGGGTTTGCTGGAAAATAGTCCTGCACGGGTCGCCCGCCCCTGGCGTCATGGTTAACGAGATGAGGTGTGCTCGCTTCCTGCTTGCAGCGCTAGCCGTTTCGCCCCTGTTCGGGGGAGAGTATGTCGTGTTTTCCAGCGGCTTGAAACTCCACGCGGAACGGCACGAGCAAGCCGAAGGCGTCATTCGCCTGTTCCGCAGCGGCGGTGTGATTGAGGTCCCAGAGACGCTCGTCGCAGGATTCGAACCGGAGGAAACTTTTCCCCCGGCGCCCACCCCTGCGAGCCAGCCGCCGGCGCCCCTGTCCGATACTCTGCCGGCATCGCCTCAGGACCCGAGAGCCATGGTGCGCGAAGCTGCGCGCCGCTCCGGCTTGCCTGCCGAATTCGTCGAGAGCGTGGCGCAAATCGAATCCGGATTCCGTCCCGACGCTGTATCGCCAAAAGGAGCGATCGGGGTAATGCAGCTCATGCCGGGAACCGCCAAGAGGATGGGGGCCGATCCCGCGGATACGGCCCAGAATATCGACGCGGGCACGCGTCTGCTGCGCGAATTGCTCCTCAAGTACGACGGCGACGTGGTCAAGGCTCTGGCGGCGTATAACGCCGGCGAGGGCGCCGTGGATCGCTATCAGGGGCTGCCGCCGTACAATGAAACGCGCTGGTACGTGAAAAAAGTGATCGACGCGTATCAGAAGGCCGGCGGACACTAGAGCGTCGGAGCCGGGGCTAAAGCCTGCTCCAGCGCAGAACCGGTTTTCGTGCGGCGGCGACCTCGTCCACTTTGGCGACGCGCGTGGTGTGCGGCGCCGTCGATACAAGTTCGGGATTCTCTTGGAACTCGTTCGCGATCGCGATCAGCGCCTCCGCGAACAGGTCCAGTTCCTGTTTGCTCTCGGTCTCGGTCGGCTCGATCATCATCGCGCCGTGCACGATCAACGGAAAACTTACGGTGTAGGGATGGAATCCGTAGTCGATGAGACGCTTGGCGATTGCGGCCGTGGCCTGATGCCGGAAAACGCATTCGTGCATGCTGGGCGCATGATAGGCGATCTGGTAGTGCCGCTCGAGCAGCTTCCGCAGGTAGTTCGCGTTCAGCAGCGCGTCGAGAGTCGCGCGCTTCAACCCATCGCCGCCGTGTGCCATGACGTAGGCCAAGGCCCGCACGAGCACACCGAAATTCCCATAGAACGCGCGCACGCGGCCGATCGATTGGGGACGGTCGCAGTTCCAGGACCAGCCCGAAGCGGTTCGCTGAATTCTTGGAAGTGGAAGAAACGGCTCCAGCGGTTTTTTCACGGCTACCGGACCAGAACCAGGCCCGCCTCCTCCGTGCGGCGTCGAAAAGGTCTTGTGCAGATTCAGGTGCATGAGATCGACGCCGTAATCCCCAGGACGCGAGATTCCGGCGAGCGCGTTCATATTGGCGCCGTCCATATAAACCAGCGCGCCTTGGGCGTGCATGATTCGCGCGATTTCCGCGATGCGCTCTTCGAACACCCCCAGTGTGTTTGGGTTCGTGATCATGATCGCCGCGACGGATTCGTCCACAGTGCGGGCGAGCGCTTCCGCATCCAGCATGCCCCGCTCGTTCGAAGTGATGTTCCCCACTTCGTAGCCGGCCATTCGAACCGACGCCGGATTGGTTCCGTGCGCGGAATCGGGGATCAGGATCTTTTTCCGCGGGTTCCCTTGCGCTTCAAGAGCCGCGCGGACCATCAGGATTCCGGTCAGCTCGCCGTGTGCGCCGGCTGCCGGCTGGAGCGTCACTGCATCCATGCCGGTGATCTCCGCCAGCGCTCGCTCGAGCTCGGCCATGATCGCAAGCGCGCCTTGCGCCAGTGGATCCTCCTGGAACGGATGAATCCACATCAGCCCCTCGGTGCGGGCGACTGCTTCATTCACGCGCGGGTTGTACTTCATGGTGCAGGAACCCAGCGGATATAGACCGAGATCGATCGCGTAGTTCCAGGTCGAAAGCCGCGTGAAGTGACGAAGCACGTCCACTTCGCTGACTTCGACAAAATCCGGAATATCGCGGCGAACGTTCGCCGAGCCAAGCGCCTCGGCCGGATCCACCGCGGGCACATCCAAGTCGGGAAGCTGATAGCCCGATTTTCCGGGCGAACTTCGCTCGAACAAAAGCGGCTCGTTCTGCGAGGGATGCGGACGAACTTTCTGGATCATGCCTCAGGCCCCAAACGCCTCCGCCACGCCATCCATGTCCGTGCGACTGGACATTTCCGTGCAGCACAGCAGCATGCTGTTCTTGAGCTCGGGATAGAACCGGTCGAGCGGCAAGCCCCCGACGATCTTCACATCCCGCAAACGCCGGTTAATCTCCTGCGGCGAGCGGACGCCGGTAGCGGCTGCGAATTCGTTGAAGTACGGTCCCTTGAATCGCCTCCACAGCTTCCCGCCGAGATAATGCGCCTTGGCCAGATTCTGCTCGGCCAGCTCGCGAAGGCCGCGTTTGCCGTAAAGAGCCATAAACACAGTAGCCATCAGGGCGATCAGCGCCTGGTTGGTACAGATATTCGACGTAGCTTTTTCGCGCCGGATGTGCTGTTCGCGCGCGGCCAGCGTCAGGCAGAAGGCGCGATGGCCGCTCGCATCCTTCGTTTCCCCCACCAACCGGCCCGGAATCTGACGCACGTATTTTTCCTTGCACGCCAGCACGCCCGCGAACGGCCCGCCATAGCTGGGCGCGATGGCGAAACTCTGCAATTCGCCCGCGACAATGTCCGCGTCGCGCGGAGGCTCCAGCAGGCCCAGGGAAATTGCTTCGGTGAAAACGAAAACCAGCAGCGCTCCTCGGGCGTGCGCCAGTTCCGCAATCTGCTTCGCATTCTCGACCACGCCGAAGAAATTCGGAGATTGAATGACAACGGCGGCGGTAGACTCGTCCAGGGCTTGCTCGAGCGAGGCTAGATCCACCTGGCCCGTTTCGGCGTCGTACTCGAATTCGCGCACGCGAACCCCCTGGTGGCGGGTATAGGTGCCGAGTACTTCCCGGTATTCCGGATGCACGGTCCGCGCGACGGCCACTGCGTCACGGCCCGTGATGCGCATGGCCATCATCGCAGCTTCCGGCATCGCGGTCGATCCGTCATACATCGAGGCGTTGGCCACGTCCATGCCGGTCAACTGGCAGATCATGGTCTGAAATTCGAAAATCGCGGTCAGCGTGCCCTGCGAGATCTCCGCCTGGTAGGGAGTGTAGGAAGTCAGAAATTCTCCGCGCGAAGCGATCGCATCCGCCAGCACGGGGCGGTAATGATGGTACACCCCGGCCCCCAGAAAATTCGCGTGCCAGTTGGCATTTTCCGCGCCGCGCGCGCGGAAATAATCGATGATTTCGTACTCGCTCTTGCCCGCCGGGATATTCAAGGATCCATGGAACCGGACCTCCGGGGGCAGATGCGCGTACAGGTCCTCGAGATGGGTCGCGCCAACGGTGTCGAGCATCTCCCGGCGCTCGATGTCAGACTTCGGTAGGTAGCGCAATCAGGACGATTCCGTTCCGACGTAAGCTTGGTATTCGGCGGCCGTGAGGAGCTTGCCGGCTTCGCCAGGGTCCGACAGTTTGATTTTAACAAGCCACCCGGAACCGTACGGATCGGAGTTGAGGATCTCCGGGGTATCCGCCAGCGATGAGTTTGTTTCCAGCACTTCCCCCGAAACCGGCGTGAAGATGTCGCTCACTGCCTTGACAGATTCCACCGAGCCGATCGTTTTGCCCTGTTGGACAACCGCGCCCTCCTTAGGAAGATCCACATACACGATGTCTCCCAGTTCCTTCTGGGCGTGAAAGGTGATCCCGATGACGCCGATATCGCCTTCCACGCGCAGCCACTCGTGTTCTTTTGTGTAGCGGAGATTCTCTGGGTCCATTACTTTGTCCTCTTGTAGAAGGGTGTCGGCACGGTCACGGCATCCACCAATTGACCGCGAACCGTCACCTGGATCGCGCGGCCAGCCTCCGCGTGGGTGGAAGGCAGATAACACATGCCGATGTTCCTGTTCAGCGTGGGAGACGGTCCTCCGCTGGTCACCCAGCCCGCTCCTGCGCCATCGATGCAGACTTCGTAGCCGTCGCGGCCGATGCCGCGCCCGGTCATTTCGAATCCAGCCAGTTGCCGCGGGACACCACTCTCCTTCTGTTTAACCAGCGCGGCGCGTCCGAGGAACGGCCCTTTGTCCATTTTTACAATCCAGCCGAGCCTGGCTTCCCAGGGCGTGAGGGAAGCGTGGATTTCATGATCGTACAAAGCCATGGCCGCTTCCAAGCGCAGCGTGTTCCGAGCGCCCAAACCGCACGGCTTGATCCCGAAGCCGGCGCCCGCTTCCAGGATTTCATCCCAGATGCGAGGGGCGTCGGCCGGTGAGAGATAGATTTCGAAACCATCCTCCCCCGTGTAACCGGTTCGCGCGATCCGCGCCGGCGCGCGGCTGACGTTTCCGTCCAAAAAGCGGTAATAGCGAATAGACGCAAGCGGAATTTCGGTGAGCTTCTGCAACGTCTCCAGCGCGCGCGGACCTTGCACCGCCAGTTGCGCGTAGCGCGCTCCGGCGTTCTCGACCGTCGCCCGGAACCGATTATAAGAGCGGATGTGTTCGTAATCCTTGTCCTGGTTAGACGCGTTCACGCACAGGAAGTAATGGTCGGCTGCGACCTTGTGGACCAGGATGTCGTCCACAAATCCACCGTGCTCGTAGAGCAGAGCCGAATACTGCGCTTGACCCACGTCGAGCCTGGACGCGTCGTTCGTCGTTACGTTATTGACCAGGTCCAGCGCTTCGGGTCCGCGGATCTCGATCTCGCCCATGTGGCTGACATCGAAGAGGCCCACGCGTTGGCGAACGGCATGATGTTCTTCAAGCAAGCTTGAATACTGGACCGGCATCTCCCAGCCGCCGAAGTCGATCATGCGTGCCCCCAGGCGGCGGTGAAGCGCATTCAGCGGAGTCTTTTTCAGGCCCGTTTCTTTCAGGCCTTCAGGCGAGTGCGCCATTGAAGATCAGGCTAGCAAGCCGCAAAGCGCGCGCGGGCGCCCTCAATAAAAGCAAGGAACTGCCTGCGTACTCCGATTCGCGGCATTTGCTTAGAAACGGGCTAAAGCACCTGGAAGAGCGCGCGTAGCGCCTAGTACTTGCGAAGAACCGCGAGAACTTTTCCCTGGATGGCGACCGAAGAAGCGGGAACGTAAATCGGCTGCATGGCGGCGTTGGCGGGCTGGAGACGCACCCGGTCTCCGGGCTCTTTATAGAACCGCTTCAACGTGGTTTCCATGCCGTCTACAAGGGCCACGACAATATCGCCGTCCCGAGCGGTTTGCGTCCGTTCGACGAGCACGTAGTCGCCATCGCAGATGTGATCTTCCACCATCGATTCGCCGCGCACCTGCAAGGCGTACATGTTGGGATCGCCCGCGAAATCGGCGAAGCTGACCGTATCGTTCCCAGCCAGAGATTCAACGGGCATACCGGCCGCGATTCGACCCAAGAGCGGGATCTCGAGCGATGGAGCCGTCTGCCGGTACTGGCGCTGCTCTTCGTAATACTTCGGTGCGATTTCGAGCGAGCGGCTCTGGTTGAAGCTGCGCCTTAAGTAGTTCTTGGATTCCAGTGCCAGGATGTGCTTATGCACCGTCGCGAGGGACGCCAGATGCAAACCTTCGGCGATCTCTTCATAGCTCGGGCAGTAGCCGTTTTTCTCCAGGAAGCCCCCAAGGAAATCCAGGAATTCCTTCTGGCGTTTGGTGAGAGCCATGGTGCCCCTATTGTAGGCGAATAAAAGGGAAAGTGTCAACAGAAATGTGTAAGAATATTTCTAATGATTCGAAGGACTTTCGGCCTCAGCGCGCTCCTGTTCCTCGCCTCGGTACCAGGACTGGCCTGGAACCGGCCCGGGCACATGGTGACGGGCTCGATTGCCTACGACCAGCTCCAGACCCTGTCTCCTGAGTCTGTGGCTCGGATCGCAGGGCTCCTTCGGCGGCACCCGCAATACGAGTCGGTCTGGAAACCGCAGTTAGCCGGCCTGAACGAGCCAGACCAGGAGCGCTTGCTCTTCATGCTGGCTGCGCGATGGCCCGACGACATCCGCGGCAATAAGGAATTCGACCATCCCGAATGGCACTTTGTGGATTTTCCGTACAAGCCTTCAGGACAGCCGGCCTCGGTTCGGGCGCCGCAGCCGCCGCCCGACAACCTGATCGCCGCTTTTCAGCGCAACCTGGCCCTGGCGCGAGGATCCGCACCGGATGCCGAGAAAGCCGTCGCGCTGTGCTGGATTTTTCATCTGGTGGGCGATCTGCATCAGCCGCTGCACGCCGTTTCCCTCTACAGCACTCGATTCCCCGAAGGCGATCGCGGCGGAAATCTGTTTTACGTCCGTCCGGATCCTGCGAACCCCAGGACCCAAAACCTGCATGCGTATTGGGACAACGTTTTGCTTACGGACGAGCGCTACGAGGCGGCTCGCGATCGCGCGGTTGCGCTCGAGCAGAAATACCCGCCGCGTCCGCCCCGCCGCTTCACGGAACCGCAACTGGAGCGCTGGGTCAAGGACAGCTTCAATCTCGCTGTTTCGGTTGTGTATCGTAGGGGCAAGCTGAGACCCGGAATTGACCGGGATCACGGCGCTCCCTTGCCCGGCGATTATCATTTATCCGCGGAACGGGTGTCATCGCTTCGCATCACGCTCGCCGGCTACAGGCTCGCGGACGTGCTCCAAACCACATTGCGGTAACCAGCGCGGTATTCTGAGGCATGGACACCGTGCATTCGGTTTGCGCGCTGGATTGCCCCGATTGCTGCTCCCTGCTGGTCGACGTGGACAACAGCGTCGAGAACGGCCGGGCGACACGGCTGCGCGGCAACCCCGATCACCCTGTCACCCGAGGATTTCTGTGCGGAAAAGTTGCACGGTACCTCGATCGCCAATACTCGCCTGACCGGCTCTTATATCCCCAGAAGCGGATAGGCGCCAAGGGTGAAGGCCGCTTCGAAAGGATTTCCTGGGACCAAGCTCTGGATACGATCGCACAGCAACTGCAAGCGGCCGCGCGAGAGTTCGGACCGGAATCGATTCTGCCGTATAGCTACGCCGGGACCATGGGCCTGCTGAACGGCGCGGGCATGGACCGGCGATTCTTCCATCGTATCGGCGCGTCACGATTGGACCGGACGATCTGCTCGTCCGCGGGCAGCGCGGCTCTGATGGCGACGCTCGGATTCCGCTACGGCACCGAGCCGGAACAATTCCGCGACGCCAAGCTCATCATCGCCTGGGGTGCAAACATCCACGGCACCAACATTCATCTTTGGCCGTTCGTTGTAGAGGCGCGCAGAAACGGCGCGAAGCTGATCGTGATCGATCCCATTCGCACCCGGACGGCCGCGCTGGCCGACCGGCATTTCGCCATCAATCCGGGCAGCGACCTGGCGCTGGCGCTCGGCCTGATGCACGTGATCATCGGCGAGAAGTTGCACGACGCCGATTACCTGGCTCGCTACACCAACGGGTTCGAGGATCTTCGCAAACTTGCGGCCGGATACAATCCTGAGCGCGTTGCGAGCCTCACGGGAATCGCAGCGCCAGATGTGATTCAGCTTGCGCGCGACTACGCCACAACGCGGCCTGCCGCCATCCGCCTCAATTTCGGCGTCCAACGGAGCGAACACGGCGGGGCGGCCGTGCGCGCGATCACGGCCCTGCCGGCGCTTATCGGATCCTGGCGCGAAGCCGGCGGAGGATTGCAGCTTTCGACATCGCAAGCGTTCCAATTCAATCGCGCTGGATTGGAAATGCCGGAATTGCAGAAACGATCCGCCCTCGGCCGCGAAGCTCGGATGGTCAACATGGCCGAGCTGGGGAAGGCGCTCACGGAGCTCGATGGTCCTCCCATCAAGGCCCTGGTGGTGTACAACTCGAACCCGGCAGGAATCGCGCCGAATCAGAACCTGGTCCTTCGCGGACTGCGTCGGCCGGATCTGTTTACGGTGGTGCTCGAACAATTTCAAACGGACACGGCCGACTACGCCGACATTCTGCTCCCGGTCACGACGTTTTTGGAACATACGGATATTTACCTGGCGTACGGCCATTACCATCTTCAGCTTGCCCGTCCGGCGGTGGCCGCGCCCGGGGAGGCGAAATCAAATGTCGAAATCTTCCGGGCGCTCGCGCTGCGGATGGGTTTTGATGACCCATGCTTCCGGGAGTCTGAGGACGACATGATCCGGACGCTGTTAGCTTCCGGACATCCATTCCTGAACAGGATCACTCTGGAGCGGCTCGATCGCGAGCATTCCGTGCGCCTGAACGTCTCGCAGGCCGGCGAACCGTTTTTGCCCTTTGCGCACGGCGGGTTTGGCACGCCGTCCGGGAAATGCGAGTTCGGCGCCGAGACGCTCGACTACACGCCGCCCGCCGAATCGCGGTTCGGAGATGAAGCGCTCCGGAGCAAGTATCCGCTGGAGCTGGTCTCGTCGAAGAACGATGACAGCATGAATTCGACTTTCGGCAACCGCTCGGCCGTGGACGAGGAGACGTCCATCCTGCATCTGCATCCCGCCGACGCCCAAACGCGCGGAATTCGAACAGGCGATCCCGTCCGGGCGTTCAACGATCGAGGCAGCCTGCTGCTCAAGGCGAACGTGAACGGCATGGTTCCCGCCGGCGTGGCGCGCGTTCCAGCGGTCCGGTGGGCCAAGCGCGCTTCCGACGGACGCAACGCGAACGCGCTCACTTCGGACCGGCTCACCGATATCGGCGGCGGCCCGACCTTCTATAGTTGCCTGGTACAAGTGGAGCGGTGCGGCGATTGAAGTTCGCAGCACTTGTCATCGGAATCGCGGTCCTCTTGAGCGCCTGCAAGCGGCATGCGCACAGCCAGGCCGGCCAGGAGCCGCTTTTGGGCGTCCTGGCGATGGACGATCCCCGCGCCGATGCGCAATTGCCGCGCGGATTCTACCCTCCCGAAGGCGGACCCTGGCGCTGGACGGCGGGTAAATTCAGTGTGATTCTGCGGCCTCCCCCCGGAGCGGCGCAGTATGGAGCGCGTCTGGAATTGAAGCTGAATTTTCCCGATGCCGTGCTCAAACAAGCCGGCGCGCCGACGCTTTCCGCCGAGATCGGGGGGACGCAGCTTCCTCCGGAGACCTTCTCGAAAGCCGGCAACTATACCTACGCGCGGGATGTCCCGGCTTCGCTGCTGGGCGGCGACAGCGTCCAGATCGATTTCGCCTCGGATAAGCCGATTCCCGCCGGAAAACTTGAAAAACGCGAACTCGCGACGATTGTGACTAGCGTGGGGCTGGTTCTGAAATGACTCGCCCGCGCAGAACCACCGTGTGGATCTTGCGCGTATTGCGAATATCGTCGAGCGGGTTCGCATCCAGCACCAGAAGGTCGGCGACCTTGCCAACCTCAATGGTTCCCATCGATTGCTGTTTGCCGAAATAGCGCGCCGGGTTGAGAGTCGCGGTTTGCAGAGCCTCGAGCGGCGTGAAGCCGGATTCGACGAACAACTCCAGTTCGTCATGCAAGCCGGAGCCCGGAAGAACGGGCGTGCTTGGACCCGTATCCGTTCCGGCCAGGAACTCAACGCCCGCCTGGTGCATATCCCGGACGAGCTTCTTATGACGCTCCAGCAGGGCGCCGATACGAGCAATCCAGGAATCGAACTCTTCAGGTGAGAGGTCCTGCATGTAGGTCATTTTGCGGGCGCGGTTTTTGTCCGCGAGATAACTCCGCAAAAGAGCCAGCGTGGGCGTGTGCCAGGTCCCGTTTTTCACGAAGGTCTGGAACAGAGCCGCGGCCTTGGCTTCGTCGTAGGTATCGAACAGCCCCTGCGGATCGGGAAAACCGAGCCGCAGCATGCGTTGCTGGCCGCTGATGGCGGGATCGTTCATGGTCGCGATCCGTTCTTTGCGCAATTCTTCCTCGCGAGCCGAGCAGGCGAGCAGGATATTGATCAGGTGTTCCTGGCTGCGCTGCCCGGCTTCGGAAGCTTCCAGAGGGCTGATCGCTTCAGGCACATGGCCCAGGAAAGGGATCCCCAGGCGCTTGGATTCCTGCGCGATTGCGAGATAAGCCTCGCGCGGAAGGTCATTGTAGACCTTGAGAAAATCCGCACCGCGGGAGGCCAGCACGTCGACAGCGAATGTCGCCTCGTCAGCGTTGCCGACGGCAAATGCGTCGGGCGGCACGCCTGAAGTTCGCAGCAGTGGACCATCCAGAAATCCGGGGACGGCGATCCGCGGATTTTCGGGCTTGGCGCGCCATGCAAGCAGCGTCGCGATCGGGATGCCGGAGTACATCTCGCGAATTCCGGTGATCCCATGGGCGAGGAGCGCGGGTACGGCCGTCGCTTGGGAGTCCAGATGGACATGCATGTCCCACAGACCCGGTATCAGGAACTTGCCCGTGGCGTCGATAACGCGCGCGCCAGCGGGAATTTCCGCCGCTGAACCCGGCTGAATGGCCGCGATCCGGCCATCCGCGACAGTTACCGCTACGCCGGGGCGCAGGGATCCGCCCGTCACGTCAACGATCGTGGAGTGTTGAAAAACGATGGTCTGGGCGCCTGCCGGGAGAGCGAGCGTGAGGAACGCAAGCGGAAAAAAGATCGAGGCGTTTCGGAGAATCAACCTTTTTTGTTCAGCTTCAGATTGACGGTTGCATTCTTCCGGGTGTCGAAATTACTCAGCCGCTTCGTATCGCTGTTCATTCCGTTGAATTCGGCCTTGATCTCGTAATCTGTATCGGCGCGCAGTCCGGAAAAGCGATATTCGCCGTTGTCCTGCGTGATGAAGGATCGAACCTGAAGCGTGCGCGTATCCTTCAACTGCACCACAGCGCCGACCGCGGGCTTGCCGTCGGGGTCGGTTACCTGCCCTTGCAGGTTGCGGACATTGGGATCCTCTTTGTCCTTATTGCGCTGGGCCATCAGAAGACCGGCGCAGATGACCGCCAGCATGGCCGCGAACATCAGACGTGAAACTCGATGCATCATCATCGGTCACCTCTTCTTCTCTTTTGATTCGGGGATCAGCAGCAAAGTTGCATTCATCTGTTCTTCCCCTTGGATTTCCACCTCTTTTTGAACAGTCTGAAACCCTTTTAACGAAGCGGTCAGCAGATACGTGTTCGGGCCGGGGGGCACATGGAAACTAAATTCTCCCCTTGGGGAACTGATCTGCTCTTGCAGTTTCTTCCTCGGCGCGCTCTTCAGGCTCAAAACCACCGATGCCCCGGCCTGCGCAAATCCCGGATCGCGGAAAACCGTGCCCCCCACAATCGCATACGGCTCGGGTTTCCGGCCGGTCTTACTCTGGGCCAGCGAGTTGCCCGGCAACAGCAAGCTGGAGACAAGGACCGAAACCAGGAGCAGGGGAAGATTAAATCTCTTCATCCTCCTCGTCTTCGTCCTCATCTTCATCCTCGTCGTAATCGTCGTATTCCCCGTCTTCGTCGTCCTCGTCGTCCTCGTCATCCGTATCCGGAGTCAATTCCAGTGGCGACACGCCGCTGACGTCCAGGTTCGCGCCGCACTCTTCGCAGATGAGAGAATCGCCTTCGTCCAGTTCTTCTTCCTCTACATCGATCTCCGCATTACAAAGCGGACAATGGATCATTTGCAGTCTCCTGACGGCGCCAGCCGTATGATGCATTCCAAGGCCTGCCGTATGATGCATTCCAGGGAATGTTGCATATCAAAATTTTGTTTTACCACGCACGAAAGCGTCGGGGAAGCGTAGTTGCACGCCGCGCGGCTCAGGCAGGCTGCATTTCGGCGGCCGCACGCCGCACGGTCTCCAGGGAAAGCGTGACCAGGGTTTTCTCCAAGTCCTCGCCGGATTCGATCATATATTTCAGATGCAGAGCCGCCAGCCGCATGCACCACGCATCGGTAAGCGGATGACCGGTTTCCTTGCTGAGCGTTAGCAAAAGAGGATGCGGCAGGGCGATCACCCTTTCCTGCTTCTCCTCACCCTCGGTCCACACCACAAACTTGACGTCCACGGTGTCCGCATGGCGGATCGAGATACCTGTCTGAAGCCACCGGAACTCCGCTTGCCAGGTTCTGCCAAACGGATCCGGACCAGCCTCGAAACGGCGGGCGTTTTCGAGCATAGAACTTCAGCGTAGCAAAGCTTCTATGCCTGCGAGCGCGGCACTATCCGGGACGCTGCCTTGCGCGATCTGCTGATTTCCGCCTCCGCGCCCTCCGCGTGCCGCCACAGCGTCCTTGACACGATTTCCGGCGTGGATTCCGGAATCGGGGGAGGCCGCGAGCAGCAACGAAGCAGGTTGATCGCAGAGAGCCAGGAACGCAGCCCTTTCTCCCGCGACGAAGGCCTGCGCGCGGGCTCGCATGGCCTCGTCGATAGGGCCGCGCTGGACAAGACGCCGGATTCCATCCGCGTCAGGCACAGCCGACAGGTACAGATCTTGGCCTTCCCTGCGCGCGAGCTCGGTCCCCATCCGGAGCACGTTCTTCTCAAGAGACTTGTTCTTCTCGATGAGTCCGGAAATCAGGTCCGGCGTCTGTTCCGGCGGGATCGACAGCGTTCGCCCGATCTCGGCCAGCAGCCTGTTATCGGCGCGGGCGCGCCGCAAGGCTCGGCGGCCGCAGACGAACTCCAGCCGCGTATTTCCCCGGATCTTTTCCGTTCTGCCGATAAGCACGGGTCCGATCTCGGCGGTGGAGCGGACGTGTGTGCCGCCGCATGCGCTGCGGTCGAACCGGTCGATGCTGACGATCCGCAACGTTCCGGTTCGCGTCGACGCTTTCCGAAGCTCCAGATCCGCAGACGCGTCTTCAAAGGTGATCCGCACGGGCCGCGCTTCCGCCACGATCTCCGCGCAGCGATTTTCGGCGAGTTCGATCTGCTGGGGAGAAAGCGAGGACGCCTGGACGTCAATCGTCGAGCTCTCTACGCCCATGTGAAAACTGATCGTGCGAATCTGGAACCGTTCCTCGAGCACGGCGGAAAGCAAATGCTGGCCGGTGTGCTGCTGCATGTGGTCGTAGCGCCGGTCCCAGTCAATCGCGCCTTCGACGTCGGCCGCGGGCAGCGGCGCTTCGAGCACATGCCCGATACGGTCCTGTTCATCGATCACCTCCCGGACAGCCACGCCGCCCAGGGTGCCCGAATCGAAAGGCTGGCCGCCCGAGGTCGGATAGAAAGCGGTGCGGTCGAGATACACGCGGAGGCCGTTATCGGCGGTCTCGAGCACGCGCGCGCGGAACTCGCGCAGATAGCAGTCCTGGTAGTAAAGCCGTTCGGTCATTACGCAATATCACGGCGCCGGAGACGTGATATCGAACTCCGCGCGCAGAAACTGCCAGTCCGGAAGCTCGTAAATCCGCAGCTTGGTCGCGACCTTCGCGTCCACATCGCGGATTTCGAGCGGCCCGAGCGCCGGAACTTTGGCCTGGAACTGCGCGACCGGAGGATCTTCCGGCTTGGAAGCAGTGGTGCGCATCTTGATGTTCAGCCCCAGTTCGGGCAGTTCCGCCTCCGAGTGGTTCACGGCGATGAACTTCACGTCCAACTGGCCCGGCTTGGCTTCGGTCAAGCGAAATCCGGCGAGCTCGATATACTTGGCCAGCGGATGCTTGCTGATCGTGGTCGCGGGCCCGGTGGTTTCGATGGTGATCTGCTTCGAAGCGGCCTCGGGCGCCGGTTTCGAGCAGCCGGCAAGGGCAATGATGACAACCGCGAATGTGGGACGCACAATTCAGGATAATACGGGTGAGGCCGCTCCTCCCACATGTTCCGGGCGATTCGCGAGCAGATCGACACGGTTTTTCAGCGCGATCCGGCCGCGCGCAGCGTTCTGGAAATCGTGCTCTGCTACCCCGGATTCCACGCAGTGGTCCTGCATCGTCTGGCGCACCGTTTGTATCGCGCGGGATGGTTCACGCCGGCGCGCATGATCAGCCAGCTTTCGCGCACGGTGACCGGGATCGAGATCCATCCGGGCGCGACCATCGGCCGGCGGCTTTTCATCGATCACGGGATGGGCGTGGTGATCGGGGAGACAGCGGAAATCGGGGATGACGTGCTGCTGTATCAGGGCGTGACTCTCGGCGGGACCGGCAAGGTCACTGGCAAACGCCACCCGACCCTGGGCAACGGGGTCGTGGTCGGGACCGGCGCGAAGATCCTCGGCAATATCCGGATCGGAGATTTTTCCAAGGTCGGCGCGGGATCCGTGGTGGTGCGGCCCGTTCCCGACCGCTCGACTGTCGTCGGCATTCCGGGCCGCGTGGTGCGCGATTCCAGCGTCGAGCCGACCGACGTTCTGGAGCACGGAAACTTACCGGATCCGCAGGGTCAGTTGATCGATGAGCTGGCGCGGCGCATCGCAGAACTGGAAGCAACCGTCAAAGCGTTGCAGCAGGAGAAGACTTCGTCGGGGCGCTGAAGCCGAAGCGCAGGCTGTTCGCGGCCAGTTCCTGGAGTTCGCGATCCGTGAATCCGAACGCGCGTGCAGCCAGCCCGTATTCCGATTCAAGCGTGCAGCCGAACAGCGCCGGATCGTCCGTGTTCAAGACTATCGGCACTCCGGCATCGTAGAGCCTGCGCACGGGATGTTCCGCCAGGGAAGCGACCGCACCCGTACGTACGTTGCTGGTGAGGCAGATTTCGAGCGGGATGTTGTGGTCCCGAAGCTGCGCCAGCAGCTTTGTATCATTGATGGCGCGGATGCCGTGGCCGATCCGCTCCGCCCCGATCGCGAGGGCGTCCCAAACGCTTTGCGCGTTCGTGGTCTCGCCGGCATGGCAGGTGAGCCGCAGACCACGATCGCGGGCCTTCGCGTACAGATCGCGAAACCACAAAGCAGGACCCTCCGCCTCGAATCCGCCCAGGCCGATCGCGACAACTCCGTCACCGATGTGTTGCGCTGCGAAATCGAACACCGGTGCGGCCGCTTCGGCGCCGAACTGGCGGACGGCGTCGAGAATCCATCGAACCGGAATGGGACTGCGAGAAGCTTCCTTCGCGAGCGCATCGAAGATGACCGCAAGATCCTGTTGTTTCCACAGAATCACGCCCGCCGAAAGCGTGACTTCGGCGTAGCACACGCCCTGCGCGTGCAGACGCTCAAACAAGCGGCGGGCAATCAGCGCGTAGTCCGACGGTCCTCGCAACCGGCGGCTGACCCAGATGTAGCTCTGAATGAATCCCGCGAAATCCTCGTACGCAAACGCCGCGCGAACCTCTTCATCGGTCAGGGAAGGATCGAGTTCCTTCAACATTTCCGGATCGGCCGCGCCCTCTAAATGAAGATGCAGTTCGGCTCGCGGCATCATTCCTGTAATAATAGCGGCCAGGAACCTATGAACTCATGTCCGCGGCCCAGACTGAGCTGATCGTACAGGGCCGCCATCGCGATCCTTTCTCCTACCTTGGTCCTCATAAGGGCCAGATCCGCGCATGGCTTCCGCAGGCGAAAGAAGCAGCCGTCATCGCCGGGGATCAGGCGATCCCGATGAAGCGGGCGCATCAGGCGGGTGTTTTTACAGCCAAAACCGAAGCCACGAGCTACCGCCTGCGCATCACCCTGCACTCCGGGGAGTCGGTCGAAATCGAGGACCCTTACCGTTTTCCCACGCTTCTCACTCCTTTCGAGTTGCACCTGCACGGAGAAGGGACCAATTACGAAAGCTATCGCTCCCTGGGAGCGCATCCTGTTACCTGCGAGGGAATCGAGGGCGTCCGCTTCGCGGTGTGGGCCCCTAACGCCGAAGTCGTGAGCGTCACGGGCGATCACAACGGCTGGGATCGCACCCGGCATCCGATGCGGCTCCGCGATGGCGGCATCTGGGAGATCTTCCTGCCGGGTTTGGCGGCGGGGGCGAACTACAAATATTCGGTGATCTGGGCGAACGGGCACGAGCAGGATCACAGTGATCCCTACGGATTCTTCGCGGAGGTGCCGCCCAAGACAGCTTCGATTGTCTGGCCGCTTTCGAACTATCAGTGGGAGGATACGGCGTGGATGGACCGGCAGGGGCAAAGAAACTGGCTGCGCGAACCGGTTTCCGTCTACGAGGTGCATCTCGAATCCTGGCTACGCGGACCCTTCAACGAGTGGCTGACCTATCGAGAGCTGGCCGAAAAAGTGCCGGCGTATGCGGTCGAGAACGGCTTCACGCATCTGGAACTTCTGCCCGTGATGGAGCATCCGTTTTCAGGCTCGTGGGGATACCAGGTGACCGGGTACTACGCTCCGACCTCGCGCTTCGGCACGCCCGACGATTTCCGCTATTTTGTCGATCGCTGCCATCAGGTCGGACTCGGCGTTCTCCTCGATTGGGTGCCGGGACACTTTCCGCGCGATCCGCACGCTCTGGCCCGCTTCGACGGCACGGCGCTCTATGAGCACGCGGACCCGCGGCTGGGCGAGCATCGCGACTGGGGCACGCTTATTTTCAATTACGGCCGCAACGAAGTGCGGGCGTTTCTGTTATCGAACGCACTGTACTGGTTGAAGGAGTTCCACATTGATGGGTTGCGGGTAGATGCGGTAGCTTCGATGCTGTATCTGGACTATTCGCGCCGCGAAGGCGAGTGGATCCCGAACCGCTACGGCGGGCGCGAGAACTTAGAGGCAATCGACTTCCTGAAGCGCTTTAACGAACTTGTGCATCAGGTTCCCGGCGCGATGACGGTTGCGGAAGAATCCACGGCGTGGCCTGGCGTCTCCAAGCCGACCTATCTCAACGGGCTGGGCTTCACCATGAAGTGGAACATGGGCTGGATGCACGACATGCTGGACTACTTCTCCAAAGAGCCCGTCTTCCGCAAGTTCCACCAGAACAGCATCACGTTCAGCATGCTATACGCGTTTACGGAAAACTTCGTGCTGCCGATCTCGCATGACGAAGTGGTCCACGGCAAAGGCGCGTTGATTTCGAAGATGCCGGGCGACGAGTGGCAGCGCTTCGCCAACGCGCGCGCGTTTCTGGGCTACATGTTCGGGCACCCCGGGAAGAAACTGCTGTTCATGGGCACCGAATTCGGGCAAACGTCCGAGTGGAATCACAACGAGAGCCTCCAGTGGTGGCTTCTACAGTTTCCGATTCACCAGAGGCTGCAAGTGTTGGTTCGGGAGCTGAACCGGCTGTACCGCGAGGAGCCCGCGATGCACCAGGTGGACGACGATTTTCGCGGCTTTGAGTGGATCGATTTCCACGATGCGGAGTCGAGCGTGATCGTCTTCGCGCGCTACGCGCAGGATCGCGAGAATTTTCTGGTCTTCTGCTGCAACTTCACGCCCGTGCCGCGCGCCGGGTACAAAATCGGCCTCCCTCGGCGCTGCGGATACCGGGAGATCCTGAACACTGACGCAGAGATGTTCGGGGGCAGCAATATCGGCAACGGCGGATGGGTGCAGGCCGAAGATCAGCCTTCGCACGGCCAGCCGGCGAGCGCGAAGATCGTCCTGCCGCCGCTGGGTGTGGTGGTGTTGAAGCCGGAGCGGCAATAGATGTAAGCAGCAAGACCCACCTATATGCATCTCGCCGATTGCGAACACGGATGATTTCGATTGCATCTCCTCCCCGATTGCGAAAGATCAATCGCCAATCGCCCAGGCGCAGCCGGTAACGCGTGGGCCGGAAGCCATGCAACTGCTTGACATCGCCAGCACCAGTCGCTAGGAACCGAGCTAAGCCTTTAGGCAACTCAAGGGCAACGTCCCGGTCGATGGAGCGCACATCCGAGCGAGCCTCATCGGACCAATAAACGTCTTTCTTCATCAGCCGGAACTTGCCCTTGGCCTTAGCGACCTTCGGGCGGATCGGTTTCGGTCATTTTGCGCAAATCTTCGATGGTTAGACCGAAGTCGGCCAAAACCTCTCCCATCGGAACGGTCAAGTGAAGCGATGCCGGCGGAGATCGCCGCAGCTTCTTCCGGCGTGATCGGCTCATCCTCGACCGGGGCGTTGGCGAGCGACCGCGCCACCGGGTCCGTCATGACTTCAAGCAGTTGGCCAACGGCTGCGAGCTGACCCGCATCGAGGATCCACGAGTTCGTGTACGTACCGGCGTGTGTCGCTCATTGGCATGCGCCCATCTTCAGTGCCATTGTACTCCGGTGTCGCGCGAAGCGGCTAATCCGCGGCAAATTTGCGCACTGCATGCAAACGCGTATTGCGTTCAAAGCACTGATCTTGACTAAGATAGAATCGTAGTGTTACTGTGTACCGATTCGGTTCAACGCTGGTGGAGGTAGTGTGGGCGTCGTCGCGCGTGCCAAGGTCTCAAGCTCTCTAATTCTCTTCTGTTCGGCGCTCATGACTGGCCCGGTCTTCGGACAAGTGGATTTGTCCGGCGCCTGGAATCCCCAATACATGGAAGACCAGCCCGAACGCATCCCCGGGCCGGAACTGGTGGATTATCTCGGCATTCCGATCAACGCGCAGGCGCGGCAATGGGCCCTGAGCTGGGATCCGGACCGCCTCGGATTGCCCGAGCATCAGTGCCAGGTCCATACGGCCGCTTACATTTATCGCGGCCCGCTCCAGCTTCGCATTTGGGAAGAACGCGATCCGCAAACGCAGGAACTGGTCGCCATCCGACAGTACACCAGCACGTACGAGCAGAACCGCACGATCTACATGGACGGCCGCCCGCATCCGCCGGAATACGCCGCCCATACCTGGATGGGATTTTCGACCGGCAAATGGGAAGGCAACATCCTGACGGTGTACACGACTCACATCAAGCAAGGCTGGCACCGGCGCAACGGGATTCCATCCAGCGACAAGATCACGCTGGTCGAGCATTTCATCCGGCACGATAACCATTTGACCCACGTGAGCGTCGTTACTGATCCGGTGTATCTGACCGAACCACTGATCAAGAGCGAGGACTACGTGCTGAACACCAGCTCGGGCGGCAACTGGCTATGGCCGTGCGAGTACGTGGACGAGTTGCCCAATCGCGACCTCACCCGGGTGCCCAGTTTCATGCCCGGCGAGAATCCCTTTGAGCACGAATTCGCAGACCGCTGGCACATTCCGGTCGCTGCAGCATTGGGCGGCGCGGAAACGATGTATCCCGAATACATGAAGAAGCTGAAGGGTGCATCCAAATGAGACATCCGCTGAAACACTGTTTGGGCATCAGCTCGCTTCTCGCCGCATTTGGATTGCTACTGACAATTGGTCCTGCGGATATCGCTCACGCCCAGGGCAAAGGTAAGGGCGGAAAGCAGGCCGCGCCCAATTCGACCGCTGCACCCTCGAATCCCGCGCTGGCAAACGCGGAAGTGCATACGCTGAAAGTCCAGGGCAACGTGTACATGATCGTGGGCCCCGGCGGGAACACGACGCTCCAGATCGGAGACTCCGGAGCTCTAGTCGTCGATACCCAGTACGCCGAAGTTTCGGACAAGATTGTCGCGGAGATCCGCAAGCTCACCAGCAAGCCGATCCGCTACGTGATCAACACCAGCGCAGATCTGGATCACACGGGCGGGAATGCGAAGGTCTCGCGCGCCGGAGCTCCGGTGATCGGCGGCAACTTGGGAGCCGTCGCTTTCGAAAACGGCGCCACCATCGTTGCGCACGAGAACGTCCTGCGCACGATGAGCGATGCAGCCGAGGGAAAGCCGGACGCCAATCCCGACATGCTGCCCACCACGACCTATTTCCAGGGCCAGAAGGAAATTTTCTTCAACGAAGAGCCGGTGATTGTGATGTTCCAGCCGGCCGCCCATACCAACGGCGACAGCATCGTGTTTTTCCGGCGGTCGGACGTGATCGCCACCGGAGACGTTTTCAACATGAACAGCTACCCGGTGATCGATGTCGCCAGGGGCGGAAACATTCAGGGCGTGATCAAAGCATTGAACGAGATCCTGTACCTCGCCATCCCGAAGCACGAGCAGGAGGGCGGCACCTACATCATTCCCGGCCACGGGCGGCTGACGGACGAGCACGACGCCCTGGAATATCGGGACATGGTGACCATCATCCGCGACCGGGTTCAGAACATGATCAAAAAAGGCATGACACTGGCCCAGGTGAAGGAAGCAAAGCCGACCTTTGAATATGATGGCCGGTACGGATCGACGACTGGTCCTTGGACCACGGATATGTTCGTGGAGGCTGTATACAAAAGTTTGGCGGAGAAGAAGTCGCTGACCGGTCAGTGACGGTCAGCAGAGCACGGTAGTTTCTGGCGAAGTGTTAGGCTGCTGGTAGCAGCTTGTTAGGCGCGGCAAGTAATAGTTTCACAGTTGGAGGTTATCTTCATGAAAACGAAGCTCGCAATGATCGTTGCGGCGGCTGGTCTGATGTTCCTGGCGACGCCCATGTCGGCGCACCATTCCTTCGCAGGAACTTATCTGGAGGACGCCCAGCCGGTCACGATCGAAGGCACTTTGGTCGCGTTCCTGGTACGGAATCCGCATTCTTTCGTGCACGTGGAAGACGCAACCAGGAAGGACCCCAAGACGGGCGAGCCGATTCGCTGGTCGATCGAGTGGGGCGCCGCTGGCCAACTGGCGCAGCAGGGGGTACGGACGGGCTCGCTCAAGGTCGGCGACAAAGTGAAGGTGACCGGCAGCCCCGGGCGCAATGCCGAAGATTACCGCTTGAGAATGCGCAGCATCACCCGTCCGTCGGACGGCTGGACCTGGCCGGTCGGAAACCAGACCTTCAACTAAAGCTCACGAGCCGGCGCGTTCCGACTCGCCTGGGGGCAGAGGATGAACCAGACAACACGTACGAGACCATGGCTGTCCGTGACGGCGGCGCTGCTTTCGCTCGCGATTCCCGTTTTCATGTTTGCGCAAGGTGGCGGCGGAGGCGGTCAAGGTAAAGGCGGTGGCGGTGGCCGAGGCGGAGCTGGTAAAGGGGGCGCGCCTGCGGCCCCCGCGAATCCGAAGCAGGCGGCTCCCTTTGATATCACCGGCTACTGGGTCTCGCTGGTCACCGAAGACTGGCTGTATCGGATGGTCACCCCCGCCAAAGGCGATTTTGCCAGCGTCCCACTGAACAATCAGGGAAAACAGGCCGCCAACAATTGGGATCCGGCCAAAGACGAGGCCGCCGGGGAGCAGTGCAAATCCTACGGCGCTCCGGCGATCGTGCGCGTGCCCGGCCGGATGCACATCGATTGGCAGGACGATAACACCCTTAAGATCGATTTCGACGCCGGAACACAGACGCGCTTACTGCATTTTGGCGGAACGCCGCCGGCATCTGGCGATGCCGGCTATCAAGGATACTCGGTCGCATCCTGGGAAGGGCTCGGCCGCGGCGGCCGGGGGGTGTTCGGGCTTCCCGGAGGAGGGGCGGGGCTGACAGGCGGTCCGGGCGATGCACCCAAAGGCGGTCCGCCGCCGGTGCGGCCGGGCTCGCTTCACGTGGTGACCACGCATATCAAACCCGGCTATCTTCGAAAGAACGGAGTTCCGTACAGCGCCAACACGGTGCTGACCGAAAACTTCGACAAAGTCACGGAACCCGACGGCGAGACATTGCTGATTGTGAGCACCATCGTGAACGATCCGCAGTATCTCACGCAGGAATTCCTCACCAGTACGCATTTCAAGAAAGAACCGGATGGATCCAAGTGGAGTCCCTCGGCCTGCACGGCCAAGTAGCGGCCGCCGGACCCTCAAAAAACGATCCGGCAGAGTAAGCGTTAGAGCCACCCTATGAATCTTGCCCACGTACATCTTTTACTGAACCACTTTCCGACAGTCGGTATGATCATCGGGCTAGGCTTGTTCCTGTTAGGGGTGGCCGGGAAGAGCGACGCTCTGCAGCGGGCCAGCATGGTGGTGTTCCTGGGCATCGCCTTGCTGTCGCTACCCACCTACATGAGCGGAAACGCCGCTGAGGAAATGATCTGCAAGGGAGACCCCAAAGGCCCTTGCACGGATCCGGGCATTTCCAGAGCGCTTATCGAGAAGCACGAGGGAGCGGCGCTGCTGGCGTTAATGTTCATGCAGATTACCGGCGCGTTTTCCTGGCTGGGGCTGTGGCAGGCCCGGCGCACTTCCCGTTTCCCGCGCGCGACCGTTGCCGCCGTAGCAGTGTTTTCGCTGACCAGCTTCGCTCTGATGGCGCAAGCCGCCAACATAGGAGGCGAGATCCGGCATCCGGAAATCATGACGGCGCAGGAGGCCTCCGCTGCTCGCGCGGCCGGCGAACAGCCCCTGGGGCGAGCAGTGGGTTCGTTTGTGATCCAAAAGACGTGGGTCTGGGCCACCTGTGAGACTCTGCATTTCGTGGGACTTTGCCTCCTGTTCGGAATCGCGTCGTTCGTCGATTTGCGCATGTTGGGCTGGATGAAGAGCATCCCGTACACCGCTCTGCACCGGCTGCTACCCTGGGGCGTTCTGGGATTCGGACTGAACATGATCACGGGCATGTTCTTCTTTGTGGCCGCATCCGATCAGTACACGACCAACACAGTGTTCCAGTGGAAGCTCGTCCTGATGATGCTGGCCGGACTCAACGTGCTCTACTTCACGATTTTCGATGAACCCTGGGATTTGAAGGCGGGAGACGACGCGCCGCCCCTGGCTAAGTTCGTGGCTGCCTCGGCATTTGCGCTGGTCATCGGCGTAATTTTCTGCGGCCGCATGTTGCCGTTTCTGGGGAAGGCCTTCTGATGTTTCCGGTTTGGCTGGTGATAACAATTGTCGTGGGCAGTGTCGCGGTGGTGGCTCTGCTGGGCTACCTGATCGACAAGAGCGCCGATCAGGAGAGGGATTAAAGCGCGGATGTTGGAATTGCTTTCCAAAATTGAGCAGTTGCCCCTAAGCATGTGGGTGCTGCAAGGTCCTTATTCGACCATTCTTTTCATGCACGGCATAGGGATGGCGCTGGTGGCTGGTTTTGCCGCTGTTATCGCCCTCCGGCTCCTGGGCGTTTCGCCCAAAATTCCGATCAAACCGATGGAACAGCTATACCCTTGGATCTGGTGGGGGTTCGCGATCAACGCCGTGACGGGCACGCTCTTGCTGATGGGCGATGCGACCACTAAGGGCACCAATCCGGACTTTGGCGTCAAGATGGTGTTCGTGTTCTCCGGCATCATCGTCCTGAAAGTGATCCGGAAGAAGGTTTTCGGCGATCCGCAGCTCGATCACGCGCCCGTTACGGGGACAGCCAAGGGATTAGCGTGGCTCTCGCTGGTCTGCTGGATCGGCGCGATCACCGCCGGGCGGCTGCTGGCGTATGTAGGTCCGGTGTCGGGATTGCCGGGACTAAAGAACTGAAACAGGTCGGGCATGCCCGACCCCTACAACACCTACCCCTTCGGCGGAACCTTCGCTTCCAGCCACCCCCGAATCGCTTCGAACACCTGCTTACGATTCGTCTCAAGCATCATGAAGTGGCCGTTGCCGAAGATGCCCTTATCTTTTAGGTTCAGCGCCTCCGCGTTGCAGCCCGCCTGCTTCAGGAACTCGACCACCGGTTCGGCGCGGCGCGTGGAACGCTCCGCCACGATGTAGGCGATCGGGATACCTTGCAGGTTCTTCAGTTTCTTGACCGAGCCATCGGCTTGAAGCCGGTACGCCGCGCCGCCGTCCTTCGCGGCGACTTCCTTCGTGGCGAACTGCGATGGATCGCTCACCGGTGGATCGTACTCGAGCGGAATCGCCGTCAGCGGCCACGCAGGACCCGCCTTGCCCGCAGCCGCGAAGATCGGACTCGCGCCTTCGACGTTCAGGATCGCTTTCACCATACCCGGCCGCTCGTTGGCGATCAGCCAGGCGAACGGCCCGCCCGCGGAGTGCACCATCACGATGGCCGGCCCGATCTTGTCGAGCAATTGCCCTCCGGCGCGCGCCCAGAGTCTCTGCGCGAGAGCATTATCGGTGGGCGTCGAATTCTGCCCGGCCTGGAATTGATCGATCAGCGGGTCGCCGACGTCGCCGGTGCCAACCCAGCGGCGGTTCGGATCCACCGCGGCGCGCTTGAAGTCGACCGTGACGCTCGCGTAGTTGAACACTGGGCCGATCGGGCCCAGTGCATCCGGATGATAGATCGCGCGGCCATGCCCCACGCGGTCCACGATGTAGGTGTCGTACCCCGCTTGCACGAAATACTGCGCCCATCCGGCTTTGCCGCCGATGCCCATGTAGTGCGTTCCCTGCCCGGCGCCACCGTGGACCAGGACCACCGGAAAACGATGCCGCTTGTCTTCGGGCTTCAGATACTGCACGAAGGTTTGCCCCACCAGGATTGTTCCCTGCTGGATCTTCTTCTCCTCTATGCCCACCCAGAAGAATCCCTGATCGGCCAGCTTCATGGCGCTCGAATCGTCGCCCTTCTTGAAGGACGTCTTGGGCAGCGGCGCCCGGCCGTTCACGTTCTTATCGAGCCAGGAGAGAATCGGCTTCAACGTCTCGCGATTATTCTTTTCGCCCATCATCAGGTGGCCGTTTCCGTGGATGCCGAGATCCGCCAGCCGGATCTCTTCGGCGCGCACGCCCGCCTGCTTCAGATACGCCACCGCGCCGGGGTTCGGCAACACGAACGACGCTTCGGATGTGTAGATCGCGATCGCGCAATCTCTCCAGTTCTTGAGTTTGCGCGCGGGCTCCTCCTGAATGTTGTAAGGGCCGATGCCGAGCTTGGCGTCGGCCTCGCTTGGCTGCACTTGCTTGGTTTTGATCTCTGATGGATCGGATACGGGCGGATCGTATGCCACCGGAAGGTTGATCAGGCCCCATCGGCTCTGGCCGGTGAACGCCGATCCGGTCGCGCCTTCGACAACCACGATTCCCTTCACCAGCGTGGGCCGCGCCTCCAGCACATAGAATCCGAACGGGCCGCCGGCGGAGTGGGTCATGATGATCGCCGGGCCGATCTTATCCAACATCTCGGCGCCATTTCGCTGCCATACCGCGACCTGCGAATCTTTGATCAGACCCATGCCGTTTCCAAACGAGCCGCCCTGCGATGCGACCAACTGGGCCAGCTCGGGCGTGCCCACTGCGCCGGTTCCCGGCCACTGATTGTGCAGCTTCGCGTTCCCCGAATTTCCGAAGCCGCCCCTTGCTCCGCGGCCGCCCGCGGGAGCGTTGGCGCGCTGCGGCGTAAACAGGCCGGAAATCGATTCGAGCGTCTGCGCCCCTGGCCAGCCGCCGTGCAGATCCGGATGATACGGAGAGCGGCCATGACCCGGCCGGTCCACCACGTAAACTTTGTAGCCTTCCTCGAGCAGGATAGTCGCCCATCCGCGGCGCCCATCCGGCGTCCCCATCCAATCCAGGCCTTGCCCGCCGCCCCCATGCACCAGCACGACCGGATAGGGATGCCGTACCTTGGCCGGAATCTGATACTCGACGTACATCTGCGTGCCCTTGACCACGGGGCTGGGCTGGCCCGGCTGGCCGCCCGCGGAGTTCGCCAGGTTCGCGCGTTCGACGCCAACCCAAAAGAAACTCCACTCAGCGATATCGAGAGTGGGGCCCGCGCCGGCCGCAATCGCCTCGGGACTCGCCATCAACCCCGCCAATCCGGGGACCGCGAGACTGGTCGCAACAAACTCACGGCGGCTGAGGCCGGCATTTCGAGAGGTTTTTGACTTCATCGGAACATTCATACCACGTTCCGGAGATGGCCGGCAGGCGATCGAGCTCAGGAGATCAACGGATTCACCGCAAACACGAATTCCTGTACCGGTCGCCCGCCGATCAGATGCTCCTGAATAATGCGTTCGAGTACTTCAGGTGTCGCCGAGTGATACCACACTCCATCCGGATAAACGACGGCGATAGGCCCCTGCTCGCAGATCCGAAGGCAATTCGCTTTGGTCCGGTAGACGCAACCGTCCGCGCCAGTCAGCTTGGTTTCTGTCAAGCGTTTTTTCAGGTAGTCCCAGGCTTCCACCGTGACCTCGCGAGGAGCGCATTTGGGCTTGGTCTGATCCGCGCACAGAATGATGTGGCGCTCAAGTTTTCCGATCCCCAGGTTCTGGGCGATTTGCGTGAGACGTGTTCGGTCGTTTTCCGATAGCAAGGGAGGACTCCGGTCAGCCTTCAATTCTAACAAGCAAGCCCGAAAATGATTGGGCGCTGCGGCGCAGGTTGCGTGTTATTGCGCAGAATCCAGGCAATCTGACCGCCGGGACCTAGCCCTGGCACATCCGGAAAAGGCAAGCCAAGTGCACCTTTCAGGGTGTGAATCCGGCGATCCAATTGCCGTCTGCGACGGAGATCTTCCGCCAGGAGGCCGTATTTCACATTCACGGAATCACGAAAGTGTATCGAATGGGCGATGTGGAAGTGCACGCCCTGCGCGGCGTGGACCTGGATCTCTACGCAGGCGAGTTCATAGTGGTGCTGGGGCCTTCCGGCAGCGGAAAATCGACCCTGCTGAATATTCTCGGCGGCCTGGATGTGCCCACGTCGGGAGAAGTCCGTTACCTGGATCACTGTCTGACGGGCGCGGGCGACGCGGCCCTGACCCGCTTTCGCCGCGAGCATGTCGGATTTGTGTTCCAGTTCTACAACCTGATCCCGAGCCTGACGGCTTTGGAAAATGTGGAACTGGTGACCGAGATCGCCGAGCACCCGATGGATCCCGCCGAAGCGCTTCGGCTGGTCGATCTCGGGGAGCGGATGCACCACTTCCCCTCCCAGCTTTCCGGCGGCGAGCAGCAGCGCGTGGCGATCGCGCGCGCGGTGGCGAAGCGCCCCGATATTCTGCTCTGTGATGAGCCGACCGGCGCGCTCGACTATCCCACCGGAAAGCTGGTTTTGGAAGTTCTGGAGCGGGTCAATCGGGAACTCGGAACCATTGCCGTCGTGATTACGCACAACGCCGCAATTGCCGGAATGGCGCATCGCGTGATTCGCGTGGGCAGTGGAAGGATCGTAGGAATTTCACGCAATGAGCGGCGCCTGTCGCCCTCGGAGCTGAGCTGGTGATATGACGCCACTACACCGCAAGCTGTTCCGCGACCTGACGCGGATGGCGGGCCAGATGACCGCGATCACCGCAGTCCTGGCGTGCGGTGTTGCGACATTTGTGACGATGCGGTCGGCGTACGATTCGCTGTTGTTCGCCCGATCCGAGTTCTACACGACCTGCCGGTTTGCCGACGTCTTCGCGCACGTAAAGCGGGCCCCGGAATATCTGGCGCACTCGATTGCCCAAATCCCCGGAGTGGCCGCGGTGCAGACACGCATCGTGACAGACGTAACGCTCGACATACCCGGACTCGAGGAGCCCGCCACGGCGCGCCTGGTTTCAATCCCCGAGCGCGGCGCGCCGCTGCTGACCGGCCTCTTCTTGCGCCGGGGAAGCTACATCGATCGCGGCGATGAGGTGGTGATTAGTGAGTCTTTCGCGGCGGCGAATCGCCTGAATGTGGGCGACGCAGTGAGCGCTGTTGTGAACGGGAAATGGGAACGCCTCAGGATCGCCGGCATCGGCTTGTCGCCCGAGTATCTATACGAAGTCAAACCCGGCGAGATTTTTCCGGACAATCGCCGGTTCGGCGTCCTTTGGATGAGCCGCAAAACGATGGAAGCGGCGTTCGACATGAAGGAGGCGTTCAATGACCTGACGCTCTCGCTCGCTCAAGGCGCCAGCGAACCGGATATCATCGAACGCCTGGACCACATCCTGGAGTCTTACGGAGGCTTGGGGGCCTACGGGCGCGGGGATCAAATGTCCTACCGGTTCATCGCCGACGAGCTGACCGAGCTCCGCACGATGGGTTACCTGCTTCCCACGATTTTCCTGGCGGTGGTGGCCTTTCTACTGCACGTCGTGATGTCGCGCCTGATCGCGCTGGAGCGCGGCCAGATCGGCGTGCTGCAGGCATTCGGCTACGGGCGGATTGCGATCGCCGCGCACTATTTGAAGTTCGGATTGGTGGCTGCGCTGCCGGGCTCGATTCTCGGCATCGCCGGAGGGCTGTGGCTCGGATCGGTGTACACGGCCATCTACGCTCGATATTTTCATTTTCCGGAGTTGCGGCTCCAGCCGGAAGGATACGTACCGGCGGCTGCAATCGCCATTGCGGCCGGAGCGGCTTGTCTCGGAGCGGTATCGGCGGCCTATCGAGCCGTGGCGCTGGCGCCCGCCGAATCGATGCGCCCCGGATCTCCCGAAAAGTTCCACGCCGGTTTCCTGGAACGCACGGGACTGCAGCGTTGGATCGCCCCGGAAACACGTATGATCTACCGCAACCTATCGAGGCGGCCCTGGAAAGCCGCGGCAGCAGCGCTGGGGATCGCACTGGCCGTCTCGATTCTGGTTGTAGGCCGCTACACGATCGATTCGGTCCATTACGTCGTCGATCTCCAGTTCCGCCAGTTGCAGCGCGAAGATCTTACCGTCACGTTTCAGGAAACGCGGCCGGAGCAGGCGCGCTATGACCTGGCCAAGCTTCCCGGCGTGCTGCGAGCCGAGTCGTTCCGCGAGGTGCCTGTGAGGCTGCGTTCCGGACACCGCTGGCGCAAGTCGAGCATTCTGGGCGTTTCGGATAGCGATACGCTGCGCCCGCTGGTGGATCGGCGGCACGGGCGGATAGAGATCCCGGATGACGGCATGGTTCTCAATAGCAGGCTGGGCGAAATTCTCAACGCGCCACCCGGTACACAGATTCAAATTGAAGTGCTGGAAGGGGTGCGTCCGGTTCGGACGCTGGTTGTCGCTGGATGGATCGAGCAGCCGTTGGGCCTCGGGGCGTACATGCAAGCGGCCGCGCTGCATCGAATGATGCGCGAGTCCGATCTGATCTCGGGAGCTCACCTGAAAGTCGATCCGCGAAAAGAGGAACCGTTGTACACACTGCTGAAGCGGACGCCTTCGATCAGCGCAGTCGCGGTCAAAAGCGTGGCGCTGGCCAGCTTCTGGAAGTCCTACGGCGACACGATCTGGATTTCGACCATGATGCTGGTGGGATTCGCAAGCGTGATCGCCTTCGGCATCGTCTACAACGGCGCGCGGATCGCCCTTTCGGAGCGCGGCCACGAGCTTGCCAGCCTGCGCGTTCTCGGCTACCAGACGTCCGAGGTGGGACGCATCCTGCTCGGGGAGCAAGGACTCCTGCTGGCGCTCGGGATCCCGTGCGGCTTTGTCCTGGGTTACGCGCTCGCATTGCTTACCTCCCGGGCGCTGGCGCGGGATCTGATCCGGCTGCCGCTGGTCATCGGACCGGTTTCTTATACCTACGCAGCCTGCCTCGTGTTAATCGCCGGCGTGGTTTCAGGATGGGTTGTGGCGCGCCGCCTCGCGCGGATGGATCTGACCGCCGTGCTCAAGGCCAGGGAATGAGGCCCTTATGAAGCGCATTCTCAAGAAATTGTTCGGGGCGGCTGCAATCGCGGCGTTGACAGGCTACGCCGTCTGGACGCTCCGCCCCAAGCCGCTCGTTGTTGAGACCGGGCGCGTGGCTCAGGGTCACATGGAGGTCACCATCGATGAAGACGGCCAGACGCGCGCGCACGACCGTTTCACTCTAGCCGCGCCGATCGCCGGCCGCCTTTCTCGAGTCAAGCTGCATGAAGGCGACCCCGTCACGCCGCAGACTGTGATCGCCACCATCAGTCCCCTGCCGATCGATGCTCGCGAGATCGCACGCACCAAGGCCGAGATCGAATCGCTGGAGGCGCTCCGCAAAGAGGCGCTTCAATACGTGGAACGCGCGGAAGCCGATCACGACCAGACTGTGCGCGACGTCCAGCGCTACACGGATCTTCAGCGCCAGGACATGGTTTCCCGGCAGACACTCGAACAAGCCCAGACCGCCGAGAAACGCGCAGCCAAGGAGCTGGCTGGAGCCCGATTCAAGGTCCAATCCGCCGAGGCGGACGTCGCCCGCGCGCGAGCCGGCCTGATCTCGCTCGAGGAAACCCGGGAAACCAGCGGCAGGATCATGGACCTCCGCTCTCCCGTGGCGTCCCGCATCCTCCGGATATTCGAGCCCAATGAGCGCGTTGTGACTGCCGGCACTCCCGTGGCGGTGCTCAGCAATCCGAAAAAGATCGAGATCGTAATCGATCTGCTCTCTACGGACGCCGTCAAGGTTCGGCCCGGCGCGGACGTAATCATCGAAGGATGGGGCGGTCCCAAGCCGCTGCGGGCGCGCGTCCGCATGGTAGAGCCTTATGGATTCACGAAGGTCTCCGCGCTCGGCATCGAGGAGCAGCGCGTGAACGTGATCGCCGATTTCGTAGACCCGCCAGCGAACCTCGGAGATGGATACCGCGTCGAGGCGCGCATCGTGATTTGGGAAAGTCCCGACGTACTGATCGTTCCCGGAAGCGCGCTGTTCCGGGAGGGTGAACACTGGAACGCTTTCATCGTGAAGTCAGGACGCGCTCATCGAAAGTCCGTGGAAATCGGGCACAGAAACGCGCTCGAAGCCGAGGTCCTCGGTGGATTGACGCCGGGAGAGGAAGTGATCCTTCACCCGCCCAACGATCTGAAAGATGACGCGCCCGTGGTCAGCAAGTGAAGCAGCCGGGCGTGCGAGACCGGACGCTTTCGCCAGTGCCGCTGCCAAAAGCCCGAGCTGTGCCGCTTCGGTTTGAAACTTAGCGCCGTTTAAGCGGCGCTATCGAAGGCCGCGATGCCCTCGCGAGCTTCCGCTTCGATCGCAGACTGGCACTTAACGCATAAGCGTGCCCACGGCAACGCTTCCAGGCGCTTGGGCGGAATCGGCTCCTCGCAGCGTTCGCATTCGCCGTAGGTGCCGTCCTCGATCCGGTCGAGCGCCGCCCGGATCTCGCGAATCGAGCGGGCCTGCTGATTCAGAGCTTCGACGGCCAGATCGCGGTCCGTGCTCTGGCGCACCTGATCCAGTGGATCGGCCAACGCCTGGATCTCCAGTTCCCCTCGATCCCCCGAAAGCTTTAACAGCTCGGCGAGCTTCGATTTCAAGGCCGCTTCCCGCCGCTTCAGTCCTCCGTCAATGCTGGTCACTTTCATAGTCCGCTCCCGTCCGAAGACGCGGTGTGGAATGCAAGCCAGCCGCCAAACCCGGAAAGGCTTGGATCGCGCGGACTTTGGCGGAAGTCGCAGCGCTTTCCAAGAGCGGTTGGGTCAAAGCACCCAGATGCCCGCCCGCAACCGCTCCTGGTTCACATACTTAGAGTGGTACGACCTTTGCTCTCTTACGGTTGTGGTTTCGAGAAATTCGCTGCCGGCCGCGCTGCTCTTCTGTGCCCGGCTAGCCTCGGCCCAGAACGGATTTGCGACGTTCGACTATCAGGACCTCCCGGAATATCAGCGCACGCTGAAAGCACTGGAGCGCTACCAGAAGTTGGCAGCCGAGGACGATGGAGCGATTCTTCCCTCCGTAAAAAAGCCCGTGGAACCTGGCGATCCTTACTCAGGCGTGCCGCGCCTGATTCGTCTGTTGCGTCTGGTGGGAGATTTTCCGGCTGAAGCCGCGGCGAGCGATTCCGATCTGTACACAAAAGAACTGGCGATGGCCGTCAAACGGTTTCAAACACGTCACGGACTTGAGCCTGACGGGCGTATTGGAAAAGGGACCTTGGCCGCCCTGAACATGCCGCTCAGCTTTCGCGTCGGCCAGCTTGAGCTCGCCTTGGAGCGCTGGCGCCGCCTTCCTTACGATGCGGCGAGGCCTGCCATCCTCCTGAACCTTCCGGAGTTCCGGCTGCGGGCGTTCCGTGCCGGCAATAACGAGCCCGCACTGGAGATGAAGATTATCGATGGACACGCCGGCAAGCGGCGGACGCCGATCCTCTCCTCTCAAGTCGACACAGTTCTCTTTCGGCCCTACTGGAACGTGCCGCGCAGCATTCAACGTAACGAGCTGGTGCCGCAGATCCGGAAGGATCCTGGCTACGTGACAAAAAACGAATTCGATATCGTCACCGCCGCCGGCATTGTCGTGGCCAGACAACTGGGAGAAGATGCGGACGCTCTGATCGCGCAGCTCCGTTCCGGAAAACTCCTCCTGCGGCAGAGGCCTGGCTCGAAGAATGCGCTGGGACTGGTGAAGTTCGAGTTCCCCAATTCGTATAACGTCTACATGCACGATACGCCCACCAAACCGCTATTCGCCCGGGCGCGGCGCGATTTCAGCCACGGCTGCATTCGCCTGGAGCATGCCGAAGATCTCGCCGAGTGGATCCTGCGCGATCAGGACGGCTGGACGCGCGACAAGATCGAGGCCGCCATGCAGGGTACGGACACGCTTCCGGTCAAGCTGAAGCATCCCGTGCCCGTGATGACCATGTATCTGACTGCCGTGGTCGCAGCGAATGGAGACGTTTACTTCTACGAGGATATCTACGGCGACGACGCGGCCCTCGAACGGGAACTCGCAGGGGCAGGTCCGGCTACCAATGCCGAACCCGTCCTACATCCACGTGAATGAAATCCGAAACGGGATAATAGCCGACGCCTCCGCGGCCCAAAGCGAGGGCGGCATCGCGGAACTTTGCGGTTCGCATACCGGGCAGACGGATATCGATCGCCTCGGCCAGCATGTGCAGGCTGTTCCTGGCCACGCCGCTGGTGTGCGTTCTAAGATATTCGTTGCTCTTGGGCGTGCGGTACCCGCAGATAATCTGGATTTCGGCGTCCGGCCTGCCGACAGCCTGGGTCAGATCGGTCAGCAAGTCGAACACCCGAGGATCGTAGTGATGCACGTCCCCGGTGCGGTGGTCGCGCAGAAAATGGTCGAGCTTCGCCAGAGCCTCCGGGATATACGACTGGCCGTTTCGATAGACGATATCGAGCCGCTCGCCGGTGTGGGTGTGGTAAAGCCGCAGATGACGGTCCGGAAGCGCAGTCGGAGCGCCGGAAAGAACCGCAAAGGCAAGAAATACAAGCAGGAGAGAAACACAAATTCGCAAACAGCGTACCTCAGGATGTGATTCGGACTGTGTCTCCAGTCTACCAGCCGCTTGCGGACTTCGCCGCTAAAGTTGGGGGATTTCGCTCACGCCCTCGCTATTCGAAACCTGTCCAGAGAAATCCCCTTTCTTTCCAGATACCTACCCTCCAGTGCCCATGGCCTAGGAAATGCTCACTACCTGGCGAACGACAGCAGAAAAGGAGGGTGGCATGCGAATACGAATTTTGTGGGGAATTCCGGCGATGCTGCTGGCCGGTTACACGGCCCAAGCGGCGGATATTCCCGACTCCGAGCACGTAGCAAAACTGCTTTCGGAAGCGAAGACCATGGCTTTCCAGATTAAGGAAGATGCCGTGGCCATGGAAGCCTTTACCCGGATGAACGTCAGTTGGGAAACGCACGCAGTCGCCATCAACGCGATCCGGGATCACGTGAACGCTCTCGAAAAGCATGAAACGGTGCTGAAGAACGCCAGGGGAGCCGCTTCGCCGTGGCAAAAGACGGCGATCGACCGGATCGTGCCGTACTTGGATGAGCTCGAGGGATACACCACGGCCATCGTCGAGCGCATCAACGATCAGCCCAAACGTCTCTTTACCCCCGAGTACAAAGACTTTCTCGAGGCAAACGCCGATTACGCCACGGACCTGGCCGCGATGATCGCGGACTTCGTGGATTACGGGAATGCCAAAGACCGCCTGGAGAGTCTGGGCAAGAAGCTCGAGATCTCGAGGCGCTAATATGTTCGCGCGGCGGCGCGGCGGATTCCGGCCGTTGGCCTGGGTTCGCGCCGTGCCGTTCGCGCTTTTCGTGTTTGGAACGGGTCCGCTCCGGTCGCAAGATCCGGAGCGTGCGAGTTTCCCGGCAGCATCGGAAACGAAGGAACAAAGCCAGGAGAAACCTGCCTGCATCGAGCCGCCGCCCTTAGTCCGATGGGAGGATTACGAAGGACCTCTTGCCAAGACCGTGGGCATTTTCGCGAGGAAACTAGAGCGAAAAACGGTGCACCCACGTTACAAGCCGGGTGTGATGTATTGCTCGCTGGAGCCGCGAGCGAAACTGGTCCTGTTTTTTCAGAACAGCGTTGACCCGGTTTCGATCCTGTCGGTGGGATTTAACTCCGGGCTGGACCAGGCGTCCAACAGAGATCCTGCGTTCGGCCAGGGCGGTACCGGATACGGCCGGCGATTCGGAGCGAATTTCGCCGGCCAGACCGCGTCGCGGTTCTTTGGCGATTTCCTGTACCCGACAATTTTCTCCGAAGATCCCCGCTACTACAGGATGGGGCACGGCAGCAAACGAGCGCGCTTGTTGCACGCCATGAATCACACCTTCATCGCCCATCGCGACAATGGCTCTGCGATGTTCAATTTCACCGAGTGGATGGGAACGGCGAGTTCGGTCGCTCTCAACAACGTCTATCAC
Organism: Bryobacterales bacterium; assembly: GCA_037916615.1. GTDB lineage: Bacteria > Acidobacteriota > Terriglobia > Bryobacterales > Bryobacteraceae > Palsa-187. The sequence continues at coordinate 50,895 of JBAIXM010000056.1, forward strand.
CCCGGAAATCGTCCGGGCTTCGGGCCCGCGGCGCGAAACGGGGCTTTCGTGGTATTGCAAGACATGGGCTTCGACGTGCTACGCGAGTTCTGGCCTGAAGTGGCCCGCAAGCTTCGTATGCCGTTTCGCGGCGTGCGGGAGGAATAAAGTTTATTCCGGATAATAGCCCTCACGCGCGCGCACTTTGAGCCCGCGGGAGCCGCCGACGACGACTCGAAGCGGCCGCCACTCTGAGTTTTCATTCGCGGAAGGCTGGAACGATAACAGATAGCCGTGCGTCAGGTCCTCCGACACCTTATCGAAAACACGCCCTATTTCACTGGGTTTTTCGATTGCGAAGGACTCTCCGCCCGTAGCCTTCGAGATGCTCTCCAGTTGCTCCAGCAAACGGCGATCCCCGATCGCTTCCCCTTGCGCGATCGTGTAAATCGGCACGCCAAGGGCCTTGGCGCGCTCCATCGCCGTGTCCGGGTTCAGCGTGCTCGCATTGTCTTTCCCATCCGTAAACAGAACGATCACCTTCTTCCCCGCGCGGCCTTCCAAATCCTGACCCACCCTCGCCAGAGCGTCATAGAGAGCGGTGTTGCCGAACGCCTGAGTTCCAAGCACGGCGCGCTTGGCCGCAGATTTGTCGGTACTGAAGGCCTGCCGTTCCGTGACGGAATCGCTGAAATTGTAGACCGCAACAGAATCTTCCGGACGCAGCTCGGAGATCAAGCGCAGCGCGGCGTTCTTCAGTGCCGGAAGAGCGAAAAGCATGCTCCCGGTGGTATCCAGCAGCAGCACGCAGGAAACTTCGTTGGATTGCGGTTCGAAGGAAGTAATATTCTGCGCAGTTTGCTGTTCGAGGAGGCTGAAATCCGCACGGGTCAGATTGTCGACATAGCGCCCGCGGCTATCGGTAACGGTTGCATAGACTTCCACCAGCCGGCCGGTGGTCTTGAAATCGGCTTGCACGGGGGCGAACTCCGAATCGATGGCGGTTCCGCTGCGCGATTCGGCCGAGCCCGATCCGGATCCCACGACGGACGTTGCGTCGCGGCTAACGCTCCTTCCGGCAGGAGCCAAATGCTTCACGAGCTCGCCCAAATTAGCGAAACCTCCCGAGAGATGCGCGCCTGCCGCTCCCGAAACCAAATCGCCCGGGGCGAAGATTCCCGCGCGCTTCGGGTCTCTCTCCGCAGGTGCAAACTGGTGCTTGGCGAGCAAGCGCGGATCCGCATTGATCAAAAGTCCTTTGGGATCGAACGAAGCGGCGTAGACCAGTCCGCTAAGGAGCGCGACGGCTTTTCCCGAATCCTGGGCGAGAGGCACGTTCTGAAGTTGGAGCACGCGTTCAAAACCTGCCCGCCGTTCGTTATTCAGCCGCAGCAGATTGCTGGCGACGGACTCGCGAAAATCGCCGCTGCCGCTGATCCGGCGCAGAATTGCAAGCGATCGCGGCGCGTGATCGGCAGCTCGAAGATCCGTGCAGATCCGACGGAACGTCGCGGCAGCCGTAGCTTGGTCGACGGAGCCCGCCCGCACTCCCTGAAAAACCAGATCCACCAGCGAATACCATTCGCCCAGGACCGCGTTCAGCGCCGGGCCATTGTATCCGCGAACCGATTCCGTGAATTGCTCCAAAGCTTCGAAATCTTCTGAGCCGAGATCCTTCAGATTCGCGAAATAAGGAAACAGCGGTTTCCACTCTGCATAATGCCGGATCAGCAACTTCACGGATGGCCGATCCAGCGGCCGGCCGCGGCTCTGCTCCACCTTGGCGATGGGCACAAGAGCATTCAACGGGGCCAGGCCGAGTAAGACATCGTCTTCGGATCCGTTGGACGCACTCCATGCGGCTCTGCCTCCCGGAAAATGAACGCTGCCGGAGTTGTCCAGAGGAACGCGCTGAAGAAACTCGGTCTGCCAGTCTTCCACCTGTCTCGCCTGTCCGCTACGAAACTCGTCGCCTTGGCGATACCAGGCGTAGAAACGCTCCGCGCGAGCGGGGGTTTTCGTAAAGAACCTCTGATGTTCCGGATCCGATCGCGCCAGCACGGAGTAAAATGCCGCGAGAGTTCCCAGCGGCTTCTCTAACAGCGCCCGGAAGAATGCGCCGGGGTTTCGCGGATTGGCGCCCGAGAGTCTCTGCCATGCTGGAGCCGCCTCGGGCCCTCCTGGCAAGTTCACCAGTCCGCCGGAGAGAGTAAAGGTCGCGCCGTGCCGCGCAAGCTGATCGGGATATAAGGTCGCCAGTGTGCGGAGCGGCGCGGCCGAAAGCAGAGCGGAAGCGGCGTCGTCACTCATCGCTCCAAGTCCGGCGCACGCCTTTGCCAGTTTCCAGTCCGTGGCGAAAGCAGCCGCGATTCCGCCGGGTGGAACAGGAGCATCCTTCAGCAAGTAGCTCCACGCTTCTCCGCCGGCCAGCCGGGCGTTCTCGGTCAGGACCTCGAACTGGAACTCGCGCCCGGCTTCGAGCGCCTCCTGCATCTGGATCTCATCGATTTCCAAAGCAGCGGGAATCGTTTGACGAAGACCATCGTCGGCCTGATCGCCGGGCTCCACGGTTATACGGGAGTCGCGCTGCCCCAACTTCCACCCCAATAAGCGAAGGACACGTTCGGATTGCTTACGCCGCTCCTCCGTTGATAAGGAAAGCGTCAGTGACGTTCCGTCCTCGCGGCGCTCGCCGAGCTGGGACAGCTCGGACACAGTTGCCAGGTACAACCGCAAGGCGGGAATAAATTGAGGAAATCCGCTGGCTCCGATGGAAACCTCATGGACGATCGACTGGCAATAGCTGGAGAAGAAGCTAAAGCGGGTCGGAGGGTCCTGCATGTGAACCATCGCAGCCAGCGCCTTCATGCCGCCGGGAACCCAAGCTTCCCCGGCATTGGTGGAGACCGCGGCCGTTTCAATCTCCAGCGCCGGCTGGGAATTTTCGAGCGGCGTTTTCCCGAGATTTTCCAAACGGGACCGCACTGCGGCAGCATCCGCGGCCCTTGGACTCAGCACCAGATATTCGAGCAAATGCTCGCGTGCTTCCGCCAGGCCGCTCTTCGCTTCGAGAATCACTCCAAGGACGTACTCCATGCGAGGGACCTCGTGTTTCCGGTCCAACGCAATACCTGCGCGCGCGCTGCTCTCGGCGCCATCCAGATCCTTCAGGTAATAGCGCGCGGTCGCCTGGTGCAGATAGATTTCCGGATAACGCTGCTTCGTGTCCGCTCGAATCAGATCCGCGGCGGCGCTCTCCGCGGTAGACCAGTCCTTTGCCGCGATACTCATCCGGGCCAGCAACAGGTAGGGCTCGAGCGATTTCGGGTCCAGCTCCACCACGCGCCGCAACGCGTCCCTCGCTTCGGCCGGCTTGTTCAGGTTCGAGCAGGCGACGCCCAATGCGTACCAGCCTCGCGTGAACTTGGGCGCTGCCTGCACGGCGACGCGCAACTCGCGCTCTGCGCCGCTCCAGTTCCTTTTGGCAGAAAGCTTTTGGGCGTTGTTCCAGGCGTTTCGCGCCGCGAGAGGAATGCCGTCTTCATAGAAAATATTCGTGCTCTGATCGGCGCTGCCGGATTCGCGGCGTCGCAGCACGAGCGGAGGCAAAATGGGATTGGTGAACCAGTCGAACCCCGCGATATCGATCACCGTGGAGTCATAACCCGCGTAGGTCGCCCGCAGGACGCAGGACTTGTTGGTCAGCGGGTTGATTTCCATGACCCACGAATAGTCGCCCTTCTTATCGGTTTGGGATTCCCGCTGGCCTCCCGTGTCGTGGCAGAACCGTTCGATTCCGATGCTGCGATTGGGAGGGGAGCCGTCCTCCATGACCACCTTGCCGCGCAGCACAAGGCTATTGGCTTCCGCCGAAGGGGTCAGAGCGAAGGCGGCTAAAAATACGCCGGCGAGCAGGGCGAGGCGCATCAGCATATTGTACATGGCAGGAGGCAATTGAACCGGACTGGCATGGAGGACCGCAGAAGGGGCTCCGAAGCGCTGACTGCAATTCCTCCTTCGCCGTTTCCTGGTATGCTGGTGCCGCCATGAATCGCCGCGCCACCTGCTTGATTTCGCTTGCCATGGCGGCCGCGTTCGGCCAGACGCGCCCGGAACCTTCTTCCGATACTTTCCTGGATATCCGACGGGTAGTCGCCTTCGGCGATATCCACGGCGATTACCAGCGCTTCCTCGAATTGCTGCATACGGCCGGGATCGCAGACGCCAAAAATTCGTGGATCGGCGGCGAAACTCATCTGGTGCTGACCGGCGATTTCGTGGACCGCGGCGATCACTCCGCTCAGGTTCTGGATCTATTGATGGAACTGGAGCCGCAGGCGCGCAAGGCGGGCGGCTGGCTTCACGCGCTGATCGGAAATCACGAGGCCATGAATTTGTATGGCGATCTGCGTTACGTCACGAAGGAGGATTTTGCGGGTTATCAGGCGCCCAACTCCAAGGAACTCCAGGATCGGCAGATGCGGGCGGCCTGGGACCAGCTCAAGAATCAAGGGAATGCTCCGGCGGACGAAACCGCGTGGCGGAAGAAATTCCAGGACGAGCACCCCCTGGGTTGGGTGGAGCGTGGCCTCGCGTTTCAGCCGAACGGCAAGTACGGCAAATGGCTGCGCCAGCAGAACGCGATCATCCGAGTCAATGACGCTGTCTTCCTCCATGGCGGAATCAGTCAGAAATACGCTGATTTATCCATAGCCGAAATCAACTCTCTGGTTCGGAAGGAACTATCGGATTTCAGCAAACTCTCCAATGGCATCGTGACCGACGATGAAGGGCCGCTTTGGTATCGCGGAATGGCGCAGCTTCCCGAGGATGACCGTGACATGCTCGCTCTGCTCCAGCGGATCCTGGCGAAACAGCAACTCCAACATATCGTCATCGGACACACTCCTCAGATAGCGGTGATGCCGCGCTTTGCTGGCAAGGTCATCGCCATTGACGTAGGCTTATCGAAGCCCTTCGACGGCCCTCCCGCCTTCCTCTTAATCGAGGATGGAAAGTACTACGCTGTGCATCGTGGACGCCGGCTGGAGCTGCCCGTCAGCGGCGGAAACGTGCTGGAGTACTTGGGCGCCGCAGCCGCCTTGGAGCCGGCCGAGTCGCGCCTTCGCCGGTCAGTACAAAATCGACGGCCTTAGTCGCGCTTGGGGCGATCGAATAAAGCGCTATCGCCTTTAGCGTCGAAGAACTTCACAATCAGATCGCGCCTCGCCAGCAAACCTCGGATTTCGTCCTTGGACACGTTCTGTCCAAACTCTTTGGCCAGCGTGGGCTCATCCAACAGTTTCATTTTCGCCAGCATATTCCGATCCACGGACTTCAAGGCGCTCGGGTCTTTCAGGCTTTTGTGTACGCGGAACGCGCGGCTGTGGTCGATCAGCCAGAGATGCCATTTGTCGTCGATCAGCATGTTGGTCTGATTGCGATCCATGTTGTAAATCAACTGGTCGAAAACCTGCATGATATTATTTTCCTTGTTCCAGGCGTCTGCATCGGGAGGCTGAATATTCTTGGCCCGCCGTTCCGCCTCGTCCATCCTGATGTTGTCCTCCCACCATGTGAAAGCAGCCGCATGGCCCTGAAAGCTCCGCTTGACTGACGGAGGAACCATGTCATCAATGCCCAGTAGCCGCGCGAGTTTCCAGCCGGCAATATTGAACTTATATGTGTCCTTGAATCCGAGTTCGTTCAAAAACTGCGTCTTGTAGTCGTCGATGGTCTGGACGCTGGCGTCATGCGTAAGGGTTCCATCGCTGAGGGTAACGCGCGAGGTCCCCGTCACGCCCTTGGCGGCCTCCTTGACCTGAGTGATTTTCGCTTTGAGCAAAAACTCCTCTTTCTGCTGCCAGCTCAGCGCGTCGGCGGCATGGAGAAGGCTGAACAGAGACGATACGGCGGCCAAAACGAGCACCCGCCGCAACCGGGCGCGGAAACCGAATGAGTCCATACATGCTCCCTTCCCGAACAAATTGATCGTGAAACGTCCCGAGTTTATCACCATTTCCGATGTAGTAAAATGAGCGGCCACAGCACTATGTCACGCGACGGGACGGCCGATTCGGATTCAACCGCTCCTAAAAAAGCCGCGGAAAGAGCCCTGTCTTTACTGGCTGAGGTCCGTGCCGGGGAGGCGACAGGCGTCCTCCTCCTGGGACTGAATATCTTCATTCTTTTGGCCGCGTATTATCTGCTGAAAACGGTTCGGGAAGTGCTGATCCTGAGTGAAAGCGGCGCGGAAGTAAAGGCATACTCCTCGGCGGCTCAGGCTTTACTGTTTCTCGCGATCGTTCCTGCGTACGGGGCTCTCGCTTCGCGCGTGAACCGGAGCCGGCTGATCCTTTGGGTAACACTGGCGTTCGTCTCGAACCTGCTGATCTTTTACTCACTCGGAATTGCCAACATCCGCGAAGGAATTCCGTTTTTTATCTGGGTAGGAATTTTCAACATGCTGATCGTCGCCCAATTTTGGGCGTTTGCGAACGATCTGTATTCGGAATCGCAGGGGAAGCGGCTGTTTCCCGTGATCATGCTGGGAGCCTCCCTCGGCGCGGTCGCGGGAGGGCAAGCAGCCGGCCGTCTCATCGGCTTGCTCGGCCCTTATGGGCTGATGCTGCTAGCGGCAGGGCTCCTGATTCCCTGCATCTTGCTCAGCATGTGGATCCATCGCCGGGCTCTGGCTGGATCTCATTTCGAGGCTTCGCCTCCCCAAGCTGTGCCCTTGGCGAAAACCGGAGCTTTACGGCTGCTTGCAAGCGACCGCTATCTGCTGCTGATAGCCGTGCTGATGCTGGTGCTGAATACGGTGAATAGCACGGGCGAATTTCTTCTGGGCAAGTTCGTCGAACAGGCCGCGCACGAGGCCAGTTCCAATCTTGCGGCCCAACAAAGACTGATCGGCGAGTTCTACGGAACCTATTCGAGCCTGTACAGCGGCCTAGGAATGTTGCTGCAGATGTTCGCGGTTTCCCGAATATTCAAGTATGCCGGCCTGGGCGGAGCGCTGTTCATTCTGCCTTCGATCGCCCTTGCGAGCTATTCGTTCATTGTCTTCCTGCCGCTGCTGGCGGTAGTCCGTTGGGCGAAAATCCTGGAGAACGCGGCCGACTACTCCATCCAGAACACCACCCGTCAGGCGTTGTTTCTCTCGACGAGCCGCGAAGCCAAGTACAAGGCGAAAGCGGCGATCGACACCTTTTTCGTCCGCGCCGGCGATTTGGTTCAAGCCGGAATCGTAATGGCGGGCACCGCCGCCGGCTTGAGCGTCAAGGGATTCGCCGGCATCAATCTGTTCCTGACTCTGGTGTGGCTCGCTCTGGCGGCCGGCGTTGTCCGGGAACACCGCCGCCGCGTCGCGCCGGAACTTCTCCCCGCGATCCCGGCAGGCAAAGCCAGGGCGCGCCCGGCCCAGGCTTAACATGAAATTCCCGGGCTTACCGAATTCATCCGCCGCGCGGCAGGCCGTGCTGGTGTCGGGCCTGATGATGGCCTGGCAACTCGCGGCAAAAACCACGCGCGACAGCCTTTTCCTTTCGGTTTTTCCATTCACGGCCCTGCCCCCGGCCGTGGGAGCCGCGGCCGTCTGCTCGATCGGCGTCGCATTCTTCAGCACAAAGCTGTTGCATCGCTACGGCCCCTACCGCCTGATCCCCGCCGGATTTCTCGCCGGCGCGGCCCTGCATCTGGCCGAGTGGATCCTCTTCCCGATGTTTCCCAAGCCGATGGCTGCATTTGTGTATATGCACGTTCTGGCGCTGGGCCCGGTGATGTTGTCCGGCTTCTGGGCGCTGGCAAGCGAGCGCTTCGATCCTCGCGAGGCCCGCCGCCGCTACGGGCAAATCACCGCGTTCGGGACCCTGGGAAGCCTCGCGGGCGGATTGATGGCGGAACGCGTGGCGGTCTGGAGCTCCAGCCTCGATCTGCTGATCCTGCTCGCGGTACTTCAACTTGCGTGCAGCCTGGCGCTGTTTCGATTCGCGCCCAGTCACTCAACGGAAAAAGGCTATGAGGTGCCTTCGATCCCCGAGATGATTTCCGGCGCTCCGTACCTGATCGGACTGGCGGTATTCGTCCTATTGGTCTCGATGAGCGCCGCGGGGCTCGATTTTCTGTTTCGCGCCAAAGCCGTCGCGACGTTCGGGCAAGGCGCCGGGCTCACACGATTTTTTGCGATGTTCAATACGGCAACATCGGTGATGACCTTCGCGGCCCAGGCAACCCTGAGCCGGCTGTGGATGAAGCGTTTCGGCCCCGGCGGAACGGTCTCCGTTCTTCCCGTTGCAGTCACCGGAGCGAGTGTCGTTTCGTTTTTCGCGCCCGGCGCGATCGCCGTCAGCATCAGCCGCGGCCTGGAACAGTTGCTGCGCGGTTCCTTCTACCGCTCGGGCTACGAGTTGTTCTACACGCCGATGCCTGCGGCGGAAAGGCGTTCCGCCAAGGCGGTGATCGATATCGGCGCGGACCGGCTAGGCGAAGGACTCGCGGCCGCCACGATCCAGTTGTTCCTCGTGCTGCCCTCGGAGATCTCCTTCCGGGTTGTGCTTGCCGCCACAGCGATGTGGTCCGCCGGGGCCGCCTGGCTGGCCTTCCGTTTGGATCGGGCATATGTGACCGTCCTCGAAAAAGGGCTCGCCCGGCAAACTGTAATGATTCAGCCGGAAGAAGCCGAAGATGCCGTTACGCGCTCGATCGTGTTGCGCTCCGTCTCGCTTCCCGCAATAGAGGCGCGGGATGCAGCGCTGGAGCATTCGATGCATCCGGGAGACGTTACGCTGCGGATTTTGGCTGAGTTGCGTTCCCGCGATCCTCTGCGAGCGCGGGCCGCGCTGCTGTCGATCGATCTACAAGAGCCGCTGCTCGTCCCGCAGGTGATCACGCTGCTCGGCCGGGATGAGACCGCGCGCGCGGCCCACGATGCGCTCTCCCGGACTGTGGATCAAGTCGCCGGTCAGCTTGCCGACCGTCTGGCGGATCCGGCGGAAAACGAAAAGGTCCGTCGCCGCATTCCGCGCGTGCTGGCCGGCTCGAAGAATCCTCTGGCCTGGCAGGCGCTCTTGCGGCAGTTGCGCGACGAACGATTCGAAATTCGCCAGCGGTGCGGGCGCGCCCTGGAAAAGATGCTTCAGGCCAATCCGGAATTTCGCCCGGAACCCACGGCGGTGTTTGAGATCGTCGGAAATGAGCTTGCCGCCGGCCGCGGCATTCTGCCGAAGCGCGCCGTCAAACCTGCGCAAGCGGCGGGGCGCGACGATCCCGATTTTCTCCTGGTCGACGAGGTACTGCGTGAACGAGCAACGCAATTGATCACGCACGTATCGACGCTGCTGGGCCTGGTGCTGCCTCCTCAATCTGTCCGGCTCGCGTTTCGCGCGCTGCACACCGAGGATGCCAAGCTGCGCGGCATTGCGTTGGAGTATCTGGATAGCGTCCTGCCTAAGGGCGTCCGCGAACAGTTAGCCGCGCAGGTCGAAGGTCCGGTAGCGCGTCCGGATAAGTCCGGCGCGTCGGCCGAAGAGGCTTTGGCGAACCTGCTGGATGAGAGCCCGTCCATTATGGCGCGGCTGGAGGATTTGAAACTGAACGCCCCGGACCGCAAGAAATCCTCGAGTGCCCCTGGCTAGGGCGTCTTCACGCGGCTGCGGATGTGGTCGTTGATCCAGTGGTCGTCCCACCACTCGATCGGATTCACCTGGACGCCATCCACCTGCATGGAGAAATGCAGGTGATCGCCTCCGGCAAGCCCGGTGGATCCGCTCTTGCCCATCGGCTGGCCGCGCGTGACCATGTCGCCTTCTTTCACGGAAATCTCGCTGAGGTGGCCATAAATGGATTGGAGCCCGTATCCGTGATCCAGAACGATGCAGTTTCCGTAAATGCCCAGCATCGCGGCCCAGATCACTTTGCCGTCGTTGGCCGCGAGCACAGGGCCATGCTGCGTGGTCGCCAGATCGAAGCCGAGATGAACTTGTTGATCGACCTTCTTACCCTTGTAAACATAAGTCCGGAGGTCCGCGAATGCAGACTCAACCTGCGAATTCGCCAGTTGCAGAAAGGACTGCTTCCACAGGAAGCGGGGCTCGGTCTTGAGCCGCAGGTCGGCCAGCGTCTTGTTATTGGCGCGACGCACCTCGCCATTGATCTTCAGGAACCGCGTCAGCAGGTCCCCCGAGCCGCCCGGGTCGATCTGATTGTCCACCTTCTCCAGAAACGCGTCGTCTATTGAAAACTCGCGCGCGCGGAACTTCTTCGGGAAAACCTTGAACCAAAAGTGAGCCGTCCCTTCGGTCCCGGCGCTGTTGGAGGCGAAGACCACCGGAGCCGTATCGGGCGGCGTGTCCCAGCTATAGGCGAATAAGGAAAATCGCTGCTGGTTGTCTCCCGGCGCCGGAAAGCTGGTGAATCGGGCCGGTCCGACGCGAACTCCCGAGTCCTGCCACGATCCCGTTGGCGTGAACACGGCCAGCTCCGACCCGCCCTGATTGATGTAGTGCTGGAATCCGTCGCTGACAACCGACGGCGGGCGAAGAATCACGTTCACGTCGGAGGAAACCATGTCCGTGGCTGCCCGGAGATCGTTGGATCGCACCTCGACGATCAGTCGAGCTTTCCCTTCTTTCAATTGCGGCGCGCGGTCCTTTCCGGCGACAAAGCGATATTTCTCAGGCGCGGCGTGCGTCCGGAAGAACCCAAAACGCGTAGCGGGCCGGCCCACCTGATCCAGAACGGCGCTCGATCCGTCCTGCTCGATCCGCGCTGTGATCGCGCGCACGCCGTGCGGATTCGCAATGCGCACATCCACGGGCGTGGCCGCTCCAATGGCGGCCGGCGCCGGTTCGAATGCCAGCGTGGAGTGAGTCGAGATGAAAAACAGAACGACGGCGATTCCCGCTCCGATCAAGATCAGGAATACGAGGAAGAGAATCGCCTTAGACATCGGCTCTCAAGGCGCGCGGCGAGCGCGCGCGGTGGAACTTCAGAAACATATTTTGAGAATACAATGCCCGCGAGCCGGCGGCTCGTTTTTTTTCGAATTTTTCGGGATTTACCCGATGCGCACCTTGGGCTCGACCGACATGCCCGGACGGAGGCGGTCAAGTCCGTTCTGGTTGGCCTTAAAACGGATCCGCACGGGCATGCGCTGGACAACCTTAACGAAATTTCCGCTGGCGTTCTCGGGCGGCAACAGGCTGGTAATCGCGCCGCTTGAGGCAGGCATGCTTTCCACGTACCCGTCGAAGTCCCGTTTCAGAGCATCCACGTGAATGGTGACGCCCTGTCCAGGCTGCATGCGGCGTAGCTGGGTTTCCTTGAAGTTTGCGGTCACCCACATGTCGTCGATCTGCGTCACGAGCAGGATCTGCTGCCCGGCAGCTACATGTTGTCCGACTTCGGCCGTTCGCTTTGCCACTATCCCTTTTACCGGCGACACAATCTTGGTGTAAGACAGGTTCAAGCGAGCCTGATCGAGCTGCGCCCGGGCGGTGAGGATCTCTGCCTGCCGCGCGGCGACATTCGCACGCCGGATGTCGATTTCAAGGGGGCGCGTTGGTGGTTGCCTGCGCAGCTCTCTGCTGCGCCGCCGCAAGCTGCGCGCGGGCCTGATCGATTTGTTTGAGCCCCGCCTGGGCGCTGGCTTGATTCGCCGCGACCGTTTGCGCCAGAGCGGCCGCGTTGGCCCGCACCTGATCGAACTGCTCGCGAGGAACCTCGTCTTTTTCCGCCAGCGGGCGATATCGCTCCACGTCGGCCTGGGCTTTCGCGCTATTGGCTTCCGCTTCCCGCACGCTCGCCAGCGCCGCCTGATAACTTTGCTCCGCCGCCGCTAACCCGGCTTCCGCGTTGGCTACGTCCTGATTCGCGGTGGCGATCGTTGTTTGTGTGGTTTCTTCCGTAACCGGAACATTGGGACGCTCCGCCTGGCTCTGCGCCTGCGCCTGGCCGAACCGGCCTTGCGCTTGTTCCTGGGCCACCTGATAGTCCCGCGGGTCCAGTTCCGCTACCACCTGGCCTGCGTGCACGAATTGGTTCTCTTCCACATGAACCACCGTAATGGTTCCCGCGATTCGCGACGTGATCTCATTGATGTGGCTGTCCACCTGCGCGTCATCGGTGCTCTCGAATTGCCGCGAGTTGAGCCACCACAGAAGCACGCCCGCGGCAACGATGAGTGCGACCGCGATCAGCGCAGCCGTGCGAACGGGATGCGGCTTCTTTCCTTTGTCTTTACCTTTATCGGGTTCTTGCTCCGGCTCCTTGGAAAGCGAGTTTCTGTTTCTCAAAATCGTTACTGAGTGAAGTTAGTTTTTGCTGCTGGCTTTGCAATTCCACCTGGCTTCGGCTCACGTCGATTCTGGCGTTCAGTCCGCTTCGGTTTCGATCCACAGCCTGCTGATACACCGCAGTTGCCGTCTCCACCTGCGCCCTGGACGTCTGCACGCGAGCAGCCGCCGCTGTCGCCTGAAGATACATCCCCGCGACCGCAAGATCCACCAACTCCGGGCTGTCCCGCACGGACAACTCAGCCGAACGCGCGACTTCCTGGCTGGATCGCCAGCTCCGAAGCCCGGTGAGACTCAGGTTTCGCTTTCGCGAACGTAGCCGAAAATATCGGGCAGGAGCTGAGTGAGGGCTGCAAGCCGCTGCGCCCTGGCTTGCCGGGCCGCCTCGGTCGCGCCAATGGCTCCCAGGTTAAATTGAAGCCCGCGTTGGACCGCGTCCAAAAGACTGAGTTGCAGAGTCTGCGGGCTTGCAGTCCCGTTTGTGATGCTCCCCTGAAACGCTCCCTGGACCTGGATCGAGGAGTTCACGGTATTCGAGAATCCCGCGCTTGTTGCTCCACCGGATGTCTGCAGCGGGCTTACATTGCCCTCAGCGGTGCGGCCCGATTGCGCTCTCGGCGCTTCCATCACCATACCGGAACCGCCTCCAAACTGCCCTGTTGCGGGCCAAGTAAGAACAAACACAGACACAACTGACCCCAACACTCTCTGGATGCGATCCATAGCCCTCCACCGGAGCCCTCGGGCCCTCGCACCGGGGATTTCCGCCGTCCGACTTCGTTTCCTAAGTCCGCTGCGTCAGCAGGTTTGCGGGAGCGGTTTGCGCTTGCCGCCCCGTAACAATGGATGCTGCGGAATCGCGATTGGCAACAGGAAACAGTTTAGTGCCGGACGAATCACACTGGGCAGAGGGCGGCACGGACAAGATTAACGAAACAATCCAAATCGGAACGATTCCTAGATCGACTTCGTTGTCCGCCCCTTATTCTTTCTCTGAGACGCCGGCAAAACCGGGCGTCGCTGCCTTCAGGACCTCCGGGTTGAGAGGTTGTCGAAGCTCCAACCCAACGATGGCGTTCAATCCGGTTCTTCGGACGTGACGCACGCGCCCCGAGACAGCCAGCCCCGGACCCCCCAGCCGCAGCGTCACATAAGCGAGATACGGAATTGGGTGCGGAAGAGCGACACGTATTCCGGTTGAGGAGATCTCGATGCAGGTACCGCGAGCCAGGCGCTCGGTACCTTCTTCTTCGCTCCACGCAAGAATGACTGGGACGGAGCATTTGGTCCTAGTACCGCGCCGGGCATTCTTCGAAACACGCATCTCGGTATGGATCGGCACAATCCCTCCTACGGATTAGTACCGCTTTGGCGGAAACATACCACCCAACATCCGAATCTGCCCAATGTGATTCAGCCGGGGATCTCACCAGACGGACCGCCGTTGTGTGTCTGGAGCTCGGATTCGCGGAATTTCGAGGTCCACATCCATCCCGACCTTCTTCGCCGCCTTGCGGCGGAAGCCTGGATGGGATTCAAGCGCGTGCCCCGCCGCGGATTGGAAATCGGCGGCATTCTGCTGGGCCGGTCCGACCGCCAGAATCAAATCACCAGGTTCTGGATCGACGGCTTCGATTTGCTGGACTCGGAGCACCGCTCGGGGCCGTCGTATATCTTATCCGAGTCCGATCTGGCAACACTCGATGCGATGCGTGCCAGGCACGGAGCGTCCTGCATCGGAGCTTTTCGCAGCCACACGCGGTCCGAACAGCCGGTTCCACAAGCATCCGACTCTGAATTGTTGGCTCGAAGTTTCCCGGAAGGCGACGCGTTCTTCTTGATGCTGATTCCGGTGAAGGGCGAGGCTGCTCTGTTCGCGCGCTCGAACGAGACTCTCACGTGCGTCCATGAATTTGCGCTGGCTTCGATGGCTGCAAGGCTTGAAGCAGCAGCGCCGGCAATGGCGAGTCCTGAGCTTCCCAGGTCTGCCAACCAGGAAGACCGCCGCGATACCCTGAAACATTTCGATGCGCCGCCCGAGCCTTATCTGAAAGTCTCCGAAGAACCGCGACGCTATTCCAGAAAACTCTTCGGCTACGACCTGAAAAGCGCGATCTGGCTGATCGCAGGGATGCTGATTCCGCTGGGTGTGGTGCTCGCCACGAGCATATTCTCTCCGTCCGTGAGCCGTTCGGCGGCGCGCAAACAGAATCCGCTGCCCCGTTTTCTACCCCTAACCGTCGACCAATCCGGAAGGCTTCTCACCGTTCACTGGGATCCCGGCTCTCCCGCCATCCAAGGCGCGGAACGGGCGATTCTTCACATCGAAGATGGAGACTACCAGACCGATCGCCATCTCGCTCAACGGGACTTGCAGGAGGGCGCCTTCACATACCAGCCGAAGAGTTCCGGCGTTTTGTTTCAGATCGAGATCTATTCGCAACAGCCAAGCGCATTCGGCTTGGCCCAGGCGTCTAACCTCTTGCGCGCTCCGGCCGCCCCAATCGCCCCAATCGGAAATGCAGGGATCGCGGCCGCGGCATCCAGCCGGGCGCCTGAGAGTTCGTCCAGGCGGTCCCTTTCCAAGAATGAAGACATGTCTTCGCTGACGGATCGCGCAACTCCCGCCGGTTCTAGCCCGAAGGCAGCTCCTTCCACTGCGACGCCGCCTCAACCCGCGGAAACGATCCACGAACGAACCGAGGCAACAGTGACGGCCGCCCCGTCTCCAGCTCAATCTTTAACCGCGCCGGCGGCAGTTACGAGCCCGGCCGCGGCTCTCTCCAGCCCAGCCGAAATCTCCGGGCGACGCCTCTCCGTGGACGTTTCCGCCGAACCTGTCTCGGCATCGCTTTTGGGGCGATTTGTGGAGAAACTTCCGCTCTTGCGCCGCACGCGGAAACAGACCACAGCGGCTCCCGTACCGGTTTACGAGGCCCAACCCTTATTAGGCTCGCAGGAATCGAAGCGGATCTCGGAACCGGTTTCCATTGGAGTGAGAGTCTCGGTGGCGGAGACCGGCACCGTGAAGGATGCGGAGATCGTGGACTACGGAGAGCCTCCCAACTGGAGCGCAGCGACCGCCGCGCTCGAAGCCGCCCGCCGCTGGACTTTTCAGCCGGCGCGTGTCGAAGACGCACCGGTTCCCGGCGAGGTCGTCTTGCGGTTTCGTTTTAACCCCTAGGATTAGGTTGGCCTAAAGCGCTCGCAGTTCGGCGATACGCTGTTCGATGATACGTATGGCCAACTGTGCCTCTACCGGAGAATAACCGCCGGCGCGAAACGCATCCCGGATTTGCTGCGGAGAAATGCGGACAAGAATTTCTCCCAGCCAGCGGGCATCCGTGCGCGGAATGTCCTGGCCGATCCAGCGCAGCCGCATTTTCGCGGCATACTCGCCCGGGGTAAAGAGGAAAAACCACGCTGGCCGGGCTGGCACCCGGAAATCCACGTAGGCACCCGATTCATGCGCAATGAACTGCGAATGAGAATACGCGCCGACGTCGCCGCGAGCTCTGCGCAGCGGCCATGCGAGATCGCCGGTTCCAAAACTGGCGCCCACGTCGCTCACAAGATAAATTCGATCGGGCGATCCGTCAGAACGCAGAATCGCGTTGTTTTCTTCCGTAAGATCCCAGTTGTTGATCACAGCCATCAGTGCTCGAAGCCCGTTCAGTTCGCGCGTGCCGCGAAAGAGTGCGTCGTTCCACTTCCAGGTGCCGATTGTTTTCAGTTCAGGCGAGCGCCGCTTGAGCCGCGCACTTCGTACGGAGCCGTCGCTTGAAACAAATTTCTGCCCGCGATGGAGGCGAGGCAGGTTCTTCACGCGCAGCGTATCTAAATAATAATCTTCATTCGCGAAATAACCGGCGGCCCAAATCAGCCGGGATGCAGCGGTTTCTGCCTTGGCCTCCGCTCCGAGTTTTACCGTCCACTGAGTCCCCGCGGCATCCTCGACTACAAATTTCGGGTTCGTGCCGTCGAGGTCTTCCGACAGGAAGCAGAATGGCTCGCGAGGTTGATGCGCTTTTCCGCCCGGCCCGAAGAAGACATCGCGGGAGACTACGTTCCCCGGATCGCGCCAGAGGACATCGGCCGCCGCTCTGCGCTTTACGGCGCCGGCTTCTTGCGCCGCAAACGCAACAGCCACAAGGACAATGAAGCACCGCTCCGGGATTCGAGTCACGCCGGATTGTAGGCACGTTCTCTGCCAGACCTAGGCGAAACCCCAGCGAACCAGGGAAAGTGGTGGGCCCGAGAGAACTCGAATCTCTGACCTCTACCGTGTCAAGGTAGCGCTCTAACCAACTGAGCTACGGGCCCGCGAAGAAATTGCGCGCACTGGTCAGGATAACATGGCCGTTCTTCGTGGGCGACGCGAAGCTCGATTGTTATAATCGAAAAATGCGCCGTACCTCTCCTGGCATGCGTGCCGTCCACAGGAAGGAGAAGGGCTCCGCAACCGCGCAGCCCGCTGAGTAGCCGGCATGCCGGCACCCGATCCTCCCCGCCGTCTTCTATTCGGCCCCGGACCTTCGCAGGTGGAAGCTCGCGTCTATGACGCGATGTCCAAGCCGCTGGTCGGATATCTCGACCCGTATCTCTTCCGAGTCTTCGACGATGTCCGCAGCGGGCTGCGCGCCGTTTTCGGCACCCGGAACCCCTGGACTCTCGTGGTTCCCGGCACCGGCAGCGCCGGCATGGAAACCGCTGTCTCGAATTTCGTTGAGCCTGGTACCAAGTTAGCCGTCTTCGTCAATGGATTTTTCTGCGAGCGCATCGCCGAAATGGGCCGCAGGCAGGGCGCGAACGTGGTCCGTCTGGAAAAACCCTGGGGCGAAGTGTTCACCGAGGCCGAAGCGCGCGCGTTCCTCCAAAAGGAACACCCGCAAATCGTCGCCTTCGTGCACGGCGAAACTTCCACCGGAGCCATGCAATCGCCCAAGGCCATCACAGGACCGGCGCACGAGATCGACGCGCTGGTCATCGCCGATTGCGTGACCACTCTTGGGTCCGTGCCGGTCCGCGTCGATGAAAACGGCATCGACATCGCGTATAGCTGCACTCAGAAAGGTTTGAGCGCTCCTCCGGGGCTATCGCCCTTCACTGTTTCTCCCCGCGCGGTCGAGCGTGTGAATGCGCGCTCCACGGCCAATAGCATCTGGTATCTCGACCTGAAGCTGCTGATGGACTACTATGACGGCAAGAAATATCACCACACGGCGCCCGTCTCGACGTTTTATGCGTTACGCGAAGCCCTCGCAGCGATCCAGGAGGAAGGCGTCGATCAGCGCTTTGCTCGCCACCAGCAAGCCCACCATGCTTTTGTGCGGCGGATCGAAGCCATGGGGCTGAGAATGCACGTCCGCGAGGGCCAGCGCCTCACGACCTTGAACACGCCGCGCGTGCCGGAAGATATCGACGAGGCGCAAGTCCGCAGGCAGTTGCTGGACGAGTTCGGGATCGAAGTCGCGGGCGGATTCGGCCCGCTGGCCGGGAAGATTTTCCGCATCGGCATCATGGGGCCGCTCGCCAATGAGTCGAGCCTCGATCTGTTCTTCGATGCCTTCCGGAAATGCATGTCCGGGCGTGCTACTGCCCGGATGTGATAAAAAGATCGGAGCAGTTTTAGCAGTCTTAGAGCACAAGTGGAGGGACTGGCCGGGGACGCAAATCCCTGGCCAGTTCACTTTTCTGGGACCGCGCACAACACTGAAACCCGCTGTGCGCTCGTCTGGGACCGCGCACAACGCTGAAACCCGCTGTGCGCTCATCTGGGACCGCGCACAACGCTGAAACCCCTGTGCGCTCGTTTTGCCCGCTCAGTCGGTGCTGTAGTTGATCTCGAGCTTCCGCGCCTTCCGGGCGGCCACCGCCAGAATCAGCGCCGTAACCGCGAGTAGCCCCGCGATGGCCCACGCCGCCGGAACCGGCTCGGCCGCGGTGACCAGCAGCTTCTGTAACGCCGGCATATTCGCATCGGGAGGCGCCACCACCGGACTGAGCGATTGCAAGTAGAAAATAACGCTGATCTTCTTAAGCGTCACAGGCAGGAACATGTTGATGCCCTCCCACACCAGAACGGTCGCCGCCGGAATAATCGGATTCTTGAACAACAATCCCGCCGCGAGAAAGATGCTGCCATATCCCAGGCAGGCGGCCGCCGTGACCCCTATGTATGCCGCCACGTGCCCCCATCCGGGACCGGCCAGGTATTCGGAAATTTCGCTCCCGTCGAAATGCAGAGAGAGCGCGAACAGTTGCAGGAAGGTGCTGGTGCAGAAAATCGCAACGGTGGCGATCAACCCGGCCAGGTATTTGCCGATCGCCAGAATCTCGCGCCGCACCGGCGTCAGCAGATAGAAGTGCAGGCTCTTGTCGAGCATCTCCCCGCGGAACAGATTGGTGAATACGCCCACGCAGCCGAAAAAGATCGCCAGGCGCAGATAGAAGAACTGGAAAATGCCCGCGAAGATGAGCGAGTCCTTGGGGATCGTGTCGCGGTCCCTTTCGTTGATCCCGACCAGCTCGCCGTTACGGAACTGGAATTGAAAGACACTCTCGCCATCCGTGTACCTGTACATATCGAAACTGAATCTCGGATTCCGAAATTCGGCCTTGTCGAACGGCTCGCCGACTTTCTCGACAACGTCCTCTATTTTCATGCCGCGCGTAACGGAGCGGAGCGCTGCGGTAGATACGGGATGCGCCGCATTGAGCGCGCGCCTTTCTTTGCGCTCGCTGAGTTCGCTCAGGGAGTGAGCCAGGAAAATCAGAACAGGGGCCGCCGCCAATAGGTACACCCACAGCCCCCGCCGCGAGAAGAAGGTCTTGCGCATCTCCAGCCGCACCACCAGCCCGATCTGCGTGAGCCATTGCGAAATCATCGGGTGCTCTCCTCCCCGCCGATCAGGTATTCGTAAAGGGAATTCACGTTATCGTCGGCCGGCGCGACGCTCTCGATCCCGACGCCGTCCAGCGCGAGGTGGTTCAGCGCGCGATAGAAGCGATCCGCGTCGCGCGTTTTGACCAGCAATCCGCCTCCGTCGGCGTGCAGCCGGACCTCCACCACGTTCTCCTGCTCGAATACGCGCGAGGCCAGCACATTGGCGCGGGAGCAGCGGATCACCACCTGCATGGGATGCTCGCGCATCTCCTCTCGCACGCCGCGGATCTGTCCTTCGGCCACCACGTAGCCGTTGCTGAGCAGAATCACCTGGTCGGAAATCGTATCCACTTCATGCAGGATGTGGCTCGAAACAATCACGTGCCGCCCTTCACCGGCGAACTCGCGGAACAGCGCGATCGTTTCGGCGCGCACCAGCGGATCGAGGCCGTTGAGCGGCTCGTCCAGGATCAGCACGCGCGGGTTGTGCGCGATGGCTTGCGCCAGCTTGATCCGCTGGCGCATCCCTTTGCTGTAGCCGGCGATTTTCCGGTGCGCCGCTTCGCCCAGATTCACGCGTCCGATCGCGAAGGCCGTGGTCCGCACGCAGTCTTCGTGCCCCATCCCGAACAGCCGCAGATAGGAATAGATGAACTGATAGCCTGTCATCCCGCGAGGGAACGAATCGAACTGCGTCGCATAGCCGCAGACGCGGAAGAGCCTCTCCGGGTCCGTGGGAGAAATGCCCAGGACGCGGATAGCGCCGCGCGTCGGGCGCACCAGTCCGGTAATCAGGTTCATCAGCGTGGTTTTGCCGGACCCGTTCGGACCCACCAGGCTCGTGATCCCCGGCGGAATGGAGAGCGTCACGCGGTTCACGCCCAGCACTTCGCCGTAGAAGCGCGAAACGTTCTCCAGGACGATTCGGTCGCTCGGCGGCCCGTTCACTTCACCACCTCAAACGCGCGAACCCGCCGCGCCAGCAGCCACAGGCAGGTCGCGCAGACCACGGCGATGCAGATCCAGGACGCTTGCGCCGAAATCCCCGTATCGGAGGGCCAGCGGAACAGTTGCGACCAGACCGTGAACATCACTTCGGTAAGATTCAGCAGAGTTCCGTATTTGGTGCGCATGATGTTGTTCAGCGCCGCGCCGAATCCCGCGCCCGCGAAGAAAACGCCCAGCACCAGTCCACCGGCGGCAATCTTCCATTTGATCCAGGCCGAGAGCGCCAGCGCCAGCAGCGACAACATCAGAATCCAGACACACAAGCCGAGGAATAAGGACCCCGCGATCCACAGGTTCGCCTTGGTCCACTCCCAGCCTGCGAGACTGCTCTGGATCGCAAACAGCACCAATCCAGGAATCCATGTGACCAGCGACAACAGAAAGAACAGCACGCTCATTTTTCCTAAGATGTATTCGCTTCGCGAGAAAGGGCGCGACAGATACAGAGGCATCCCGCCGTTCACCAGATCTGGCGAAACCAGGCTGGGTCCGACGAATGCAGTCAGCAAATAGGTGAATGCCGCTTGCACCCAGCAGAAATACAGGAACAGGCTGGGCTCGACCTTCAACACCTGGCCGAGCGGAGTCGGAATGCCAAACGAACTCAGGACGGAAAGATTGTTCGCCAGGTAAATGTAGCCGGCGCAGCCCAGCGGGTAGAAAAAACACGCCATGAAGAACATCACCAGGAATTTCGACTGCCACAGGCGGGCGAAGCTATAGCGCGGCAGGATCAGAAACCGCGACCAGCGCGGCGCGAGGGAGCCCTGGTAAGCGGCGTACGTGCGTTTATAGACCGCCATTCCGGGTCAGGCCTCCATCGCTTTCAGGAAGATGTCTTCCAGCGTGTCGCGGCGGTAATTCAGCCGCCGCAATTGTAAATCGCGCTCGGCCGCGAGCCGGTAAATCTGCCGCAGCTCGAATTCAGGAGGCAATACCATTTTGAGGCGGCCCATCCCTGCGTCCACGCATTCGCAACCCAGCGCGGCCAGCGCTCCGGCGAATCCCTTTTCCTCGCCGACTGTTTCCAGTTCCACGAAACGCTTGTTCGCCCGCCGCTCTTCTTCCAGATTGGCGTAATGCACGATGCGTCCCTGTTTCAGGATGAGGACTTCTTCGCAGGTTTCCTCCACGTCGCGGAGCAGATGCGAGCACACCACGATGTGCATGCTTCCGGTCTGCCGCATTTCCTTGATCAGACGGATCATGCGCAGGCGAGCGGGCGGATCCAGGCCGTTGGTCGGCTCGTCGAGGATCAGCAGGCGCGGTCCGTGCACGATGGCCTGCGCCAGCTTCGCCAGTTGCTTCATGCCGAGCGAATAGGTTCCGAGCTGGCGATAGCGAGCCTCGCCCAGACCGACGTAGAACAGCACTTCATGGGCGCGCTCGAGCGCGGCATCCGGCGGGAGCCCGGCCAGCTCCCCCATCATTCGTACGAATGAGACCGCAGTCAGGTTGGCGATGAAGGCGTCGTTCTCCGGCATGTAGCCGATCAGCGAGCGCAAATCGCGCTGGCGATGGATATCCTGGCCGAAGATTTTTGCAGAACCCGCGCTGATCGGAATGAACCCGAGAAGAGTCTGGATCAGCGTCGACTTCCCCGCCCCGTTCGGGCCCAGAAGCCCGATCGTGCGCCCGGAAAGCGCCACGCGCAAGCTGTGCAAAATTTCCCGATCGCCGAAACGGACGCTTAAGCCGGCCAGTTCGATGACGGGATCCATGTCCTATTGTGGAGCCAACGAGAGGGTTTTCACCAGCGGGCCGATGGCCGAGCCGAAGCCCAGGCCGGAGAGAGCGTCCAGTCCCAAACCAGCAATGCTGTTACGCGTTCCCACCGTTATCTGATCGGGCGAGCCGTAGGCGTACACCAACGTCGGCTGGCGGTTTGCCGTCAGCGCCGAAATCTGTTGCTGCTGTTCGGGGGTGAGCAAGCCGCTGGCGTTGAGCTGATCGGCGATCGGGCCAACGGTGCTCGCAAGGTTGTAAAACGCCACCGCCGAAAAATCGACCTGCGTGTCGAGCGGAAGCTGCGATCGGAACGCATCGGAATGAGGAAGCGTCTGCCCCGATGCCCGGGCATCGATCGCCGAAGCCAGCGCAGCCCGGCTGGATCCCAGCAGCAGGTAGCCGTCGACGAACACGTAGGCGATGTTCATCTTTCCCAAGGAAAGCGCATAGTACGTCCGTCCGTTCTCGGTTTGATTGGAGAGCGAGACGGCATTATCCGGAACATCGTTGCGGATGGTTGCAACCGCTTGCTCGATCGCCCACTCAAGACGCGACGGATTCTCGACTTCGATTGCAATTTTCCAGCCCGGGACCGGGAGCAGAGGTCCGTCAATGGCGATCGCCGCTTCGCCTCCCAGCGAGGCGGCCACATCGTCCAGAGGGCTGAAGCCCGCGTGCTGCTGAATCATGCTCAGCACCACAGCGGCTTGCGGCCCGGCGGTTGCCAGAAGCTCGGACAGAAGCTCGCGTGGATCGCGCGTCACGAACGCCGTCGCAAAACTTGCCTGCGGAGAGATGAACTCGAGCGATCCCATTGGTCCGGGCGCGCCCAGCCAGCTTGCCAATCCATGCCGCGCGCCCGAAAAAGCGAACGACGCCGTATTCACCGGCGATGCCGGATTCACCTTACTCTCGGCCACCACAAACCGAAGATTGTCGATGCCGAAAACGGCGGCTGGATTCGGCACAGGAGTCGTCACGTTATTAGCCACTACGGTTTTCGAAACGATTTGTTCCATGTCGGCGGCAAAAAGGAGTCCGGCACCGTTCTGATAGCTTTGAAGCATCCGCGCACCCAGCGGGCTCGCCGGAAACTGGCCCTGAGGCGGCACCGCCGCCGCGCCCAAAACGACCAGATTGCCGTCGAACGCGCGAGGCCCTGTCATCCCGAGCTGGGCCAAGTAGCCGTCCAGGCCCGGCTGGCGCACCTCGGCCAGCGCAACCGGCGTACCGTTGAATGGCACCGCGATCACAATCTCATCGCCGAGGTAACCATTGATCGAACGCACGCGATCGAGAATCTGCTTCACATTCTGGGCACGTGTTCCACTCCACCACGCTGCGAACGAAGCGCTCTGGCGCGCGCGATCTTCGAAAATCTGCGTCGCCTGCGCAAGCGTCTGGCTCAGATTCGGAATGGAAGCGACCACAACGGACTCAACCGGCACCCGGTCGAGCAGCCGCGAGCCGTAACGCAAGACCGGAGGCGGAATCTGGTCGATTTGCTTCTGGATCGAAGCCAGATCTCCCAACAGCGCCAGATACTGCGCCGCGTTTTGGCTCCAGGAGATGTCCGCGCCGACCGTGGGCAGCGCCAGACTCTGGTCCGTCGCCAGATGCTCCCCGCGATGCAGCAGGCGGGACTCCCCGCGATGATTTACGTTTACTTCGCCCTCGATAACCGAGACACGGGAGCCTTTGACTCCGCGCGTTACCCCGAAGATGGTGCCTTTCACCGAGACCAGCGTGTCGGGCGTGGCGACCTCCAGGCGTCCGCGGCGCTGCCTGGCTGCTTCCACCATCACGCCGCCTCGTTCCAGACGGATCGTTTTGCCGCTCCAGCGCTCGTTTACCGCGATCTGGGTCCTTTCGTCCATCTCAATGCGCGAACCGTCCCGCAGCCGGATGACCGCCCGCGAGTTTTTGCCCGTTCGGATTTGCTGGCCATCCGCGATCGCGGCTCCTATAGCCATCGGCGCAGTGGCCGTTTCGGAAACAAGCAGGAGCGTGCCGCTCATGCTGGCGACCGTCGCGCGCGGGCCCGCCGGCGCAAAAGCGCGGTCCATTGCCGGTGCGAAAGCGTAAGAGCCAGCACCCAGAACGCCGATCAGGACTGCGGCCGCGATTGCCCAGCCGGCCCGCCTGGGAATCGCCTTGGGGAGCGCGACCACGGGGGCGATCGTCACGCCTGAATATTCATGCCGGCACGCCACGCAGGAGTGCAAGTGATCCTCGACCAGCATGCGCCGCCCTTCCGCCAGCCGGCCCTCGCGATAGGCTTCGAAGTCCGCGCGAAACTGCGCGCAAAGGTCATCCGAAGCGGAACCCAACTGTTTTCCCACGCGTTCGGCGGCTTCGCGAACGGCGCCAGGGTCCGGCACGTCCTCGCGGATCGAGCTCAGAAGGTGATCGAAGTCTTGATCAGTCATGCTCATGCCCTCAGTTTCTTCTGCAATACCTTACGCGTGCGGTGGAGCGTCACGGCTACGGTGATCGGGGAAATATTCAGAGCGCCGGCAATCTCGGGGTTCGTCAGCCCTTCGAAGAATCGAAGCGTGAAAATTTCCGCCGACCGCGCCGGCAGCTCCGACAAAGCCTGCCGCAGCATGTCCCGCAAATCGCCCTCGTCCGGGTGCGATCCGCTTCCGGCCGGCAGCCGGTCCAGATCCACACCGGCACCCGTGCGCCGCGCCCGGACCAGGTCGAGCGCCGCGTGAACCGCCGAACGCCGTAGGTAGTTTTCCGGCCGCTCGATTGCATCGCTCGGATCGTTTCTCCTCGCGATCCGGAGAAAGACGGTCTGCAAGACGTCTTCGGCGTCGGCTGCGTTGCCCGTGATCCGGTACGCCGTCCGAAACACCATGATGTGATGGTCCCGGAACATCCCATCGAGCTCGCGTGCGTTCGGGATAATAGGAACAGGTACCTCGTGTTTCGTGGCTATCATCGCCGCTGCCTATCCGCTAAGACAGCCCGGCGACCGGATTATTACGGAGCCCCTACCCCAATATCTAGGGGTCTGTCGGACGCAAACCCAAGATTCGGGGGTCCACCTGCTTTACTTTCGGCTCGGATGGGTTTAGGATGGTCTCAACCCTCCCCCCTGAGAACGTTATTTATGGAAGGGGCCGGCATTGCTCAAGCTTAAGCGCGTCGACATCCACGGTTTCAAATCATTCTACGATCGCACGGAGATGAAGTTCCACGGCTCCGGGGTTACGGCGATTGTCGGGCCGAACGGGTGCGGTAAATCCAACATCAGTGACGCGATCAGTTGGGTGCTGGGAGAGCAGAGCGCCAAGAGCCTGCGTGGAACCCGCATGGAGGACGTGATCTTCGCCGGGACGCGCGAGCGCAAGCCACTGGGGATGGCGCAGGTCACCCTGAGCATGGTGGATCCGCTGGGCGAGCATCTGAAACCAACCGGGCACGAGGTTCACGCAAACGGCAACGGGAACGGCAACGGACACGCGCATCCGGAAGAGATCACCATCACGCGCCGGCTCTACCGTTCGGGTGAGAGCGAATACCTGATCAACGGGAAAACCGCCCGCCTGCGCGATATTCAGGATCTGTTCAGCGGCACCGGCCTGGGTCCGGAGAGCTACGCAATCATCGAGCAGGGCCGCATCGGGCAGATTCTCTCGAACAAGCCGGCCGACCGGCGCGCCATCATCGAAGAAGCCGCGGGCATCGGCAAATTCAAAACCCGCAAGCGGCTGGCCGAAGCGAAGCTGGAGAGTTCCAAGCAGAATCTGGCGCGCGTGTTCGACATTCTGGAAGAAGTCAGCCGCCAGGTGAATTCGCTGAAGCGGCAGGCATCGAAAGCGCGCCGTTATGAGGAATTGCGCACGGAGATGCTGGGGTTCCTTCGTCAAGCGGTCGCGGGGCGTTTCCGGATGCTGGAGGGCGAAGCGGCTCGCATGACTCTGGATCTGAGCCAGGCGCAGGGATTGTTCAACGAGATCGCCGCGCAGCTTCAGGAAAAAGAGACGGAACACGCGCGCGTTCAGGAGACCTGCTACAAAACCGAGGCCGAATTGACCGCCGCACGCGCCCGCGTGGCCGAGCTGAACCTGGAAAGCGAGCGCACTCGGGGACGTCTGGAACTGCAAGCCAAGCAGATCGGCGCGATCGGGGAGCGGCTGGCCGCCAATGAGGCGGAAACGCAGGATCTGGAGACCCGCCGTCAGAACGAACAAAGCGAACTCGACAACCACGCCCAGGCGATCTCCCGGCTGGAAGCCGAGAGTGCGACGCTGCGCGAGCGTCTGGAAGCGAAAACCGCCGAACGCGACGCCCTTCAGAACGATCTGCGCGAGCGCGAGCGGGGACTGGAATTTTCAAGAATGCGCGTGCTAAAGCTTCTGGGCGAAGTCTCCACGCTGCGCAATCAAGTAGTCCAGATCGATGAGTATCTGGCGGCCACCGAGCGCGATTCGACGCGGGCCCGCAGGGAAGAAGAAACAGCTTCCGCCGATCTGAAGCGCCTGGATCACGTGAAAGCCGAGCTCTCCAGGAAGCTTTCCGAGCAACAACTCGAGCTCGAATCCCTGGCCGATCGCCGTCATCGGGTGGAAGAAGATTTGAAGACGAGCCAGGCGGCGGTTGCAGCCGCCCGGCAGCAGATCGAGGAGGTTCGTGCGTCGCTTTCCAAGCAGCGTGCACGCCGTGATTCGCTCGAAGAAATCCTTTCGCATCGCGCGTACACGACGGAATCCGTAAAACGCCTGTTCACCGCAATCGAGCACGGCCAGGTCACGGGGTTCAAACCCGCGGGCGTGCTGGCCGATTTCGTCGAAGTCACCGATCCGGCCTGGGAAAAAGCGTGCGAAACATTTCTGCACGAAGAGCTGGAATACGTAGTTGTCTCCGACTGGGAAGAGGCGGAACGCGGCGTGGAGCTGATTCGGGCCGAAGCAGACGGCCGGGCGACCTTCCTGGTAAAAAACGGCGCGACTCCCCCGCCGCTGCCGGTAGCGCTTTCCGATCCGGATGTCGCCGGATCGCTTAGCGACGCGCTGCGAATTTCCCAGGCGTTGGCTCTGCCACATCTGGAGAAGTGCTTCCTGGTGCGGGAGCATACAGCCGCCAGACGTTTGGCTTCCGAGCATCCGGAATGCTACTTCCTGCTCCCGGACGGCGCCAGTTATCATGGCCACGCCGTAAGCGGCGGGCGTAAGTCGAGCGGCGGGCCCCTGGCGCTCAAGCGGGAGCTGCGAGAGCTCGCCTCCCAGGTGGAAGTTCGCGAGCGGGAAGCCGATGCGCTGACCGGGTCTCTGGAAGAGCTCGAAAAGGCGGCCGCGCGACTCGCCGAAGAGCTGGAGTACGTGCGCGAGCAGCAACAGACGCAAGAGAAAGGCGCGCTGGCGCTCGATCACGAGCAGCGGCAGCTCGCCGAGGAATACGCCCGCTGCGGCCAGCGCCTTTCGGTGGCTCGCCTGGAACTGGAGCGGCTCTCGCGGGAAGACGAACGATCCCGGCAGCAACGCGAGCAGAGCCAGGCCGCCGTCGCCGAGCGCGAGCAAGAGCGATTCGATCAGGAAAAGGCTTTGGAGCTGGCGCGCGGCGAATACGAGAGCTTGCAGGCGCGGGCCCATGCGGCCGGCGAGGAGTATGCGCACGTTCGCGCCGAGCTGGCGGGACTCGACGAACGCCTGCGCGGGGAAAAAACCGCAGCGGGACGCATCGAATCGCATATCGCGCACATGCTGGCGCGGCGCCAGGAGCTCGAGCGTGAACTGGAGCGCATGGGCATTGAGCGCGCAAGGCTGCTGGCCGACAATATCGAGCTCGATCAGCGGGCCGCCGCGTTGTCTGACGAAACGGCGTCGGCGGCGGCCTGGGTCGAAAACCTCGCGGCCGCGGAATCGGCCGGGCGTGCATCGCTGGCCGCTTTGGATGAAGCGCTCAAAGCCCTGCGTACCGATTCCCAATCCGCGCAGGAGCGCCGCGGTGCGATCGAACTGGAGTTGGTCCGCAAGCAGGGCGATCTCCGATATCTGGACGAAACCAGCCGGCGCGATCTGAACGTTCCCGCAGCGGAGGTTGCGGCGATTGAAGAGACGGCGCTCGATGAAGCGGGACTGGCCGAAGTAGAGCAGCGGTCGCAGGAAATCCGGGCGAAGATCGAGGCTTTGGGACCCGTGAATCCGCAGGCGCTCGAGGAGTATCAGGAAGCGCAGCAGCGATATGATTTCCTGAATACGCAGCGTCAGGATTTGCTGGATTCGATTCGCGATACGGAGAAAGCAATCCAGGAGCTGGACGTGGAATCGCGGCGCCGGTTCAAGGACGCTTTCGACGCTGTGAATGAGAATTTCCGCCAGATGTTCCGGACGTTGTTCGGCGGAGGCCAGGGCGAGATGCGGCTGACGGATGAAACCAACCTGGCCGACAGCGGCATCGACATCCTGGCGTCGCCTCCGGGGAAGAAGCTGCAAAACATCGCGCTGCTTTCCGGCGGCGAAAAATCGCTGACCGCGATGGCGCTGCTGATGGCGATTTTCCGCTATACGCCGAGCCCGTTCTGCATCCTCGATGAAGTGGACGCGCCGCTCGACGAGCCGAACATCCAGCGGCTCACGCGACTGCTGAAAGAGATGTCGCAGGAGACGCAGTTCATCGTGATCACGCACGCCAAGCGCACCATGGAAGCCGCGCAGGCGCTGTACGGGGTCACGATGCAGGAACCCGGATTGTCATCTCTGGTGAGCGTCCGGTTCGATCCGGTTCCGCACGGCGCGGCGCCCTCGCCAACGGCAGCGCTGGCGGCCGTCTAGGGGCGATCTCACCACCCGGACGATCAAACCCGTCGCTGGCGAGGCCGCGGTTGTCCAGCTTCGCACGGCAGTGTGCGAGCGGCAAAAACGCCGGCGGGCCATCCAGTACTCCTGGTACTATTTAGCGGAATCCCCGTTGCAGGGCAGCCACTATTGGCGCTATATTAGCTGAACTGTCTGGAGGGAACTATGAAACTGACGCGGCTCGTTACCGGATTACTGTCTTTAGGGGTCATCGCATCGGCCAATACGATTACCTTTCAGGAAGCCTCGCTCTCCAACGGAACACAGGTAACAAATCAATACTCTGGTCTCGGAATTACGGTTCAAAATGCCTACTTTTACGTGGATGGCCGGGACACATTCGACCAGCAGGGTATCTCGATTTTCAACCAAGGTTCCGCGATCGTAACCTTCACCAGCCTGGCCAGCTCACTGTCGATTGACTATTGGGTCATTTCGGGGCACACGGGCACCTATTCCGTGTTCAATGGCAGCCATACGCTGCTGGACTCATTCCTGGTGAGTGCGACGGGAGGGGATTCGCTGGGCGCCCATAGCTTCTCAGGCAGCAACATCGCCACGCTGGAATTCAGCAGCGATGGCGGCTACATCCAAGTTTCGACCCTTCGCGTCAATCAAACCAGCACGCCTGAGCCAGCCACCGGGATGTTGCTCGGCAGCGGGCTATTGGCAGCGGGTTTCTTCCGGCGGCGGCAGCTCCGCTGACTCCCTGAGACGTCCAGACTCGCAACACGCAGGATTCCGCGGCATTACCAGATATAGTCTTTGGCTTCGTCCCGCCGCTCGTAACTGTCGAGCACGTGTACCACGCGCAGCTTCTTGACCTTGGTCGGAGAAAGCTGACCGATGGGCACGTACAGAATCTTGCGGTTCAAGTGCGCGGCGATGGAGCGGAATACCGAACGCGGGGGCTTGGGAGCTACGTACACCACAAAACGCTCCGTTGAATAATCCAGACCGGCCAGCAGCAGGCGCTCGGGCTTGGATTCGGCGAAGTCGTAATCCGTATCCGACCAGACATCAAAGAGACGCCGGGGAGGAAGCGTCATCAGCAGGCCGCCATATTCGGCGCGCCCGATTCCCGGGCCTACGATGTTGTCGAACGGGTGCGTCGAATAGAACGCCATATCCGACTCGTTCTGGTGCTCGCCGAGCCAGGTGGTGAGGTATTGATAGCGGTCCTCGCGATCCTCATCGAAGATCACCACCACCGAGCCGACCTCGCCCGCCAACCGGTCGGCCTGGCGGACGTAGATCTTGCGTTGATGCCAGTTGCGGATGGTCTCGCGGATGTCGATCCCATCGAGAATCGAAGTCGTGAACGGCTCGACGCGCACGCGCTCCTCAGAGAGAATCGCTTTGGCTTTTTTCTTTAGAAACCGGCCGTAATCCTCGATCACCAGATCCTCGGGCGGATACGAGCAGATCGCCTCGCCGGTGGTTTGCTTGGCCCACTCGCCCGGAAACTTTTCCTTTTTGCGAGGCTTGAGCCCGATGGGCTTCATCCGCTGCTTGGGGCGCGGCAGGCGGCGGCGAATGCGAAGCCGTTTCGTATTCAACCAGATTTCCCCCGCGGTGAGGCGGACCGTTTCGAGCGTCGATGTTTCCTGTTGCGCCAAGTAACGGTTGGCCATCTGCCATACTTCCCAACCGTAGTTGTCGTCCACCACGGAACGCGCAGCTACCGCCAAGTCATAGGCGCTGGAAAGCAGATCTCCGCTTATATGGGCAAGATTGCGAGTGAAGCGAGCCATCATGCGCCTTTGCCAGTGCGCCAGCTTCTCGCCTGTCGATTCGGCGTACTTGCCTTCTGCTTCGCGCAGCAGGTCGAGCTGCACACGCGGCTTATTGAGATTGGCCTCGCCTTCCAAATCCAGGCGGAAGAATTCGTATCGTTCCTGAAGATACGGATATTCGATTGTGATCTCGGCCAATGTTTCCGGATGAGGATTAAGCAACTGCACTGCGGGCCGCAGCAGACGGCGGGCGGGAGCTTCCTGCGGAGTTTCCATCGCATCCAGCAAGGGATCCAGGAGATTGAGCGACACCACGACCACCGTGCGGGCCTCGGGATCCGCTCCTTGCAGCTTCCAGGCCATGGCGCCGGCATGGGCTGTCACCTCATCCGTACGAGGCTGAGGCCAGACCCGGTAGCCCTCGATATAGCGGTCCAGCCCGATACGCTGCACGCTGTAGGTATCGGGAAACTGATCGGGGAGATGGGGCCGCTCTTGCGTGTCCGGTTCCAGGAAAATCACTTCGGCGCCGATTTCCTCGGCGGTGCGCAGCGCCTCCGTGAACGGATCGGCCGGTTCCACGGGCACGTAGATCGCGCGCTCGTCTTCCTCCGCATCGGAAGTGTACAGGATCACGGACATCTCCGGGAGGCGCTGCAACGCCTTGCGATAGGCGGGTTCCAGAAATCCAGGCAGTTCGACGGCGACGATCCGAGGTCTTTCGGCGAGCAATAAGCGCCGCAATGCAACGGCGAACTCCACGCGGCCGGGCACGACCGGAAAATAGCGGAGTTTGCCGCGCTCCAGGTTCCCCAGCTTAATATCAGTTTCGAGCGACATAGCGCAGGGCCTCTTCGCCGAGAGTCTGCACGATCGCCGTGCGCATTGTTTCCGCGCCGGCGGTCTGGCCCGATCCGTTTGCGAGTTTCATAGCGAAACGCGCGATGTTGATTCCGTCGCGGGCGGTGTAGCGCTCATCGGCCGCGTGCGCGCGCTGGAGAAAATCGGTGACGTAGTTCAGGATCTGACTGTCGCCGAAGGGAAGGTTTTCGCGCAGGATGGCCAGTTCCTCGTCGCGCTCCGGAAAATCGATCAGGATTTGGGGCTGGAGGCGCGAGTGAATATATTCGGGCAGGTCGAAGGTGCTGGCATCGTCGTTCATCGTCGCCACCAGGCGGAACAGAGGATGCGCCTTGATCTTAATGCCGGCGACGATCGACTCGACGTAGCGGCGATTGTCGAGCAGCGGCGCCAAGCTGGCCCAGCTCTTTTCACTCATGCGGTTGCCTTCGTCCAGGATCACGATTCCCCCGCGGAGCATGGCCGTGACCAGCGGCGAAGCAACGTAGCGCAGCTTGGCTTCGCCCTCGATGACCGGCGTGACCAGCAGGTCTTCCGGACGGGTATCGACGGTCGCCTGGAGAATGAAGACTTCGCGGCCAAGACGTTTTGCGGCTGCGTACGCCAGAGTGGTTTTCCCGACACCGGGCTTGCCGAGCAGGCGCGGGTTCATCGGGAGATCCTGCGGATCCACGACCAGCCACGCAGCCAGAAGTTGGCGCATGACCTCTTCCTGGCCGACCCAGGTGACAGGAAGCTCGTCGGGATGGGCGAGATGAAGCGGAACTCCTTCGATATCAACTACCATTGCTCTAACTCTAACAGAAGGATGTGTCCGAGCCGTCGGAAATCGACCGGGTGCTTGCCCAGCCTGCTCCGATCTCCCGTGCCGACCGCGGACCCGGCCGGCTCTTCCGGAAACCGAGCTTACCTCTGCTGATTCAATCACTTCTGCGTTCCTACGGCGATTCAGTGCGCCCTAGGCCAAACTGTTCTCCCGAGGGGAGTCCTGCTATACTAAGTTTTTGTCCGTCCGGGGTTTTTAGGCGCCCGGGGTAGGAGTACCGCCGTGTTTTTCCACATTCGAGACCTGGAGTTAAGACCTGCTCGTTTTGATGTGGAACTCCCGCCAGGAAGTATCGAGTTCCTGGATCCGAAATTGAAGCAGGTGGGGCCGCTGCAGGCTTCCGGCAAGGTGGAACTGGTGACCGGCGCGCTTGGGGAGATCCGGGCGAAGGGCCAGGTGAAGGTTCAGATGCAGGCCGAATGCGACCGCTGCCTGGAAGTGGCCGGGTTCCCCGTGGATTCCAGCTTCGAGCTGTATTATCGACCGGTGGCGGAAGGGTACGGCGAGGAGAAAGCGTTAGATCCCGGTGAAGCGGAAATGGGCTTCTACGAGGGCGACGGCCTGGAGTTGAATGACGTACTGCGGGAGTTCGTGCTGCTGGCGCTCCCGATGCAGAAGCTGTGCCGGGAGAGTTGCAAAGGGATCTGCCCGGTATGCGGGCAAAATCGAAACTTGAAAGAGTGCCACTGCCAGGCTGCGGCAGGTGACGACCGCTGGGCGGCACTTAAGGAGCTGAGAAAGTAACATGCCGAATCCGAAACGAAGACATTCCAAGCGGCGGACCTCCGCCCGGCGCACGCACGACTCACTGCGCCGCTCCATCATGGCCGAGTGTCCCAATTGCCATGAGCCCAAGCTGCCGCATCGCGTCTGCCCGCACTGCGGTAAATACAAGGGCCGCGAAGTTATCGAGGTCGCCGAAGAGTAACCCGACGAGCGCGTCCATGCTGACGATCGCGGTCGACGCAATGGGGGGCGACCACGCCCCCAAACGCGAGGTGGAAGGCGCGATCCGCGCGGCCGAGGAACTCCAGTTAGGAGTCATCCTGGTCGGCCTGGAAGGTGCGATTCGCGCGGAACTGGCACTGCACCCGCAGGCCGCGGGCCTGCCGATTGAAGTTCATCACGCCAGCGAGTTCATCACCATGGTGGACTCGGCGGCCAAGGCGGTACGGGCGAAGAAGGACTCCTCGATTCGAGTTGCCTGCCGGCTGGTGCGGGACGGGATCGCTCAGGGCGTCGTATCCGCCGGCAATACCGGGGCCGTGATGGCGACCGCCAAGATCGTGCAGGGCGTGACCCGGGGCGTCACGCGGCCGGCGCTCGCCGGCGCAATGCCCTCGCTCACCGGATCGCCGGTAGTGGTGATGGATGTCGGCGCCAACGTCGATTGCAAGCCCGAGATGCTCGCGCAGTTCGCGATCATGGGCGAGATCTATTCCCGCACGATTTTTCACAACGCCCGGCCGCGCGTCGGCCTGCTCTCGATCGGCGAAGAGGAGCACAAGGGCAACGACCTGACGCGAGCGGCACTCCCGCTGCTTAAAGCTTTGCCGATCAACTTTATCGGGAACGTCGAAGGCCGCGATTTGTTCAGCGGTGTGGCCGATGTCGTGATCTGCGATGGATTTATCGGCAATGTCGCGCTCAAAGTCAGCGAGGGGCTGGTGGATATGTTCGTCGGCATGCTGCGCGAATCGCTTAGCGCCACGGTGACCCGCAAGATCGGTTCGTTGCTTTCGCGCGAAGCGTATCGCGAGTTCAAGAAACGCCTGGACTACTCGGAATACGGCGGCGCTCCGCTTCTGGGCGTAAAGGGCGTCTGCACGATTTGCCACGGGCGCTCCAACGCGAACGCCATCAAAAACGCCGTCCGCGTGGCGGCCGAATTCGCCCAGGGCCGCGTCAATGAGAAGATAGAAGAAGAGTTGGATCGCATCACTTCCTCACAGGTAGCCGCGCCATGAACTTCTTGCGGATTGCCGGATTGGCTGCGTGTCTGGCCGCCGCTGGCTTCGCCCAGCAGCGCCTGGATCCCGTGCAGTGGTCCATGACGTCCGTGGCCGAAGCCGTTCCGCCGGGCGCAACCGTGCCGCTGCGATTGACGGCAAAGATCGATCCGGGTTGGCATCTCTATTCGCTGACCATTCCCAAACAGCTTTATCCGACGCGGATGACGCTGGCGGATAACCCGGCGATCGAAACCTACACCGTCTATCAGCCGCAGCCCGTCCGGGCGATGGACCCCAACCTTAAGGAGATGGTCGAGACCTATTCGAACCAGGCGGATTTTTGGATTCCGGCGAAACTCACGAAAGGCGCCAGCGGCCCGGTGGAATTGGCGGCGCAGGTGCGGTATCGCGTCTGCGACGACAAGCAGTGCCTGAATCCGAAGACGAAAACTGCTTCGTTCAAGGTGACTGCGGTTGCGTTTGCTCCCGCCATGGACGAGTTCAAGCCTCCGGCTGGATACATCGAGGTCAAGCCCGGGGCCGTGTCCGATGTCGCTGCCGTGGTGAACCAGCCTGCACCGGTCGCGCCGCCTGCTTCACAGCAGGGGCTGGGCGCATTCGTGCTCGCGGCCTTCGGGTTTGGACTCGCGGCGATCTTCACGCCCTGCGTCTTCCCGATGATTCCGATCACCGTCTCGTTCTTCCTGAACCAGCGCGGAGGGTTAGTGCAAGCCGCGGTGTTTTCGCTCGGGATCGTGGTGCTTTTCTGCGCGCTCGGATTGGGCGTGACGGCCGCGGTGGGGCCGTTCGGGATTCAGCAGCTCGGCGGGAATCCATGGGTCAACGCGTTCATCGCGGGTGTGTTCGGCATTTTCGCTCTGAGCCTGTTAGGCGCCTTTGAGATTACGCTGCCTTCGGGGATGCTGACGAAGCTCGACAGCGCATCGCGCCGCGGAGGCTATTTCGGCACTCTGCTGATGGGGCTGACGTTCTCGCTGACCTCGTTCGCGTGCGTGGGACCGTTCGTGGGCCCCCTGCTCGCGTCTTCTGTGCAAGCGCAAGGAACGCAGCCGGTGATCGGGATGGCGGCCTTCGCCACCGGACTCTCATCTCCGTTTTTCCTGCTGGCGGCGTTTCCTTCTTACCTGAAGAAACTGCCGAAGAGCGGCGGCTGGCTCGCGCGGGTGAAAGTCGTGATGGGTTTCGTCCTGCTCGCAGTGATGCTCAAGTACCTGACCAACATCGATCAGGTTTTGCAGACCAACTTGCTGACCCGGGAGCGGTTCCTGGCAGCGTGGTTCGTGCTGTTCACGCTTGCCGGGCTGTATCTGCTCGGGCTTCTGCGGCTGGAGGGCATCGAATCTACGGACAAGCTCGGTATAGGACGGCTCTTGACCGCCGGGGCGTTCCTGATTTTTGCGGTCAGCCTGTTGCCCGGAATGTTCGGCGCTCCGCTCGGCGAGCTCGATTCTTATGTTCCGGAGGCAACCGGAGGCGTTCGCGGCGGCAGCGCCACGGCCGGCCTCGAGTGGATGAAAAACGATTATCGCGCAGCGATCGAGCGCGGACGTCAGGAAAACAAGCTGATCCTGGTGACCTTCACCGGCTACGCGTGCACCAATTGTCACTGGATGAAGGCCAACATGTTTCCTCGTCCCGAGATCGCGGACGTCGCGAAAGGCCTGGTCCTGGTCGAGCTGTACACGGATGGTTCGGATCCGGCGTCGGAAGAGAACGCCAAGCTCGAGGATGCCAAATTCGCCAGCGTTTCCACTCCTTATTACGCGCTTCTGGATGCCAACGAGAACGTGCTGGCCACCAGCGGATACACGCGCAGCACCGAAGAGTTTCTCGCATTCCTGAAGACGCGTTCGAAAGCATGAAGCTCAGCCCGGTTGTCTTCTTTGTGGCCCTGGCCGCTTTCGCCCAGGCTCCCCCGGTAGCGCCGATACGCGGTTTTTCGGCCGATCAGTGGAAAGCCGAGCACGATCGCGAGGAACAGGCGAAAGCCATTCCGCAGCAGGAGCGCCTCAGGATTTACATGGACCGGATGGCCGCGAAGCCGCATCATGCCGGCTCGCCCGGATCGAAAGCGATCGCGGATTACCTCGCCACCCAACTTACAGAGTGGGGATTCGACACACGTATCGAAACTTTCCAGGCGCTGATTCCGTATCCGGCCACGCGTGTGCTGGAAATGACGGGCCCCGTCCGTTTCCGCGCCAAGCTCGCCGAGCCGCCCATCCCGGAAGATCCCGCGACATCGCAGGATAACCAACTCCCCACGTTCAATGCGTACGCCGCCTCCGGCGATGTCACAGCGCCGCTGGTTTACGTCAACTACGGACAGCCCGAGGATTTCGAATACCTCAAGAAACAGGGCGTCGACCTCAAGGGCAAGATCGTGATCGCGCGCTACGGCCGCAGTTGGCGCGGCCTGAAGCCCAAGCTGGCCCAGGACAACGGAGCCGTGGGTTGCCTGATTTATTCCGATCCGCGCGAAGACGGCTTTTTCCAGAATGACGTGTACCCGAAAGGTCCGATGCGCCCGGCCGACGGAGTCCAGCGCGGTAGCGTGATGGACATGGCGCTGTATCCGGGCGATCCACTCTCGCCGGGATGGGCGTCCGAGCCCACATCGAAAACCAGCTCCAAGCGGCTGAACCGGGAGGAAGCCAAAACGCTGCTCAAGATCCCCGTGCTGCCGATCTCCTGGGCCGATGCGCTGCCGCTGTTGCAGCAATTGACCGGACCCGTGGTTCCCGAATCCTGGCGCGGCGCGCTTCCGCTCACGTATCACGCGGGCCCCGGTCCAGCGATGGTGCACCTGGCTGTGGATCTCGATTGGTCGACGAGGCCGCTCTATAACGTGATCGCCACGATTCCAGGCTCGAGCGCCAAAGACGAATGGATTATCTACGGCAATCATCACGACGCCTGGGTCAATGGCGCGAGCGACCCCGTGAGCGGCGCTTCGGTGTTGCTCGAAACCGCGCGGACGCTTTCGGTGCTTCGGAAGCAGGGCTGGCAACCGCGGCGCACCGTGATGCTCGCTCTCTGGGACGGCGAGGAGTATGGTCTGCTGGGTTCGACCGAATGGGTCGAAAAACACATGGAGGAACTCGATAGCTCCGCAGCGGTCTACATCAATTCCGATTCCACGGGGCGCGGAAGTCTGGTCTCGGGCGGATCTGCGTCGCTCGAGCCTTTCCTGAGCGAAGTGCTGCGGGACGTGACCGATCCGGCGACCTCCAAAAGCCTGCTGGAAGCCGCGCGTGAGCGGGCCACCCGGACGCCCGAATTGAAAGAACGCAGCTTTCATCTGGAATCGCTGGGCTCCGGTTCGGACTACGTCGCTTTCCTGGATCACGCGGGGATCGCGAGCCTGAACCTGGGATTCGGCGCCGGCGATGGCGTGTATCATTCCATCTATGACACGCCGAATTGGTACCAGCAGTTTTCCGACGGCGATCGAACCTTCAGCAAGGCACTGACGCAGGTCATGAGCATCGCCATTCTGCGCCTCGCCGGCGCTCAGGCTCTGCCGCTGGATTTCGACGCCTTGTCGGCCAGTGTCAGCAGGTGGCTCGAGGAGATCCGGAAGGAGTTACCCAAGGGAAGCTCGAAAGTAGATCTTCGGCCGGTTTCCGCGCAACTTGTGCGTCTTTCCGCGGCGACCAAGGCATATAACGACGAGCTGACCGCTTGGAGCAAGCGAGCACAAACGGAAGATAAAACGGATTTCGCAAAACTCGACCAGGTGCAACGCAAAGCGGAGCGCTCGCTGTTGAGCACGGACGGCCTTCCGCGGCGGGAATGGTATCGGAATCAGATTTACGCTCCAGGCATGCTCACGGGCTATTCGGCGAAGACCCTGCCAGGGGTCCGCGAGGCTGTTGAAGCCAAGCAGTGGGACGAAGCCAACCAACAGGTTCGCAAGCTGGCGGAAACGCTTCGCGCTGCGGCGGCTCAGGTCGAAGAAGCGACACGTCTGCTCAGACAAATCCAGTAGATTAGGGTTCCCGGCGGCAGGCTAGAATCTAGGGATGGCTGCTTCCCGGGCTGACGCAGTTCCTTTCGCTGCACCTGCTGTAAACCGGTGGCTGATTCCCGTAGGCGCGGTCGCCGTGCATATCTGCATCGGATCGGTCTACGCCTGGAGCACGTTCAACAGGCCATTCCATGCCTTGCTCCCGGACGCTCCGGAATGGTTCAGCCCGCCTTACACGACCTACTCGACCGCGCTTGTGCTGCTCGGGTTGAGCGCCGCGTTCGGAGGCCCGTGGGTGGAGCGCAAAGGGCCGCGCGTCGCCGCCACAGCGGCTGCCCTCCTGTTCGGCTGCGGGCTGCTGATTGGTGGGATCGGCCTCGCGCTGCGGCAATCCTTTCTGGTTTTCCTGGGAATGGGCGTAATCGGCGGAATGGGCTGTGGCCTCGGCTATATTTCCCCGGTCAGCACGCTCGTGAAATGGTTCCCGGACCGGCGCGGCATGGCCACCGGCATGGCCATTATGGGATTCGGCGGCGGAGCGGCGCTGGCCAGTCCGCTGAATGTCCGCTTCATGGATTCGCTCGGGGTTCCAGCGGCGGTGATGACGCTGGCCGCGATCTATTTCGTGCTGATGATGGTCGGCGCGCGCATCCTGCGCCGTCCCCCCGAGGGATGGAAGCCCGAAGGCTGGAACCCGCCAGAAAAAAACTCCGGCCAGAAGAGCATTACGCGCAATGCCGCGCTGCGGACACTCCAGTTCTATCTACTCTGGGGCATTCTGTTCATCAACGTCACTGCGGGAATCGGGATTCTCGCGCAGGCGTCTCCGATCGTGCAGGATATTTTCGGGAAAACGCCGGAGGAAGCCGCCACGTTCGTTCTGCTGCTGAGCATCTTCAACTTGATCGGCCGATTTTTTTGGGCTTCCAGCTCCGACTATCTCGGGAGGCGGAACACCTACGCTATTTTTTTCATCGTCCAAGTTGCGCTATTTCTCTTGATCCCCCGGCTTGCGGGCGCCGGCGAATTCGTTCTGTTCCAGGCCAGCCTGTTCGTGGTCGTGAGCATGTATGGAGGAGGATTCGCGACGATTCCGGCGTTCCTGGCCGATCTGTTCGGAGCGGACAATGTCGGCGCGATTCACGGAGCCGTGCTGACCGCATGGAGCGGGGCTGCGATCGCGGGTCCGGTGATCGTCACCGAGCTTTCGAACCGGGCCAAGCTGGGGCTGGCCGCGGGCGCGAGCAGGGTCCACATTTACGACGGCCCACTGCAAGTATTGGCGGGGTTGCTGGCAGTTGGGCTCTTGCTAACTCTGCTGGTCAGGCCGCTGCGGCGCTCCTGATTAGCGCAGAGCTGCGCGGTTGGCGAAATCCAGAACGAGCGACGGAAAGATCCCGAGCAGCAGGGTTCCGGCTGCCGAGCCGTACACAGCGATGCGAAGCAGCGCGCCCGCGGGCGGCAGTTTCTCGACGCTCTCGCCGGGCTCGCGCATGTACATGACAACCAGAATGCGCAGATAGTAGTATGCGGCGACAGCGCTGTTGAGCAGCCCGAGCACGGTCAACCAGATCAAGCGCGCGTCGAGGGCCGCCTTGAAGATATAGAATTTTCCGAAGAATCCGCCTGTGAGCGGAACTCCGATCAGGCTCAGCAGGAAGATGGTCAGCATCGCCGCCATCCCCGGCTGGCGTTGGGCAAGCCCGGCGAAGTCGTCGATGCTCACATAGCGTTCGCCTCTGCGGGAGAAATAAGTCACCACGGCGAATGCGCCGATGTTGGTGAAGGCGTAGGCAGCCAGGTAAAACATCGCCGCCGCCGATCCGGTGCCGGAGTTCGCGGCGACGGCCACCAGAACATATCCGGCGTGCGCGATCGAACTATACGCCAGCAGCCGTTTGATGTTGGACTGCATGATAGCGGCGAAGTTGCCGACCACCATGGTCGCCAGCGCGCAGACCCAAACCGCGGGAGCCCAGCGCGAGGCGATCGGTTCGAGGCCGCCCAGGAAGATCCGCAGAAGAACCGCGAACGCGGCGGCTTTCGGACCGACCGTCAGGAACGCGGAAACCGGCGCGGGCGCTCCCTGGTACACGTCGGGAGCCCAACTCTGGAAGGGAGCGGCCGAAATCTTGAATGCCAGGCCGACGAACATGAGCGCCGCTGCGACACCGATCAGCGCCTCGGGCGGAGCAGCGGCCGATGCGAGCATCCGGCGGATGTCGGAAAGATTGGTCGATCCCGTGGCGCCGTACATCCAGGCGATGCCGTAGAGCAGAAACGCCGTGGCAAAGGAACCCAGTAGAAAATACTTCAGCGCGGACTCGTTATTGCGCGCGTCATCCCGCAGGTAGCCGGCCAGGACGTAGGAAGCGATCGAGGAGATCTCGAGACCAATGAAGATCATCACCAGCTCATTGGCGGTAACCATCACGCACTGGCCCACGATGCTGAATAGAATGAGCGCGTAATATTCGCCGCTTTCCTGATGTTCTCCGCGCAAGTAATCGGTGGAACTGAACACAACCAGAAGGCCGACGACGATCACCAGCGTCCGGAAGAAAGTCGCCATGCCGTCGACGACCAGCATTCCTTGAAAGGCGGGACCCGACGAAGCCAGCAGCGCCGCGGGCAGAGCCATCACCAGAGCGACAATCGCGAACAATCCCGCGCCGGATCTTTTGCCTTCGGGCCGCAGCGCCTCCAGGAACATGATGAACACGCCCGCCAAAGTCAGCAACAACTCTGGAAGGAATCGCGCGTAATCCGCGCTGGTCGGAAGGAAGCTAGCGATTGGCACGGGCCACCTCCGCGGCAGGCTGGGCCGGAGCGGCCACTCGCTCGACTCGCAGTCTCTTGGTCTGATTCAGGATTGCTGTGTTCTGCACGCTAATCGAAGGAAGAAAGCTTTGGGCGAAGGAACCCATCCATACCATCAGAATCACCAGAGGCAGGATCGCGGCCCATTCGCGCGATGTCAGGTCAGGCATGTGATGTGAGAGCGATTCGGAGGCTCTTCCATAGAACGCTCGCTGGTACAGCCAGAGCATGTAGCAAGCCGAGAAGATGACACCCAGGGCCGCGAAAATCGCCCAGCCGAAGTTAGCGCTGGCGGTACCCTGGAGGACCAGGTATTCGCCCACGAAATTGTTCAACGCCGGCAGGCCGATCGAGGCCAGCGTTGTAATCAGAAAGATGATGGACAGGTTCGGCGCGGGAGTCGCGACGCCACCATAGGCCGCAATTTCGAGCGAATGACGCCGCTCGTACAAGTAGCCGACCAGAATGAAGAGCGCTCCGGTCGAGATGCCGTGGTTCAGCATCTGGTAAACCGCGCCGTCCAGGCCTTGCTGCGTAAAGGAGAAAATTCCCAGCACGACGAATCCCAAGTGGCTGACCGAAGAGTACGCCACCAGCTTTTTCATGTTCGGCTGGACCAGCGCGACCAACGCTCCGTAGATAATTCCGATGATCGCCAGGCCGGCGATCCAGGGCGCGCTGCGGCGCGCCGCATCGGGGAACAGCGGCAGGCAGAATCGTACCAACCCGTAGGTGCCCATTTTCAGCATCACGGAGGCCAGCATGACGGATCCGGCGGTGGGGGCCTCGACGTGGGCATCCGGCAGCCAGGTGTGCAGAGGGAACAGAGGCACCTTGATCGCGAACGCTCCGAAGAACGCCAGGAACAGGAGAAGTTCCGTTCGCGCGTCGAACACCAGGCTTCCGGTCTGGATCATGCCCTGGATCTGGCCGTAGTCGAAGGTGCCGGTGCGGTTGTACAGGAAGATGATCGCGGCCAGCATCAGGACCGATCCGGCCATGGTGTACAGGAAGAATTTCACGGCCGCGTAGATGCGCCGCTCATGTCCCCAGATCCCGACCAGGAAGTACATCGGGACCAGCGAAATTTCCCAGAACACGTAGAACAGGAACAGGTCCATCGCGACGAACACGCCGACCAGTCCGAATTCGAGCAGCAGCAGGAACGCGTAAAACTCCTTTACGCGGTGATCGATATAGTTCCAGGACACCAGCACCGCGATCGGAGTAAGTAAAGTTGAAAGCAGCACCAGCCACAGGCTCAGTCCGTCGAGCGCGACGTGATAGCGGATGGGCGGGTAGCTGATCCAGGGGACATCGGTGGTGAAGGTGTGGCCTGACGGGTATTGGAACGAGTACGGCATCAGCAGGCCGAGCGAAACGACAAACACTCCCAGGGCAATGATCAGAGCCGCCATCCGGCTGGATTGTTTCGGCAACACCAGCAGGATCAGGAAACCGAGGAGCGGCAGGAACAACACGATATCCAGTAAGGTCATCGCGAGGCTCCCAGGAATCCGATGTAGGCGATCGCCAGAATCGATCCGGCCAACACCCAGGCCGCGTAGTTGCGGATGTATCCGGACTGCGCGAGGCGCAGGAGCCGGCCGACGCCGCGGGCCGTTGTCCCGATTCCGTTCGCTGCGCCGTCGATCAGTTCAACATCGGCCACGCGCCACAGAAGCTGCCGCGAACCGTCGACCACGGGCTCGACGACGGTCGCGTCGTAAAATTCGTCCACGAAGTATTTGTTGTAGATCAGGTTGTAGAGACCTTTGAAGGAACCCGCCAGAGCTTCGGGAAGCCCGGGCGAGACCACATAAAACAGGTACGCCAGCGCGATGCCCGCCAAGCCTGCCGCCGTGGCCGTGTACTCCAGCCAGCGAGCTGATTCCCCTTCCGCCACCGGAAACAGGGGCTCCAGGAAATGCGGCACGTTGATGAACCCGCCGCCAAGGCTCAACAGCGCCAGAATCGCCAGTGGGATCCACATCACAGCGGGCGATTCGTGCGGAGCATGTCCGTGATCGTGACCATGCCCGTGTCCGGGATCGTCCTGCGGGTGATCGTCCCGATGCGCGGTATCGGGATCGTAGTGGGCGGGTTTCGCGGTACTACCACGGTATTCTCCGAAGAACGTCAGGAAAAACGCGCGGAAGACGTAGAACGCGGTCATGCCGGCGGTGAATACGCCGACCCAGTACATCCAGGGCGCGTGCTCGTAAGCGGCTTCCAGGATCAGATCCTTGCTGGCGGCGCCGGAGAGGAACGGAAAACCTGCGATCGCCAGGCTGCCACACAGGAGCGTGATCATCGTGATCGGCGTGAATTTTCGGAGTCCGCCCATGTTGCGCATGTCCTGCTCGCCGGAGCAGGCATGAATTACGCTTCCGGCGCCGAGGAACAGCAGCGCCTTGAAAAATGCGTGTGTCATCAAGTGGAAGATTCCGGCCGAAAACGCCCCGACGCCCAGGCCGACGAACATGTATCCGAGCTGCGAAACGGTCGAATAGGCGAAGACTTTCTTGATGTCGTTCTGCGCCAGGCCGATGGTCGCCGCTACGAATGCCGTGGTCAATCCGACAATCGCGACGATATCGAGCGCCCAGGGCGAATGCAGATAAATCTGCGAAGTGCGCGCGACCATATAGACGCCCGCCGTGACCATAGTGGCAGCGTGGATCAGCGCGCTGACCGGAGTCGGACCGGCCATCGCGTCGGGAAGCCAGACATACAGCGGAATCTGGGCAGATTTTCCGGTCGCTCCGACCAGCAGCAGCAGCGCGATCGTGGTGAAGATCCCGGCGCTGGCCTCGACCGGCATGTTGCGGATCTGCGTGAACACGGTCTGGAAATCCAGAGAGCCGAAATTGATGGCGACCAGGAAGACCGCCAGCGCGAATCCGAAATCTCCGATGCGGTTCACGATGAACGCCTTATTCCCGGCATCGGTGGCGAATTTTTCCAGAAAATAGAAACCGATCAGCAGATAGCTGCACAAGCCCACGCCTTCCCATCCGACAAACAGCAGCAGGAAGTTCGCGCCCAGCACCAGAATCAGCATGAAGAACATGAACAGATTCAGGTACGCGAAAAAGCGGTAGTAGCCGCCTTCGTGGGCCATGTAGCCGACCGAGTAAATGTGAATGATCGAGCCGATGCCGGTGACCACCATCAGCATGATGGCGGTCAGGCGGTCGATCGCGAAATCGACCCCGATGTTCAGCGAGCCGGACTGGATCCAGGTGTAGTAGTGCTCCTTGTAAGTCTGTTCCAGGCCGCCGCTGAACGCGCCCAAGGCGTTAAGCGTCTTCACCACCCAAAGAAATGACAGCACTACCGAGCCGACCGCGATCGCGTTGATCACGGGCTTGGCGAGCCGCCTGCCGAACAGCCCGTTCAGCAGGAAACCCAGCAGCGGAAGAATCGGAATGAGCCAAAGTTGCATGAATGTTGTTCGAAAGCCCTAGTTCTTGAGCGTGCTGACCTCGTCGATTTCCAGCGTCTGCCGGTTCTTGAACACCGTGAGGATGATCGCGAGCCCCACAGCGGCTTCGGCCGCGGCGACCACCATCACGAAGAAGCTGAAGATATGTCCGTCGGCACGCTTCAGGACATAGGAAAACGTCACGAAACTCAAATTAACCGCGTTCAGCATCAGCTCGATGGACATGAACACGGTAATAATGTTGCGCCGCAGCAGGAATCCGAGCACTCCCAGCGCAAACAAAATCGCGCTCAGAGTCAGGTACCAGGAAGGCGGCACAGCAGCCGGCAGCGGTCCGAGCGGCATCTTAGTCCACCTCCTTGCGGGCTAGAACGATGGCGCCCAAAATCGCAATCAGGATCAGGACGCTGGTGACCTCGAACGGCAGCAGGTACACCGTGAACAGGCTGCGTCCGATTTCCGCAGGCGTTCCACCCTGGAAGGCCCCGAACACGACCGGTGAAGATGGCGGCAAAATCCTCTGGATGAGGTACGCCATCATGCCGAGGAACAGAAGCAGCAGCGGCGCGCCCAGGTATTTTCCCCAGGGCCGGATCGCCAGTTTCCTCTCGGTTCCCGCGTTCAGGAGCATGAT
The DNA here is from genome assembly GCA_037916615.1 of Bryobacterales bacterium. Lineage (GTDB taxonomy): Bacteria > Acidobacteriota > Terriglobia > Bryobacterales > Bryobacteraceae > Palsa-187. Next base: position 95,863 of record JBAIXM010000056.1, read on the forward strand.
GACGAAAACGAACAGCACCATGATGGCGCCGGCGTAGACCACCAGTTGCGCAGCCGCGATGAACTCGCCGCCCAGAAGCAGATACAGCGCCGCAAGCGCGCCCATGACGCCCACCAGCGACAAGGCGCTAGAGATCGGATGCGTCTGCACCACCAGGTTGATGCCACAGATCACCGCGATCGCGGCGAAAACCAGAAACAGAAGTGCGTCCATATTAGGAGTTGACGGCCACCAGCAGAGCTGTGAGGAACAAGTTGACTAGCGACACCGGGAACATAAAAGTCCAGGCAAAGCGCATCAACTGATCGTATCGGAACCGCGGCAGCGTCGCGCGGACCCAGATAAACACGAATAGAATAATTCCGACCTTAGCCGAGAACCAGAACAGCGGCAGCAGAATCGGCTTGACCGGCGGAAGCAGGAACAGCGCGGCCGCGCCCAGAAACAGGACGCCGAACACCGGCAGCGTGTATTTGTCGAACGGGCGCGCCGGACTCGCGGCGTGCATGAAGCACAGCAGCGCGCTTCCGGCGAAGATCGCCACGGGAACCAGGCCCGACCCGTACTGCTCGGGGAAAATCGGATGCCAGCCGCCCAGGAACAGCAGCGTCGCTACGGCGGAAACCGTCACCATATTGGCGTACTCGGCCATGAAGAAGGATGCGAACTTCATGCTGGCGTATTCGACGTGGAATCCGGCGACCAGCTCGTTTTCCGCCTCAGGCAGATCGAAGGGCACGCGATTGGTCTCTGCGAATCCAGCGATCAGAAACAGCATGAAGCTGAAGATCTGCGGGAACGGCATCTGGAAGATGCTCCACCGCGGAATGAATCCGAGATAGTAGCCTGCTTGTCCGTTCGCGATTTCCCGCAGGCTGAGCGTATTCAGCAGCAGCAGGGGAGCGGCCAGCGCGAGCGCCATCGGCAGCTCGTAACTGATCATCTGCGCCGAGCTGCGCAGCCCGCCCATCAGCGCGTACTTGTTATTCGACGCCCATCCCGCCAGCGCGACGCCGTACACTCCCAACCCGGAAATCCCCAGAATGAACAGGACGCCGATGTTCAGATCGGTCAATCCCATGTTCGTGCGCACGCCGGCGACAGTGATTTCCGGCCCGAAGGGGATAATCGAGATCGAAATCAGCGCGAATGTCACCGCAACGAATGGCGCGAGAAAGTAGAAGACCTTGTTGACGTGGGACGGCAGGATGTCTTCTTTGGTGATCAGCTTGATGACGTCGGCCAGCGGCTGAAGGAGCCCGTGCGGCCCCACGCGCCGCGGCCCCACGCGGAGTTGCACGTGCGCGATCACCTTGCGCTCGATCCATTGCAGATAGGCGAGCACGTGCATGAAAATGCCCACCACGATCACCGTTTTGATCAAGCTCAGCAGATAAAAGTTCATTTCGGTTGATAAAGCCCGCCCGGGGATTCGATAACAGCGTTCAGAATACTGGAATAGCGCGACAGCGAACCCGAGGTGAACAGGGTGTCGCCGGCAGACTGAATCGCGCCGGGAAGCGCTGCAACACGGCCGTTTAAGGGCAAGGTGGGAGCTGCCCCGCCTGTGTCGACCACGGGCAAGGAAACATCGTAGCCGTGAATCGATTTCCGGATCTCAGCGAACATTTTGTCCGGAAGCCAGATGCCCAGGTTCAGCTTCATCTCTTTGGCGATCGAACCCATGATTTCAAGGTCGGTCTTGGTGCCCATCACCTTGATCGCCTGCTTGAGCTTCTGCACTTCCCCGCAGACATTGGTCACAGTCCCGTTCTTCTCATATGCGGACGCGGCTGGAAGCACCAGGTCGGCGCGCCGCGCGGTTTCCGTCATGAACAAGTCCTGGACCACGACGAACGCGCTGGCGGCAGCAAGCGCAGCGTTCTTTAGCGGATTTGCGCCCACCACCCAGAGAACATCCAGGTCGGGCGCAGCCAGCATCTGCTGGAGGCTCATGCCGCCATCGCGCGGAATCAGACCCATGTCGAATGCGCCGCGCGAATTCGAATAATCCACCAGGCAAACGTACTTGACAGGAATTCCCAGCGAATCGCCGAACGCGATGAGCTTGCGAACGGCGTCGCCCTGGATGGAGTCGCCGAACACGATCACCAGATCGCCTTCCGCCTTTAGCTTGTCGCGCAATCCTTCGACGCCCGCCAATTCCCCGCCCCTTTGGACGCGAACGCTCGACACCGCCTGCTTGTCTTCGCGGACCGGTCCTGCGGTGACTGCATAGATGTGGGCGTTGTGATGGCGCACGTTCGCGCGCGCCTGGAATGCAAGCAATGGATGCTGCTGCGAGAGATCGGCCCCGGCAATCAGAATTGCTTTCGCCGTGTAGAGGTCGCCCACAGTCGCGAGCGCGCCTGTTCGTCCGGAAAGCGCGTCGAAGAAGGCCGCCAGATCGCCCGTGCGATGGTGATCAATGTTTTTGGTTCCTAGCCCTTCGCGCGCGAATTTCTGGAGGAAATAGTTTTCCTCGTTGGTGGTGTGGTTCGATCCGATGACGCCGAACTTCCCGCCGCGCGCTTTCGCAGCCTCGAACCGTCCGGCGATTGTTTCGAAGGCCTTGGCCCAGGAAATTGGCTCAAACGTGTCGCCCGTGCGAATCATCGGGGATTGCAGGCGCTCCGGATGCTCCACGAAATCGAAAGCATAGCGGCCTTTGATGCACAGAAACTCGCCGTTGATGCCGCTATGGTCGCGATTGTTTCCGCGAATGATCTTGTCGTCCCGGACGCCCAGCGTTGTCCGGCAACCATCCGCGCAGTGCGTGCAGATCGTGCCGACATGCTCCATTTCCCAGGGACGCGTCTTGTACCGGTAGATGCCGCTGGTGAGCGCCCCCACCGGGCATATATCGATGCAGGCTCCACACTCGTCGCATTCCAGGTAATCGTGATGATTGGGAACGATCTCCGAAACAACGCCGCGATTGGCGACGCCCAGCGCTCCGACGCCCATGCCCTCGTTGCAGACCCGCACGCAGCGATAGCACAGGATGCAGCGCGGCGCATCGAAATAAACCACCGGCGACCATTGCTGTTCGTCGACGTGCACTTTCCGCTCGGTGAAGCGGCTCTCGCCGGCGCCGTAGCGGAACACCATGTCCTGGAGTTCGCACTCGCCGCCCTTGTCGCAGACGGGGCAGTCCAAGGGGTGATTGGTGAGCAAAAATTCGAGCGTTCCCTTGCGGGCTTTCTTCACGACCTCGGATTCGGTGTGCACCACCATGCCGTCGGCAACCGGCAGAGTGCAGCCGACCTGGAGCTTGGGAGTCTTCTCCACTTCGACCAGACACATCCGGCAGGCGGCTTGCAGCGTCAGGCCTTCGTAGTAGCAAAACGCGGGAATTTCAATGCCGTTCTGGCGCGCGACCTCGATCAACAGCGCACCTTTTTCGGCCTGCACAGCCTGTCCGTTGATGGTCAGATTTACGAGTTCCGCCATGTGTATAAACGTGATCCTCTATACCGCCACCATTTCGCGGGCGAGCCGCTTCTCGAAGTCCTCGGCGAATTTCTCGACGATGGAGATCGTCGGCATTGCGGCCGCGTCGCCCAGCGCGCAGAAAGTCCGGCCGAGCATGTTTTTCGAAAGTTCGCCCAGCAACGCCACGTCTTCTTTCCTGCCCCCGCCGTCATCGAACCTTTGCAGGATTTTCCGCAGCCACGTCGTGCCTTCGCGGCAGGGGATGCACCAGCCGCAGCTCTCGTGCGCATAAAAACGCATGATCCGCAGCGCCACTTTCACCATATCCGTGGTTTCGTCCATCACCACCATGCCGCCCGACCCAAGCATGCTGCCGATTTTCGCGAGCGTGTCGTAGTCCATCGGAATATCGCACTCGTCCGCTTTGAGAATCGGGCAGGACGATCCGCCGGGGATGACAGCTTTCAGTTTCTTACCGCCCGGAATTCCGCCCGCGATTTCGTTGATGAATTTCATCATCGGGTAACCGAGCGGGACTTCGTAGACCCCCGGTTTGTTCACGTGGCCGGAAACACACAGCAGGCGGGTGCCGCCGTTCTTCGGAGTTCCCAGCGCAGCAAACGCAGCGCCGCCGTCGCGGATGATTGCGGGAACGGCGCTGAAGGTCTCAACATTATTGAGCAGCGTCGGGGACGCCCAGGCGCCCGCAACCGCCGGAAACGGAGGTTTCATGCGCGGCACGCCGCGCTTGCCCTCGAGCGAATCGAGCAGCGCGGTTTCTTCGCCGCACTCATAGGCGCCCGCGCCGGAGTGCGTGTACAGATCGAAATCGAACCCGGTGCCGGCGATGTTTTTGCCGAGATAGCCCTTCGAATACGCTTCGGCGATCGCGCGATCCATATGATCGATCAGGTAGCGATACTCGCCGCGAATATAGAGGTAGCCTTTGTGCGCATCCATCGCCAGCCCCGCGATCAGGATGCCTTCGATCAACTGGTGCGGATCGTACTCCATCAGGAGGCGATCCTTGCAGGTGCCGGGTTCGCTTTCGTCGCCGTTGATCACGATGTACTTGGGTTTGGGCGAAGTGCGCGGCACGAAGGACCACTTCATGCCGGTTGGGAATCCCGCGCCGCCGCGTCC
>JBAIXM010000057.1:0-10275 GCA_037916615.1 Bryobacterales bacterium
GTGGCTTGGTCCCCGCATCGAAAAATCGTAAACTCTGAAGAGATGCCCGTTCGAGAGCAAGTCCAATATACGGTTTTATTCGAGCCGGCTGAAGAAGGCGGCTATGTGGTTACCTGCCCAGCTTTGCCTGGACTTGTAACGGAGGGCGATACGCTGGAGGAGGCTCGCCTCATGGCCGCCGATGCGATCCGAACCTATCTAGAGAGCCTACGCAAAGATGGCGAACCAATTCCGGCCGATAAAAGGCTTCTCGCTGATCCGGTCAAGGAAGAGATCACGGTTACTCTTGATTCGGTATGAACCGCCCGCCGCCCGCGAAGCCTCGACGAGTGCTTCGCGCCCTGCAGCGGGCTGGATTCGTCATACACCATACTTCCGGCAGCCATTACGTCCTCAAACATCAGCCAAGCCCGGCGTTCAGGTCACGCTTCCGTTCCATAATCGTGATTTGAAGTGGCGCACGCTCGAATCGATCATCGAACAGGCCGGCCTGAGCATCGAGGAATTTAGAGACATGCTCTAGCGCGCGGCCTGCGTGGTCCGTAGACTTGAAGATAGGAGGGTCATGAAAATCGCCATCATTGGTGTCACCGGAAATGCAGGCTCGCGGATCGCCACCGAGCTTCTCAACCGCGGGCACAAAGTAACCGGGATCGCCCGGCATCCGGAGAAGCTTCAGCCGCGCCCGAACCTTACCCTGGTGCAAGGCGACGTGAAAAACGAAGCCGAGCTGGCCGAGTTACTCTCCGGCCACGACGCCGCGATCCACACCGTCCGGTTCCTCGACACGGACTCGCGCTCGATGATCGCGGCGGCGCGGAAAGCCGGTGTCCGGCTGCTGGTCGTAGGCGGAGCCAGCAGCCTGGAAGTCGCACCCGGAACGATTCTGCTCGACACGCCCGGATTCCCGCCGGCTTATAAGCCGGAAGCCTCGGCCGGCCGCGATTTTCTCAACGTTTTGAAGGCCGAAAAGGATCTCGACTGGACCTACCTGTCACCCTCTGTGTTCTTCGCGCCCGGCGAGCGCACCGGAACATTCCGCCTCGGCAAAGATCAATTGCTCACCGGAGCCGACGGCCAAAGCAAAATCTCCATGGAAGACTACGCCATCGCGCTGGCGGATGAAATCGAACAGCCGCGCCATCGCCGGCAGCGGTTCACCGTGGGTTACTAAGGGATGTTGGCTATGATGGAATCATACACGGAGAAGGGATCATGTATCTTTCCGAAGAATTCCGGCTGAAAATCGGCCTGGCCGAGATGCTCAAGGGCGGGGTCATCATGGACGTTACCAACGTCGAACAGGCCAAGATCGCCGAACAAGCCGGCGCTTCCGCGGTGATGGCTCTGGAGCGGGTTCCCGCAGATATCCGCAAGGAAGGCGGCGTCGCACGGATGGCCTCGATCCGCATTATCCGCGAGATCATGGACGCCGTCTCGATTCCCGTGATGGCCAAGGCCCGCATCGGACATTTCACCGAGGCGCGAGTGCTCGAAGCATTGGGTGTCGATTACATCGACGAGAGCGAAGTACTCACGCCCGCCGATGAAGAGCACCATATCGACAAGAAAGGTTTCAAGGTTCCGTTTGTCTGCGGAGCCCGCAATCTGGGCGAGGCGCTCCGCCGTATCGCTGAAGGCGCCGCGATGATCCGCACCAAAGGCGAGGCAGGCTCGGGAAATATCGTTGAGGCGGTTCGCCATATCCGCACCATCGTCAAGGAAATGAAGCAGCTCACGGTTCTGGGCAAAGAGGAACTGGTGCACGAAGCCAAGAACCTCGGCGCGCCTCTGGAGTTGGTCGAATGGGTCGCTGCAAACGGTAAACTTCCGGTGCCGAATTTCTCCGCAGGTGGGATCGCGACGCCCGCCGACGCAGCGCTGGTCATGCAACTGGGCGCCGAGGCAGTATTCGTTGGCAGCGGCATCTTTAAATCCGAAGATCCCGATTCGCGCGCCCGGGCCATCGTGAAGGCTGCGACGTACTATAACGATCCAGCCAAACTGCTCGAAGCGAGCGAGGAACTGGGCGAAGCTATGCGCGGCCTGGACGTTTCCAAGCTCCCCGAGAGCGAGCTCCTGCAGACTCGCGGCTGGTAGTGAAAACCGTCGGTATTCTCGCCCTTCAAGGCGATTTCGACGCGCATCGCAGAGCCGTGGAGCGCGCCGGCGGCCGCGCTGTCGAAGTCCGCACTGCGGACGAGCTCGAAGCCTGTGACGGACTCATCGTTCCCGGCGGGGAAAGCACCACCATGCTCAAGCTGCTCGAAATCGAAAGCCTGACCGAGCCGCTCAAGCAGTTCGCCGCACGCAAGCCTGTGTTTGGAACCTGCGCCGGAGCGATCCTGCTGGCGCATTCCGTTACCAATCCCATTCAGCCGAGCCTCAACCTGATCGATATCGATGTCGAGCGCAACGCTTACGGACGCCAGATCGATAGCCGGGTAGCTCGCGTGAACGCCCGGAACAGCGAAATGGAAGCCGTGTTCATCCGTGCTCCGAAAATCCGGCGGGTCGGGCCCGAGAGCGAAATTCTGGCGACCTACAACGGCGATCCGGTTTGGGTGGAGCAGGGCAGGCACATGGTCACCACGTTCCATCCTGAGCTGACGGACGATCCTCGCGTCCACCAGGCCTTTCTCCGGAAAATCTAGAGTTTTCTCGCCACGCGCTTCACTTCCGCTGGAACCTTCAGCTCCAAGGCCGAATCCGCCAGGGGCTCATTGACCTTGCGATTCGAGTAGACGGCCAGATTGTAATCTCCGGATGCTTCGGTGACCTTCACCTGCACCGGAACTGTATCGCCCTCGGGAATCCACAGCTCGATCTTCGAAAACTTCTTGCGGGTTTCCGAATCCTTGGGAATCAGGTCCAGGCGCGTAGTCGGCTTGGAGTCAACCGTTTCGGTCCCGCCGACCTTCACGTCGTAGTCCTTCTTCAGGTCGCCGCTGGTGGTGCCGAATCCGAGCAGCAGGAACTGGTTCGCGGCTTTCACGTACTTGCCGGCGTCCCAAACCTCGATCATCTTCGCGTTCGGATAATAAACCTCCGCGGTCTTGGCCGACAGGCGCACGGTCTGCGCGTTGGGTCCGCGAAATTCAACCAGCGTCACCGTGTTCCCGTTTGCCTTCTTGACCCGCTCGATGCCTTCTACAACTTCCTTATCGTTCAGAATCTTCGTGTACTCAGTCCGTTTGATGTCCGCCGTAAACGTCTTGAAGTTGCGCGCCGATTGATCCATCCTCGCGAGGATCTCATCGAGGGACTCCGGTCGTGCGGCCGGGGCGGCGAGCGCCGCCAGGAACAGCAGAGGAGCAAATTTGTTCATTTGGATTACGGCTTGCTATAGGCCATGTAGCCGGTAACTTCCGATTCGGCTTCGTCGTACACGGGCTCCACGCGGGTGATGGTCGTGTGGATCTTGAAACGCTGGTTGACCAGATCCGTGGCTTTCCGTAGCTGATCCGCTTCGGAGAGATCGGACAGCAGCTTGGGCTCGATGAGGTACCCCTGCTGCGCCGGAAGCATCTGAATGCTGGCGGCGCGAGGTTGATCGCGAAACCAGTCCCGCGGCGTGAGGAAGATGAACGCCAGGATCAGGGTGACAATGATGTCCCACTGCCATGAGGTTCGCGGGAATTCCCAAAAGATCAGCCGCCGCAGCGCTTTCATCACTTCTATCGTACCGCCCCGCCCCCTGACGCAGCAGCGGGGATGGCCTTAAACTGGCCGGGCGACCAGTGACAAAAACTCGTCGCGCGTAGCTTTGTGCGTCCGGAAATGGCCCAGCATGTTGCTGGTTACGGTGCCCGAGTGCTGTTTTTCGACGCCCCGCATCATCATGCAGAAGTGCCGCGCCTCCACCAGGACCGCCACGCCCCGCGGCGAGATGACGCTCTCCACCGCCTCGGCGATCTGCTGGGTCATCCGCTCCTGCAATTGCAGCCGCCGCGCGAACATGTTCACGATCCGCGGAATTTTGCTCAGCCCCAGGACCTTGTCCTTGGGAAGATAAGCCACGTGGACCTTGCCGAAGAACGGCAGCAGGTGATGCTCGCACATGCTGAAGAACTCGATGTCCTTTACGATCACCATCTCGTCGCACTTGACGGTGAAAACGGCCTTGTTCACGATCTCTTCCAGACTCGTTGTGTACCCGCTGGTCAGAAATCGCAGCGCTTTTTCGTAGCGTTCCGGTGTGCGCGCCAAGCCCTCGCGGGTCGGGTTCTCGCCCAGCATCTTCAGAACGTCGCGCAGGTTGTCCGCGATCTTGCTGCTTTGCGGTGGCATTACTTTTACCATCGCCTTGCTCTTCATTGTTCTCTCGGAACCTCCAGCTCAAAACTGTTGCGCGCGGTCTCCGCGATCCGCACGCCCGCCAGCCGCACCGGCAGCGTCCAATTCGTGTCGAGCGCCTCTCGAACCATCCCGGCCAGATTTTCGGTGGTCGTCACCCGCCCGGACAGCTCCGGGATCTCTGTGTTCAGGTCGCGGTGATCCAGGCGGCGCAGCACACGTTCCCGCACCAACCCGTCCAGAGCCTCGCGATTCACCACTTGCCCGCTCTCATCTATGGGACCCTCGACGGTGATGTCCAGAACATAGTTGTGCCCGTGCCCGTGCGGATTATTGCACTTGCCGTAAAGCCGGCGGTTCTCCTCCCGGCTCAGCGCCGGCGTGTCGAGCCGGTGCGATGCCGAAAAACGATAACGCGACGTCAGCCTCACGACATTTCCCCCGCCGGGCCTCCGTAATCGACGAACAGGTCCGCGGTCTCGTACAGCCGCACGTTATGCAGCCGGACACCATCCCGCCGGATCTGCGGTTCGATCCTTTTCCAGATCTCGACCGCCAGGTTTTCCGTGGTCGGAACCACCCTGTCGAAAGGCGGAATTTCCCGGTTCAGAAAACGGTGATCCATGGGATCCACTACTTCGCGGTTCAGAATCTCCTTGAGCTCCCGGAGATCAAACACCATCCCGGTGTTTGGGTCCGGATCGCCCGCCAGCGTCACTTCCAGCACGTAGTTGTGCCCATGCCCGTGGGGGTTGGCGTTGTTGCCATACACCGCCTGGTTGCGCTCCGCGGTCCACGCCGGATTCGCGCACACATGCGATGCCGAGAACTCTGCTTTTCGGGTTAAAAACATTCGTCCCCTAATTTGGATGCGGCAGCCCCGCTTCAGGATTGGCCGATACTCTAAAATAATAGCGTGAAGACCCTTACGGACCGTATCCTCCTCGGCCTGGTCGTGGTCCTGGCCGGCTCACTGGCCTGGGTGGTCTCCACCACCCTGGATGATCACATCGTCCGGGTTGGAGATCCGGCCCCGGACTTTAAGGTCGTGACCGAAAACGGCAAGACGATTACCCCGGAGAACTTCGGCGGCAAGCTCCTGGTGCTCAATTTCTGGGCTTCCTGGTGCACGCCCTGCGTCCAGGAGGTCCCCTCGCTCGAAGCGTTTAGCCGGCAATTCGGGCCCGAAGGTGTGGTCGTCCTGGGCGTTAGCGTCGACAAGAACGAGAAGCTCTATCGCCGCTTCCTGGATCAGTTCCCGGTGACCTTTCAAATCGCGCGCGATCCCTCGTGGGATATCGCCGCGAATTTCGGAACCTTCCAGCTACCGGAAACTTACGTCATCGACCGTTCCGGCAAGGTGGTCCAGAAGGTCATCGCGGCCCAGAACTGGATGAATCCAGAGTTTGTGCAAAGCATCAGGAAACTGCTGTGAAACGGCTGATTGCAATGATGATTTCCATCTCGGCGCTGGCTGCCGATATCAAGTCCCTGCCTAACCAGGCCGGAAACGGAAATATCGATCTGGCAGCGACCGCCATCGTGGATAGCAAGGAAATCGAGCACACGCTGGGCGTGCCCCTGGAACCCGGCTACGTGCTGGTCAAGCTTAGAGCCAGCCCCCGCACAGCCGAGGCGATCCGCATCAGCCCCGACGATTTCACTCTGATCTCCCGGAAGGACGGAGAGCGAAGCGCGGCCCTGGACCCGGTCCAGATCGCCGGCGGCGGAGATAGCCTGGTCCTGAGTTCCAAAACCCACTACGATGGCAGTCCTGGTGTCAGTAACACCTCGGTGAGCGTAAGTCCAGGCAAGAGCCGGAAAGAGCCGGATAAGGCTTTGATGGAGGCGCTCAAGGCCAAGATGCTGCCCGACAAGGAAACCAAGGATCCCGTGGAAGGGCTGCTCTATTTTTTGATGGAAGGCAAGAACAAGCCCAAGGATTTGGGCCTCCTCTACAAAGGGGCTGCCGGCCGGCTGTCTGTGGATTTTAGGTAGCCGGAGCCGGTTCGATCACTTTCGCGTCCCGCCACAAGCGTTCCAGGTCGTAGTACAGCCGCGCCTTCTCCGAAAAAATGTGGATCAGGTAGTCGCCGTAATCCATCAAGACCCACTCAGCGTTATCGTAGCCTTCCATGCTGTTGGGGGTCTCGCCCAGTTTCTTCAGACGCTGGTGGATCTCGTCGGCGATGGCCTGGATCTGGCGCGTATTCGTGCCGCTGCAAATTACGAAGTAATCGGCGAACGACGTGACCTCGCGCAAATCCAGGACCGTGACGTTGCGGGCTTGTTTCTCTTCCGCCGCGCGCACCGCCTCCTGCCACGTCGGAGGGGGGGCCTGTTGTGGTTTCTTCTTTGCGCTACCCAGTGAGTGGGCCTCCTGCTGGTATCGTACTACTTATGTCCTCGCTGCGGGTATTGATCCCCGCCGAAAAAATTCAGGCACGCGTGCGCGAACTGGCGGCGCAGATCGACCGCGACTATCCGGCCGGTCCCGTGTATCTGGTAGGCGTGCTCAAGGGCGCGAGCGTGTTTATGGCCGATCTGGCGCGCGCGATGAAGACTCCCGCGCGAATGGAGTTCGTCGGCATCGCAAGTTATGACGGCATGAGTTCCTCGGGGGAAGCCCGGCTGACCAAAGATCTGGATCATCCCGTTCAAGGCTACGACGTGATCGTGGTCGAAGACATCGTCGACACCGGAATCACCCTGACGTATTTCCTGCAATTGCTCCAGCAGCGGAAACCGAAGTCGCTGCGGATCGCCGCGCTGCTGGACAAACCTTCGCGCCGGAAGCGTGCGGTGCAGGTTGATTATGTGGGATTCGAAGTACCGGATCAGTTCCTGGTCGGCTACGGGCTCGACTACGAGCAGGATTATCGGAATCTGCCGGATATCTGCGTGCTCGGCGAGTGAGAGGCTTGGGTTCCTTTGCCGCTATTTCAATAGTGGCTTCACGGTCTTCAGTACGGTCTGCGCGACGATCTCGGCTCCCTCCGCCGTCGGATGGATCCCGTCCCGTTGCAGATACCGCAGATCCGGCGTCACGATATCCGCCAGCAAGAACGGAATCAGCTTCACTTTGTATTTGGCCGCCAGCTCACGATAGATCGCCTCGAAACCCTTGATGTAGTCCGGGCCATAATTCGGAGGCAGCGTCATCCCGGCGAGCACGACCTTCGCGCCGGCCTGCTGGAACTCGGTGATCATCGTCTCCAGATTCTGCCGCGTCGTCTTCAGCGGCAGTCCGCGCAGCCCGTCATTGCCTCCCAATTCCAGCAGCACCACCGAAGGCTTCAGCCGCACTGCTGACTGCATTCTTGAGACGCCTCCCGAAGTCGTGTCCCCGCTGATGCCCAGATTCACCACGCGCCAGGCGTAGCCTTCCTTGTCGAGTGTGCGCTGCATATCGTCGGGAAAGCTCTTGCCGGCCGGGAGTCCGTATCCCGCGCTCAAGCTGTCGCCGAACACCACCAGCACCTTGCGCGACTGCGCCATCGCGGGCGCCAGCGCAAGCAGAAAGACGATCAGGCTTCTTTTAACATTCGCTTTCATTTGCGTTCATTTGCGGCCTACCTACCATAATAGAAGCAGTGCCCATCCCTTCTTCTATTCTGGCCGTCCGGAATCTCACCAAAAGTCTCGAGTCTGGAAGCCATCGCGTTGAGATCCTGCGTGGAATCGATCTCGACATTCCCGCCGGCCAGTTCGTCGCGATCATGGGCGCCTCCGGCAGCGGAAAAAGCACGCTGCTCGGGCTGCTGGCCGGGCTCGACACGCCGACCTCCGGAAGCATCGTGCTCGATGGCGTCGATATCAGCGGACTTAGTGAAGACAAGCTGGCGCTCGTCCGCGGCCGCAAGATCGGGTTCGTTTTCCAGAGCTACCAGTTGCTTCCTACGCTGACCGCCGAAGAAAATGTTCTCCTGCCGCACGAGCTCGCCGGCGGAGACGTCTCGGCCGGGATTGCCCGCGCCCGTTCCCTGCTCGAAAGCGTGGGGCTGGGCGACCGCCTGGATCATTATCCTGTCCAGCTTTCCGGCGGCGAGCAGCAGCGCGTCGCGCTGGCTCGTGCTTTTATGGTCAAGCCCCCGATCCTGATGGCCGATGAGCCGACCGGCAACCTGGATAGCGTCAACGGCGCGCACGTGCTCGATCTGCTGCTGATGCTCAACCAGCGCGAGGGAACCACGCTCGTTTTGGTCACGCACGATCAAGCTCTGGCGTCGCGCGCCGACCGCATTGTCACCATGCGTGACGGCCTGATCGTCGCCGACGAGATCCGGCAAGCCGCATGAGATTGTCGCTCCGCACTGCTGCCCGGATCGCCTGGCGCGAAACGCGCTCCTCCCTCGCCAAATTCCTGTTCGTGATTTTCGCGGTTGCGATCGGCGTCGGTGCGCTGGCCGGCGTCCGCGGGTTCAGCGAGAGCGTCCGGGCGATGCTCAACAACGAGGCCCGCACCATCATGGCGGGCGACCTGAGCGCGCGCCAGTTCACTTCTCCTCGACAGGACCAGCTTGCGCAACTCGATCGCCTGGCGTCCAGAGGCGTGGACCGCACGCTGATCACGGAGACCGTCTCGATGGCCGCGTCCACCACTCCGGAATCGACTCCGGCGCTGGTTTCGATCAAGGCCGTCGATCCCGCGAAATATCCGTATTACGGAGCGGTAAAACTCTCGCCGGATATGCCTCTTCCCGAGGCGCTGAAGCCCGATACCGTGATCGCGGGCGAGGACGTTCTCATCAGGCTGGGCGTAAAGGTGGGCGATACGATCCGCCTTGGGTCGGCGAACTTCCGCGTCGCCGGGATCGTGCTCTCCGAGCCTGACCGGATGTCGGGCAGCCTCAACGTGGGCCTACGCGTGATGCTGTCGCGCGAAGCGCTCGAGCGCACGGGGCTGATGCAGTTGGGCAGCCGCGCCGCCGAACGATATCTGTTCAAGATCGCGCCGGGCGGCCCTTCCATGGACGAAGCGCGTGCCTCAATCCTCGACGCTTTGCCGGAAGCGCGCGTGATCGACTCGCGCGAATCGAATCCGCTGATCACCCGCGGCCTGGATCAGGCGACTACTTTCCTGAGCCTGATCAGCCTGATTGCCCTGATCGTGGGCGCAATTGGGGTTGCTATGGCCATGTACGCGCACGTCCAGCAGAAGATGGACAACATCGCGGTCATGAAGTCGCTCGGCGGGACCTCGGGCGAAATCATCCGCATCTACACGATCCAGACACTGATGCTCGGATTGCTGGGCGGAATCGCAGGCGTGCTGCTCGGCCGTGCTGTCGAGGAAGTGTTTCCCTCGCTGATCAACAAGATCTTCGACATTCAGGCGACCACGGGCTGGCACTTCGATGCGGCCGTTCAGGGCGTCCTGGTGGGTCTCTTGACGACGCTGCTGTTCACTTTGCCGCCGCTGATGGCGATCCGCAAGATCCGCCCCGCGATCATTCTGCGCCGCGGCATGCCGGACACCAAACTTCCGTTGCGGGGACGCCTGGCAGCCCTTCGCGGACCGGCCGCGCTGGGCGGCGTCATGTTACTCGGGCTTGGTGGCATCGCAGGCTGGCTCGCAGGCTCGGCCCGCGTCGGCGGATACTTCGCCGGCGCCCTTCTTCTGAGCCTTCTGGCGCTAGCCGTGGTCGCCACCGTGCTGCTTCGGTTCGTGCGGCTGGTATTGCGGCGCTCGCCGATCCGGATGCCGTCGCTGGTCAGGCAGGGCTTCGCGAACCTGTACCGGCAAGGAAACCAGGCGCAATCCATCCTGGTCGCGATGGGCCTGGGCGTGATGTTCACACTGACCGTTTATCTGATCCAGCATTCGCTGATCCAGGAAATTATCCAAACCGCTCCGCCCGGCGTGCCCAACGTATATTTGGTCGGCGTGACTCCCGAAGAGGTGAATCCTCTCAAGGATCTGATCAACGCGCAGCAGGGCATCCTCACCGCGCCGATTTTATCTCCGTCCGTCGCTGC
>JBAIXM010000058.1:0-5877 GCA_037916615.1 Bryobacterales bacterium
TCCCTCCCGGTTCACGATGCGAGACGCCGGGCGCGCAGCCCGCGTCGAGCGCATCCATATCGAAAGAAATGTAGATCGGTCCATCCACCTTCATGCGCTCCAATGCCGGCAAGAACCGCATTTCAATTACTTCCACGCCGAACTTCTTCGCCTGTTCGCGCTGGTGTCCAGTCATCGCCCGAATTCCCACCTGGATCAGGCGCTTGGCCGCACCTTCTTCCATAATCCGCGCAAACGGGCAGGCGTGCGACATGCGGTTGCCTTCGAGTTCATCGTAGAGATCCGGGTGCGCGTCGAAGTGGATGATCGTGAGCCCCGGAATTCGCTTCCCAAAGGCCCGAATGATCGGCAGCGTGATGGAATGGTCTCCGCCCAGGCATACAGGCCGTAACCCTTCGTCCAGCAACTCGCCCACCCCGCGCTCGATGGCCACGAATGGCTCGGCAAAGGTGAACTTCAGGTCACCCGCGTCTTTGTATGCCCGCTCGGCTTCCAGATCTATCCCGGTTTCAGTCCACGAATTCGAAGAATCGGAGCGGAACGCGACGCGAATAATCGGAGGAGCGCCGGCGGCCCCGCGCAGCCAGGAAGAGTTGGCGTCAAACGGAATGCCCAGCAGGACTGGCGTGCCAAGCTTTGTCCCGGCAGCATCTGTATCCATAAAATCAGTGTAGCTCCTGCAACCTGCTCACAGCGCGGGCTTTCTTCGCAACTTCTCCGGCTTGAATCAGACACAGACTCCCGCTCATCCGTTATCCTAGTAGAGCATTCTTATGGCGACTTCTACCCAGAATACGACCCGGTCAGGCGCACGCGCAAAAATCACGGTAAACCACGAGCGGGAACGGGTTTTTGACCTGTTCCGCCAATGGGGGTTCCTTCAGGCGGAACTGAATCCGCTCGGGCTCTTACCGCCCCAGCCACATCCCGACCTGCAGATTGACAGCGAATACGCCGACGAAGCACGCCGTATCTATTGCGGAAGCGTTGGCGTGGAATTCATGCACATCGCCGATCCCGAACGCCGGCGCTGGATCCAGGAACAAATTGAGGATCACCCCGCGCCGGTGGATCAGGAACGAGCTCTCGACCTGCTCATGCGTGCTGACCTCTTCGAACAAACTCTCCAGTCTCGATATCTCGGCACGAAAAGATTTTCGTTGGAAGGAAACACCTCGCTGCTGCCCTTCGTCGACCAGGTTCTCGACATCGCGGGAGAACGCGGCGCGGTCGAGTTGGTCATGGGCATGAGCCATCGCGGACGCCTGAATGTGATCATTCACATCGCGAAGCGCCCCGCCGAACAGGTATTTGCCGAGTTCGAAGATGTCGATCCGCGCAGCGTTCTAGGCTCAGGGGACGTCAAGTATCACATCGGCGCGACCGGCGAGTATGTCACCAAGAGTGGGTCGAAGATTCACATCCACCTCGCTTCCAACCCGAGCCACCTCGAAGCGGTCGATCCGGTTACGATCGGGCGCACCCGGGCCAAGCAGGATCGGGCCGGAAACGGCGGCAGGGCCAAGTACTTGCCGTTGCTGGTTCATGGCGATGCCGCGTTCGCAGGCCAAGGCATCACCGCTGAAACTCTGAATTATGCCGATCTGACCGGCTACACCGTGGGCGGCACAATTCATGTGCTCGTGAACAATCTGCTCGGCTTCACCACCAACGCCCGCGAAGAACACTCATCCCGGTTCTCGGCACAGTTGGCCCGGCGACAGGCAATTCCGGTATTTCACGTTAATGCGGAAGATGTCGACGCCGTGCTGCGCATCGCCCGCATCGCGACCGAATACCGCTACAAGTTCGAATCCGACGTGGTGGTCGACCTGATCGGCTATCGCCGCCACGGTCATAGTGAAGTTGATGATCCCACGGTCACGCAGCCTCTGATGTACCGGGCCATCAAGGAGCATCGGCCGCTGTGGGAAATCTATGCCGAGAAGATCGGCGCGGAGAGCGTAGAGCAAAAAGTCCAGGCAATCAAGGGCGGCTTTGAGACAGCCCAGAAGGAAGCTGGAAAGATCACCAAGAAACCGCTGCTCCGCGAGTTGCCCACCTACTGGGACAATTACTTCGGCGGCCGCTACAAGCCGGAGTACGAAATTCCGACCGGCCTGGCACGAGAGGAATTGCTCGAACTCTCCGGGCGTCTAACCACTTATCCCGAAGGCTTCCACATCCATCCCAAGGTCAAGAAGTTGCTCGAGCAGCGTGCCGACATGGGTTCCGGCAAAAAGCCGCTCGATTATGGAATGGCCGAGGCGCTGGCCTTTGCCAGCCTCGTCAAGAGCGGCATTCCCGTGCGCATGAGCGGACAGGACTCGCGCCGCGGCACCTTCAACCAGCGGCACTCGGTGCTGATTGATGTGGAAAACGAATCCGAATATGTCCCGCTGCAACACATCACTCCTGATCAGGCAGAGTGCGAGATCTACAACTCTCCGCTCTCAGAAGCCGGCGTGATGGGCTTCGAATACGGGTTCAGCCGTGACTTTCCCGAGGCGCTGGTCTTGTGGGAGGCGCAGTTTGGCGACTTCGCCAACGTTGCCCAGGCGGTCATTGATCAGTTTGTGGCCGCGGGGGAGGACAAGTGGGGATTGCTCTCCGGCCTGGTCTTGCTCGTGCCCCACGGCTATGAAGGTCAGGGCCCCGAGCACTCCAGCGCCCGTATCGAACGCTTTCTGCAACTCGCGGCACGCGACAACATCCAGATCTGCCAGCCGTCAAACGCCGGACAGTACTTCCATCTCTTACGCCGGCAAGCTCTGCGCCACTGGCGCAAGCCCCTGATCGTTTTCACGCCGAAGAGCATGTTGCGGCACCCGGACGCACTGTCGCCGCTCGACGACCTCACCCATCAGCGCTTCATGCCGATTCTGCCGGACCCTGAGACCCAGGACGCGCGCCGCATCCTGCTCTGCACTGGCAAAATTGGGCACGAACTCCGCGTCGAGCGCCAGAAGCGCCAGGATCACGACACCGCCATCGTTTTCGTCGAGCAGATGTACCCGTTCCCTGAGGCCGAACTCTCCGCGGAGTTGGAACGCCACCACTCCGCGCGCGACATCGTTTGGGTACAAGAGGAGCCGGCCAACATGGGCCCGCTGTTTTACATGCTGCCGCGCTTGCGCAGAATCGCTGGTAATCGCCCCGTCCTTTCCGTGAAGCGCTCAGCAAGTCCCGCGCCCTCTACCGGTTCGGCCAAGGCGCACGAAGTCGAGCAAAAAACACTGCTGACCCTGGCATTCACTACCCAGGGATAGCGGACGCCGCGGCAAGTTGCCGACGGCAGCTTAGCGAGACATTATGAATGCAGCAAAAAGCCCAAGGCTAAGCCTCGGGCTTTTTTGTGACAACGAAGGAACTAGCTACGGCCAGCGCTTGGCAGTGTCTTCCCAGCCTGCCGCTCGCGCGGGAGGAGTCGCCGCAGCGGCTACGGCCGGAGCCGGAATGCGAATCGGTTGTTGCGGTGCCGGAGTCGCAGCCAACGTTGGTTTCGGGGCGTCAGGGATGACCTCTTTTTCCTCGGATAGCAGGGGAGCTGCCACCCGAAGCGCTTCTACTTCTTTTTCCAGTCTGGCGAGTTCCATCTCTTTCTGCCGCAGAACTTCGTACACATTTTTCATCGTGGACACCTGTCCTTGTGATGGAGCAATTAAGCGAACTCTATGGTTTGTGGGGCCGATTGTCAAGACAGTAACCATACCGAGTAGCCGGTACTCGGTACTGATTAAGCACCCAGTCGATTGTGTCTTGTGGGCAACCTTACCCATCCGCTAGAAATCGCGTTTCCTGAGACCCGAGACCTGCTCTATCGAAACACCACCACCGCCACCAAAATCGAGAGAATCACCACCAGGATCGCCAGCAGGTTCACGTGATTCGCCAGCCAGGACTCTTTCACCGGCCCTTCCGCGCCCGTGACTCCAAAGCTGGGGACGAATTCGGCAGGCATTAATTCTTCAGGTCCGGGGTGGCGACGCTTCTTCTCCTCGCAGTCCACACATAACGTCCTGCCTTCCGATACCGGAAAACCACAAGACGAGCATTTTTGGATGCGCTGCATGGCTTCCGGCACAGGGAATACCTGTGGAGCAACAGACACGGGCAGAGCCGTCGCTACCGGATTCTCGGCGAACGGATTTGCAATCAGAGCCTTTCGCTCCGTAGTCGTCGAAGCGGAACCCGCGGGAGGGAAAGGCACTTCGTTTGCCGCCGAACTCTGGACAGCCGCTGGTTCGGAATTGGCTGAAATCGCCTGCTTCGAATTATCCGATGCTTGAGGCGGCTCTACCGCTGGCTTGGGGGCAACGGCTGTAGCTGTGTCTCCCTCTGCTGGCCTCGGTGGCATGACAATCGTCGTTTTCTCCGCCAGATCCAGCGCCGTTCGCGTTAGCTCCGCCATGCGTTCGAGCGCGATCAGGTCACGTTCTTCGAAAGCGTACGCATGATCGGAAAACAGTTCGAATAAGCCCCGAACCTCACCCTTGCTCGAGACCAAGGGGAGCACCACGATAGAGGCGATACCTAGTTGCTGGCAGGTCTCTCGATTAACGCGCGGATCGATTTCGGCATTGTCACAGCGCAACAGTTGCTTGCGGGCCACGCTTTCTCCCGTCAATCCCGATTGCACCTGAAGACGCGCTCCCACCGGCGGTGCACACGATCCCGCGCTAGCCCGGCAGACCATCTCTGGGGCTCCCGCCGCGGCCGCTTTCGGCCCGCTAGGCTCGGCTCCCTTCGCCAGGGCCAGCGCCGCCCCGGTCGCCCCGGTAATGTACTGGGCTCGCTCTACCAGCAACTGCAGTGCAGCTTCTAAGTCGTGCGGTTCCAACGCTGGGGAGCCATTCACGGGTACGCTGTCAGCAGCCGAGGCTGCCTGCTCTGGTTTTGCAGCAGACTCCTGCACTAATTCATTGGGAACTGGATCGACTGGTTGTGCGGACCCGTAGATGGGAAAACGTGTCATTACTGATTCCGGCCGGCTAACCCGGCATGGGCTCGACGAAGATAAGGGCTATCTCTACGGAGTCTCGCTTCCCTATCGGCGGCTGTCAAGTACGATCAGGACTGCTACTTAGCCTAAGTAAGCCAGCCAAAAAGCCCCAAAAAGGATGGTCAGCACGGTTATGGGAAGGCCGACCCGGAAATAATCCCAAAAGCTGATCCGAACCTCAGGCTTTGCCACCTCGACCACGATAATGTTAGCTACAGATCCGGTGATCGTGAGATTTCCCGCCAGAGTGGAGGCCATCGCCAGCAGCATCCACCCACGCCCGGGCTGCGGCAAGCTGGCAACCAAGGACTTGAGCAACATCACCGCCGGCACGTTGCTCACCAGGTTACTCAGCAGCACGGTCATTCCAGTAAAGCCCGCCGTTGTATGCAAGTTCCAGCGTCGGGTAAATGGCAGCAGGCGATCTACGACACCCGCATTCTCGGCGCCACCGACGATCAGGAACAGCCCGACGAAAAACACCAGCAGTCCCCAGTCGATTTCGGCATAGAGCTTGTGTGGATCCCGCGTCCGGCTGATGAGCAGAATCGCCGCCCCGGCCGCCGCCGCTAAGGCGGGCGGAATTCCGGCCAGGAACGCAATCACGATTCCGGCAGCAACCAGCATTGGTTTCCATAGGTTCGAGATATCGAGCGCGGGAAGCGGGATGGATTCCAACCCCGTTTCCGGCTGTCGAAGCTGCCGCGAGAACATGAAACGAAGCACAAGCCAGTCCACGAGCAACCCGAATGTGGCGACGGGCGCCAAGTGCAAAAGGAAATACCGATAGCCCAGGCCCGACATCGAGCCGATCAGCATGTTCTGCGGATTGCCAGTGATGGTGGCCACGCTTCCGATGTTCGACGAAGTCGCAA
>JBAIXM010000059.1:0-66576 GCA_037916615.1 Bryobacterales bacterium
CTTGCGATCGAGCGGCATATGAGACGTGCGTCCGGAGCGCCGTCGCCGATGTTGTCCGCCGGCAAACCGATAGCGGCATCGATATCGTCACCGATGGTGAACAGGGAAAAACCGGATTTTTTCGCTATATCGGTGAACGGCTGGCCGGTTTCGAAGAACGGCCGGGTCCGCGCCCGACGATGTTCCAAGCGGAGGTCGAGGAATTCCCGGAATACTACAAACAGTATTTCAGCCAGGCGATGCTGGGTAACTCCGCCGTCCCGATGGTTCCGTTAGTCTGCACCGGCCCGATCCGCTATCGCGGTATGGAAACGCTCCAGCGCGACATTGCGAATTTGAAAGCCGCCCTTGACGGAATCGCAGTGGAAGACGCTTTTCTGCCGGCTGTGGCCCCCAGCGGCGTCGGCAAGAACGCATTCTACAAGACGCAAGAGGAATACTTCCACGCCCTTGCGTCGGCGATGCATGAGGAATACCAGGCGATTGTCGACGCCGGCTTCCTGGTTCAGATCGACGACCCGTTTCTTACGGAGTTGTTCAGCTATGCTCCCCTGAGCCTGGATGAGAAGCGGAAGACCGCCCAGATGTACGTCGATGCGGTCAACCATTCACTGCGCGGGATTCCACCCGATCGCGTTCGTCTGCATACCTGTTATGGCATTAACGAAGGGCCTCGCGTACACGACGCTCCGCTTGGCCAAATTCTGGAGTTCCTGTTGAAGATCGATGCGGGCGCGTATTCCTTCGAGGCGGCCAATGCGCGGCATGAGCACGAATACCACGTGTGGGAGACGGTGAAGCTGCCGCCGGGAAAAATTCTCATTCCGGGTGTCATCACTCATTCCAGCAACATCGTGGAACACCCGGATCTGATCGCAGAGCGCATTGTGAGATACGCCCGGCTGGTCGGCCGCGAAAACGTGATCGCCGGAGCAGATTGCGGCTTCTCCTCCCAGGCAACTTACAGTCCCGAAATCGATTCGCGGGTGGTATGGGCGAAGTTCCGCGCCATGGCACAGGGGGCAAGTTTGGCGAGCAAACAACTCTGGGAGTAACGTGACCTAGTTGCAGGTACGCCCGAAAATACTTGATTGGTTGCCGGCACGCCGGAATTTGCGCGAGAAAAGAGGAAATTGGAGACCATCTCCCGAATTATAGTTGACGAGTCCTTGGAGTCGGCTGTAGAATCTACTGGTCCTGGGACACGTCAATGCTCCGCGCATCTACCGCCGTCGTGTTGTTTTTCACATTGAGCTTGGCCTGGGGGCAGGCTCCCGCGATCAATTACCGGGGCGTAGTCAACGCGGCAAGTATGGCGCCCCAGGGCCTGCCAGGCGGCGCGATCGCGCAGGGCTCCATTTTCACTATTTCCGGCAGCAATCTCGGCCCGGCCGCGCCGGTTGCGGCCACCACGTTTCCTCTCGGGAGTAGTCTTGGAGGCGTATCGATCCGAGTCTTTCAGGGAAACACTTCCGTTAACGCCCTGCCTCTCTTTGTCAGTTCCTCGCAGATCAACGCCATCATGCCGTCTAACGCGCCGCTAGGAATGGCGTCGGTGCAGGTCACCTATAACAGTCAAGCGAGCAATGCTTCACCGGTGCGCGTCGCGAGCAGCGTCTTTGGGATTTTCGCGGCCGGCAATACCGGGTTCGGACCGGGAATTCTGCAGAACATCACTGCACAGAATCAGCCGGGGAACAACCTGCTTGCGCCGGCGACTCGCAATCAGACCGTCACGATTTTGGGCACGGGCCTGGGTCCGATTACCGGCGCGGATAACGTCGCGCCGCCTTCCGGAAATTTGCCGACCCAGGTAGAAGTTTTTGTGGGCGGACAGTCTGCCGGCGTAAAATCCAGCGGACGAAGCGCTTGCTGCGCAGGTGTGGATCAGATTACATTCACGGTTCCCGCGAGCGCTCCACTAGGTTGCTGGGTCCCGGTGATCGTGAGAACCGGTGGCACGACTGTCAGCAACGCCGTGACAATGGCAATCTCCTCGGACGGCTCACCCTGCTCGGAGCCCGCCAACCCACTCGCTCAGGCGTTCATTCAGGGCGGCAATATCGGAACGCTCATGTTGTTCCGCGCCGCGGTGCATGAAGACACAGGTGTCCTCGCGCCCGTGGATGTATCCAACGATGTCTTTTATTACGATTTTGCGGCCGTGCCGTCCAATCCGTTCGCCTATGCCTTCTTTTTGTCGCAGCCGCCCGCCGGCTCTTGCAACCTGTTCATGCAAGCCGGCGATTTTTGGACCAATACGACGCCTCCACCGGCGAATCCTCCCGCGCGGCTGAATCCGGGCTCCTCGTTCACGTTGACGGGAGCCGCAGGGGCGCAGAACCTGACGGTAGATCCTGCGGCGCGGGCATTGTATTTGGGTACGTTCGCGCCGTTTGCTCCCGGATTGCCGAATTTGTTGACCCTGAATCCGGGGAACTACACAGTATCGAGCGTGGGCGGCGCCGCCGTCGGTGCGTTTCAGGCACAGCTTTCCATGCCGGCAACGTTTAGCTGGACCAACCGCGACCAGATTTCCCCGGTGGATCGCACCAAGCCCTTGACACTCACGTGGACGGGCGTAGGACCGCAGCAGAGCGTCGGAATCCTGGGCGGGAATGTGGATCTGCCGACGAATTCGAGCGCAATCTTTTTTTGCGTTGCTCCACCGGGATCGGCCAGCTTCACAGTGCCGGCGCAGGTGCTGAACGTGATTCCCGCGGCACGTGCCAATGCTTTACGTTCTAAGGGCGCGATTTATCTGTTCAATATGACGCTCGACGATGGAGCCCCGCTCTCTGTGCCAGGCCTAGACTCCGCGCTGGCGATCGCGGGGCATCTGCAAGGCAGGACGGTGACGTTTCAATGAGCTTCAAACCCATCCGCCTTCTTCCGCTGCTGCTTGGTTTAGGGCTCTTCGCGGAGGGGGTGCTCGCTCAATTCTCCGTGGTTTTCGGCGACAGGGATCACCTGGATAACTGGATCGCTCAAGGGAATCACTTTACGCCGTTCAATCTTCCAGGTAACCCGGAGAATGCGGTTCTGGTTTGTATGAAGGACAGCGGCGACTACTATATGGTGAGCTTCCCAGGCGGCACGGGCTCTCAAGCTCAGCCCAATGTCGTCAAGGTCGGAACATCACTTCACTGCGTGGCTAGCTTCGATTTCAGCGGTGCTCCGCTACCATATACCGGTCTGATCAAAGGTCTTCGGTACCTTCAGTGTCTGGCGGATGGGAGCTGTTCCTTTTCCTTCCCCATGAGCGCTCCTCCCCTGGACAGAGTTGACGCGGGGATGGTCGAGCTACCCCAGGCATTTGCGGCGGCACCGGCGGGAACGGCCGGACCCCCGCCGCCGTTGTTGCCGCTGTTCCGAACAGTGCCTCTTCCGCCGGGCTATCCTCCTTCCGCACTGTCTGGCTTCACCGCAGGATGCGACCCGGCGAACCACGTGGGATTTCTCCTCGTGGAACATTCCACGGGAACTCTATGGGCGGTTCAGGCATGCAATGGAACCCGAAGCAGCACGGGCATCCCTGTGGTCTCCAATCCCTTGCAGGTGGCATTCACTCCCGACCAATCCATGGCCCTTGTGACCAGCTTTGACGGAGCCGTAAATTTTATCGACCTGGCGAGTTTAAGGCCTGTGGCGACGCTCTCAACGCCCGGCGACCACCCATCCGGCATTGCCATTTCCAGTGACGGATCCACAGCCTATGTGACGAGCTTCACAAATTCCGGAGCGCTGTTAACCATTGACATTGCCAGCCGCAAACTGACGAATCGACTTCCGTTGGCTTTCTACCCGCAATCTGTGTTTTTGTCCCCGGATGATTCGCTCGCGTGGGTGACATTTCCATTCTCCAACACCGTTACAGTTGTCGATACACTCACGGCAACCGTGGTCCAGACTCTTTCGATACTCACGCCCTATGGCGTCGCGTTCAATTCCACCGGCACGCGGGCTTACGTCAGTAGCCGCCAACTCGGCCTGGTGCAGGCGATCGACACTGCAAATTATTCAACTATCAAATCTGTGCCCGTCGGAGCCGGTCCCGTGGAGATTCTGATCGCTCCGGACGACACCTTCGGCGTGGTGTCCAACTTCGATGGATCCTCCCTTACCGTTTTCGATCTCACAACCTTTGCGACGAGCACTGTTCGGCTGCCGAGTCAGCCGCTAGGGATGGCATTTGCACAATAGGCTTCCCATGCCCTCATCGACCGATTGTTGGGCCGGACTCCTGGCGCTGATTGTAGCGACGCACGCGCTGGCCCAAGCTCCTGCTTACGCTCCGGTCATCGTGACCCAGCAGGATGCATCCGGCAGGGCCATCGGTCTGGTCGAGCATCCTTTCAAGTTTCTGGTTACCGGATCGAACCCGGCCCAATCGGGCGAAGTTTTGACGGTCTATTCCACGGGGTTGGGTCCGACCAGCCCGGCCGTACCCCCAGGGACTCCGGCCCCCGTTTCCACGCCCGCCGTGACGACAACAACGCCGATCGTTAACGTAGGCTGCCTTCAGTCGCCGGTGATTTCCTCGCAACTGATGCCCGGGGCAACGGGTCTTTATCAGGTGACGTTCGAGGTCCCACCTGGAATCGCAGGCGGCGGCCAACCGTTTTCGTTGAGCATCGGCGGGCAAACGAGCAATGCACTTACCCTGCCGGTCGCCGGGGCGGCCGCAACCGGCCCCGCACCTTCGATTTCGCTGGTCGCAAACGCATTCGGAGAAGCCGCTCTGATCGCTCCCAACACATGGGTGGAGATCAAGGGGACCAATCTTGCTCCGCCGGGGGACTCGCGAAGTTGGCTGGACGCGGATTTCGTGAACAACCAGTTGCCGACGCAGCTCGATGGCGTCAGCGCGACGGTCAATGGCAAGGCCGCGTATGTCTACTACATCAGCCCGACCCAGGTGAACATTCTCACTCCGCCCGATCCCATATCCGGACCGGTACAGGTTTGCCTCGCGGTGGGAGGCGCGACCAGCAATATCGCGATGGTGCAGGCGCAACCTCAGTCTCTGTCATTGTTTGAGTTTGTGTCGTCCACGGGCAAACACTACGTCTACGGAAGACACGCTTCCGACAACACTCTGATCGGGCCGCCAGGCCTGTTCCCCACGGCGCCCGCCCTGACTACCCCAGTCAAACCTGGAGAGACGATCTATGTGGCTGGGAACGGGTTCGGAACTACGGACACAAAGGTGATACGGGGAGCCATGAACCAATCCGGAAGCTTGGCGAAACCCTGGCCCGCAGTTCAGATTGGAGGCATTCCAGCAGACCTGAGCTTCGCAGGATTGGTTGGCGTCGGCACCTATGCATTCTTCTTCACAGTGCCGCAGAATGTTCCGGACGGGGATCTCGCTCTTACGGTGACCTACAATGGTTTGAGCATCCAGCCCAACTTGTTCATCACGGTACAACACTGAGAACCCACTAGCGGCGCAAGGCTGGTCGACTCTGTCGATCAGCCTAGTAGAATGGACGCGGCTGCAAATACACGGATGCAGAACTACTCTCATCACCCTTGCAATGGCATGTGGACTTATCTTGCTGGCTGTGGTTGGCGCATTCGCGGGGCCGCCGACTACAGACTCGAAGCACCTTCGGGTATTCAAAGTTCTCTAATGGGCGGCGGAACCAACGTGGAAGCGTTCGTTCTCCCGGACGGCATCGACAAGGCCCGTTCCTTGGCAGCTACAGGACCTTTTCGTCCCTGAGATTCGCGCGAGCGATTCTGGCGGCCCATAACTCTTTATCTCCCGTCTCGTCCCTGACGCGATCCAGCGTGTGGCACGAGGCGCACGCAGTGCTCACCAGGGGAACGTGGGCTTGAACATGGACGACATATATGCAATCCCCCGGGGCAAGCGAAAACATTGGTGTGATATCTTTGGCCTGTAGAAACACGCCTGAGTAAACGCTTCATATCTTAAAATGCGGTTCTTTTGCGGTTCTGTAATCCTTACGCTGGTCTGCGGCGTTGTTGGAAGCACCCTTGGGGCCGACCCGGCCTTCACTTCCTACGCAGGCGCGAAACCGGTTCTTGATCAGGCGGGAGAACTGCTTCCGGCCGAGCTTCGAAATCCAACCGAGGCCAAGTGGACCGCCTGGAGCCAACGGCAGGACACAGCCATTCGAGCGCGGCTTCAGCAAGGCGATCTCGACTCCATGGTGAATCTTCTGCTCTACGGGACCTCTTTCACGAAGCAGCCGCGGATCAAAATCGAAGCCTTCACTGAGGCTTCGAGAAGTGGGATCCTGCGGGCTCGGGTGGATGATCTGGTCGCAGGTCTGCGGAGTCCAGGAGGCAACGAGCGCCTCACATTTCTGAATGGTCTTCTCCGAAACCAGGGAATTGATCCGAGCGATGCAGGCACGACAGGCGTGTTCCTCTACAACAATCTCCAGCGAGTCCTTCAGGAAATGGAGACCTTGTCGAAGCGCGCCGAGGAAGCCAAGCGTTTCACGCAGCCGGATGCGCCCGATCCCGCGGCGATTTTCAACTGGCGGCCGGGACTGCTACGCGGTCGGGGGGTTTCCCTCGATACCAGCATTTTTCCGAATTTCTCGATGGAACAGGCATTGCGCGATTTAAAAAACCGCGGCGTGCTGCACGGAGGCCAAGTGGCTCGCGTGGCCGTCATCGGGCCGGGCCTCGACTTCAGCGACAAGAACGAGGAAATCAGTTACGACTATTATCCCCAGCAGACGTTGCAGCCGTTTGCGCTGTACGATTCGCTGGTCCGGCTCGGTCTGGCGAAAGCCAACGGCGTGTCCGTGTCGATTTTCGACATCAGTTCCCGGGTGATCGATCACATCCGGCGCGCGCGCGAACGCGCCAGAATGAATACAGCTTACATTCTCCAGTTGCCGCGAAGAATAGCCGATCCGTGGCCGGCCGACCTCACTGCGTATTGGCGGTCGCTAGGCGATCGCGTGGGAACCCAGGTTGCGCCCATCCCCCCACCCAGCGCGCTGCAAGGCCTGGAAACACGAGCGGCGCGAATCCGTCCGGATGTCGTGCTTCGCTGTCAGCCGCTGGACCTCAATATTGTTCTCGAACGGCTCAATCTGGCCGAGTCGGATCGATTCGACCTGATGGTGGCCACCAACATATTTATTTATTACGACGCGTTCGAGCGGTCGTTGGCGCTCGAGAACGCCGGCGCCATGCTCAAGCGCGGGGGGTTATTGCTGACTAACGACCGGCTGCCTGAGGTTCCCGGCGGATCGATGAGACTGGCCGGCCTAACCGACGTACAGTACAATCACGACGCGGTGGGTTGGTATCGAAAGCAATAACCCTCTAGAAGCGGAACCGGGCGACGATCTGGCCCGTCCGGACTCCGAGGGTCTGTCCGATTGTATTTTCAAAGCCGAAACCGGAAGCGTACGTTGCGCCTGCCGGGCACGTGCTTGTAGTGGCGCCACTGGTGCCGGACGCGTAGCAAGTCGGCGCCGTCAGCGGAGTGATCGAACTTGGGTTCGGAAGTACGGTGCGGTTAAAGATGTTCACGAATTCCGCCCGGACGGCGAAGCTCATCGATTCGCGGATCCTGAACGAGCGTCCCACATTGAAATTCTCGGTGGGATGACGCTGAGACCGGTAGTCGCTGTAAAACGCGGGAGAAGTTCCATACGTGCCAGCGGGCGAAGCTACCCACGCGGCCGGATTCAGCACCAGCGTCTTGGTCGGATCAAAGCAATGGCAGTTGAGATCCTGGAGAAACAGCGGTACTCCGGGGACACGATTCAGGTACGACGCAGACGGGAGGAAGTACGACGTGTTCAGATTATTGATCGAGTTTGGAACCAGGATTGGCGTCCCGCTGGCGTAGGTGAGAATGGCGCCCGTCGTCCAGTCGCTCAGAACGTACTTCAGGATCTTGTTGTGGACCCAGGGAGCCGCGGGAGCCGTGTAGGTGATGTTGATATTGCTGACCAGGGGCCGGTCCAGGCTCGAGAGGTACTTGTTAGTGCCCCGATTGAAAATATCATTCCCGATCGGAGTACCCGGAAAACCTACTACCTCGATGCCATTGGTCAGCGTCTTCGACCAGGTAAAGTTATAGCTGAAATCCAAGCCGTGAGAGAACCGTTTGATCACCTTGAGTTGCAGCGATTCGTACCAGTTGTCTCCCAATGGAGCCCAAAGCGGCGCCGGCGCGGTATTGAATTGCGGGAACGGACGCAAGGACTGCGCTACCGTGCCCGTGAAACCCGTGTACGGCAGCTTGTTCTGGAACCGGCCCGCAGCCGCACTCGTGATCGGAGCCCTGAGGATGGCCTGATCCGCCGGATTGGTGATATCGATCCCCGCGGCTAGAAGGCTCTGCGGGGTGTTGGCGTTGTAGTTCACCGCCCCGGCGGATGGCAGCCATACTCCGCGATTCCCCACGTAGGCAACGTCCACTACCAGATTCCGGACGACCTCGCGCTGCACGCCGAAGCTCCATTGATAGGACTTGCTGGGATACCCGGCATTCTTGTCGATCCAGGCCGATGGCGCTGCTCCGGGCGCTCCCGGAGTAAGCGGGCTCACAACGGGATAATGGCTCGGATCGAAGTTGGGCCACGCAATCTGAGCAGCTGTCAGCGGAACTCCGGTCCCCAACGTCATAATCGGCTGAGCGAAAAGATTTGGCGATTGCGGATTTGACGACGTGACAGAGCGCGTTTGGATGCCGTTGTCGGCGGTAGTGCCGATAAGGAGGCCCGCCCCACCGCGGAGCACGGTTTTCGGAGTCAACTGATAGGCGAATCCCAGCCGCGGCCCAAATCCAAGCTTATAGCTGTTGAAAAAATTATTGTCGCAACCGCAGGTCGCCCCATAAGTGACGCCGCCGAGGCGTCCGCCGTCTTGCGTATTGGCCACCGAGGGATCGAAAAACCCATAACGGCCGTACTGCTCTTTGCCAGAGGTCGAGTAATCGTAGCGCAGCCCGAGGTCGAGCGTAAGCTTGCGTGTGACCTTCCAACTGTCCTGAGCGTAGAATCCCAACTGGTGTTTTCCGAGCTTGGCAACGGCCGGTACGGCAACGTTGTAGTTATTGACGGCGCCCAGCAGGAAGCTCGCATAGGGAAGTCCGATGGTGTTGCTGGTACCCGGGGGGTTGGTCGCGTTCAAATAGGGGAGACCGGTTTCCGCCGCGCTGAAGTTAAAAACACCGTTGGTCATGATGAAATTGGAATTCGGGTATCCCTCAATGCCCGCTTCCCCGCCGAATTTGAAGGTGTGGTTGTTCTTGACCCAGGTAAGGTTGGCAATCAAGTTGGTCTTTTCTTCCAGCGTGATCTGCTCTCCATCGATGCCCCCGCTTACCCCGAGGTTATTCGAGCCGCCGGTGTTGTTAGCCCCCGTCATCGCGGTGAAGGCCGGAAACTCCAACGGCGTAAAAGGTCCCTTCAGTCCCAGTTCCTTGGTCGCATCATAGCCCCTAACGGTCGCGGGCATGGAGAGCGAGCTTTTCACGAACGCGCCCCCCAAATGCAGCAGCAGAGTCGGCGTGAGGGTCTGGTCGTAATTGAGGCGATTGCTGTAGGTGGGCCAATCTTGCAAAAGGAAATTGGAAAGCAGCGTGGGGAAACCATCATTGGAGGTATTGGTGGGCGGTCCGGGGGTAGCGATGTAAGTTTCTCCCCAGTTGTAGCTCAGCTTAATCCTGGAACTCAGCGCGTGGTCGATCTTAATCGACGGGATGTAATCCTTGGACTGGACCGTATACGGGTTGACGTAGTTTTGTACCAAGTTGGCCGCGAAGGGTCCCTGCGGCTGCGGGATCAAGGATTGAACCTTCAAAGCGACCTTATCGAGCTGGCCAATCGGAATCGTGTTGTTCACAAACGCATCCCGGATGAGCCGTGAATCGCTCGCCGATGCCGGCCGCTGCGAGGCCGGATCGTAAATCGAGTTTTGAATGATATTCCGGCCTAGCGGATCCGTTCCTAAAACCTTGTTGGAAGTGGCCGCTGTGGCGGCGCTGAAATCCCCCAGCCGATACTGGGCCGTGGGAACAGTGAGATAGTTGGTACTACTGCCGCGGGTGGTGGGAAGCGTTTCGTAGCTGAAAAAGAAAAAGGTCTTGTCTTTGCCGTTGTAGACTTTGGGAATCCAGACGGGTCCGCCGGCCGTGCCGCCGCGGTCGTGGATTCGAACTTTGTTGCGGATGTGAGAGTACGCGCCCCGGGCATTGAGGGCTTCGTTGGACCAGTAATCGTATAGGGATCCATGGTATTGGTTGGTGCCCGACCTCATGGTGTAACTTAAAACGGCGCCGGTCGACTGACCATATTCGGCCGCATAGTTACTGGTTTGGATCGCCACCTCCTGGAGAGAATCCACGCTCGGCGCTCCGAACGAGTAGTAGACGTTGCCCAAGGTGTAGGTTGCGTCCAGGCCGTCGATCCGGATCCGTTCGCTGGAGGACGGCGAGCCGTTGATACTCATACCGCCGGCGGTACCGTTCACGCCGGGAGTCAGATATACCGCGTTCGTGGAAAGGCGGATGGCGCCGATCTGGCCCATGGGAAGCTCGTCTTGCATTTGGGTCGTGACGTTGTGGCTTACATCTCCGCTTTCGGTCTTTAAAAGCGGCGCGTCGGCGCTCACCGTCACGGCCTCCGTCGAGGCGCCTATTTCAAGCGCAATATCGACGCGTGTGGTTTGCAGTTGCTGGACCGTGATCCCCGCGCGGGTGTATTTCTTGAATCCGGACACGTTCACGTTTATTTCGTACGTGCCGGCGGGAAGAGCGCCGAAAACATAATTGCCGGTGGCGCTGGTCGCGACCGACACGACGACTCCAGTTGCCGAGTTTTTAGCTTCGACCGGAGCGTTCGCAACCACGGCTCCCGCCGGGTCCGAAATCAAGCCAGTGATCGTTCCGCCGGTCTGCCCAAATGCGGCATGGGTGAACGCCAATGAAAAAAGAAGAGCTGTCGCCAGCTTTGCGCATTTCATGTCAAGCCCCTTTAGTTAACTCCAAACCGGTCCGGTTTGACCGCATTTCCCACCCCTGGCCACGTGTCTTCACTCGCGGCCACGCTATCTACATCAGAACCTCAGTGTGCCACGGATGCTATCACGGTGAATCTGACAAAATCAAGCGTCTCGCCTGTACGCTGGCCTGGTTTGTCACGCTGGCGCGATGTTTAATGCCGAATCTGAGAGGAGGCGTTGCCCAGTTCGGGAACGCTGCAATCGCCTCGCTCCGGGATCAGGCCCGCATTGGGACTCGGGTTGCGAACCACGGTTCTTGTGGGCAGAACCCAGGGTTCCACGAGCACCTCAGGATCTTCGACCGTGACGTCGTAAAGAAGCGCATCGCCCTGGCGCGTGAATTTCTCCACAACATGCATCTGACCGGAGTGGAAGAGTCCTCCACGCCCCAGCCACGTCGCATCGGTGAACCCAACAGCGTCGAGCACGAGCGTGTCCCCCTCCCAATGCCCTACGGTGTCCCCCAAATACGTGTACTCGAAATCCGGATTGCCATGCTTGCGGCCATCGGTCGGAATAATCCGGAACTCGCCGTATCCACCGCCTGCGTCGCCACCGGTGTAGATAAAGACCACATCTTTATCCGTCTGAATGATGCGCCGGGGAGGCCCTTCGCGCGGAACTCCCAGCGGTTGACAGGTCATGACCGGATCGTACTTGTTCGTCCACATATCGAGCTGTTGCACTTTATCCCAGAACTGCGGTTTGTAGATCGGGCGGCCCAGATTGCCGAATCGCGATGGCGAGTACAGCTCAAAATCGTACGTCTGGTTGTCCTGCCTGGTAACGTCGGGTTTCTGCGTGGGAGCGCGCCGGCGTCCGCCGCCCGTCATGTAGTTCCCGATCCAGTCGGTATAGGTGTAGTTGCCTGTCAGGTCGGGATGCCCTCCGAGCCGCGGCGTCGGCGCCGACTTGTTCACCATCGGATCCGCTTTCGCCATCACGCCGCGCGGGAGCTGGCCCGCGGGCTTAATGGCCGCCTGCACGCTCGCCGGCACCGGTGCGACCACGTACACGTTGCCGGTCTCAGTTTCCGTTGTGGTTAGATCGCGGACAACCGCGCCGTTCCTGCGTTCAGCCATTTTTCCCGCATAGAACACTTCGATTTTGTTCAACGGATTATTCCAGTCTTCGTAATCGCCGTAAGTGAACTCCGTGGTCGCCGATCCTTGCTTCACCACCACCCGTTCGGTCATGTATTTTGCATCGAGCGTAGCTGTCGCGGTCGCACCGGGAACGCCCGGAAGAGGGAAGGTCACAACCGGCTTTCCAGACTCCCACGATACAGAGGTTTGTCCTACCTTCGCGGCTCCATCCGCAAACAGAGTTCCGGGATTAGCGCCCAACCAGAATGTCTCCGATGTCCCCGCCACTGCGGCTTTGGGTGCGCCCTGGGGGCTCGCCCAGAATCGGATGAGCCGCTCCTGCACAGCCGCGGGTATCGGTGTCACCTTCCCCTTGGGTGGACCAATCTGGGCGCCGGGCGTGTCTTCGTTCCAGGCATACAGCCCGCTCACCACCTCGATGTTCGAGTACGTTTGTCCATTGGCTCGTGTGCAGGTGTACTGAATCCGCTGGCTGAACGTCTGGTAGTTGGTGCTCGCCCGATACTTTGTCAGGGTGCAAGGTTGTCCCTCCACCTGAATCGTCCCTTTGCCCTGATATTCGAGCGAAGCGACCATGTCTCGCTCGTCGTGGCCCTTCAGCATGCCCATGTTTCGCTCCCAATTGAAGAGCACAGCCTTCAGGTCTTTAGCATCCGGCGCGGGCGTGTAGGGTTCCGGAACTCCTCCGCCCCGGCCTTGCGCATCGGCTGTCGATATCGCACCGATTCCGAGGCTGACAATAACGGCAACCCGGGTCCACATCATGGTTCGTCGAACGGGCATTTTGGTACCTCCGTGCGCAATCAGAAGCACGCCAACTTTGGGAGTCTAGCACCAGGAGTTGCGCGGCTCAAGGTGTATCAGTAAAATCGCGATCAGTAATCAAGGAGGACGACGATTATGGGTTCCACGAGACGCACAATATTAGCCGCCGGCGCCGCGATAGCCGCAACCACCGCCGTGCCGCGCGTTTTTGGTCAGCAGACGGCCCCACAAGGAACCGGAAAGTTCTACGAAAAAGGCCCTGTCCGGATCTACTATGAGGAGGTTGGCTCGGGCTTCCCGCTCCTACTAATCCCGGGTGGCGGTCTGAACTCGACCATCGCCGGCTTGAAGGGCGGCAACCCGTTTCCCGCGATCGACGAGTTCAAGGGAGAGTATCGTTGCATCACGGCCGACCTCCGCAACGCCCCGAGCGGCCAGTCCACCGGACCAGTCGAAGTCGACCGGCCCTGGGAATCCTATGCCGACGATCAGCTCGGACTCATGGATCATCTGGGGATCGACAAATTCATGGTCTTGGGTTTCTGCATCGGCGGACCTTTCATCGGGAGTTTGTTGAAGCGCGTACCCAATCGTGTTGCCGCCGCCGTGCTGGCGCAGCCCGTAGGCTGGCGGCCGGAGATGCGGGACCGGAAATACCAGGGCTCGTTTTGGAGCGGCTGGCCTGCACAGATATCCGCCAAGCGGCCCGAGATCACGATGCAGACGGCCGACCAGTTCGTGACCAAAATGTTTGAAACGAACCCAGACTTCCTCTTTACCGTGACGCGCGATTTCATGCGCAACTGCCAAAATCCGATTTTGGTCCTGCCGGACGAGGTTCCCGCGCATCCCTACGCAGTCGCCATGGAGTGCGCGATGCTAGCGCCCAAAGCCGAGGTCAGCATGTTCCCCTGGAAGGAACCCAAGGAGCGAATCCCTCTGGCGGTGCGCCAGATTCGTTCTTTTCTGCGCGCGCACCGGCCGGCCTAAGCTCGGTTACTTTTTATCCCGCTTGGCTGCCTCGACGATGGTATTTAGCGCCGCGGCATCCTTAAGATCGGGAGGCGCCGAGCTTTTGAAGGTCCGAATGTAGGCGTAAATGTCCTTGGCCGCCTTGTCGGGCAGAGAGGCTTCCGAGAAATTGGGCATCGACGTGGAGGGAGTGAGCGGCGCTACGTTCGCGCGGCCGCGCAAGAACGTGAGGAAGCTTTGCTCGGTTCCCAGATTTCCCCAGCGGCCGACGAAAGGCCGGGCGCCCGTTTCTCCGTTATAGCCGTGGCAAGCGTAGCAGCCGTAGCCGTAATACAACTGTTTCCCATTGACCGCGTTTCCCGTGACGGGACTTGTCGGGGGCGGGGCCGGTTTGGCGGGAGCGCCATTGCCCCGGCCGCCGCCTTGAGCATTCAGATGCGCGACAGAAGCCGCCAGCGCGAGAAGCGCTGCCGCGAGTAATTGTTTCTTCATACCAATAATCCTTAGCGCGGCTGCGTGATGACGTCGATCATGTAAGGCTCGCCGCGTTTCACGGAAGCCACGCCTCTTTTCAATGCCGCTGAAAGCTTGGTGGGATCGCTAATCGGTCCTTCTCCGGCCATGCCATAACCCGACGCCAGTTTGGTGTAGTCGAGGAAGGGATCCCGGAGCGTGCTACCGATGTGTGCGCGTTCGGCGCCGCGCCCGCGCACTCCCGCCATATATTCGACGAACATGTATTCCTGGTGCCATGCGCGATTGTTATGCATCACGGTAAGCAGCGGCAGCTTGTGATGCACGGCCGTCCAGAGCACGCCCGGGGCATAGTTCAGATCGCCGTCCGTCTGCACATTGACGACGATCCGATTGCGAGCCTTCGCGGCAAGAGCGGCGCCCACCGATGCAGGCGCGCCGTAGCCCATCCCGCCGGCTCCCTGGCCCCCCAGGTAGCTGTACGGTTTGTCGTGATCCCAGAGCTGCGCGTTATGCCCGCCCGAAAAATTGCTGGGAGATGACAGGCACCAGTCCTCGTTCATGATGAGCGGCCAAAGTTCGGCGTAAATGCGGGCCGTGCTGATCGGGCTTGCGTTCCACCCGGCCTTCTTGCTTTCGACCGCCTGCTCCAGGGCGGCGATACGAGCCGCGTGATTCGCCTGTGCGTGCTTGGCGGCGCGAGCCTGAATCCGAGCTTTCTGATCCGATGTCAACTGGCGCTTCGCCTCTTCAATGATGAGCGGAAGGCTTGCTTCGGCGTCGGCCTCGATCGGCGGGGCGCTCTGGACGCCGCGGCCGCCGCCTCGTCCTCCCCGGCCGCCCCCGCCACCGCTGATGCCGCCGAAACCGATATTCGTGGTATCCCGTTGCGGCACAATTTTCGACAATGCCGGACCGGTAATCGAAGCCTGCGCCCCTGCTGTTTCCAGGCCGAGCGTGTAGTCGTAATTCGTGTCAGCGCCCGGTCCGCATAGCGGATGCCGCTGCGGGAAACTCATGGGCCCATTGGTCGCGGCCGTGCTCGTGGACGCGCCCACCAGTTCGGCGAGTTCCACCGCGCGCTTCACTCCCTCGGGAGTTCGTAAACGTCCCACCGCGATCCTCGGGTTTTGAGCCTGAAGCAGACCCTTGGCAATGTCGCGCGCGTGCGTGGAGTCGATGGTGAGGAATGTGGGCGGCTTGTAAGCCGGCAACTTCGTATTCGGTGCATTTTCCTTTTGAATGTCGGTGTTCATCACCACAAGAGTCGGTCCCATTGGCGGCGTGATGGCTTCATTGTAGGCCCGCTGGATGGCTGTCAGGGCTTCGTCGATGCTCTTGGGTTCGGCGTCCCACTTCGTATAGCTGCGGACGATGCCGGCCATATCGTGAGCTGTATGCGCGGCGATGAAATCCGGATCGTTGCCCGCGATCATGAGGACAGGCACGCGATCGTAATAAGCCTGGTATATGGACATGGCCGCGTGCTGAACCCCGATCGTCCCGTGCAGCAACGCCAGCATCGGCTTGCCTTCGGCTTTGGCGTATCCGTGCGCCATGGTCACCGCCGACTCCTCGTGCAAGGCCGTGATGAATTCAGGCATTTTGTTGGGCGGATTGCCGTAGTTGATCAGGGATTCCTGCAGGCCTTCAAAACTCGATCCGGGATTGGCAGCGACGTATTCGATCCCGAGATCGCGAATCGTCTGGACCATGAGATCCGAGCCGGGCCGGGTAATCGTGCGCGCGACGGCCGGGGGCCGGACGTTTCCTGCGTCACGATCAATTTGCGATTCGGTGGGAGCCGGAGCGCCGCCCGCGGACGCCGGAGCCGCTCCCTTGTTTTGCCCTTGAGCCTCCACGAGCGGGGTGCTGGTGACCAGCGCGGCTGCACCCGCGGCTCCCGCCGCTGCGTTCTTCAGAAATCCGCGTCGACCGACGGAGGTCTTCTTTGGCTTCAACATGATCTCCTCCCGAACTTACCGTTTCGCGTGGCTCGCGAGCGCTTCGCAACTCGTTCCGGGAATCATGATACCAAGCTTTCCGAGCCAGACCGAAGGTTCGTTCTTAGCATTCCCGGCGGTTCAGGAGCATTGCGCAGGCCGCATCAGGTTACTCGTAGTAGTCCGGGGCGATCTTGCGCTTGATGCCCGCCGTGTAGTCGTGCTGAATCCAGAGTTGCGCCTTGTTCTTCTTCACGAACTCCTCGATCATGGCCCGGCTCTTGGCGGTCTGTTCTTTATCGAAATCGAAGGAGGGGATCCGCTTGTAAGTGATCTCCTCGGGATAGTGATAAAGATCGCCCGACAGCAGCACGGGTCCGGTTTTGGCGAGCTTCAGAAACAGCGATTGGTGGCCGGGCGTATGGCCGGGAGTGGATTTGATCACCACCGTGCCATCGCCGAAAACGTCGTGGTCCTCGCCTTTCAGCAGGAGCACTTTGCTCTTGGCGAGTTCGGTAAAGTACGTCGCGTCGGCGACCTGGCCGAGTTTTCCTTTCTGGTTGTCCGGCCGGGGCGCGAAGATGGCGTCCCGGTCCCCTTTCTGAACGATCCAGGTGGAGCCGGCAAACGCGTTTGCATTGGCGACATGGTCGCCGTGGTAGTGGGACAGAGCCAGATAGGTGATATCGGCGGGCTTGTAGCCGATCGCAGCCAACTGCGGCAACAGAGGCCGGTCAACCGTGAATGCCCCTTGCTTGGCCGGGCGGATGCCGCTTGCGAAGGCGCTGTCTGGAATCTCGCCGGTGTCCCACATCATCGTGCCGCGCGGGTGCACGATCAGGAAGCAGGGGGTCACCATGTTCGATGTCGCCAGCTCTCCCGGCTTGAATCCCATGGAGTCGCCATTCGCCACGGTGATTTTTCCGCAATCGAGAACGTAGAGACGGAGTGATTTCGGTGGAGCGGGCTTTCCGGATTGGGCCAAACCGGACGGAACAGTCCACAAGGCGAACAGCGCCGCGCCCGCGAACGTGCTGCTCATAATTCGTTTCATCATGGTGGAAAGAATATCATCAACGCCGCGGGCGAGCCAGCCTGCGTTGTTTACACCAACAGCCTTCTCAGGACTCAGGTCTTGGCCACGCTGTTGAAGGTCTGCGAGCCTCTTACAATAAAGGACGGATTGCTGAATCCAGCCCCAGTCACGCCGAAAACGGATCGCGGCCAGGAGTTCTCCCGCAGCAGCGGCTACCGCTGGCGCATTTGTGCGCTGCTGTTTTGCGCGACGACGATCAATTATGTAGACCGGCAGGTGCTCGGCGTGCTCGCGCCGGAGCTCCAGCGGACCATCGGCTGGAATGAG
The DNA here is from genome assembly GCA_037916615.1 of Bryobacterales bacterium. Lineage (GTDB taxonomy): Bacteria > Acidobacteriota > Terriglobia > Bryobacterales > Bryobacteraceae > Palsa-187. The sequence continues at coordinate 17,634 of JBAIXM010000059.1, forward strand.
CTGCAATACAGCTACATCGTGGACGCGTTTCAGGGCGCCTACGCGCTCGGGCTCTTGACCGTAGGCGGATTCATTGACCGCGTGGGAACTCGCGCCGGGTATGCCGCCGCCATCAGCATCTGGAGCGTTTCCGCGATGGCGCATGCCCTGGTGCAGTCCGCGTTTGGATTCGGTTTTGTGCGGTTTCTATTGGGACTCGGCGAGTCCGGAAATTTCCCGGCGGCGATTAAAACAGTCGCTGAATGGTTTCCTCGAAAGGAGCGGGCGTTTGCCACCGGCATCTTCAACTCCGGATCGAATATCGGCGCGATCATTGCACCCTTGACTGTCCCTTGGATTGCCGTTCACTTGGGCTGGAGATGGGCGTTCATCTTCACCGGTATATTTAGTGCGCTCTGGTTGATCGCCTGGTTGGCTGTGTACCGTTCTCGGCGTTCGCATGAGAAACTATCGCCCGCTGAACTCGAATTCATCGAGGAAGACGTGGCCGAACCTCCCGTCAGGATTTCTTGGGCACGGCTACTCCCTCATCGCCAGACTTGGGCATTTCTCATCGGCAAATTCATGACAGATCCGACCTGGTGGTTTTTTTTGAGTTGGCTGCCGAAATTTCTGAACTCGCGGCACGGGCTGAACCTTACCGACATCGGACCGCCGCTGGCGGCGATCTACATCATGGCCGATATCGGAAGCATCGGCGGAGGCTGGCTGGCCGCGGGCTTTTTAAAGCGAGGCTGGAGCGTCAATCGCGCCCGGAAAACAGCCATGCTTTGCTGCGCCTTGGCGGTTCTCCCGATCATGTTCGCGGCCAGCGTCTCCAGTCTTTGGGTCGCCGTGCTGTTCATCGGACTGGCAGCAGCAGCGCACCAAGGATGGTCCGCGAATTTATTTACGCTTACCTCCGATATGTTTCCCCGCCGGGCCGTGGCTTCGGTGGTCGGCATCGGCGGATTCGGCGGAGCCATCGGCGGAATGTGCATCTCCACGTTTACGGGGTTTGTGCTCCAGTTCACCGGAAGTTACGTGCCGGTGTTCGTGATGGCCGGCTCCGCTTATCTGGTGGCACTCTTGTGCATTCAAGCCTTGGCTCCCCGCCTGGAACCCGTGGACATCCGGTAGAAGGACGGCTGGTCAGCCCGGTCAATCACGCCGTAAGCCCGCGAACGCTTCGAAGTTGTTTCGGAACAGACGGGCGACGTCCCTCCGGATATCGCCGGCCGTCACGGACCGGCCATCGTCGATCAGCAGCCGGTATTTGTCCGCGAGAATCGGCGCCAGCGTCCGGCGTGTGTTGCGCCATTTATAGATGACCTGCTCCAAGACGCGCGCGTCCGAGTGCTGCGGGATGAAGCTTGTGCCGAGCATCTCGAGCCGTTCCGCGGTGATCTCTTCGACGATCGAGGGGTTATTCAGAAACCACCAGCATCCGAACGGCATCAAGTTGCTAGACTTGCGCGCGTAAACGCACAGCTCGTGCTGGTTCTCGCGGCTGAGCAGGCTTACAAGAAAGCGGTTCTCCGGATAGCCGGTGCACAATCGTTCCAGCGCGCGAAGATCCGCACAGCCGGAAGCGTCACCTGCCAATCGCAACGCCGGATTCACCAGACGCCGGACCCCGATCATCAGGGAGAGTGGAATTCCGAACTCGCGGCACGCCGGCAGGACGGAATCTCTTAGCAGCCGCGCGCGGATGCTGTCCTCTGGAAACTGAAATGTGTCGGGCAGGGAAACAGCCATGTAGACGGGCCGCATTCGCGCAGTCCAGTCCGCCAGAAACCTGCGGACCTCCCCCATGGATTTGCCGCTCGCCGCTCCGTCCACCGGATACCCTTGATCCGCCAGAACCCGCCAATGATCCGTCCATTGATTGAGCAGCCGGTCTAATCGCAAAACCGCATGGAACTGGGCGTCCCGTTCCGGACCGCGCAGCCATTGGGGAGCCTCGGCGGGATCGAGGGGATCATTCGTCATGACGGCTTCGCTGATCCCGGCCATCCGGAAGACCCGGCGGATATGGGAGCGCAGATCCTGCGCTTCGAAGAATTCGCGCGCCTCGGTGAGGTGCGTGCAGTTCGCCGGCAAACCGAAGGATTGAAGCACGGCAATGACGCCGCGGGTAGCTTCCGAAAGGGGAGTGTTCTCCACGAACAAAGTTCGCCAGATCAGATCGGCTTTCTGCTTCGTGGAAAGCTGCCAATAGTCCTGCGGCCTGACGCTTGAGGTGCGGAACAACTCGGCTTCCAAATAGTGATACGTGAGCAGCCGATCGATGCCCCACAGCCCCAGATCGCCGAGAGACGGCATGAATAAATGCGTGTGGATGTCAATGAAGTCCGTCGAAGTCAATGTCTGCTGGACGGCCCGCAATACTTCGTCGGGACGGATTGCCGTTTCATTGCTGCTGGTAAGAGGCGGTGGATGGACTGCCACGGAATTTTATTGGACCCAAGCGATTTTCTCTTGCGTGTTGGAAACAGGTCTATTTTATCTTGGATCGGCGGGTGAAATTACGGGCGTGACTGGCTTAGCGGCTGGGTCTTACCGTGATGTTGACGTCGTGCGATGTGAAGAGCTGGCCGTCGTTGGCCGTGACGCGAAGCACATAGGCGCCTGGCGCGCTGAAGGTCGCCTTGGTTGTCAGCGAGACGGGTTCTCCGTGAACCACCGGACTCGAGTCCGGTGTAAACGTGACCTTGCCGGGACCGCGGTACTGAATCCACTTAATCTGGACGCCGATCGGGCGGCGCGGCTGCGAATCTCGGTCCGGGTTTGAATTGGAACGCCGGTACGGTTTTGGAAGGCCGTCGTCGGTGGCGGTCGCGGCCAGCGTCGCCGCATTCGGCAGCGCAACGGCTTCGTCGGCCTTCACCGTGACGACCGGGGCTTTGTTATTCGGGTCCGGGACGCCTCCTCCCATGTTTTCGACAATGACGTCCTGGCTCAATTCCCATTCCGGCTGGAGCCAACCCTTGGCCTGATCGGTCCGTCCCCTTGAAGTCAGGGTCCAGACGACCTTCTGTTTCTTATCCCAGTCGGCCGGCACGACCACTCGAAATAGGAATCGCTGCCGCCGGGGATAGAAGTGCGTCGGCTGGCCCTTGTCGCCAAAAACCTCATTTCCGACCGTGATCGTGTTGTTCGTGCCCAGAGGGATATCGACTTCCTCTTCGTAGTTGCGGTTGAGATAGCCGAACACCAGGCTGAAGGTCCCATCCGGATTCTTTTCCCAACCCTCAAATACCGGAGCGACGTTCTGCCCTCTCGCAAACTGGACCTGCGCGGCCACGCGCGCGCCTGCCGCGGCGGCCACTAAGGTCACTGCACACAGATACAGCTTCCGCATCGCCTACTCGGATTTCGCGGCCTGCTTCTTCTTGCGCGCCTCGACCTGCTGTTTGTACTCGTCGTCCGAGAGGTAGTAGTAACTGATCCAAGCGCCTCCCATCTCGTCGATGGTCCGCTGTCCGTAAGTGATCAGGTTGTCGGGATCGGGATTGAACTTGTTTCCCGGCGAGTTGTCGTACCAGGAGGTGAGATGAAGGATCGTGCCGGCGGGCAGCAGCGGCTGATCGTCTTCGTCATACAGATATACGAGGTGCCAGGCGAACTGGTATCGACTCACACAACTCAGGGTTTCCACTTTGTGTCCGCCCGGATAGATCGCCTCCATACAGGAGGCCTTTCCGCGGTTGTGCAGGTGCGGCTGAAATGAAATGAGCCGCGCCGGCTTCGCCAGAGTTTGATAACCGTCAAACCGGACGTTATCGGTATTGGGCGGGATGTCGAGATCCTTGGGGTCGCCGACTTTTTCGGTGGTCTCGATGTACTTCGGCTTGTACCCTTTCGGATAGAGCGACAGGCCGAGCGCCACATTCGCCAGTGTTTCCTGGCCCATCGGGTGAAGATGCAGATTGAAATTGATCTTCGTTCCCGCCTTGATCAGACGGCCCGCACCGTCAGGGAACACGTCGGCATTCTTGCCGAGCGCGTACTCGTTGAGGAATTGCCCTTGAACGTTATCTCCATCATCGGCGTCGTCCTCGTGCTTCATGGAAGTAGTCACATGATGGACCGCTCGAAAGCCTTTGAGGGTCCGAATCTCCACTCCCCGGATATAGCGGTCTTCTGTCAAGCCGGAATCGACCAGCACGTCCACCCAGCGGTCCGATCCTTGCGCCGGGATCACCATGTCTTTCGGAAGCTGGACGATCAGGTCCGGCTGGCCCAGATGCCACGTATCCCTATCTTCGAATTTGCGGGGAGGCGGCATGTCGGCCGGATTGCCTCGCGGAGCGCCGCTATCGACCCATTTGACCAGCGTGGCGATCTCCGATTCCGTCAGCGACACATCGTTCTTGAAGTTGCGGACACCGACGTTCTTGTCGATGTACCAGGGCGGCATCTCCCGCGCGACCACCTTCTGCTTGATGGACTTGGCCCAGGGCCGCGCTTCTTCGTAGGTCAGCAGCGACATGGGAGCAAAGGTGTCCGGGCGATGGCATGTCTGGCACCGCTGCTGAAGGATGGGCGCGACGTCCTTGGTGAACGTTACCTCGGCCTGCTGCGCGTTGGCGAGCGCCGCGAGGGCGCTAAGCGGAATCAGATATCGAGCGACTCTCACAGGGCCACCTCCTGGCGTGGGGCGATTGACCAGTCAAAGCGATGGTAGACGCGGGAAGTCACGGAGTCAAGGCCGCGCGCTGTGTTATGCCGAGAGACGACGCGTTCGAACCCATCCATTACCGAGAGCGCCCCTTCAACTGCTGGAGGCGACCGGTAAGCTGACGCCGTCGCTCCACGTAGGCGGATGGATGTGCAGCCTGCTGCTCCGGCGTTACAGGCGTCCCCGGATGACATTTGGGATCGGTTACAGGGTCGTGACCAACTTGAAGATGAAGCGCATGTAGGCTACGTACATGACCAGGGACAGGCCTGCCATCGCCATTCCTGCTTTTGCGGCCCAGTGACTCCGGGCTTTTAACCCCAACGCCCAGGCGGGGATGTTCAAGGCAGGCGTCCCGAACTGAAAAATCAACCCGAGCAGTGCTAGTCCATAGAGTTGGCTGACCGCTCCGATATCGGCAGGTAGCGGGAGGCTTAGCCCGTCATTCCAACTAATCCAGTACCAAAATCCCGCAATAGAAAGAGCGCAGGCTCCTGCCACCGCGGATATCCAGGCTTCAATCTCCCTTTTCATCGCCCCAAATCCACTTCGATTCGTTCACGTCGGCCGTCTGGGTTAATGAGAGTGAGCACGTATCCCCGGCTGCCAACAGGAGGGTACGCGTGCGCCAGCAAGATATTCCCTTGTTCTCCTGAAGTAGAAAAGAAAAGCCTCTCCCGCCACCCTCCGCTCGCAGTGAAATATGCCGGGTTCTTTCTGCTCAGCGCATCCGCCAGGTCCATCCGTTGGAAACGATTCCCTCCGTCGCAACTTAGCCGTATTTCCACATCCACAGGTACGCCCTGGTGGCGTCGATCCAGAACTCTGACCGACTGCACTGCCAGGTGGAATTCACCCGCCGCGAGAGTCTCGCCGACGCGCAGCCGATGTGCCGGTTTTGAGCACGCCGGCAGGAACGCCATAACCACCAGAGCGACGCTACTGAATCTCGGCCAGTATCTGCCGCGCTTCCTCATGCTCGGAATCCCTGGTGCTGGAAAATGGCGTGCGAGGCTGGTCGAAAACCTTCGGCCCGTAGTAGCACACCATCGAGTAGTAATCCCTGGCAGAGATCACATCCCAGTTGAATTTATTCAGCCTGCGATCACTCCAGCCAGCCAGGAGTTTGTTCGAGCCGCCGGCGTCCCGCAACAAGCTGGTCAGATCACCGGTGGCTGTAAGGCACTCTGCTCTCGCCCCGGTTCTGGCTGCGATCGGCTGGCTTTTGTCGGCCATCGTAGTCACGGCGCCATGAGCGCGATCCAGTTGTTTCACCATCTCCGCCGCGCAGGGCCGGAACTGCTCGCGGGACAAACCAGACTCCTCATAAACCATGCCTGCACACGCTTTCGAGCGAGGCGCGCTGCATCCGGCGAGCGCAACAGCGATCAGGCCTGCTACTGCTCCCAGCACCCGCGGTAGTGCATACACCGTGGTCACGACGGAGGATATCCCGACTTGGGGGAGCGGAGCATGACACCCGCAATTCATAGGTTCAGCTACTTCGCAGGCAATTGCGTGACCATGAGTGCATCTGCGCCGAACTGAAAGCGAGCGGTTGACTTTAAGGCTAGAACCAACGATGATCGCCGTCAGAACGCTATTATGAGACCGCGATTGGTGGGCGCTATCCTTCTGGCTGGGTCAATTGCCGCAGCCCAGTCTCCGGCGGCCCCGTCGGCTCCGGCCGCAAGCGTCAAGCAGCTCATGCTGGATGTGATCCATCCGTCTTCCAATGACATCCTGTTGGCGATCTACCGTGGCGGGCCGACTGATGAAAAGGAATGGGCCGCGGTGCGGCGGAGCGCGCTGACGCTGACCGAGTCCGGGAACCTGCTAATGTTGCCGGGCCGTGCGCTGGATCAGGGGGATTGGCTGAAGGATTCGAAGCTCTTGGCCGATGCGGGAAGCGCGGCATATAAGGCTGCCCAGGCCAAAAACGGAAACGGACTCGCGGCCGTCGCCAGCGCAATCGATGCTTCCTGCACAACTTGCCATAAGAAGTACCGGCCGAACGTGTTTCCGAGAGGCGGAGGGTCGAAATGAGTTATTCGCGCAGGGATTTCCTGAAGGCTGCCGGATCTGGCGTGATGCTCACGGCAGTCGGCGGGGAAAGGCTGCTGGCCGCTCCCGCGCCGTCCGTTGCGGGCCCGTTTGCAAGTGAGAATGCGTCGTTCATCGTTAATGGAAGAACATATGCGGCCGAATACGAAGCGCGCACCACGCTGTGGGAAGTGATTTCGATGAAGCTCGGCCTTACGGGCACCAATCGAAGCTGCAATCGAGCGAGCTGCGGTGCGTGCAGCGTGCTGGTGGACGGCATTCCTCTTTATTCCTGCCACACGCTGGCGACCGAGGCCGCCGGGAAGAAGATCCTCACCATCGAGGGAATCGGGGACGAGAAGAATCTGCATCCCTTACAGAGGATCGGCCACACACGCGTGGCGGCCGATTGCGGATTCTGCACGGCCGGATGGATCGTAACCGCGAAAGGACTGCTCGACAAAAATGCGAGCCCGAACGAAGACCAGGTCAAGGCCGCGTTGGCAGGTCATATTTGCAGGTGCTCCGCGTATCCAAACATTGTTCGGGCCGTTATGGATTCGGCAGCGGTTTTGCGCGGCAGCAAGACACCGATCGAGCCCGAAACCGAGTCGGTAGTTCACGTCAAGATGCCGATGGTTCGGGATTATTCGACCACTGGCGGGCATTTGCCGGGCGACCAAGTCGTGGAAGGCGCCAGCAGGACGGTCACAAAGAAGTGGCAGGGATATCCGCCGGAAAATCTGAAAGTTTTGGGTATACCGCTGCCGCCGCTGCCCGAGGTTTCGATCCCCAGGTTCACCGGCAAGGCGCAATACTCGAGCCGGGTGTGGTTTCCCGATCTGCTGTACGCCAAGTTTGTCACTTCCCCGCATCCGCACGCCCGTATTCGCGATATCGACACATCCGCCGCGGAAAAGATGCCGGGCGTGCATCGCATCCTGACGTACAAGAACGCGCCGAAGTTGCAGCGCCCCAATGTGGCGCGCGGCCGGATCCTGCCCGAGCCTCTGCCCCAGGAATTGAACTTGCAGGGTGAGACGGTCGCGATCATCGTTGCCGACACCGAGGATCTCGCTCAGGACGCCGCGGACGCAATCAAGGTGGACTACGAGGTTCTCCCGTTCGCTTCGCTGCTGAAAGACAGCACGGCTGCGAACGCCCCCGACCTCGGCCACGGAAGGGGGAATCTCATCCGTCACGCGGATTCGCCCGAGGACTATCTGCACGCCACCTGGGCCGATCAGCGCGGCGACGTCGAAAAAGCTCTCGCGGAAGCGGATGTTGTCAAGGAGTTCACGTACCACTTCATGGGAGGCGTTTCCGTTCCCATGCAGCCGAGCGGCAGCGTCGCCAAGTGGGATGGCGACCGGCTCACGGTCTGGGGAATGGGGCAGGGAATCTATCCGGTTCGGGCGACGCTCGCGGCGGCGCTTGGCCTCGACGTTTCGAAAATCCGGATCGTCAACAAGTGGAATGGTTCCACGTTCGGCGCCGCGCGCATGGCGGCCGAGCGATTTTATCCGATGATGGCCCATCTCGCCAAGGTCACCGGCCGGCCCGTGAAGATTATGCTGCCCAAGGATCAGGAACTGGCGCAGCTCCAGATCAAGCCGGAGACGATCACGAAGTTCCGTGTGGGCGCCCGCAAAGATGGCCGGATCGTCGCGCTCGATCACGAAGTGACCGTCAGCATCGGCGACCTGGACTTCGGCGTACACGCCGACGGCCCGAGCAACGCCACGAACCAGTTGGACCTGTACACATCGCAGGTCGCGCATTGGCGATCGACCTGGTGCGCGTATCGAACGAACGCGCCGCGCCCCGGGCCCTCGCGCAGCCACCTTCAGCAGGAAACCAAGTGGTCCTGGGAGAACATGATCGATGAGATGGCGGACGCCTTCGGAATCGATCCGGTCCAATATCGCCTGATGCACATCACGCGACTCACGCCAGGCGACACGCGTCACGCGTACGAATCGATGCCTACTGTGGAGGTCTTGCAGGAAGGCGCGAAGGCCTTCGGCTGGGAGAAGCGCACTCCGGCGGCGAGTAACTCCGGAAGGTTTAAACGGGGATTCGGGCTCGGGATGTCGCAGCATCACGGCGGACTGATGGGCTACCACGAAGGCGAGCAGGCGTTCGCAAAACTCGCGGCGTCGCCCGACGCGAACGTCTTCAGCACCGAGCTCGATCTGGCAGCCGATGGGATTGTGACCATGAAAATCGCGCTTCCCGATAGCGGCTCCAACGCAGCGACCGCGCTCGCCGCTCTGGTGTGCGAGATGCTCGGCTTCACGACGCGCGATCACGTCAGGCTGGTCTGGGGCGATTCCGATATCGCGCCGCTCAGCGATGAGTGGTTCGGAGGCCGCACCATCACCTTGCAAGGCGCTGCCATGTGCAGCGCGGCCGACAAGCTGAGAAAAGATCTGCTCGCCCGTGCGGCCGGCGTCTTGAAAACCGATCCCGAACAACTTCAGATCCGCGATGGGGTCGTATCGGTGACTGCAGATCCGAAGAGGAGCACGACGTTCGCCGCGCTGGCGAAGGCCAATGGCGGGCTCATCCGCCAAACCGGCCGCGGCGTGGCCGGTGGAGAACGGACTGCGACCAATAAAGGCGTGGGCGCCTGTTTCGTCGAAGTGGAAGTCGACACGTGGACGGGTAACTGGCGCTTCGTGCGATCGGTGTACACGCACGATACCGGATTGCTGATCAATCCGCTGGTATCGGAGTCCGACATGATGGGATCGCTCATGGAGAGCACGCAGGTGGCGACCGATCCCATTCCATGGGACCGCGAATTTCCGGGAACCCGGCACTATAGCGTCGGCTATCTGTCCTATCGCCTGCCGACCATCATGGACATCCCGAAGGCGACGCAAGTGTACATCGACAGCCTGGAGCCGCGCTGGTTTTACGGCATCAAGAGCTTCAGCGAAACCTCGATAGGGGCCGTGCCGGGCGCGATTTCTAACGCGATTTACAACGCCTGCGGGGTCCGGATTCGCGAGCACCCAATCACGCGCGAGAAGATCATGGCCGGACTCAGGGCGAAGGGGAGACAGGCATGAAGAAGGTTTCCATCTATCGCCCTACGACGGTCGGCGAAGCGATTCAGATTCTGTCGCAGCACGGCTCCAGTGCTTCGGTCTATGCCGGGGGCACGGATCTCCTGGTCCGCTTGAAGAATCGTCTCCATCAGGCGCCCAGTTATCTGGTGGATATTAAAAAAATCGATCAGCTCCGCTACATCAAGGAGGAGGCGCAGGGCGGCGTCGAGATCGGCGCAGCCACGAAATTGGCGGAGTTGGCCGACTCACGGCTGCTTCAGGAAAGATATCCGATGCTGGTCGAGGCGATTAACAAGATCTCCTCGCCGGAGTTGCGGAACGCATCCACGCTCGGAGGCGATCTTTTGCAGGAAGTGTGGTGCCAGTATCTGCGCGGCGGCTACTCGTGCTGGAGAAACGGCGGATATCTCTGCTACGGAGCGATCGGCGACAACAGCTACTATCATTCGGCCATGGGCGGACGGCTGTGCTACGCGGTTTATCCCGGTGACGCAGCGACGGCTCTCATTCCGTTCGATTCCCGGGCGAGACTGGCGACTCCTCAGGGTGAGAAGGAACTGTCGATCGAGCAGCTCGTGCCGGGAGACATGATGGTGGATGGCCGAATCCAATCGCACGTCGTGCGATTCAACGAGATTTTGACGTCGGTCGTCATTCCTCCGCCAAAGCCCGGCGTGCGAGCCTCGTTCGAGAAGCTGCGGCCGCGGGGAGTATGGGACTTCGCCATGGCGTCGCTGGCGCTCAGCCTGGAGCTTCGGGATAAAACGATCGAAGACGCGCGCGTGGTGTTCGGAGGCATCGCCGGAAGGCCCCTGCGCGAACGAGCGGTGGAGAATTTCCTCAAGGGAAAGGCATTGAGCGCGGAGCTCGGCGAGCAGGCGATGGCTGTTGCTCTTGCCGACGCCGCGCCGCTCAAGTACAACGCCACGAAGATCGATATGGCGAAGGGGTTGCTCGCCTCGGGCCTCGCACGGCTCAATGCTTAAAGGCATTCACGGAATCCTGCTGGAGCCGGTCGGGTGCCTTGCGGAGTTTCCTCCCGAGCCGTTCCAGGAAATCGCGGCGCGGTTTCTGGGTTACCAGGGGAAGCCCGCGGAATCGGGCAGCGCGGCCTATTGGCATTTGCTCGCCTTAATGCGCGACTTGCCTGCGCCCAATGCGGCGCAGGAGCTTGAAATTCAGGGCGTGAACGCAGCCAACATCTATGAAGACGTCCGGCCCGCGCTGGCCGAATTGAAAGCGATGGGCGTTCGTCTTGCGATCGCATCCTCGCTCTCGACCGCTGCGATTGTGCGTTTCCTGGACCGGCACTCGCTCGCCGAATTCTTCACCGGCGTCTCGGAGCGCGAGAACTCCGGCGGCATCATCGCCGCGCCATTGTTCCATGCACTGCGTAGCGCGTCGCTCGTGCCGGAAAGCACGATCTACTTGACCGACACTGTCGAAGGTATTCAGACCGCGAGGATCGCCGGCGTCCATCCGATCCTGATCATGAACGATCCCGATGAGTCCCGCCGGCTGGCGGCGCAGGATCCCGCTGGAGGAGTGGTTTCCCTGCACGAGCTGCCCGACTTTGTCCGGCTGATCGCGGCGCAAAAGTAGCGGGGCTCTCAGGGCTGCGGCGGTGGTAACCTGTGCCATATGAAATTGAAGACCGTCCTTCTGTTCCTTTGGGCTATCGCGGGCTGCCTGCCTCTCGCCGCCCAGGCCAAGCCGAAACCGCCGTCCAGGATGCGCATGTATGTCTTCGACTGCGGGACGATCCGGGCGATGTCCGTGACCACCTACGGTTTCAAGGAAGGCGAAGTGGCTCCGCGGGATTTCATCGTCACCTGCTACCTGATCGTGCATCCGAAAGGGACGCTCATTTGGGATACGGGCTTAACGCCGGATGCCCAGCTAAAACCAGACAGCCCGAACAAGCCGCTGAAAGCGCAACTGGGCCAGATTGGATACTCGCCGGCGGATATCACGTATCTGGCGATGTCGCATTATCACTCGGATCACACGGCTAACTCGAATGACTTCGCGTCCGCAACCTGGATCGTGCAGAAGGCCGAGCGCGACGTCATGTTCGGAACTGCTCCCACTCGGATCATGGCGCCCGCGACCTTCAGCGCGCTCAAGGACAGCAAGACGAAAATCCTTACCGGAGAGGACTACGATGTTTTCGGCGACGGCAAAGCCGTCATCAAATCCACGCCGGGCCATACGCCCGGCCACCAGGTGCTGCTCCTGAAATTCGCGAAGGACGGCAACATTCTACTGGCCGGCGATCTTTATCATTTTCCCGAAGAACAAACGCTGAACCGCTTTCCGACGTTTGAGTTCAACGTTCCGCAATCAGCCGCCAGCCGCAAGGCTGTCGACGAGGTTGTGCGTAAGACCAAGGCCATGCTGTGGATTTCCCATGACATGGCGACCTACCAGAAAGCGAAGAAATCGCCGGATTATTACGAGTAGCGCGGGGCGGCGTTTTCCGATGCCGGGGTCAGATCTCTGAAATCGTGCCGGTGCTGTCGCCGAATTTGTCGCGCTCCACGCCGATTTTCTGAAGCAGCGTCAAGTGGAGATTGGCGATCGGCGTGCGCTCCTTCAGCGCCAGATGCTGGCCGCCGAGTTTCATCTTGCCGCTGCCGCCGCCGACCACGATATTCGGCTCGGGATAATTGTCGTGCCGGTCGCTGTTGCTCATGTTCGACCCGTACATGAAGATCGAATGATCGAGCAGCGATCCCTGCCCATCGGGCGTCTCCGCCATTTTCTTGATGAACGCGGCGAACTGCTCCAGGTGCCAGGTCTGGATTTTCACCAGCTTGTTGAGTCTTTCCAAATCGTTGGCGTGGTGCGAAACCGGATGGAAGGAATCCGGAACGCCGATGTGGTTGTAGGTCCGGTTGGTGCCTTCCGCCGCCGTGAGGTAGGTCGCGACGCGCATCAGATCCGCCTGATAGCCGAGCGCAAGCAGGTCGAACATCAGCTTCACCTGGTCGGCGAAGGAATCCTGCTCTCCGACGGGAGCTTCGGGAATCTGGATCGCCGAAAGATCCTGGGCTGCGGCCTTCTTCGCCCGGCGTTCGATCTCGCGGACGCTGTCGAGATATCCGTCGAGAACCGCTTTGTCCTTGCTCCCCAGATTGCGCTGCATACTCTTGGTCCCATCCAGGATCAGGTCGAGCAGGCTTCCGGTCTGGCTGCTGATCGAGGCGCGTTCCTCCGGCGTGTCGCCCTCGCCGAACAGTTGCAGGAACACTTTGTGCGGGTTCGGCTCCATCGGCAAAGGCGATTCCACATCGCGGAAGGATAACGTCGAATAGTTTCCGCCGCTGCCCGCCGCCGACTGCACCGTGGTTTCCGACGCGACTTCAAGCGAAGGCAGGCGCGTCTCCTGGCCGATGATCTTGGCGATCACCTGGTCGAGCGTCGTGGCCATGTGCGCCTTGGGAGCGCCCGTGTCCGGACGTGTCGCGCTCAGCCACGTCGCCGCGGTGAAGGAATGAACCGAGCCCGCGGTCGCGGCGTTTTCCAGCCCGCCGAACGAAGAAACGTACTTCTTGTGCGGTTCGAGCGCCGCGAGGATCGGGCTGAGTTTGAAATCGGGGCCGGAGCCGGATGGCGTCCACTTGTCCATGGCCGGACCGTGCGCAGTGTTGCCCATGATCGCGCCGTGAGGAATGTAGAAGAATCCGACGCGCAGCTTGGGAGCGGCGGCAGTTTGGGCCAGGGCCGTACCGGCTGGCACCATCGCGTCCAGAAACGGCAGCCCGAGGGTGATTCCGGCGGCCTTCAGCACCGCTCGGCGAGGAATGTGCTTCTTCGTGAGGAACATGCTGCACTCCCAGCATTAGTTTACCAGTGCGGTTCGAGAAGCGGTTGCCCCGCGTGACAGTGGCATGTTCTACACATGTTAGTATGCTAGAAGCATGTCGAAAATGATCCAGATACGCGACGTCCCGGATTCCGTGCATGGCACGCTGAAATCGCGGGCGGCGCGCGAAGGCATGAGCCTCTCCGATTTCCTTAAGAGGGAGCTGGAACTGGTGGCTGAGCGGCCGACGATGCAGGAGTGGTTGGAGCGTACGCAACAGGCGAAGCCGATTCCATCCAGGCGTTCCGCTGCGCAGGTAATTCGCGCGCTGCGAGACGAACGATGATCGTTCTGGATGCTTCCGTGGTGGTCGAGCTGCTCACCAACGGCGTCCTCGCGGAATCCATCAGAAACGAACTCGCCCGGCGGGATGAGTCCTTCCTTGTTCCTCATTTGATCGACGTGGAAGTCATCAGCGCGCTTCGAAGACTGGGGGCTGGACAGCGAATCGACTCTCACCGCAGCGGGCAATTTCTCGCAGGGCTCGCGGCTTTACCCGCTGAGCGATATTCGCACCTGCCATTGGCTGGCCGCATGTGGGAATTGCGGCACCATTTCACCGCTTACGATGCCGCGTACATCGCCCTGGCGGAAGCAACCGGCGCCACGCTCTACACATGCGATGAGAAATTACGCAAAGGGCACCGGGCCCGAGTGGCAGTCTTCACTTCTAAGTGATGGCGACGCTTTACTTCTCCGCCCCCTGCTTGCGGAAAGCGTCGCTGTTGACGATCCCCAATATCAGGGAAGACAACTTGTAGTTGTCTTTCGCCGATGCGCGCACAATCGCGCGAATTTGGGGCATATCGAAGTATTCGAGCTGCCGGTTGACGGCGTACATCATCAGCCGTTCCGTCACCGTCCGGGCGAAGGTTTCCGGATGCGCTGCCAGTTGCGCCCGGAGTTCCGTGACGCCGTCGATCGCCACTCCTGTCGGCAGCACGGTTTTGGCATCGATGGGCAGGTTCGCCTGGCTGTCGATGGTCCGCCATTGCCCGATCGCGTCGAAATTCTCTAATGCCAGTCCCGTGGGATCGATCACGCCGTGGCACATCTGGCAGCTCGCCTTGGCGCGATGCTGCTCCAGCCTCGCGCGCACCGTTTTGGGAGCCTCGCCGGCCTTCTGCGAAAGATCCGTCGCGGTATCCGGCGGCGGCGGAGTCGGCGGAGTGCCGTTCAGTTTATCCAGCACCCACGCGCCCCGCAGCACCGGCGAGGTTCGGTCGCCATACGAGGTCCGCAGCAGAATTGCAGCTTTGCCCAGCAAGCCCCAGCGCTCCTTCGGAATTTCCGTGACCTTGCGGAATTGCGAGCCCCGCACGCCGGGGATCCCGTACAGCTTCGCCAGCCGGTCGTTCACGAACGTGTATTCGGCGGTCAGGAGTTCCGTCACGCTCCGGTCGTCGGAAAAAATGCTGCTGACGAATTCCTGCGTCTCCATCAGAAAATCGTGCCGCATCTGCTCGTTGAATCCGGGGAACAAGGCGGGATCGGGGATCACCTGATCCAGATTGGTCAGATTCAGCCACTTCATGGCGAAGCTGGTCACCAGGCTGGACGCTTTCGGATCGGCCAGCATGCGCCTCACCTGCTTCTCGATCACGCCCGGCTTCGTCAGCCCGTTCGCTCCGGCGAGCCTCAACAGTTCCTCGTCCGGCCCGGTGCTCCACAGGAAGAACGAAAGCCGCGACGCCAGCTCGAGATCGGTCAGCGCCGGCCCCTGAATGCTTCGATAGAGGAACTGAGGGCTCACCAGAACCGCGGCAACCACCTGCTCGATTCCTTGATCGAACGTTCCGCCTTGTTTTCGCGCCCCATCGTAAAACGGCAGGATGCGGTTCATGTCTTCCGTGGTGACGGGCCGGCGGAACGCGCGCCGCGCCAGGTTCTCTGCGATTCGCCTCGCGCACGCAGGCTCCTCTGCGGTTCCCTTGGGATCGCAAACAAAGATCAGAGCCCGGCTCGGCGTTTTCGAAACGCCCGTGGGATTGAACGGCCCTGCGACCTCAACGCCGTCGCGCAGATCGGCCATGCGATCGGGATTGGCGGCGCCACCGGTGGTTCCGGCGTAGGGTTGCAGTTTCTCGAGCAGCTCTCCCGTCTCTACATGGGAGCGATCGACGAACGCCACCACTACGTCGCGCACGCCTGCCTTCACCTGCACCGGGATCTTCGAAAACCGCTCCATGATCTCCGAGCGCCCGGTTCCAGCCAGGCGATCGGCCAGAGACAAGTCCGCCATTCCACCAATGGACTTGCGAAACACGACCTTGCCATCGATCGAAATGACTACGGTGTTCTCGTTCTCGAGGGCGTTGCTATACGGGACCACGCCCAGATTCGTGATGGTGATGCGATACTCGCCGTCGGCCGGGAAATTGTGTTTGAAGCGGATCCCGCCGCGCGTGCCCAAAGGCAGCGGATCGTCCGGATTCTGGTAAGCCGCGATGGGATACTTGGCGCTCGAAACTCGCGGATTCGGATTGCCGACAGCGAGGCGCGCTACATGCCGCGCCGCGGTCACGTACTGATCGAGGAACGCGGGAGACACGCTCAAGGCAGCGGCGATGTTGTCGAAGCCCTCCACCTGGATATCCTGCGGCAGAACTTCCTTCGCGTCCACGTCAACTCCCACCAGCGCTTTCACCGACGCGGCGTATTCGGTGCGGTTCAGCCGCTGGATCGGAACATATCCAGCCTTAGGCCCCTTGTTCGCATTTGCATCCAGCGTGTTCTCCATCCACACCGTGAACGAGTCCGCATCTTTCTGGCTCGGCTGCGGACTGCCCGGCGGAGGCATCTGATGTCCGCGCAGTTTGCGCAGGATCTTTTCCCAAATGTCGGCATTGTCCGCGGGCGTTTGGAGACTCAGGCCTTCGAGCGCCAGGCCTCCGGTCTTCAGGCGCACGCTGTGGCAGCCGACGCAGTACGTGGTCACAAGTGCGCTATGGGGGTCTGTGGGTGCTTGAGCCTGTACGCGGCTTTGGCGAGCCGCAAAAACAGCTATGGCGGCCGCAACGGCAATCGAGGAAAGGAAACGCTTCATGGCCCGCAATCTCTGCTCAGTCCCAAGATTATCGGAATTTCGCGGGGTGCGCTGGCGGCGAAACAAGGGGTATACTTTTAACCGCCGAAGACTTCCTTTTAAGGAGCGAGCATGGACTTGAAGAAATCGAATCGTCGGCGATTCCTGAAGGGCGGCGCGGCGCTGGCCGGCCTGGCGGGCGGGGCGACGATTGCAAAACCCCAGACCCAGGGGATGCCGGAAAAGAAAATCGATGAGTTGATCGCCTATGGCGAACGCTCGCGCTTCGTTAAATCGATCCGGGTGCCCGTGGCCGAGAGACATTCGCCGGACGAATTCGGCCTCACGTTTCACATATTAACCCCGCTCCAGGATTCCTCGGGGATCATCACGCCGTCGTCGCTGTTCTACACGGCGACGCACCGCGGCTCCTATGTTCCCGATATCGACCCCAAGGAGCATCGCTTGCTGATCCACGGCATGGTGGACCGGCCGCTGATTTTCACGATGGACGACCTGAAGCGGCTCCCGTATGTCTCGCGCATCCACTTTATCGAGTGCCTGGGAAACCGCGCCCGCCCGACGCACAAGACCGTTCAGGAAACACACGGACTGACGAGCTGCGCGGAATGGACCGGCGTTCCGCTGCCGCTGCTGCTCAAGGAGGCGGGTGTGCAGAGCGGAGCGTCGTGGATCGTCGCGGAAGGCGCCGAGGAAGTGAAGGGCGCGTCGAGTATTCCGCTCGCGAAGGCGATGGACGATTGCATGGTCTGCTACGCGATGAACGGCGAGCCGCTCCGCCCGCAGCAAGGCTTTCCGCTGCGACTGATGGTTCCCGGTTTCGAAGGCATCTATCAGATCAAATATCTGAGGCGCATTAAACTGGTGGACCGCTACTACATGACGTATGACGACTACGGGCACATCAATCCGGATCCGAAGGTTGCGGCGCTGACGCATGAGATCGGCCCGAAATCGGTCATCACGTTTCCGTCCGGCGGGCAGCAGCTTTCGGGCCCCGGATTTTATGAGATCTCGGGCCTGGCGTGGTCCGGCACGGCCGCGATAAAGAGCGTGGAGATTTCGACCGATGGAGGCCGGAGTTGGAAAGCCGCGGAACTTCGATCGCCGGCTCTGCCGATGGCGCACACCCGGTTCGGCTTCCACTGGAACTGGGATGGCAAAGAGTGCACGCTGATGTCGCGCTGCACGGATTCATTAGGCTCCGTTCAGCCAACGCGAGCCGAAGTCGCGAAATACTTTAACCAAAAGCTGGACGCAAATTTCCGTGTGCCGGGCGCGGACAACAGCGTTCAGCCGTGGAGAGTGGCGGCAGACGGGAGCGTGCACAATGGCCTTGCGTAAAATCGCCGTTACGATCGTCGCGACGTTCGCGATTTGCCAGATTTCATCGCCGCAGTCGCCCACCTACGGCGTAGGCAGGAGTCCGACGGCGGATGAAGTTCGCGCCTGGGACATCGCCATCAGCCCGACGGGGAAAGAGCTCCCGCAAGGACGCGGGACGGCCAAGGAAGGCGCGGCGCTGTTCGTCAGCAAGGGTTGCGGCGCATGCCACGGATCGTCGGGTTCCGGGGGCCATGCTCCGACGTTGATCCGGAGCGATGGGGTTCACTCAGCCGCAGCGACCACTTGTCTTGCTCCTTGCGTGAACGACTCAAACGCCATGGCGATTCACTCCCCGTTCGCGACGGTGATCTGGGATTACATCAATCGCGGCATGCCGCTGGGGAAAGAAGGATCGCTCAAGCCCAATGAGGTTTACGCGCTCACGGCTTACATTTTGTACAAAAACAATGTCATCAAAGAAGATGACGTGATGGACGCCGAGAGCCTGCCGAAGGTGAAGATGCCGAATCGCGACGGATTCGCGCTGCCGCCGGCGTGGAAGCACGGAGCGCGGAGGCTGCAAGGCTACCCATAGACCGCGCGCCGGAATCTCTCGTTCGGTCTTATTTGGTCTGGACGGGCCCGGTGGAAGGTAGATCGTTCGACGCAGTACGGCGTTTGAATTTCCAGTGGCCGTTTTCCCGGACAAGAACGTCATCGTAGCGTCCGCCTTGCGCGATTACAGGCTTTTGATCCGGACCGGGAACCACAAAGGCCCACCGCGACCAAGCTGTTGCCGTATCCCCGTGCACGTCGATTTCGAAGTTCGAAAGCACATGATAGTTGTGCGCGGTGTTCGGGCCGGGAATGTTTTTTTCCATGAACGCCTGAATCGCAGCGGGACCCTTGACGGTACCGAATCCGCCCACCCACTCCCCATCCTTGGCGAACAGGCTGGCGTAGGACTTGAAATCTCGCGCATCGAGAAAGCGCCCGTAGTCGGTCAGCACGGTTCGGATCTCTTCCAAGTCTTCCAGACGCTGTAACCGGGATTCGAGCGCATTCCTCCCCTGCGCAAACAATACAGGCGCAAACACCAGCGCAGCCGATACGAGCGATCTTGAAAGTAACATGGCCCAGACCTCCGCTTCACTTCGCCTTGCCCTTGCCTTGCGGACCGGTGCGCTCGAATACCTCGATGTTCATTCCGTTCGGATCTTCCACAAAAATCGTGTGTGTGCCGCCCCCAAAGTCGACGATCTCGCCGTTGGTGGAGATCACGTGGGTGCCGGCGGCCTTCAGCATCGCCACCATGCCGGTGAGGTCGTTCACCTGAACCGCCATCGCCGGCGCACCCGGGTCGCGCACGCGCAGGTGGAATTTCGTGCGCGGAATTCCGCGAAACTCGGTGAACTCGACGTAGGCGTTCGGGCCGGGCATTACGCCCGTCAGCTTTCGGAACTCCGTTCCCTGCGGAGCGCCCACCAGCTTCAGCATGGCCGGGTCTTTTGAGAACGCGGAGGGGCCGCTCAAATCCAGCCCGAGCATCCCGTTATAGAACTTCGCTGTGGCGTCGGCGCTCTCCATGGTGTAGGCGAGCGAAACACGATGCACATTCCCTTCCGGAGCTCCCGCCGGGGGCGTTTCCTGCACCGCCTGCACAAAAAAGCCGTCGGGATCGCGCAGCAGAATCGAGCGGGCCTTGCCCTTGGCCGTGGCGATCTCCACCGGCGCGCCTCCCGTGGTGACGACCGGTGTATTCGCTTTCCTCGCGTTGGCCACCACCGCGTCAATGTCGCGGACATAAAGCACGATGCTGGCCGCTCCAGGATCCGTATATGCGGCTCGACCGGGCTTGCGCTCGAGGCCCTTGAAATGCGTGAGCTCGAACTGCATCGAGCCGGGCAACCGCATCATCGAAAGCCTTAAGGACACGCCCGGAGCGTCGGTGAGCAGGGGCACGGCCGGATTCGGAAAATCCGAGGGCATTCCGTTGAGTCCGAATACCTCACGGTAGAACGCGAGAGTCGTATCCAGATCTTCCACAGCATGGATCGCGTGCGAAAGGCTCCGAATGCGGGGTTTAGTCTGGCTGCCGGACTCGGATTGGGCCCACGCCACCAATGCGACCGCAGCGGCCGCCGGAACGATAAGAACCGGTACCCTCATAAGCCTCCGTTGCTCCCGTCGTCGGAGCCAGTACACACGATATAATATGCACGGTCCACGTGGTCAGACGCAATTCCAGGGCGAGAATCGGCATCGGGCTGCTGGGGTGGCGCTTGCTGGTTTTGTGCCTGCTCTCCTGCAGCATGCCGGGTACAGCGCAGGACCCGCCGTCTGCGCGGCAAGTGCTGGATCGTTATTGTGTTACGTGCCACAACCAGCGCCTGAAAACCGGAGGACTGGAGCTGGACGCGGCAGACCTGTCGAAGATTCCACAGCGCCAGGAACTCTGGGAAAAAATAGCAACCAAGCTCCGCTCGGGCACCATGCCTCCTCCAGGCAGCCCGCGTCCCGACCGCGCAACTTACAATGCGACGGCATCGTGGCTGGAAGCGAAACTGGATGAAGTTCCACCCTTCGCCGGACGCCCCGTTCTGCATCGTTTGAACCGCGCTGAGTATGCCAACGCCATTCGCGATTTGCTCGATCTCCGGGTCGACGTCAACGCGCTCCTGCCGCCTGATGATTCGGCGTTCGGCTTTGACAACATTTCGGAGATGCTGGGCGTGTCCCCGGCTCTACAGGAACGGTACTTAAGCGCGGCGCTCAAAGTGGCGGCGCTCGCGGTGGGCGATCCAGCGCAAGCGGCGACCAGCCAGACGTGGCGCGTTCGCCAGGACCTCTCCCAGGATCAGCACGTCGAAGGACTGCCTTTAGGAACCGTCGGCGGCATCTCTGTGCTCTATAACTTTCCGCTCGACGGCCGGTATCGGTTTCAAGCCAAGCTTTATCGGACCAACCTGAACATCATGCGCGGCTTGCAAACAGCGCACCAGGTGGAGTTCAGTATCGATGGCCATCGAGTTCAGCTTGTCAGCATCGGTGGCCCGAAGGATTTGGCGGCGCTTTTTAGCGCGCCCACGGAAACCGGTGACGCGGTGGACGCTCGCCTGCAGACGGAGGTCGCGGTCCCCGCCGGGCCCCATACGATCGGCCTGGCCTTCCTTCAGAATTCGCAGTTTGCCGAGCCAACCCGGCTGCAGCCGTTCGAACGCAGCTCGGTGGACAATTTCGATTGGGCCGGTCATCCGCATTTGCAAACACTGACGGTGACGGGGCCGTTTCATCAGACCGGCCCCGGCGATACGCCCAGCCGCAAGCGCATTTTCTCGTGCCGTCCGGCAAGTAGCGCGAGTGAGGAAGCCTGTGCCAGGCAGATCGTGACGTCGCTGCTGAAGCACGCTTATCGGGAACAACCATCGTCCGCCGATATCGCCCGGACCATGAGCTTCTATTTCCCGGCGCGCAAGACCGGGGATTTCGATCGTGGAATTCAGGCGGCGCTCGAGCGCATCCTCGCCAGCCCGAAATTCCTTTTTCGAAGCGAACGCGAGCCTGCCGGCCTCGGGCCGGGCGCGATCTATGCCGTCAGCGATACGGAACTGGCGTCGCGTTTGTCATTCTTTCTCTGGAGCAGCATCCCGGATGACCGGCTGCTGCTTTTAGCCGCCCAGGGCAAATTGCACGACCGCGTAACCTTTGACGCCGAAGTCCGGCGCATGCTGGCGGATCCTCGCGCGGACGCGCTGGTGGCGAATTTCGCCGGACAATGGCTGCAACTTCGAAATCTGCAAAACTTCCAGCCGAACACCGATCTCTTCCCTGATTTCGACGACAACCTCCGGCAAAGCTTTCGTCACGAAACGGAGCTGTTCTTCCAGAGCGTCATCCAGGAAGACCGGAGCGTGCTGGATCTGATGACCGCCGACTATACGTTCGTCAATGAGCGGCTGGCGAAGCACTACGGAATCCCTGGCGTCTACGGGAGCCAGTTCCGCCGCGTCACGGTCAAGGACGAGGCGCGGAGAGGATTGTTGGGGCAGGGAAGTATCCTGGCCCTCACTTCCCATGCCGAGCGCACGTCCCCCGTCGTGCGCGGCAAGTGGATTCTGGAGAATCTGCTCGGGCTTCAGGTTCCGCCTCCACCGGCGAACGTTCCTCCCCTCAAGGAGAAACAAGACGGCGAGAAACCGCGGACCATGCGCGAGCAGATGGCGGAGCATCGCACCAATGCAGTGTGCGCTGCTTGCCATAAGACGCTCGATCCGATCGGCTTTGCCATGGAGAATTTCAACGCCGTCGGCTCCTGGCGAGCTTTGGATGCCGGACAGCCTATTGACGCATCCGGCGAGCTCGGCGATGGAACCAAAGTTAAGGGCGTGGTCGAATTGCGGCAAGCCCTGCTCAGCCGGCCTGAAAACTTCGTCCGGACCTTCACCGAAAAATTGTTGATCTATGCTTTAGGACGGGGACTCGATACGCGCGACATGTCCCAGGTGCGGAGCATCGTGCGGAACGCAGCCCAGGACAACTACCGCTTTTCCTCTCTGATTCTGGGGGTGGCGCAAAGTACTCCCTTCCGGATGAGCACGGCATCTCAGGTACAACAGGAATGATGTTCGCCATTCGAAAATCGATTGCACGCCGAACCGTCCTTCGCGGGCTGGGCTCCACGATTGCGCTGCCGTTGTTGGACGCAATGTTTCCGTCGCTCACTCCGATTGCGAAGGCAGCCGCGAGGCCTCGAAAGCGCTTCGGCGCGGTCTATTTTCCGAACGGCGCGATTATGCAGCAATTCACGCCGAAGAGCTTCGGTGCGGATTTCGAGTTCACCCCGATCCTGAAGCCCTTCGAGCCGTACAAAAACAATCTGTTGGTGGTGACCAACCTCACCCGGTCGCATCCGGGCAGCCAGGTGGGGGATCACGCGGTCAGCGCCGCCGGATTCTTGACGGGCGTATGGCCCAAGCGCACGGAAGCTGAAGACGTCTTTGCGAACACAACCATCGACCAGGTGGTGGCGAAACAGATTGGGCAGGAGACTCCTCTGCCGTCGCTCGAACTTGCCACGGAAGATTTCTCCGGCTACGTTGGCGGCTGCTCGCCCGGATTCAGTTGCGCGTACATGAATACGATCTCCTGGAGCACGCCAAAGACTCCGCTTCCCATGGAGACGAACCCGCGCGCCGTGTTCGAGCGGCTGTTCGGCGAGCCGGGCACCTCCGAGCAGCGCCGTTTGCGGCTGGAAAAGCAGCGCAGCATTCTCGATTCGCTGGCCGACGATGCGAAGGACCTGGAGCGCCAGCTCGGCCCGCGCGATCGCGGCCGACTCGCCGACTATCTGGACAATCTCCGCGAGATCGAACGCCGTATTCAGCAGGTGGAGTCGCGCAATGTCGCCGAGACGGCCACGCCCGACGCGCCGATCGGCACGCCCGACAATTTCGACGATCACGTCGGCCTGATGTTCGATCTTGCCGCGGCTGCCTTTCAGGCGGACGCGACCCGCGTTTTCACGTTCATGATGTCGCGCGAACTGAGCCAGCGGACGTATCCGCAAATCGGCGTGACAGAGCAGCATCATTCGGTATCACACCATCTGAACAACCCGCAGAAGATGGCGCAGATGGTGAAGATCAACACCTATTACGCGACACTTTACGCCAAGTTCCTGGAGAAGCTCCGCAGCACGCCCGATGGCGACGGGTCGATATTGGATCACTCTTTACTCGTGTACGGCGCGGGCATGGGGGATTCGAACGGTCATGCTTCCGATCCTTTGCCGGTGGTTCTGATCGGAGGAGGAACGGGCAGGGGAGCCCGTCATGTCCAACTGCCGGTGCGCACTCCGGTCGGCAACCTGTGGCGTAACGTGGCAGAAGCCTTCGGCGCGAGTGTCGATCAGTTCGGCGACAGCACGGGGAAAACGGATGTGCTGGCGTAGCGTTCTTGCGGGCGCATTGCTGGCGGTGGCCGGGTTCGCCCAATCCTCCGTCTCTGATGCTCGAGTCACTCCGCTCTGGCTTGCCATTATGGATAGCGACGCCGCCAAAGTCGAGGCGCTCCTGAAGGCGGGAGCGGATCCCAATGAATCGCTGCCGGGAGGAGAAACGGCCCTGATGACGGCCGCGCGCGTGGGGAACCGGAGGGTCGCCGAACTCCTTCTGGGTCGCGGAGCGAAGGTCGATGCCGCTGGCCCGCAGTTCGGCGAGACCGCATTGATGGTGGCGGCTTCCGCGAATCAGCCGGAAATCGTTCGCGTGCTGATCCAGCACGGAGCGGAAGTGAACGGCCGGTCCGCTACGCTGACGTATCCTAAAGACCGCTTTGGACTGGAAGGCGTGGTCACGATTCTTCCTCATGGAAGCTGGACCGCCCTCATGTACGCCGCTCGCGACGGCGCTCTCGAGGCCGCGCGCGCCCTGTGCGAAGCTGGCGCGGATGTAAACGCGGCTGACCCGGACGGAACCACCCCGCTGCTGCTGGCGATCGACAACGGCCATTACGATACCGCCGCGATGATGGTGGAAAAAGGCGCCGATCCCAATCGGGGCGACAGTTCGGGAATGGCGGCGCTCTACGCCGCGGTCGACATGAACGATCTCGGTGAGATCTTCGGACGTCCGGCGCGGATTTCCCATGACAAGCGCAGCGCGCTCGACCTGGCGAAGTTTTTGTTAGAGCACGGCGCGAATCCGAATCAGGGTCTCACCGGCCCCGCGCTTCAGCGCGCCCACACGCCGGGCGAGCCGACGCTCGGGGCTGGAGCAACTCCGCTCGCGCGGGCGGCTCGGGCCGGCGACGTGGCCGCTATCGAGCTTCTGATCGCCCATGGCGCCGATCCGTCGCTGCCTCTGAAAAACGGCACGACTCCATTGATGTTTGCCACGGGGCTCGGCCGGGGAGTCAGCGCCTTCGCCAAGGATGAAGGCACCGAAGCGGACCTGCTGGCAGCCGCGAAAGCTTTGGTGGCCCACGGCGCCGACGTGAACGCCGTCAGCAATGCGGGGCAGACGGCGATGCATTTCGCCGCGCAGGCGACCGATGCCAACTTTCCACAGCCCTCAGACGATCTTGTGAAATTTCTGGCCTCGAAAGGTGCAAAGCTGGACGTCGTCGACAAGCAAGGCCGGTCGCCCATAGAAATGGCCGAAGGCAAAGGACTGCGCGGCCGAGCGGGCGGACCCGTCAGTCCCCGTAAGAGAACGATCGAGTTATTGCGCCAGTTGATGGCCGCCGAACAGCATTAGTACAGCCGGCGGGCCGTTTTTCAAATCACTTCAACGGCGAATAATCCGTTGCGCTCATAAAGGTTACTTTGGCGGTCAGAGGCACGAAGTACTTGGTTCGGAGTTCGGTCCACTTGGGATCGGCATTGAATCCAGCCCATCCGGCTTCCCTCGCCGCGCGATCCTTGTAGGCCAGCAGATACACCAGAGTGTTCGGATCGTCGAGGTTCTGCCAAACGGCTAGCACGTCCACGCCATTCTTCTTGAAGACCTCAACCTCGCCCTCGCGAAACCGCTTGTGCAGGTCATCGATGCCACCCTTGAACTGACCGACTCCGTCGCGGCTGGGATCTACTGTGTACATGCGCAGTTCGAAGCAACGCGAGTCCTTCGCGGTGTTCTTTCCAAGGTCGCCCTGGATGTTGGGGCCGCAGGGCACGGTCGACACCGCCTGCTTCCCTTTGGCTTTCCCGGCTTTGGCGGCATCGGACGCTGGGGCCTGGGCTTGGACAGCAGGGGTCATAAGCACTCGCAAACCGGTTACCCCAAACGCAGCACCCACCAAGAAGCTGAATACGCTGGTCACAACGGACTTCTTTGTCATAGTCTCTCCTCGATTTGAAATTATTGCCTCTGAACTGCCCCAGGCTTTTCGTCGAGCGTGTAAACCTGAAGCTTTGGTTTCGCCTCGGCGCCGGCGCGTCCTCCACCCTGGCCTCCTGCCAGCGCCACATATTGCCTGCCGTCGAGCATATACGTGATCGGCGGACCCATGCCCCCTCGGAGCCCTGTTTGAATTTCGACCAGTTTCTCGCCTTTATCGGCTGTGTAAGCGATCAAACGGCCGTCCGGAACCACCTGCAGCACAAGGTTGCCGGCTGTGGAAACGGTGCCGCCGCCACCTGCGCCCCCGACCGGCGCGCGCCAGCGTTCCTTCTGCGTCACTGGGTCCCACGCGAGCAGAGCGCCTTGCCCGGCGCCCTCGGCCGGAACAGGCCCAATCGCCGGCGGCGGAGGCAGCGGCTTGGGAGGATCCGCAGGGGCGCCTTCCAGGTTTAAGTTTGCAGCCCGGCCGGTCGCCTGGCCCGTGTTCATCAAGCCTTCGCGAAAGCGGAAATTCGGGTTGTAGGAATAATTCCGAGTGCCGGAGATAGACGCAGGCACATACACCAGACCTGTGGCGGGATTGAAGGACATCGGCGCCCAGTTGTGCGCGCCACCGGGACCCGGCGCGAGGTTGATCGGTTGCGCACCGTAATACGCTTCGGGATTCACGATCGGCCGTCCCGTTTCCTCATTCAGCCCGCGCGCCCAGGTGACCACGGCAAACGGCTGGCCGGAGATGAATTTTCCGGTAACGCGGTCGACCACGTAAAAGAACCCGTTCTTGTTCGCCTGCATGATCGCCTTGCGCGGTTGGCCCTTGATCGCTAGGTCGACGAGCATCAGTTGCTGGACGCTGTCGAAGTCCCAGTCGTCGCCCGGGACCATCTGGAAATACCAGACCAGCTTGCCGGTATCCGGCCTGACGGCGACGATCGAACAAGCGTACAAATTATCTTTGTCCCGCCCCTGCTTCCGAGCCTCCGCGGACCACGGGCCCGCGTTGCCGATGCCGACGTACAGCAGATCCGCATCCGGGTCATAAGACACGCCGTCCCAGACCGATCCGCCACCGCCCATTTTTAGCCCTTCCGCATTCCAGGTTGCAGCTGCCTTGCGCACGTCTTCGTTCTCGAAGGGTTTGGACGGATCGCCGGGAACGGTCCAGAATCGCCAGGCGAACTGGCCGGTTTTGGCGTCGTGCGCTTCGAAGAATCCACGCGCCGGATATTCGCCGCCGGCGACGCCGATAATCACTTTGCCCTTGGCGATTCGCGGCGCCATGGTGATGCTGTAGTTGTCGCGGGTATACGCTAGCCGGGCTTCCCATACGGGTTTCCCGGTTCCGGCGTTCAGCGCGATCAGCCGCCCGTCGATGACCGGCGCGATGATATTGCCTTCGTAAATCGCCAGGCCGCGATTGACTACGCCGCAGCAGAGCTTGGGCTGCACAGCGGCGCGATTCACTTCCGGATCCCAGCGCCACTTCTCCTTGCCGGTTCGCGCATCGACCGCATAAACGATGCTCCAGTTGGTGATGTTGTAGAGCGTTCCGCTCCACATCAACGGAGTGCCTTCCTGGTTGCCGCCGCCCGAACCTACTTCATAAGACCAGACCAGCCCCAAACGGGCGACGTTGCTCGGATCGATCCGCTTCAGCGGGCTGTAGCGGGTTTCGCCCGGAGTGAGTCCGTAGCTCAGCCACTCGTCACCGGATTTCCCGGAGTTTCGAAGGACCGCGTCATCTACGCGGCGAATCTGCTGGCCGCGCGCGGGCCTATCAAGTAAAACGACAGCCGCCAGGGCAAGCCGCACCAGTGTGCGCCGCGATCTCCATGCAAGCATCGTTCACGCATTCTATCGAGTTTGCAAGTCGCGCAGAAGGGATGCGTACACGCGGCTCGCACCAGCGACTCGCAGATCCGCAATTCGCTGGGTTGGGTTGTGCGGTCAAGGTGCAGGGGCTATAATCCTACGGATGTGTGCGGTTCCGAGCAAGACCAGTGAGGATCGAGAAGGATATCTAAAATGCTAAACCGCTGGAGTGCGAAGATTGTCCTGATCGTGGCGCTGGCGTCGTCGTCCATGGCTTTTGCTCAGAACGATCCGCGAGGATCGCAAAAGGGCAAAGCTGCGGCCGGCTCGAACAAGGCCTTCGATCCGCATGATCTGTCCGGGTTCTGGGAACTCACCAAGGCTGGGCTGCCAGCCGGCGCACTGAACGAAACCAGCAACAACCGGCCGCCGATGACCCAGTGGGCGTCGGAAAAATTTCACAAGACGAAGACGGGGCCAGGCGCCACTGCGTTAAGCAACGGAGCTTTCCCCAACGAGAAAGATTGGAACGATCCGATCCGGTGGTGCGATCCGGTGGGTTTTCCGCGGGTCCTGTGGAATCCCGCGCCGCGCACGATGCGGCTAGCTCAGGCCGCGGACGAAATGATTCAGTTCTTCGAGACGGATCGCGCCTGGCGCGACATCTGGACCGATGGACGGAAACTCCCGGGCGACGACGCGGATTCACGCTGGTACGGATATTCCGTCGGCCGCTGGGACGGAGATACGTTCGTCGTCAACTCGAATAACTTCAACGACGCTACTTGGCTCGACCAATACGGTTCGCCGCACAGCGACGAAATGACCGTGGAAGAGCGCTACCGCCGCGTGGATCACGATCATTTGGAATTGACCCTGGATATCACGGACCCCATGGCGTATACCGGTACTTGGAAAGGCGACAAGAAGATTTTTCAATTGGTAGAGAAGCCGGCTCGCTCGGATTACGGCGATCTCCCCGAGGGGATCTGCGTATGGTCCGAAACGAGGCGGCCGATACATCCTTAAGGACTGTAGATTCAGGAGACTCGAATGACTCGCACGCTGGCAGCTCTTTTTTCCACTATTGCACTGGTCTTTCTGGCGATTCCGCTATTCGCGCATCACGGAACAGCAGGGGTGTACGACTTCACTCACCGCATCACAACCAAGGCGACCGTCACGGAATACATATGGGCCAATCCCCACGTCCAAATCTATTTCACGTTGAAGAATGATAAGGGCGAAGAGGAGACCTGGGGCGTGGAAACCGTAAGTCCGGGCAACGCGCTCGCGAACGGCTGGACCAAGAAGTCGTTCAAGCCTGGGGACCAACTTCTGGTGAGCTTCGTTCCGGCCAAGGGCGACCGGCATTTCGGGACCTGTACGCAATTCGTGTTTGTTGCCGATGGCAAGAGGCTCGGCGGCAACGGCCGGTGCGGCATGGGCGCCGAGGCCGTCGATATGAACACGCTGCCCATAAAGCCGGGCTACACGGCAGTGGAAGTGCAAATGCCGAAAGATACCCGCCAGAGGCCCGAGTCTGAACAAGAGCAGTAAGGAGTCTCCACATGAAATATCGTTTCATCTCCTTGCTCCTTGCTCTGGTGGCTCTATCCGCTCTGGCGCAGGTCCTGTTTGCGCAGCGCGGGGGCAAGCAAAAGCAGGAAGAGAAAGAGTCGC
Organism: Bryobacterales bacterium; assembly: GCA_037916615.1. Taxonomy (GTDB): domain Bacteria; phylum Acidobacteriota; class Terriglobia; order Bryobacterales; family Bryobacteraceae; genus Palsa-187. Next base: position 46,993 of record JBAIXM010000059.1, read on the forward strand.
CGACCAAGAATCTGCCGTTTGATCCGCACGATATCTCGGGCATTTGGAGAAATCCGGGAGGATTCGACCCCATCATCGGCACCAATCGTCCTCCGATGACCGAGTGGGGGAAAGAGAAGTGGAGCAAGACGCGGGCGTCTGCCAGGAACACGCCGCTGGCCTTCGGATTCTACCAGGACCAAAAGGACTGGAACGATCCGCTGTTCCAGTGCGACCCTTCCGGTTACCCCCGCAACCTGGACTACAGCAACTACAAGTTCGTCAAGCTTCCCGATGAATTCGCGATGTTCTTCGAGCGCGACCGCGTGTGGCGCGATCTTTGGACGGACGGCCGCAAGCTCCCGGTGAACCCAAAACCGCGCTGGTACGGATACGCAACGGCGCATTGGGATGGAGACACGCTGGTCGTCGAGTCTTCCGGTTACGATGAGCGGACTTGGATCGATCCGTACGGCTCCATCCACAGCGACCAGATGCGTATCGAGGAACGTTTCCGGCGCGTGGACCACGACGACTTGGAATTCAGCATGACGGTCACCGATCCGAAGGCGTACGTGGGGTCCTGGAGCGGCAAGAAGGTGTTGAAGTGGATGAACTCCTCGCAGCAGGTCCAAAAGGGCCTCTGGGGTAAAAGGCCCGATGGGACGGCCTACGGAGACATCCGGGAAGAATATTGTGTCTATTCCATCGAGCGCCAATTCTGGCAAGGTCGGCCGCTGGAGGGAATTGGCGACACCAAGAAGTAATGCCAGCTACTTCGGCGCGCTCTAGCAAGAAGACACCACTACGATGAAGCTCGTATCCACGACGCGCGTATTCGCTGCCCTAGGGATGATCGCTCTCGGGCTGCTGAGTAGTCGGCCAGCAGCCGGTCAGGGCGGGCCTGCAAAACAACTCCTGTCGGAGCAGGCCTTCAAAAACGTTACCGTCCTCAAGGGAATCCCGGTGGACGAATTCATGAACACCATGGGATTCATCTCCGCATCCACGAACTACAACTGTGCCGATTGCCACATCGAACCGAAAGCGGAGGGCGATTGGAGCACTTACGCCCAGGAGACGCCGCGCAAGGCGACCGCGCGCCGGATGATCCAGACGGTGCAGGACATCAATAAGAACAATTTCGGCGGAGCGCGCGTGGTGACCTGCTACACCTGCCATCGGAATCTTCAAGGCCCGCCCAAGATCACGCCAAGCCTGGCGGAGCAGTACGGCGAGCCGCCCACTCCCGATCCCAACGAAATCGAGATTCGCCGGCAGGCGGCTGACGCACCTTCCGCCGATCAGGTGTTCGACAACTACCTTCAGGCCGCCGGAGGAGCGCAGAAAGCAGCCGCCGTCACCAGCATCGTGTTCAAGGGCACATACGCGGGCTATGCGGAACCGAAGGCGCCGGTGGATATCTATGTGAAGGCTCCGAATCAGCGCAGCATGATTGTGCACACGGACGCAGGAGACCGGACCACGACCTACGACGGCATCAACGGCCCTGGCGGTACGGGATGGATGGCTGCGCCAGCCATGGATAAACCGTTTCCTGTGATCGCGTACACCGGAGGAGACCTGGATGGCGCCCGGCTGGACGCCGTGCTCTCGCTACCGGCGGGAATCAAGCAGGCCCTCACGAGACCGGTGGTGGGTTCGACCACCATCGACGATAAGGACGTGACCGTCGTGCAGGGGACCGCCAACGGTGGACGCTCATCCGTGAAGCTGTACTTCGATAAACAGTCCGGTTTGTTGCTGCGGCAGGTGCGCTACGCCGATACGATGATCGGCCGCGTGCCGGTACAAGTGGACTACAGCGATTACCGGGATGTCGCCGGAGCCGGGGTGAAGCTGCCGTTTCACGTCGTCACGACCTGGACGGACGGTAAGTCAGACGTCGTACTGACTTCGGCGCAAACGAACGTGGCGATTGACGCCGCGAAATTCAATCAGCCGGCGCCGCGCAAACAATAGGTGGAGTCCGTTCCGAAGGCGGCGCGAGACGCAATCGTGTAGACTGGGCGGCTAGACCTGGGTGTAAGGAGAGGTGTTCATGAAACGTTTACTTACCGCGATCGGGCTAAGCGTCCTGCTGTTCGCGCCGTGCGTTGCCAGCGCGCAGATTCTAGTGGCCGGAGAAGGTCCGGTGGTGTACGGGCACCATCATTTGAACACCACCAACATGGATGCGCAGAAGAAGTTCTTTGTGGACGCGCTCGGCGGCAGAGTGGCCAAGATCGGATCCGGCGACCGGCAGCAGGAGATCATCAAATTCCCGAATGTGCTGATCTTCTTCCGGCCCATGCAAGCTCCCACGGGCGGTTCGATCGGCTCGACGGTGAATCACATCGGCTTTTCCGTTCCCGATCTCCGGCCGGTGGTGGCCAGGATCAAGGCGAACGGCTTCAAAATGATCACCACCGATTCGGTCGCCGCGAACGTCAAGGTGACCGACGACATCGCCGCCGCCAGCCCGACGACGAACCTCGCATTCGCGCTCGGTCCCGAGGATGTAAAAGTGGAACTCGTCGAGGTCAAAACGCAGAAAGCTCCGATCCAGCTTCATCATGTCCACTTCTTCGGACAAATGAACACCGAGATGCAGGCCTGGTATGCGAAAACGTTCGGCGCGAAAATGCTTCCGGCCAACCCGGCGTCCGCCTTCGTGGTGGATCAACTGCCCGGCGTATCCCTGAACTTCACGCCATCGCCGACGCCGACCGTCGGCACCACCGGCCGGTCTATCGATCACATCGGCTTCGAGATCAAGAACCTCGAGGCATTCACGAAAGGGCTGGAAGCGCAGGGCATCAAGCTGGACCGTCCCTACACCAAGGTGCCGCAGCTCGGCATCGCGATCGCGTTCATCAAAGATCCGTGGGGAACGAATATCGAGATGACGGAAGGACTCGCCGACATTAAATGAGGACCGCCGTTCTTGCCGGCGCAGCGATCCTGTGCGCAGCGGCGCCTGCTTTCGCGCAGCTCCTGAGTCATTCTGACGCCGCGGTCCGCATCGGCCACTATCACCTTAACGTCACGAGTATCGAAGTCCATAAGAAGTTCTGGGCCGATACTCTGGGCGGCAAAGCGGTGAAGTTCGGCAGCATCGATGTAATCGAGTTTCCCGACGCATTTGTTTTCCTGCACGTGCAGAAGCCGACCGGCCCGACGCGCGGCACCGCATTCGATCACATCGGCTTCGCAGTGCCGAACGTCCCAGCCATGGCGATGAAGCTGGCAGCCGCGGGTTATCAGGAAACCACCGGGCGTGAGCCGAAGCCCGGCGAGAAAGCAGCAGCGACATCGGGCACGTCGGCAGTGTATGGCCGCTTTGCTTATTTTCTCGGCCCGGACGGGGCGAAGATCGAGCTGGTGACAAGCGATCAGAAGGACGCGCCGCCCATCGTGGCGCACCATATCCACTTCATCAACAAGCAGTACGTCGAGATGCAGCAGTGGTACATGAAGGCGTTCGATGCGACCTTGCGCCCGGGGCAAACCGACTTCTTCATCGGCGCCGACCTGCCGGGCGTCGGATACAGCCTCAATTTCTTCCGGTGGGAAGGCGACCAATCCATTACGCACGTCCCTACAGCCGGGCGCGTCGTGGATCACGTGGGGTTTGAAGTGAAGAATTTGGAGGCCTTCTCGAAGGGGCTTGAGGCGAAGGGCACCAAGCTCGTTCGCCCGTATCAGAAGCGAGACCCAGCCATGAACAACATCGCTACCGCGACCATCGTCGATCCTTGGGGCGTCTCTATCGAGCTGACCGAGGGCCTGGACAAGCTTCGCTGATCTAGCGCCAGCCAAGGGCAGGCGCGACCGTCTTCAGAATCGCCTCGAGGACGTGAACGTTGTAGGCGACACCCAATTGGTTTGGCACGGTCAACAAGAGCGTGTCCGCCGCCGCGATCGCCTCGTCTTTGTTGAGCTCTTCGATCAAAACATCCGGTTCCGCTGCGTAGCCGCGGCCGAAGATCGCTCGTGTGGCTCCGTCCAGAAACCCAATTTGATCGTGCTCCTTCCGACCTCGCCCGAAATAGGCGCGATCGCGGTCATCCACTAAAGCAAAAATACTGCGGCTGACGGAAACGCGCGGCGTGCGGGCGTGGCCTGCATCCTTCCAGGCTGCATGAAAAGCGTGAATCTGCGCGGCTTGCTGGATGTGGAACGGCTCGCCGGTCTCATCCCATTTGAGGGTCGAGGACTGCATATTCATTCCCAGCTTGGCCGCCCAGGCGGCGGTCGCATTCGAAGCCGCGCCCCACCAGATCCGGTCGCGCAGTCCCTGGGAGTGCGGCTCCAGGCGCAACAGCCCCGGCGGATTGGGAAACATCGGATGCGGGTTCGGCTGGGCGAACCCCTTGCCGCGCAGCAGATCGAGAAACTCTTCGGCGCGCCGCCGGCCCATGCCCTCGTCATCCTCGCCTTCGAGCGGATGGTGGCCAAAATAGCGCCACCCTTCGATGACCTGCTCGGGAGATCCGCGGCTGATTCCCAATTGGAGGCGTCCGCCGGCGATGAGATCCGCTGCGCCGGCATCCTCGACCATGTAGTGAGGATTCTCGTAGCGCATGTCGATCACTGCGGTACCGATTTCAATGCTTCGCGTCTTCGCGCCGATCGCGGCCAGGAGCGGGAACGGAGACGCCAGTTGCCGTGCAAAGTGATGGACGCGAAAGTACGCTCCGTCCATTCCCAGGCGCTCGGCCTCCACGGCGAGATCGATGGACTGCAAAAGCGCGTCAGCCGCGGACTGGGTTCGCGACTGCGGGTTCGGCGTCCAGTGGCCGAAGGAGAGGAAGCCGATTTTCTTCATGCACCCTATGTCAGGGTAGTTGGAACACCCACACCGCCGCAGCGCGGTCGAGGTTCTGGATCTCCGGCACTAGCGGCGCGAAGCCCGTCGCCTGCGCGCCGCCGCCTCCCACGCCGATGGCGATGTACTGCTTCCCGTTCACGGAGTAGGAAATCGGAGCGTTGCTCGGCACGTCGGTGAGGCGGGTTTCCCACAAGAGCTTGCCGGTCTGGTCGTCGTACGCGCGAAAGAACCGGTCGATCGAGCCGTTGAAGATCACGCCGCCGGCCGTATCCAGCGCGCCGCTCGATACGGGCGCGCGATGCCGCTCGGTCCACATCACTTCGCGCGTCACCATGTTGATGGCTTGCACGCGACCGTACTTGCCGTCCGAATCCGGGCGAGGCCGCACGGCCGGACGAACCCCGGTGGACAAAAGGCCCCGGCCTCCTCCTTCGGTCAGCGGCACCAGATCGTTGCACGCCTCCACCAGAGGCACATACAGAATCTTCGTATCCGGATTGTACGAGCCCGGCAGCCAGCTCTTGGCGCCGTCCACATGCGGGCAGACCATGTGCGACTGTCCGTCGCCTGGCAGCGTTTCGGGATTGATGGTCTTCTTGCCGGTGACAGGATCGATTGCAGTCACGATGTTTTGTAGTCCGAGGTCTTTCGAAAAAATGTACTTTCCAGTCTCGGCGTCGAGGACGTCATAGGTCGCCTGCTTTCCGGAAGTCACGATCACCGGGCGAACCACGCCGTTCACCGGCAGCCGCACGATCTGGCGTTCGAAGACCCAGTCGAGATCCCACTGATCGTTCGAGAGGTGCTGGTAATACCAGACGAGTTTGCCCGTGTCGGGATTGATGGCCAGCGTGCAATCGGTGTACAGGCCATCGGTTTTGACTCCGGGCTTCACCGGCTTCGCCAGCAACGCCGTGTCGTAGGTCTGCGCAACGCCGAAGAACGCCAGGTTGAGCGCGGAATCGTAGCTTCCCGCGATCCAGACCGAGCCGCCGTTGCGCTCCTCGGCCGTGTGATCGTTCCAGGTATCGCCGCCAGGTTCGCCCGGCTGCGCGATCGTGTTGAAGCGCCACGCGACTTTTCCGGTCTCGGCATCCAGCGCGACAATGTAGTTCTTGCCCGCGACCCGGCCGCCCGTTCCGATCATGATCTTGCCCTTGGCCGCGAGCGGACCGCCCGTAAGCGTGAACCCCCGTTCTTCGGTCAGCGGTTCGTCCCAGACCACCCTTCCCGTTTTCACATCGAGCGCCACGACGTGAATATCGGAAGTGCCCATGTAGACTTTGTTCCCGTAAATCGAGATCATGCGCTTGTTGCTGGCGTTGACTCCCGGAGGCAAGATCCGCGCGTACTGCCAAAGCAGGTCGCCCGTGGCGGCGTCCAGCGCTTCGAGTTTGTCGCCCGGGCTGTGCAGGAACATCACGCCGTCATGCACCAACGGAGTGGCTTCATTGGAGCCGGGGGAAAGCGTCCAAGTCCAGGCGACGCGCAGATTGTTCACATTCGATTTCGTAATCTGCTTGAGCGGGCTGAACCCCTGGTAATCGAAACCGCGACGCCAAGTGAGCCACTCGCCCGCCGGCGGGTTCTGCAAGAGTGTGTCGGTGACTGCGGTGATTTTATCCAGCGGGTTCACCCTCTTCGGCGCCGGGGGCAGCTTCACACCAGCCGATAATCCGCCGCCTCCGCCGCCGCGTCCTCCCGGGAGAGCGGGAATCGTCACAGAAGCGAGCGCTGTTGCATCCGATGCAAACTCGCGTCGTCCGGTGGCAAAGCCATTCTGCTGGAGCAGGTAGGCGATGATTTGCGCGTACTCGGCGCCGCCCAGGCTTCCAGGAGCAGTTGCGGGCATCTTCGTGCTTACATAAGTAAACAAATCGGCGGCGGGTTTCCCGGCGTATTTTCCGAGAAGAGCCGCGCCGCGGAGCGGAGGAGCGGAGTTCCCGTCGTCGACGCTCGCACCGTGGCAGGCGGCGCAGTTCCGCTGGTAGGCCGCTCTTCCGGCGACCGCTTGCGCCGATGTGAATAACGCCTCTCCGGGAATCGCGCCGCGCCCCACGTTTGCAGGCGGACCCGCGGGAGCCTGGCCCAGGACTGCGACCGCTCCGCATAAGGCTGCTGAGAACAGCGCTCGCGATCTGTTTTGACGAAGTGTGGACGGCATGGTGGACGGTCCTCCCGGTATCGCCTATCTGCAAGATTGTACTACTGCGAACCAAGCGGTGGCCGGAGGGGAGATTTATGCTAAAACAGATGAGGATTGGTCCGATGGAACTCGCTGCAAGTCGTTGATGCCGCGACAGGTTGCAAATTATGAAGCGTTTTCTTTATGCCAGTGCTCTTCTCGTTCTGACCGCCAGCCTGGCGCTGCTACAGACTCGCGTGGCCGGCCAAACTCCCGCACAAAGCTCTGCTCAAAGTAGTGTCGCGACCGATCCGCATGGCGCGATGATCAAGACCTACTGCCTGGGGTGTCACAACGCGCGCTTGAAAACCGCCGGCGTGATGTTTGACACCATGGATTTCGCCCATCCCGCGGCCAACGCGGAAGTTTGGGAGAAAGCGCTCCGCAGACTGCGCGGCCGATTGATGCCGCCTCCCGGCAGCCCCCAGCCGCCGCAGGCGGATATCGACGTCTTCTCCACCTGGATGGAAGCCGCCTTGGATGCGAATCCCGGTCCGTTGACTGCCGGCTACGTCCCGGTCCAGCGGCTGAATCGCACGGAGTATGCCGCATCGGTGAAAGACCTCCTGGGCGTCGCGGTGAACGAGAAAGAAATCCTGCCGCAGGACGTTCAAGTGGAAGGGTTCGACAATGTCGCATCGGTGCTGACTACGTCCCCTGCGTTTCTCGATCAATACCTGGACGCCGCGCGCCGTATCGCGAAGCAAGCGGTGGGCGACATGCATCCGCCGCTCTCGTCCTATGAGTTCAAGTCGGAGGGCAATCAGGATCCGGAATTGCCGTTCCCGCCGGGCTTCCGCCAGCGCGATGCGATGGCGGTTACGCAGATCTTGCCTGCCGACGGCGAGTACCGTGCCAGCCTCAGCTTCGACGAGCGCTCGATCGGTTTGTACAACTCGGAGTTGCAGAACCGGACGACGCTCGTGCTGATGATCGACGGCAGCGTGAAATTCAAGGGCGATATCGGCGGCGCCGAAGATCTGAGGCTCGCGAACGTCGAGGGCAACGTGGGCTGGCAGAAGATCCTGGACCGGTTCGCGAAGATTCCGATCAAGTTGGAAGCGGGCCCGCACACGATTGTTGTCGGCTTCATCGACCGCTCGCATGTGGAATCGGACGACAATGTCGGCGGCGGCGGCGGTTTCGGAGGAGGCGGTTTCGGGGGTGGAAGCGGAGCGCCCATGGCTCGCCTGGCCGACCCCAAGAACGTCACCCTGGAGATCAAGGGCCCCTACAATCCGACCGGAATTTCGAACAGCACCAGCCGGCCGCTGATTTTCATCTGCGATCCGAAAGCAACGGGTGAAACCGCTTGCGCCCGAAAAATCGCGGAGAACCTGGCGCATCGCGCGTTTCGCCGCCCGGTTACCGCTGAGGATGTCACCCGCCTGATGACCTTCTATAACGAAGGCCGGCTCGATAATGGCAGCTTCGATCAAGGAATCACCGAGCTGGTCGCGGCGGTTCTGACGAGCCCCGATTTTCTGTTCCGCGCCATTCAGGCTCCGAAAGGCCTCCCGAACAACAGTGAGTTCCCGCTCTCCGACCTGGAACTTGCGTCACGCCTCTCTTTCTTTATCTGGAATACCGGCCCTGACGCGGAATTGCTCAAGCTGGCCGAAACGCGCCAGTTGACCAAGCCGGGAATCCTGAACGCTCAAGTGAAACGCATGATTGCCGATCCGAAGGCCGAGAGCCTGGTGACCAGTTTCGCTATGAAGTGGCTGAATCTGAACAGCCTTGATCTGGTCCAGCCCGATGCGAAGATTTTCCCGGCTTTTAACGCAACCCTTCGCAAGGATTTCGTCACCGAAGCCGAGAAGTTCCTGGGCAGCATTCTCCTGGAAAACCGCAATGTAACGGAGCTGCTGACCTCAAACCAGACGTTCGTCAATGACACCCTGGCCCGCTACTACGGAATCGACGGGCCGCCCACGTCGGCGTTTAAGCAGATCACCTTGAACGACCCGAACCGCTTCGGCCTGCTGGGGAAGGCCGCGGTATTAATGAGGACTTCTTACGCAGACCGGACCTCTCCAGTGCTGCGGGGCGCATGGGTGCTCGACAAGATCATCGGCGCGCCGCCGACGCCCCCTCCGCCGAACGTCGGAAGCAATCTGGCCGAGCAATCCGCAGAAGCTCCGAAGACAGTCCGGGAACGGCTGGAGCAGCACCGCGACAAGGCCGCCTGCAAGCAGTGCCACGGTGTGATCGATCCGAACGGGCTTGCCCTTGAGAGTTTCGACGCGATCGGCCAGTTCCGGACCACGGACCGGCAAGCGAACAATGCGGCCATCGACGCCAGCTCGGTGCTGCCGAATGGGATCGCCATCAACGGACCGGTCGAGATGCGCAACCAGCTCTCCAGCAGGCCGGATGTTTTCGTTCGTGCGTTCACCGAGAAGTTGATGATGTACGCGATCAACCGCCAACTCGAGTATTTCGATATGCCCCAGGTTCGCAAGGTTGTGCGCGACGCCAAGAAGGACAATTACACGCTTACGTCCCTGGTTTTGGGAATCGTGAATTCGGATGCGTTCCGTAAACAAGGGCCGGTGACTTCCGCAGCGGCTCCGAAACAGAACGCAGTCATTGCCGAACGAAAGAAGTAGTCGACGAGGATCGGATGAAAAAGGAAACGATCATGTTCATCACGAAGAAGCACATTTCCCGAAGAACCGTCCTGAAAGGCGCGGGTGTAAACCTTGCGCTTCCGTTCCTGAGCGCGATGGTGCCCGCGTCGACGGCTCTCGCGCAGACCGCGGCAAATCCCAAGATCCGCGCCGGCTTCTTCTACATTCCTCACGGCGCGATCATGTTCAACACCAAGTACGGTCCGGAAGGGGATCATTGGACGCCCTCAGGATCGGGCGCCGATTTCAAGCTGAACGAGATCACCTCGCCGATGGAGCCGTTCAAGAAGTATGTGACCTCGTTTGGCAATCTGGAAAACGCCGCTGCGGCCGGCTCGGTGCACGTTCGCAACCCTGCCACTTGGCTGAGCGCGACGCTTCCGCAGGGCAACAACATGTCGACGACGCTGGACCAGGTGATGACGAAGTTCATCAGCCAGGACACGCAATTTCCCTCGCTGGAACTTTCCTCCGAAACCACAGTCCAGGTCGCCGCGGGCAATGGCGGACCGTTTACGACGCTCTCCTTTCGCGACGAGCACACGCCCCTGCCGATGGAATACAACCCGCGCAAGATCTTCCTGATGCTGTTCGGCGAGGGCGATAGCCCGCAACAGCGGGTCGCCATGGCCCGCCAGAGGGGCAGCATTTTGGACATGATCCGCGACCGAACGAACACGCTGCGGGGCCAATTGGGCAGCGAGGACAAAGCCATTCTCGACGGGTACCTCCAGAACGTGCGCGAAGTCGAACGCCGTTCCAAGATGGCCGGCAATTCCAATCTTTCGAAGATCCAGATCCCCGATGCTCCGATCGGCGAGCTGGAGGATTTTGCCGCGCAGGTGCGGATCATGTACGACCTGCTGGCGCTGGCCTACCAGGCCGATCTCACGCGCGTCGCGACCTACGTGACCGTGGCGGAGGGTACCAACCGCAGCTATCCGTTCCTCAACATCTCGGGCGGTTTCCATCCGATCTCGCACCATGCCGATGATCTCGAGAAAATCAAAATGCTGGTGCAGATTCAGAAGTGGCACATGCAGATGTTCGCTGAGTTCCTCAAGAAGATGGCGGAGACGCCCGACGGCCAGGGCTCGCTGTTAGATCACTCCCTCTTCATGTACGGATCCAACATGAGCAACAGCAACCAACACAGCAACTATCCGATCCCGAATCTGATCGTCGGAGGCGGCAACGGCAAGCTGAAGCAGGGCGGGCAGCACCTGATTCTGCCGGAGCGCACGCCCATCGCCAACCTGCATCTGACCCTGCTGCAAAAGGTGGGCCACGAGCAGGATCATTTCGGCGACAGCACGGGCACGATTTCCGAGGTCTAGAGAGTCCTTTGTGAAACGCAGAGAATTATTGCAGAGCGCGGTTACGAGCGCGCTCGCCCTGTGGGCTCCCCGATGGCTGCGAGCGCAGCAACCGGCGATCACGAAACTAACCGGCAACCTGGCGGTAATCGATGCCGGCGGCACCAACGTCACGGTTTTCTCGGCCGCCGAAGGCCTGCTATTGGTGGACAGCGGGGCGCCGGGTTCAAGCGATGTTCTGACGGCAGCGCTCAAGGGCCTGGGATCCGGCAGTAAGGTCCAGACCCTGTTCAACACGCACTATCACCTGGACCAGACCGCCAACAACGAACAGTTCGCCGCGCAGGGAACCCGGATCATCTCCCAGGCGCGCACCAAAGATTGGATGTCGACCGATTACTGGGTTCCGGCCGAGCAGCGCTACATCAAGGCTCGACCCAAGGCCGCGCTTCCCACGGAAACTTTCCGGGAACACGGATCGCTCAAGGCCGGCAGCAATGATGAGATCGAGTACGGTTATCTGCGGATGGCGCACACTTCCGGCGACCTCTACGTCCACTTCAAGGGCGCGAATGTGATCGCGGTGGGCGATGTTGCTTCGCCGGTGCGCGATCCCGAGCTCGACTGGTTCACGGGAGGCTGGGTCGGCGGGCGTGTCGACTCCATGGATCAGGTGCTCGCGCTCAGCAACGATCAGACACGATTCGTTCCCGGTTCCGGCCCGGTGATGACCAAGGCGCAGTTCAAGGCCGAGCGCGACATGATGGAGGAAGTCCGGCAGCGCATTTTCGCCCGTGTGAAGGCCGGCGAAGGTCCCGAGGACATGCTCAAGGGCGGCGCTCTCGAGGGGCTTCCGCGCAAATGGAAAGATCCTCTGAAATTCTTGTATGCCGCCGCGAAGGGCGGCTGGGCGTATCAGGACAAGCTGGGCGAGGAGATTGTTTAGGGCCAAGTCAGGTGGACCTGTCAGGAGGGAACGAAGTGAAGCGCATCAATCTAGGCTATGTCTGTGCCGCTGCCGCGGCGGCTCTGGCGGCGCATGTGCTTCTGGCCCAGGTCCAGAAACCCGCTCCTAAGGATCTCGCGACGCTCGTGCAAGCGGGCGAGTCAAAACTGGCGCTCGAGCAGATTCAAGCCGGCGCCGACGTGAATCGCGCCCAGCCGGATGGCACCACACCGCTGATCTGGGCTGTCGGCCGCATGGAGTACGACGTCGCGCAAGCGTTGATCGCCAAGAAGGCGGACGTGAACGCCGTGAATCAGTTCGGCGCGATGCCTCTGACCGAGGCTGCCCGGAAATCCGACGCTCGGTTCATCCAAATGCTGCTCGACGCCGGAGCGAAAGTCGATTCCGCGAATCCTGACGGCGAGACGGCCCTGATGATGGCCATCAGCGGCGGCAACGTAGCAGCGGTCGAGATGCTGATCAAGGCCGGCGCCAACGTAAATACCGTCGAAAAATTTCATAATCAGACACCGCTGATGTACGCAGCCGCCAACCGGAACGGCGGGCAAATGGTGAAACTTCTGCTCGCCAAGGGCGCCGACGTGAACGCGCGCGCGCTTTATTCGGATTGGCCCAGCCAGGTGACCAGCGAACCCCGAACACAATATCGTCCGGTGGGCGGGCTGACAGCGCTGCTGTACGCCACCCGGAGTGGCTGCTATGAGTGCGTGCAGGATTTGCTCGCTGCCGGCGCCGACGTCAATCTCCCGACACCGGAAGGCGTCACTCCGCTCATGATCGCTCTCGACAACGAGCACAACGATGTGGCCAAAATGCTGATCGAGAAGGGCGCCAACATCAATGTTTGGGATTGGTGGGGCCGCACCGCGCTATGGATCGCCGTGGATCGCAAGGCTGCACCTGGCGGAGCCACCGGTTTCAGCGGCTTCGGCGGCGGCGGAGGGCGCGGCGGTGCCGGCCGGGGCGGCCGCGCCGGTGGTCCTGGCGCCGGATTTCCGCGGGGCGGAGGCGCGCCCGGCAGCGACCGGCCCGCCGTTTCCAGCATGGAAATCATCAACACGCTGCTGAATGCGGGCGTGAATCCGAATCCGGAAATGAATTTCCACCGGCCGAACGCGGCTGCCACGCCGAGCGTTCCCAACAGAGGACGTTTTGGCGACAACCAGATCAGCACGGGCACCACACCTCTGTTCCGCGGCGTGCAGAACAACGATGTGGAAGTCATTAAGGCCCTGCTCGATAAAGGCGCCGATCCCAACATCAACACCATGGGATATACCGCGTTCCTTCTGGCTGCCGGGGCCGGGCCGGGCGGGCGCGGCGGCGCTCCGGGCGCTCCGCCGAATATGCAGATCCTCGATCTGCTGGTCCAGCACTCCGCCGACGTCAATGCGAAAGTCACCGGCACCAGGACGTACTCGTTTGACGTTTCCCGCGAGAATCTGGGAAATAAAGAGGCGTTTCGTAGGGAGGGCACATCGGCGCTCCATGAAGCGGCGCGCTCTGCTCGAACGGACCTGGTGAAGTATCTGCTCGATCACGGCGCCGACCCCAACATTCTGGATGCCGAGGGCAAGAAGCCGGTTGACGTGATCGGCGTTCAGCGGGTCGCCCGCGGTGGAAATGCTCCTGCCGCGGCGACGCAGCAAGCCAAAGGGCAAGGGCAGGCTAAGGGGAATCCTGCCGGTCGCGGCGCTCCCGGACGCGGTGGAGCGAATCCGGCCGCGGTGACCGAAATCCGCGCGATGCTCGAAGCGGCCGCCAAGAAATAATTCATTCCTGTGCGCTTGAACTGGATGGGAATTTCCGATTCAGCCGTATAACAGAAGCAGCCGCCAGATAACGCACCTCATGCCGATCGTCGGACAGCAGAGGTGCGAGTTTCGCAATGCTGGCTTGATTGCCGCATTCACCGAGCGCCTTTGCGACTGCGCCGCGCACTTGCGGACTGCCATCTCCCAGCGCCCATTCGAGCAGCGCTACGTTCTGCGGGTCTGAACCTTTAGCCAAAATCCCTGCGACCACCACTCGCCCCGCTGCACTCTTGTTGCCCTTCTTGTCATTCACGATCTCCTGCAATGCGTCGACTCCTATGGAAGCCGGGCCAAGCAATCCAGCCGCCTCCCTCGCTCCCATGAAGGCGAGTTCACTGGGCCGCAGCCGGTGCTTTGCGTTCCGCAGCGCCGTGTTAAAGAAGCCCGGCGTATCTTTCCGCTCGCCTTCCATGACTTGCCAGAGAAAATCGCGAGCCCGGGTATCTCCGAGACTCCACAGCGCCTTTGCGGCCGTAAAACTGACTTCGGGACTGCTATCGTCGAGAGCCGCTTCAAGCGCGGGTATCGCGTCAGGAGAGCCCATTTCACCCAACGTAGCGGCGGCTTGCTGCCGGACCTGAATGTTTTTATCGTGGAGCGCGTTTTCCGCCAGCCGGCGCGCCTCCGGTTCCGCGCCGATCATTCCGAGGGCCGCGACGGCTTTCTGTCGATGCTGTTGATCGCTATCCTCCAGGCCCTTTTTGAGCGTGTCCCACGCGGCGGAAGCGGCAGGTTGCGAAGGGTCGCTTGGCTTGGTGGGACCTGGCTGCGAAAATGCCAGGGCCGTCCCGATGAGAGAGAACAGACAGCGCTTCATTGCTGCTCCTTCATAACTTCCCTATTCGGAAGATGTTGACGAGCGGCAATTGTTTCCGCGCCGGGCGGCCTTAACAGTCGGCGTGCGTCACTGCGCTGGCGCCGGAGGACCCGGCCTGGGGAGCTCGGCCTTCCCGTCCAGAGTAAACACGAACAGTGTGGGAGTATTTTCAGCCGGGGCATTTCCCGCGCCTCGCCCGCCGCGGCCTGCGCCGCCCATCAGGGCGACATACTGTTTGCCGTCGATTTCGTAGGTGATCGGCGGAGCCATGCCAGTCCGCCCGGTTTGAATCTCGAGCAGCTTCTCGCCTTTATCGGCGCTGTACGCCATCAGACGCCCATCCTGAATTACGTGGAAGACGAGGTTTCCCGCCGTGGTAACCGTTCCGCCTCCAATGCCGCCGCCGCCGTCCGCGCGCCAGACCAGCGTGTGCTTCACCGGATCCCAGGCTTGCAGGCCGCCCCGAACTCCGTCGGGAGCCATCGGACCGATCGCGGGAGCTTTGATCTGCCGCGGCGGAGTGTTCCCGCCGCGCGTCGTGCCTGAAGTGTTCGGTTTGTATTCCTCGTCCGCCTGATACGTGTAGCTCGAATACGAGGCGGGAATGTAAACCAGCCCGGTACCGGGATTGAAAGACATCGGCGCCCAGTTGTGCGCGCCGCCGCCGGTCGGATACACCGCGACCGGCTCGGTATCGTAGTAGGCTTCCGGATTGACCATGGGACGCCCGCTATCGTCGAGTCCTTTGGCCCAGTTCACTTTTACGAACGGCGCGCCGGAGATGAACTGTCCGCTCACACGATCGATCGCGTAGAAGAATCCGTTTTTCGCGGCTTGCGTCAGAACCTTGCGAGGGCGTCCCTCGATGGTAAGGTCGAGCAGCATCAATTGCTGGACGCTGTCGAAGTCCCAGTTGTCGTTCGGCACCGTCTGGAAATACCACTTAAGCTGGCCGCTGGTCAGATCGACGGCCAGGATCGAGCAGGTATACAAGTTGTCGACGCTCTGAGCGCCGCGGAACTTCTGAACCCACGGCTCGGCATTGCCGGTGCCGACGTAGACCAGGTTCGCGTCCGGATCGTAGGCGAATCCGTCCCAGACGGCGCCGCCGCCTCCTCGCTTGTAAAAATCGCCGCCCCAGGTCCTGGCGGCCACGCGCATGGCTTCATTTTCGTAAGGCTGCCCCGGATCGCCGGGAACCGTGTAGAAGCGCCACGCCCGCTGCCCCGTGGCCGCGTCGTATGCATCGAAGTATCCGCGAGTCTCACCGCCGTCTCCGCCGGAGACTCCTATGATCACTTTGCCCCCGGCAATCCGCGGGGCCATCGTGACGTAGTGATGATCCTGAGTGTAGGAAACGCGCGTTTCCCAAACCGGCTTGCCCGTGAGAGCGTTCAGTGCAAACAGCCGTCCGTCGAGGCTCGGCGCAATGATCATCCCGTTGTACAGCGCGAGCCCGCGATTCGCGGTAATGCCCTTCGTGGTTTGCTGATTGACCTCGGGATCCCATTTCCAGATCTCTTTGCCGGTGCGGGCGTCCAAGGCGAACACGACGCTCCAGGTAGTGATTCCGTAGAGGGTGTTGTTCCAGACCAGCGGCGTGGCTTCCTGGCCGTATCCGCCGGGTCCCGCCACATACGACCAGGCCAGGCCCAGCCGCTTGACGTTCGAGGTGTCGATTTGTTTTAGAGAGCTATAGCGCTGCTCGCTCTGCGATTTCCCGTAGGTCAGCCAGGAGCCGGGCAGCGAGTCACTGGGCGTACCGGCGTTCTTCAAGACTGTCAAATCGACCACGGGCGGCTGCTGCGCGTGCAGGTCGGCCCCCATAGCCGCCAAAGCCAAAAACAGAGCGCACGCGATGCTGCGGCATTCCCTTACGTCTTTAGTCGGCATGAGATCTCCTTTGAGGCAGCCTGCTTGGCCGTTGCCTTCGTCGAATCATTATATGATCGATTCCGTGCCCACACGGTGGCGTTGGGCCCGCCGAACTCCGAGACGACGTCTGTAGATTGGGTTTATGGCGGTCCAACGGATGGACAACGTTGGAATCGTGGTTGAAGACCTCGAAGGCGCTGTCGATTTCTTTCGCGAGCTCGGCCTCGAGCTCGAAGGGAGGGTCGTGATCGAAGGAGAATGGGCTGGACGCGTCACTGGACTGGGCTCACGCGGATCTCACTATCGGACCTTTTGGTCCGATAGTGAATCGCGCTCGTTCTGACAGTACGGCACTCGCTACTTACGCTGCGTTGCCCACCTGCCGCGAAATCTTGGCGCCTTGGAGCGCGCGCTGGCGCGGCCGGATATCCAAGATGCCAGCGTTGCGCTTCGGCAATGGAGCCGCCGTGGCGCGACGATGGCTGCGGCGTGCATTGGAACCTTTGTGATGGCTGAAACCGGACTTCTGGATCATCAGCGAGCAACGACAACCTGGTGGCTCGCGCCGTTGTTCCGGAAGCGATACCCCGAGGTGCTGCTGGATGAGTCGAACATGATCGTAACATCCGGCAAGCTGGTTACTGCAGGAGCGGCTCTCAGTCACATCGATCTTGCGTTATGGCTGGTGCGGGGAGTAAGTCCAAAGATCGCTTCGCTCACTGCAGAGTATCTGATTGTCGATTCCAGGCCGTCGCAGTCGCTCTATGCACTGACGGGTCATCTGATGCATTCCGATCCCCTGGTTCAGCGGTTCGAGAACTGGGCGCGCGGGCGGCTAAGGCACGGGTTTTCTTTGGACAAGGCAGCGGAGGCTGTCGGCTCGAGCAAGCGGACGCTCGCGCGCCGCATGCAGGCTGTGCTGGGGAAATCCCCTCTGTCTTATTTCCAGAGCCTTCGCGTGGAACGAGCCGTACATCTTCTCAAGACCAGCAACGCTAGTGTCGACGAGATTGCGGCGCCTGTGGGGTACTCGGAAGGTTCGGTGCTTCGCCTTCTGATAAAGCGGCGTCTTGGGCTCGGGATCAAGGAGATCAGGAGGTCAGCTTAGTTTTCGCACCCGGCCCTTAAGCGTTGTGCGAGCCGGCAGTTTCCTGAGTCGGAACTCGAGTTCCGCGCATCCATGAAGAGCGGAGGTCTGTGGCATGGAGTACGTCAATCCAGTTCTATTGCTGATTGTGGTTTCGGAGATCTGCCTGGGCATATGTGCATGGCGCTCGCCCGGATTTCTCCGGCGTATCGCGGCGCATGTGCTCGCGCGCGCCGATGTCCTCGACATCTCAGCGCGCGAAAAGAATGTGCGCACGGAATATTGGCGGAAGACACTCGATGTAGAAGCGGAGCCGGATCGCGCAAGGCGTGAGTTCCCTGCAGGCAGGCTTTCGCGTCAGGAAGCGAAGGCATCGTGAGGAGCGTGCCCGGCCGGCCGAGTGCTCAGCGGCGCGGACGATCGAATATGCCAAGCCTGAAGCGGATCGTGGAAACGGGACTGCATGTCCGGGATGTGAACGCTTCGATCGATTTCTACCAGGGTGTCCTCGGCTTGGAAGTGATCGATGGGAACGAACGCTTTTGCGCTTTGAGTGTCGCCGATCGCGACGTGCTCTTGCTGTTCCTGGAAGGCGCGTCGGCCAGTCCGATCGATCTCCCCGGCGGCCGCATCCCCCCGCATGGAAGTCACGGATCGATCCACTTCGCATTTTCCGTGGATGTGCGGGACCTTCCCGCTTGGGAACAGCGCCTGGCTGACAATGGCGTCGCGATTGAGAGCCGCGTTCAGTGGGAGCGAGGCGGCACAAGTCTCTATTTCCGGGATCTGGATGGACACCTCGTCGAACTCGCGACTCCAGGTGTTTGGTCCGTGTATTGACGCTTACCGGCGCGTGTCCGTCAGAGGACTCTAGCGCCGCGCGAAATCGTTCCGTATCACTGTGCCACCCTTCATCACAAAGCGCACGCGCTCCATTTCCGAGACATCGGCCAGCGGATCTCCGGAAACCGCGATGATGTCGGCAAACTTGCCCTTCTCGATGGATCCGATGTCCCTCTCGACTCCGTAATTCAGCATGCGGGCGGCGTTCAGATACGCGGTCTGGAGCGCCTGCACGGGCGTCAGTCCCCACTTGGCGTAGAACGCGAACTGATTCGCCTGCTTGCCATGAGGAACTTCGGGCGAGGTCGCGCCGCTGCCAAAGACGATCGGCACGCCCGCGGCGACGGCGCGCCGGACCGCTTGTTCGACAAGCTTCATGCGCGAGTTCCGTCCGCCGGTCGCTTCCAGGTCGCCCTTCTCGAGGGCGATCAGATCGTCCAGCGTGGCCACAAACGGCAGCTTCTTTTCGAGCAGGACCTTGATTCCGACCTGATCCAGCTCGAGCAGGTGATTGGGAGCATCCACGCCGGCATTGATGCAACTCGCCATGCCTTCGCCGCCGTAGGTATGGCACGCGACCTTCAGGCCCAGCCTGTGGGCTTCATCCGCGATGGCCTGCACCTCCTCGAAAGTCAGAGAAGGGGAATTGACCAGCTTCGCTTCGGGAGTCCACATGTGCATCGTCCCGGCGAAGTCCTGCGTCGTGTAAATCTTCACCCAGTCGACGCCGTGCAGCTTGGCTTCCCGCACTGCCGCGCGCGCGAGCCAGGGTCCGTTGACATTCTTATTCTCGATGAAGCCTTCCTGAAAGCGGCCGCTACGGATGTCCGGATAATAGTTCGTCGCGCGAGGATTGAGGGATTCGCCCACTACTTGCATTCGCGGGCCCTGGACGCGCCCGGCATTGATCTGATCGCGAATATCCACCGTGTTGTAGCCGCCTCGCGAATCCATGTCGAGCACGGTGGTGAATCCCGCGGACAGATCGATTTGGGCGTTGGCCAGCGCAATCAACGTGCGCTGCGTTTCAGTGTCTCCTCCGGTGTTGACGTGGACGTGAGCGTCGATCATGCCGGGCATAACCGTCGCGTTCGAGAGGTCGATGACGCTTGCGCCCGGCGGAATCGAGAGGCCCGCGCCGACTTCCGCAATACGATCGCCTCGCACGACCACCACTTGATTGCTGAGCATCTTCCCGGATCGCGCGTCGAACAGCCGCCCTGCACGAATCGCG
>JBAIXM010000060.1:0-6829 GCA_037916615.1 Bryobacterales bacterium
GCCGGGAAACAAATCGACTCACTGGCGGTATTGCCGCTGACCAACGCGACCGGAGACCCGGCGAATGACTATCTTGCGGAAGGAATCGCCGAGAGCGTAATCAACAGGTTATCCCAGACGAAGCTGAAGGTCACCGCGCGCGCGACCGCCTTCCGGATGCAGGCCAAGGACTCGGATCCGATGGCGGTCGGCAAGCAACTGAATGTAGGCGCGGTGATGACAGGGCGTGTTTCCAAGCAAGGCGACCGGATCGTAGTTCAGGCGGAACTTGTGAACGCTTCCGATGGGACGCAAATGTGGGGAGATCGATTCAGCCGTCCGCTTGCGGAAATGCAGGTGTTCGAGGAGGAAATCGCCCGAAATATATCGGACACGCTGCGGCTGCGGCTCACGCAAGCCGAGAACGCGCAACTCGCGAAGCGCGATACGGCCGATCCAGAAGCCTACAAGGCCTACCTGGAGGGCCAGTATTATTGGAACAAGTTTACGGGCGAAGGGTTCGCTAAGGCGGTCGAACATTTCACGGTCGCGACGCAGCGCGATCCCAAATACGCGCGGGCGTTCGCGGGGCTGGCGCACTCCTACGGAGTACAGGCCGCCGACCCTTACCGTCCGCCGAAAGAAGTGATGCCCCAGGCGAAGGCCGCCGCGGAGACCGCGCTGCGCCTGGATGACACGCTGGCTGACGCACACACTTCGCTCGGGATCTATTACCTCTTCTACGAGTGGGACTGGCCGGCGGCGCAGCGGGAATTCCAGAGAGCACTCGCGCTGGATCCCCAAAGCTCGGATGCGCGCCATTTTTATGGGCACTACCTCGAGGCCGTGGGCCAGACGGACGAAGCGATTTCGGTGATGAAGCAGGCGATCGAAATCGATCCGCTTTCGCTCATCATCAACAACGAATATGGCTGGGCTCTCTATTTCGCCCGAAAATTTCCGGAGGCGGCCCAAGTCTGGCAAAAAGTGCTGGATATGGACCGCGGCTTCGTTCTGTCCCAGTTGGAAATGGCGCAGGCCCTGGAGCGCATGGGGCGCCCCGAAGAGGCGCTCGCCGCGGCAAACAAAGCGGTGCAGCTTGAAACTAGCGCCTATAGTCTGATGGAACTCGCATGCGCTTACGCTGTCGCAGGTCAACCCCGGGAAGCCCGCAAGGCGTTATCGCAGGTTGAGGATTTTCGGAAGCGCGAATTCGTGGACGACGGTCTGGTTGCGTATGTTTACGCCGAGTTGCACGACGCGGACGAAACCTTCCGCTGGCTGGAGCTCGCCTATGAGCAGCGCTCCTCGTCGCTGGTCATGCTCAAGGTAGAGCCCAAGTTCGATCCGGTGCGGCAGGATAAGCGTTTCCAGGCTTTTCTGCAGCGGATAAAGCTCGCCTGAAGGCCTGCCCACTATACTGGGAAGTATCCCCATGATCACGGAGGTTGCGAGCTGTACATTCGACCGGCTGGAACTGGATTGCGGCGTTAGTCTAGCCCCGGTGGAGGTCGCCTACGAGACCTACGGCGAGCTGAACGCAGCCCGATCGAACGCAATTCTAGTCGTGCACGCCTTCTCCGGCGATGCGCACGCAGCAGGCGAGGGCGGGTGGTGGAGCTCGATGATCGGGCCGGGCAAAGCTTTCGATACCGACAAATACTATGTGATCTGCTCGAACGTGCTGGGCGGTTGCCGCGGAACAACAGGTCCGGGTTCCATCAATCCGGACACCGGGTGCCCCTGGGCGATGTCTTTCCCGCACGTCACCATCGCGGATATGGTGCGGCTGCAGAAGATGCTGATCGACCATCTGGGCATCGGCCGTCTGCTGACGGTCGCCGGCGGCTCGATGGGCGGGATGCAAGCGCTCGAATGGGCCGTGACGTATCCGGATCGGGTCGCCTCGGCGATTCCGATCGCGACGACAGCGCGGCACAGCGCGCAACAGATCGCTTTCAATGAGGTCGGACGCCAGGCGATCATGTCCGATCCGGACTGGAACAACGGAGACTACTACGGCGGACGGCTTCCGGGCCGTGGCCTGGCGGTGGCGCGCATGGTCGGCCACATCACGTACATGAGCGACGAAAGCATGCGCGAAAAATTCGGCCGGAAGCTGCGCACGCCGGACCAGTTCGAAGTGGAGAGTTACCTGAAGTACCGCGGGTATAAATTCGTGGACCGCTTCGACGCGAACTCCTACATTTACATCACGCGCGCGATGGACACCTTCGATCTCACCCAGCGCGGGGCGCTGCCGACTTTGTTCGAAGGGAACCAGGCGCGCTTCCTGGTGATCAGCTTCACGTCGGACTGGCTGTATCCTCCGTATCAATCCCTGGAAATCGTGAAAGCGCTGCGCGGCCGGAATTGCGACATCGCTTATTGCAATCTGGACACGCGCTACGGCCACGATTCTTTCCTGGTGGAAGTGGAGCAGCAGACCGAAGTGGTGCGCGGCTTCCTGGCCAGCACCTATCGAGAGGGCCGCGCGAGTGCGTAAAATTTATGGGCGGCGCGACTTCGCCATCATCGGGGAACTGATCGAGCCGCGGACGCGGGTGCTCGATCTGGGCTGCGGCGAAGGCGAGTTGCTGGCCTGGCTCAAGGAAAACAAGCAGGTGGACGGGCGGGGCGTGGAACTGGAAGGCGCGCGCGTGCAGAAAGCCATCGCTCGCGGAGCGTCCGTCTATCAGGGCGATCTGGAATCGGCCGTCGAGGATTATCCGGATCAGGCGTTCGATTACGTGATCCTGTCGCAGACCTTACAGGAGACGCGGTATCCGCTCCGTGTGCTTCGAGGCATGCTGCGCGTGGGGAAACGCGCCGTGGTGGCGTTCCCGAATTTTGGGCATTATTCGGTGCGGCTGGCCTGGCTGCTCACGGGCCGGGCGCCGCGCACGAACCTGTTTCCGTACGACTGGTACGATTCGCCGAACATCCATTTCCTCTCCGTGCTCGATTTCCAGGCGCTGGCGCAGAAGCAGGGCTGGAAAGTCGAGCGGCGGATCTGCGTCGCCGGGGAGCGGCAGCTGAAATGGCTGCCGAACCTGATGGCGGAGATCGCGGTGTTCTTGGTGTCAACGGAAACGAACAAGACCGCTCCATGACTGTCGCGGCTCGGTTTGTGGGCGAGCCGGGGAAGCGGCTGGATCATTTTCTGCAAGAGCGGCTGAAGGAATTCAGCCGGTCGCGGATTCAGTCCTGGATCAAAGACGGCCGTGTGCTGGTGAACGGCGGCCCGGGGAAGGCCTCCCTGCTGTTGCGCGGGGGCGAGCGGATCGAAGTCTCGCCTGGCCCCCTGGCGCCCCTGAAGGCCACGCCCGAGAACCTTCCCATCGAAGTGCTGTACGAGGACGAGTCCGTCATTGCAGTGAATAAGCCGGCCGGCTTGGCGGTTCATGCAGGCGCCGGCCTGCACGCGGGAACGCTTGTCAACCGGCTGGTGCACCGGTTCGAGGCACTCTCGCAATTGGGGGGCGAACTGCGGCCGGGGATCGTGCACCGGCTCGATAAAGAAACCAGCGGGGTGTTGCTGGTTGCGCGGACGGACGCGGCACATCGCGCGCTGGCGGCGCAGTTCGCAAGCCGGACCGTCGAGAAGATGTACCTGGCCCTCGTGCACGGCGTCGTGAGGGCCGATTCAGGCCGGATCACGAAACCGATCGCGCGCGATCCGGTGCGCCGGACGCGAATGACGGCACGGCTGGGATCGGGGCGCGAGGCGTTGACCGAATACCGAGTGCGCAAACGCTTGGAGAGATTTACGTTTCTTGAAGTTCGGATCGGGACCGGGCGAACGCACCAGATCCGCGTGCATCTGGCGAGCATCGGGCATCCGGTGGTGGGGGATCGTGTGTATGGCGCTCCGCCTGCCGAACGGCTGTTCCTGCACGCCTGGCGGATCGGATTCGAGAGCCCGGCGACCGGGGAACGCGTCCTGGTGGAAGCTCCCCTGCCGCCGGAGCTTCAAGACTGGCTGGCAAGGCTATAATCCTAGTTGAACGAACTATGCAACGGGGAATCATCGTTCTTGTGAGCGCGGCGCTGGTTTTCGGCCAGAACGCCAAGCAGCGTCCGGCGCCGGCCGCTCCGAATGACGATCAGGGCCGCATCACCGTCGACGTTACGCGCGTGAATCTGCTCTATACCGTCACGGACAAGAAGGGCCGGTTCGTCAGCAACCTGACCAAAGACGATTTCGAGATTATCGAAAACAAGAAGCCGCAGAAAATTCTAGAGTTCACTGCGGAGACGGACCTGCCCTTGCGGCTGGCCATCTTGATCGACACCAGCAACAGCATCCGCGACCGGTTCCGGTTCATCCAGGAGGCCGCTACGGACTTCATCGCTACGGTGATGCGTCCCGGCAAAGACAAAGCGCTGGTGGTGAGTTTCGACACGTCGCCGGAGCTGGTTTCGGATTTAACCGACGACACAGTCGCCCTGACCAAATCCATTCGGGAGCTGCGGCCGGGCGGGGGCACGGCCCTGTACGACGCGATTTTCTATTCCTGCCGCGACAAGCTGATGAAGGATCAGCCTCGCGACAAATTCCGTCGGGCGATCATCGTGCTGAGCGATGGAGACGACAACCAGAGCCGCTGGACTCGCGAGCAGGCTCTTGAAATGGCGCATAAAGCCGACGCGGTGATCTACACGATCTCAACCAACATCACCCATCTGGAAACTTCCGGCGACAAGGTGCTGAAGCGCTATGCGGAAGAGACCGGAGGAATCGCGTTCTTTCCCTTCAAGGCGGAGGACCTGGGCCAGTCGTTCGAGAACATCTCCAACGAACTGCGGCACCAATACAACGTGTTCTACCGTCCGGATCCGCTACGCACGGACGGGCTCTATCATCCCGTGGAAATCAAGGTCAAGGATCGCAAAGACTTCAACGTTCGAGCGCGGCACGGATACTACGCTCCGACACTTCCGGCCGGGGCGCTGCCGGCTGTGGCTCCGTGAGCTGCGCTGTCGGCGTGGCGTAGTAGCCGTTGCGGGTCCGCACCGTCGGACGCCCGAATCCGGTAACGGTGACCTTGATCTGGCGAAAGGCTCCATCGAAGTTCTGATTCGACGATGTGTAGCCGAGGATGTACTGGTTCCGGATCTCGTGCGCGACCCGCGGCGTGATCTCTTGAATATCGCTCAGACTCTTGGGGTAGTAATCGAGCCCGCCTGAGGCCTCCGACAGCGCTTTCAGGGCCCGCTTGGCCGAGCGCGCCTCGCCGGCCTCTTCTTCATTCAACAGCCCGACCGAATAGATCAGGACTTCGCTGTTATGCGCCTGCCGAAGGAGATTTTCCAGGCTGATATCGCTGGAGTTGTCGTTGCCGTCGGTGACCACCACCAGGACTTTCTTGTCTTTTTTCCCGTTGCGTTTGACGTACTCGATGGACTTACTGATGGCGTCGCGCATGGCCGTCCCGCCGCGCGCTTCCATGCGTGCGAGCGCGGCCTGGAGCTTCTTCGTATCGTTGGTCAGCGTCTGATCGATATGCGCATCGTCATTGAAGTTCACGATGAACACTTCATCTTCGGGATTCGACTGCTTCACCAGCTCGAGCGCTGCCGCGGCGACCTTGGTCCGCTTGCTGCTCATGCTGCCGCTGTTATCGACGATGATGCCCATGGAAACCGGCACATCCTCGCGCCGGAAAAGCTTGATCGGCTGTTCGATGCCGTCCTCGAAAATCTTGAACGCCGACTGAGGGATGTTGGTAACCAGCCGTCCGCTCTTATCGACGACGCTGGCGTGCAATAGCACCAGCCGTGTGTCGGCGCGATACAGCGGAGGCTCGTCTTGCGGCGCGGGAGGAACCTGCGCCAGGGCGATTCCCGCGAGCAGGAGGAATCCGGAACTTCTTAAGGAATTCAACTTTCTTCGATTCTACCAGGAGTTAAACCAGCGGGAGGCCGGGGTACGTGACGGTTTCTCCTTCAATGCGAGCAAACGGGGTATAGGTGTGCGGCTTACGGTTCGTGGCGCTGAAGATGTGCTCGACCGGGATTCCGCGCGCGGCCAGCGCATCCGCGATCAGCGAGCGGTGGCAGCGCCACGGCACGGCTTCGGCGCACATGATCGCCGTCGGCCGGGTGGCGGCGAGTTTGATCAGCCCGTCGAGCGCGTCCCCGAATGCGGGTGTCTGCATATAGTCGGCATAGCCACGAAAACTGGCATTTTTCCAACCGGTGTTGATGGAGTCTTTCCTGGGGTGCCGGAGGCCGCCCAGTCCCGGCATGTGCCGGTACCCGATTCGGCGATTGTGCAGGGCCCGCGAGAGCTGATCCCTTCCGAACTGCGGATTGTGGCGCGACTTCGGGATAGTGCGGACATCCGCGAGCTGCCGGATTCCATGCGCCTTCAGTGTTTCGAGGAACGTCTCGATGGGCTGCGTCGAATGGCCGATGGTGAAAATCGTCAGGGCTTTACTACCGCGCGCAGATACGCAAGGATGGCGGATAATTCGGCGTCGCTGTAAGCGCCGATTATGGAAGCGTGGCGCCAATTGCTGCCCTCGCGCGTCTGAACTGCTGCGGGCGATTCGGTCCGCAGCACCGGAGGCGGCGTCGTCAGATCATAGAACATCACCGCATCGGATTTTTTCCCGACCACCAGCCCAGGCATGGATTCGCTCCCGAGAGTGACCGTCGCCACCTGGGGCGTGGCGAGATTCTTGAGCGCGGCGGCATCCGCGGGGACTCTCGCGATCGGCGTGGCGACCGAGATGCCGATCCCGGAGACTTCGTGGCAAGTGGAGCAACGCCCGAAGCTGCGCACCGCATCGGAGAACAGGGCGCGTCCGCGCGCCGCCTCGCCGGTGAGTTTCGCAGCAGCCAG
>JBAIXM010000061.1:0-16141 GCA_037916615.1 Bryobacterales bacterium
GATTCTGTCGCAAGCCGGTTTCCCGGAGGGTGTGTTCCAAACGTTGTTGATCGGCGCCAACCAAGTGGAGCGCGTAGTCGCCGATCCGCGGATCGCGGCCGCGACCCTGACCGGAAGTGAAGGCGCCGGCGTCCAGGTTGGCGTTTCCGCGGCGAAGAATATCAAGAAAGTCGTGCTGGAGCTGGGCGGGAGCGATCCATTCATCGTGATGCCGAGCGCGAATCTGGACGAGGCGGTATCCACCGCGGTAAAGGCGCGGGTGATCAACAATGGGCAGTCCTGCATCGCCGCCAAGCGATTCATTGTCGCGGAACAAATCGCCGATAAGTTCGAGCGCGAGTTCGTGAGGCAGATGGAAGCGCTTAAGGTCGGCGATCCGATGCAGCCGGAGACGGAGCTCGGCCCGCTGGCATCGGCGGATGC
Organism: Bryobacterales bacterium; assembly: GCA_037916615.1. Lineage (GTDB taxonomy): Bacteria > Acidobacteriota > Terriglobia > Bryobacterales > Bryobacteraceae > Palsa-187. Next base: position 424 of record JBAIXM010000061.1, read on the forward strand.
GCTCAAGGGGCTGCATGCGGATGTGCAGAAGACTGTCGGCGCCGGGGCTCGCCTGCTCACTGGCGGGAAACCGCTCGATCGCCCGGGAAATTTTTATGCGCCCACGGTGCTGGCCAACATCCCGGAGTACTCGCCCGCATATCGCGAAGAGCTCTTTGGTCCGGTTGCGTCCGTATTTCGAGTCAAGGATATCGACGAAGCGATCCAGGTCGCCAACGACAACCGCTTCGGCCTGGGGGCGAGCGCGTGGACCAACGATCCGGCCGAGCAGGACCGATTCGCCAACGAGATCGAGGCGGGCATGGTCTTCATCAACCAGATGGTCGCCTCCGACCCGCGCATTCCTTTCGGCGGCGTAAAGCACTCAGGCCATGGGCGGGAACTGGGCGTTCACGGAATCCGCGAGTTCATGAACGCAAAGGCAGTTTGGATCAAGTAGGCCAGCGGAGCTTCAGCGTTAGACTAGAACGATGGCGAATCTGGGGTTCGTAGGTCTTGGGGTCATGGGCGGCGAGATGGTCGCGCGCCTGCTCGATAAAGGCCACACGGTCACCGGCTATAACCGTACGAAATCGAAAGCGCAGCGCCTGATCGACCGCGGCATGAAATGGGCCGGCACGCCGCGCGGCGTCGCCGAAGCTGCCGATGTGACGCTCTCGATGGTCACCAACTCGGCGGCCCTCGAGCAGGTTTTCGACGGCGCCGACGGGATGTTGGCGGGATTGAGCTCGGGCAAGGTTCTGGTGGACATGAGCACCGTCGGTCCGGCCGTGAGCCGCGTTTTCGCCGCGAAAGCGCGTGAAAAAGGCGCTGATATGGTGGACGCTCCCGTGTCCGGCAGCGTGATCACGCTCCAGCAGGGGAAACTCTCGGTGATGGTCGGCGGACGCGCCGAGACGTTCGAGCGCTTGAAGCCGCTGCTGCTCGATATCGGCCCGAAGGTCACCCACGTGGGCGATAACGGGCTGGCTCTGGTGATGAAGATCGCGACGAATCTGAGCCTCGCCGTGCAAATGCTCGCGTTCTCAGAAGGCGTGCTTCTCGCGGAAAAGAGCGGTATCCAGCGTGAGATCGCGGTCGACGTGATGACCCACAGCGTGATCGGCTCGCCCATGGTTCAATACCGTGGGCCGTTCGTGCTGAAAATGCCCGAGGAAGCCTGGTTCGACGTCAACATGATGCAGAAGGATATGCTATTAGCATTGGAGTTGGGCCGCCAGGTGGACGTGCCTTTGCCGACCACCGCGGCGACCAACGAAATGTTGACGGCTGCGCGCGCCATGGGCTTGGCGAAAAAAGATTTCGCCATCGTGTTCGAGGTGCTCGCGCGTATGTCTGGAGTAAACCAATGAGTACTGCCATTGCTGGTCCCCGCAACGATTCGGAAGCGGTCATCGACGCGCAGCATTTTTTGCGAATGTACCGAAGGATGACGATGATTCGCCTGTTCGAGGAGCAGGTCAACGATCTTTACACGCGCGCATTGATGCCGGGACTGGCGCACCTTTACATCGGTGAGGAAGCGATCGCCGTGGGCGTGTGCGAAGCGCTGCGGCCCGACGACTACATCACCAGCACGCATCGCGGCCACGGGCATTGCCTGGCGAAGGGCGCGGCGATCGACCGCAGGTTCGCCGAGTTGCTCGGCAAGGAGGCCGGATACTGCAAGGGCAAGGGCGGTTCGATGCACATCGCCGATCCGGATACAGGAAATCTCGGAGCGAATGCGATCGTCGCGGGCAGCGCGGGAATCGCGACGGGCGCGGCATTTTCGGCCAAGCGTTTGAAGAACGGCCGCGTGACGGTGTGCTTCTTCGGCGAAGGCGCGCTGGGGCAGGGAATCGTTTACGAAGTGATGAACATGGCGGCGCTGTGGAAGCTGCCGGTGATCTACGTTTGCGAAAACAATCTGTACAACGAGTACACGCATTATTCGGAAGCCGCTGCGGGCGATCTGCTGGCGCGCGGCGCGGCGTTCGGAGTGCAGTCGGAAGCGGTCGACGGCCAGGATGTGCGCGCCGTCTATGGAGTCGCGAAGCGGTTGATCGATCGCGCTCGCCGCGGCGAGGGGCCCGCGTTCCTGATGGCCAACACGTACCGCTTCATGGGGCACCATGTGGGCGATATCAGCCGCGAATACTATCGCTCGAAGCAGGAAGAGCAAAAGTGGAAGGTCGAGCGCGATCCCCTCAGGATCGCTGCGGAAGCGATCCTGACGCAGGGCATCGCCGATCGCGGCGCTCTCGACCAGATACAGGCTGAGGTGAAGGCCGAGATCGAACGCGGCGTGCAGTTCGCCATGCAAGCTCCGTATCCGGCGCCCGACAAGGTGGAGCAAGACGTGTATGCCTGAAGCTGCTGTGGCCGTTCGCGAACTGACACTGGGTGAGGCTGTGCGCGAGGCGCTGGCCGAGGAAATGCGGCGCGATCCGACGGTGTTCATCCTGGGCGAAGATGTGGCCGAAGCCGGGACCACGTTCAAGGTGCTGAGCGGGCTGGTGCAGGAATTCGGCACGGAGCGCGTGCTCGACACGCCGATCTCGGAGCCGGGATTTACCGGCATCGGCGTAGGCGCGGGCATGACAGGGATGCGCCCGGTGGTCGACATCATGTTCGGCGATTTCGCCGGCCTCATCATGGACCAGATGGCGAACCAGGCCGCGAAGATCCATTACATGTCGGGCGGCAAGTGGAAATGCTCGATGGTGCTGCGGACCACTTTGGGAGCGACGCGCCGTTCGGCCGCCCAGCATTCGCAATCGCTGCATGCGTGGTTTTGCCACATTCCGGGGCTGAAAGTAGTGATGCCGTCGACGCCCTATGATGCCAAGGGGCTGCTGAAATCGGCGATCCGCGACGACAATCCCGTGGTCTTCTACGAAGACAAAATGATGTACAAGCTGAAGGGGCCGGTGCCCGAGGAAGAGTACACGATTCCGCTGGGTGTCGCCGACGTGAAGCGTCAGGGCGACGATATCACGATCATCGCCACCAGCAGCATGGTGCAGGTGGCGCTGGGCGCGGCGAGGCTTCTCGAAGAGCGCGGCGTCAGCGCGGAAGTGGTCGATCCTCGCACGCTATGGCCGTTGGACGAGAAAACGCTGATCGATTCGGCGCGCAAGACGTCGCGCGTGATCGTCGTCGATGAAGGCTACGGGCGTTACGGAGTCACGGGCGAGCTCGCGTCGGTGATCCAGGAGAATGCGTTTTTCGATCTGGAAGCTCCGGTGAAGCGGATGGGCGCGATGCACGTGCCGATTCCGTTCTCGCCGCCGCTGGAGGATGCGACAGTGCCGACGGAGCAATCGGTCGCGGAAGCTGCGCTGAAAATGTGCGGAAAGTAGTTCTAGACAACAGGGGGAAACCGTGGCACTGAGAACACACGGCACGATGGCAGTCGATTGGGAGCAGCGGATCGATTTCGACCGGCTGCGGCGCGAACGGCTCGGGCGGGCGAAAGCGCTGCTGGCGAAGTCGGAAATGGGCGCGCTGCTGTGCTTCGACATGAACAACGTGCGCTATCTGACGTCGACGCACATCGGCACCTGGGCGCAGGACAAGATCAGCCGCTTCACGCTCCTTCCGCAGAACGACGAGCCGATTTTGTGGGATTTCGGCTCGGCTGCCAAGCATCACCAGCTCTATTGCCCCTGGCTCGGCGAGCGCTCGCGCCCCGGAATTTCGCTCCTGCGCGGCGCGATGTCGCCCGAGATGGGACGCGCCGAGGACGTCGCTCGCAAAATCAAGATCGAGCTCGAAATGCGCGGATTGCAGAAGGAGCCGGTGGGCGTGGATGTGATTGAGCCGCCGATCCTGTTTGCGCTGCAAAAAGAAGGGATCACGGTCGTCGACGGGCAGCAGCTTATGTCCGACGCGCGCGTGATCAAGACTGAAGACGAGATTGCGCTGCTCAACACCTCGGCCATGATGGTGGACGCCGCCTATGAAGAGCTCTATCGCGCGATGCGGCCGGGATTCAGCGAGAACGAAGCGGTCGGTCTCGCCAGCAAGGTGTTGTACGATCTCGGTTCCGAGTATGTCGAAGGCGTAAACGCGATTTCCGGCGAGCGCTGCAGCCCGCATCCGCATCTTTTTTCCGATCGGGTGCTCCGTCCCGGCGACCCCGTCTATTACGACATTCTGCACTCCTACATGGGCTACCGGACCTGCTATTACCGGTGCTTCGCGATCGGCTACGGATCGCCCGCGCTGGTTGACGCATATCAGCGCTGCCGCGACTATCTGGACGCTGCCATTTCGCTGATTCAGCCGGGCCGAACCACGGCGGAGATCGCCGCAGTGTGGCCTAAGGCGCAGGAGTTCGGATTCCCGAACGAAGAAGCCGCGTTCGCGCTGCAATTCGGGCATGGAATCGGACTGGCGATCTGGGAGAAACCGGTGATCAGCCGGCTGGTCTCGCTGGAACATTCCTACGAACTGAAACCCGGCATGGTGTTCGCGCTCGAAACCTTCTGGCCTTCCAAGGATGGCTGGAGTGCGGCGCGCATCGAAGAAGAAATCGTCGTAACGGCGACCGGCCACGAAGTGATCACGCGTTTCCCGGCCGAAAAACTGCTCGTCGCGGGCACGCAGTACGTCACTGTTGACGGGCCGCTGCCGGCCATACGCGAGCACGATCCTGCGCCGAACACCCGCGTTGTCGAATTGGTGGAGGCGAGCGCGCGCGCCGAAGCAGGGGCGAGCCGGTAAATGGCGGTTAGCGTCGTGATGCCGGCGCTCGAGCTGGCGCAGGAAACCGGAAAAGTTCTGGTCTGGATCAAGAAGGAAGGCGACCGCGTGGCTAAAGGCGAGCCGCTGCTCGAAATCGAGACCGACAAAGTTTCCTTCGAGCTGGAAGCGCCCACGGACGGGATTCTCGCGGGCATTCGCTCGCAAGCCGGCGACGTGGTTCCCGTGGGACAGATCATCGCCTGGCTAGTCGCGCCTGGAGAACAGCCTCCCGCGGAAGCCGACACGCTCGCGCGTGGCATGGCCGAGCAGGCTCGTCCCATGACTTCAGCTTCCGTCACGGCAGCCGCGCCCGCTCCGGCGCCCACGCCATCCGCGAGCGCGGGAGGTCCGCGCATTTCGCCCAAAGCTCGCCGGATCGCGCAGGAAAAGGGCGTGGATATTACGACGATCCGCGGCACGGGTCCGGACGGCCAGATAACCGGCGAAGATGTTCTAAAAGCCGCCGAAGCCGCCGCCCCATCCGCCTCTGCCGAAACTCTGAGCGCGATCGCCCGCCTGATGGCAGAGCGCACTACGCAAAGCTGGACCCAGGCGCCGCATTTTTTTCTGACCCGCGAAGTGGATGCGCGCGGGCTGCTCGACGCGCGCGCGAGACTTGGGCACGACAGGTTCACGGTCACCGATTTCCTGATCGCCCTCACTGCGCGCGCGCTCGGAAAGCACCCAAAGATGAACAGCTCCTGGACCGGCAGCGCGATCCAGCCGAATCCGGAGATCAACATCAGCATGGCGGTCGCCGTGAAGGAGGGCGTGATCGGCGCCGTGATCCACAAAGCCAACGAACTGGATTTCGCCGCGATCGCCACGCAGCGCCGCGATCTCGCCGAGCGCGCCAAAGCCGGCGCTCTGCGGCCCGCCGATGTCTCAGGAGGCACGTTCACCATCAGCAACCTGGGCATGTATGGCGTGGATCAGTTCACGGCCATCATCACCCCTCCGCAGACCGCCGTTCTGGCCGTGGGCCGTATCGCCGAAAGGGTTGTGGCCGTGAACGGACAGCCTGCCGTGCGCCCGATGATGACCGTCACGCTTTCGAGCGATCATCGCGTAGTGGATGGCGCGCAGGCGGCGGCGTTCCTGAAAGACCTGGTGATGGCGCTTGAGACGCCCTCGAATATTTACGATGAGCCATAGAAACCTGGAAGAAGCTTTGCATGCTGCCGGAAATCCGGTAAAGATGCTCCGGAATTCGCAGATCGGACCGTATGCATTTCCCGTCGTTCGTTCCGAATTCACCAACTGGCGCGACGAGCAGCGAGCCTGGAAAGAAACCTGCGCGTTGTTCGACCAGTCGCACCACATGACGGATCTCTATCTGGAAGGTCCCGATGCGCTGAAGCTGCTCTCGGATCTTGGAGTGAACAGCTTCGCGAATTTCCGAGTCAATCAGGCGAAGCAGTTTATCGCGTGCAACCACCAGGGCTACGTGATCGGCGACGTGATCCTGTTTTATCTCGAGGACAACAAGTTCCAACTTGTCGGACGTCCGCCAGCCTGCAATTGGGTGCAGTACCACGCCGAAAGCGGTAAGTACAAGGTGCGGGCGGAGCGCGATGAGCGCTCGGCCGTCAATCAGGGCCGCCGCAAAACCTACCGCTTCCAGGTGCAGGGCCCTAACGCGCTGAACGTGATGGAGAAGGTTCTGGGCAAACCTGCGCCCGATATCCGGTTTTTTAACATGGAGACAATCACCATCGCGGGACATCCTGTGCGCGCGCTGCGCCACGGGATGGTCGGGCAGCCGGGATGGGAAATTTTCGGCCCTTGGGAACACGGCGACGATGTTCGCAATGCGATCGTCGAAGCCGGCCGGGAATTCGGTATCCGCCAGGTCGGCTCCCGCGCGTATCCGACTACTTGCCTTGAATCGGGATGGATTCCGTCTCCGCTTCCCGCGATCTACACGGGAGAAGAGATGAAAGCGTACCGCCAGTGGCTCACAGGTCAGAGCTATGAGGCGATGGCCTCGCTCGGTGGGAGTTTCGTCTCCGGCAATATCGAAGACTACTACCTGACGCCTTATGATCTCGGGTACGGACCGTTCGTGAAATTCGATCACGATTTCACCGGCCGGGCCGCTCTGGAAAAGATTGCGGCCAATCCGAGGGCCAAGAAAGTCACGCTCGTCTGGAACGGCCAGGACTTCGCGCGTGCGTTCGGCTCGCTGATCGGCGCCGGCGGCGACATCGAAAAATACATCGATCTGCCGCTCGCGAATTACGCGACGCTGCCCTACGACAAGGTCATCAAGAACGGCAAGACCGTCGGGCTCTCGACCTACACGGGCTATACGTACAACGAACGCGCGATGATCTCGCTCGGCATTGTCGATAGCGAACACGCCGAGCCCGGCACGGAAGTCACTGTCGTATGGGGCGAAGAAAGCGGCGGAACGTCCAAACCCACCGTCGAGCGCCACAAGCAGATCGAAATGCGCGCGACCGTTGCGTCTGTCCCCTACGCCGAAGTCGCTCGCCTGGCCTACAGGCCGCGGAACTAAGATAGGAGAGTTATGGCATATATTTTCCACGAGGACCAGTTACCGAAGCTGGTCTCAGCGGTGCCGGGCCGCGAGCGGACGTTTTTCGTCAACAAAGAGCTCACGAACCTTGACGACATGCTCGCCGGAATCATGCGCTACAAGCATGGCGCGTCGTCGCCGTATCACTTTCACGTGAACTGCGAGCATTTCTACTTCATCATGGAAGGCCATGGGACGGTGGAGAGTCCGGAAGGGGTTCGGAACGTCGGCCCGGGCGACATGGTCTTCATCCCAGCGGAAGAAAAGCATCGTCTGCGGGCCACCGAGTCGCCGCTGTTCTATTTCGAATTTCAGGCCCCGAACCGCTTCAAGACGACGATTCTCGACGGCACGCCTGAGGACCTGGTGTGGAATCGCGTAGACGGCCGCGTTTGGGTGCAGACCTAGGAGATTCTATGTCGCTCACGTTCATCGATACCAACAAACTCCCGCGTGTGAAAATGCCGCAGGGCGAAGCGACCGAGATCCTGAATCAGAAACTCGCGGGCGCGAAAAACGTTCTTGGCACGCTGCGCTGGCTGAAGTCCGGCGAAACGTACAAAGCTGAGGCAAGCAACAAGCACCAGCTTTTGTACCTCATGGAAGGGACGGGAAGCATCGAGCTTGAAAACCAGCGGCACGAGGCTTCGAAGGGGATGGGCATCTATCTAGGCCCCTCTGAAAGCGCCACGCTTCAGGCCGCCGACGGCGATTCACTCAAAATCTTCCACCTGGAAGTACCGCCGATTCCGAAGTGAGCCTCTAAGAAGCCGCCTTCCTGCCCCACAGCCGCGCCGAAGCGATATCGGCTCCTTCGCGCAGCGATTTCAGCTTCAGCCACACCGCCGGCTCGATCACCCATTCGCGCCGTGTGAATGTTCCGAAGCCGCAATCGACGCCGGCGATCACTCGTTCGCGATCACCCACGGCGGCCACCGCCTCCTGGATCCTTCGCGCGACCACCTGCGGGTGCTCAACGATGTTCGTGGTCGTGTCGACCGTTCCCGGAATCAGCGTCATGTGATCCGGCAGCGGATATTTTCGGAAAGCCTCGTACTCATGCTGATGCCGCGGGTTGGCGAACTCGATGCTCAGCGCCCCCACGTTCGCCTGATACAGCGCCGGCAGGATCAGCTCGAGCGGCACGTCGAAAATATGCGGGCCGTCCCAGTTGCCCCAGCAGACGTGCAGCCGGACGCGCTCTCGTGGGATGCCGTCGATTCCCTTGTTGATCGCCGCCACGTGCATTTCGGCGGCTTTGACGAACTCCGCATCGGACAAATCGCGATAGAACATAGCGCGATCCATTGCCAGGTCCGGCGAATCGATCTGAAGCAGCAGCCCGGCTTCGTGGATTGCGCGGTACTCGTTGCCCATCTCGCGTGCGATCGCGTTCAAGTAGCTCTCCTGCGAGTCATAGAACGCATTCAGCATCGTGCTTGAGATGATTCCGGGCGAGGGGGCCGTCATAAAGCAGGCTATGAAAGTCTTTCCGCTGGCTGCCTGTTTGAGCCGCGCGATCTCCCGTTTAACGGGCGTCGTATCGAGGTAATGCAACTCGGCTTGAGCCTCCGGAGCGTTCTGCATCCGGCTGCGCCTGGGGAACCGGCGCATCAGTACTTCCACCAGCTCCGGAAATTCCTCGTAATCGCGGCCGCGGCGGCGCTTGGATTCGCCCGCGAATCCCGACATCCGCTGGGGCACATACGTTTGAAATCCGACGCGCTGCTGCTCGCCGTCGTTGGCGATATCGATCCCCGCTTCGGCCTGCTTGTCCACGATGCGTTGTACGGCCCGATCCATCTCGCGCGCGAGCTGGCCGGGGTCGATGGCCTCGCCTTCCTCCCGGCGAACCAGAAGATCCGAAAGTTCGTCATGCCGCGGCAGGCTGCCGACGTGGGTGGTTAAAATCCGGTCTGTGCTGCGAATCATGTGAGATTTTTACCTCGCGTTTCAGGCAGCAGGAACGCTGCTATGGCCATGGTGGCATAAGCCAGCCCCGCAAAGAGTCCGATCGCCTGGCTCAGCGGGATGTGAGCTGCAAGCATGCCGACCAGGGTCGGGAATAGTGCGCCTGTGGCTCGCCCCACGTTATACGCGAATCCCTGGCCGACGCCGCGCACGCGAGTAGGGAAATGCTCGGTGAAGAAAGGCCCCATCGCGCTGAACACACCTGAGGCGAAGAAGCCGAGCGGGAATCCCAGCACGAGCATGGCGGCGTCCCCGAACGGAATCATCGTGTAGGCGGCGGCCACCACGCCCGCCCCTACGGCGAATACCAGGAATGTAAAGCGCCGCCCGATGCGGTCCGCCAGATATCCGCCGGTCAGGTATCCGCAAAAGGCTCCGGCGATCGAAACCGCCAGATAACCCGCCGAATCGAGCACCGACAACTTGCGCTCGGTTCGCAGGAACGTCGGCAGCCAGGTGGTCACGGCGTAGTATCCGCCCTGTGCTCCGGTGCCCATCACCCCGCCCAGCACGGTGATCCGCAGCAGCGGCGGACGGAAAATTTCCCAGGCGGAAGGTTGGTCGTTGCTCACGGCAAGTTGCGAGCGCGTTTTCAAGTACACTTCCGGCTCGCGGACGTAGCGCCGCACGAAGAAAACCAGCAACGCCGGAGCGATTCCGATCAGAAACAGCGCCCGCCACGCCGTTTCCGGCGGCAGAACCGAAAAGAAGAATGCGTAGAGCAACGCAGCCGCGCCCCATCCCACGGCCCATCCCGCCTGCATCATGCCCAGCGCTCTGCCGCGATGCGCGGGGCGCGTCACTTCCCCCAGCAGCACTGCGCCGGCCGCCCATTCGCCACCAAATCCAAGACCCATCAGGGCGCGCGCCGTGAACAACTGCTCGAAACTTTGCGCCAGCCCGGAAAGAAACGTGAACACGGCAAACCACAGGATCGCGATTTGCAGCGTTCGCACGCGCCCGATGCGATCGGCCAGCCAGCCTGCGAGCCATCCGCCCACCGCAGAAACAAGCAAGGCGGCGGTTGCCAGCGTTCCGGCCTCCCCACGCGTGATGCCCCAGATCGAGATCAACGCGGGAATCACGAAACTGTAGAGCTGAACGTCCATGGCGTCGAGCGCCCAGCCTCCGGCGCACGCGATGAACGCGCGGCGTTCGTCTTTTGTGAGGATCGCGAGCAGAGAACTATCTTACAAGCTGGACCGATCAGGCGGTATGATGACCGGCATGCACTCCGTTTCGAGGATCGATGAATCCGCCGCGACCACGCCGAAGCTCTATGAATCACACAGCACCGGATTCCGGCGGGCGACCTACGTCGACCGCGCGATGGGATCGGTTCATATGGGTGTGGGCATTTGCTTCCTGGCACCCGGCGGAAACATCGAGCCGCATCTGCACTCGTTCGAAGAAAGTTTTTACGTCCTGGAAGGTACGCTCACGCTTCAGTCCGGTAACAAGACCCACACGCTCGGTCCCGGAAATTTCGGCCTGATCGCGACCGGTGTTGGTCACTCCTGGCGAAACGCGAGCGACCGTCCTGCGCGCTGGCTCGAGATGCAGGCTCCGCAGCCGCGCCCGATCGACTACGGCCGCGACACTTTCTTCGCGAAGGATGGCACGGATGGGCAGCAAGACGCGCTCACCGGCCACTTCGACGAATCGCAACTGCCGCGCCCGGGCGGACCTTCGCAGATGGAAGGATTCAACCCGACCACCGGCGTCGCCATCAAGATGTTCGTCGACCGCTCCTTCGGCGCGATCCATCAATCGCTGTTTCTGATCCAGTATCTGCCGGGCGCGAAGATCGATCCGCACGATCATACGTTCGAGGAGTCTTACCTGATCGTCAGCGGACGCGTGCACGCGGTCGCCGACGGAAAATCGTACGATCTCGGGCCGGGAGACGTCATCTGGACCGGAGTCGGCTGCATCCACAGCTTCGAAAACGCAGGCACGGAACCCGTGCGCTGGATCGAAACGCAGGCGCCGCTGCCGCCGGCGAAGGAAGTCTTCCGATTCGAACGCGACTGGGTGCGCTACTGAGCGCACAGCGGGTTTCAGCGTTGTGCGCGATCCATTAAGGCTTATTCGCGGCGAGAACGCCCTTCTGGGCCATTGCCTTCTCGAGAATCTGGCGCGCCACTGGGAACTCTTTCTTCGAGTTCGCCATGAAGATACCCTGGGTGATCGTCAGGGGCGTCCAGCCCAGCCTGCTTTTCGCGTTCACATCCGCGCCGCGATCCACCAGGAACTGAAGGATTGAGGGCTGGTTGCAGATCACCGCGCCGTGGAGAGCGGTCATGCCGTCCCAGCGCGGATCGCCCACGCCGAGGTCGGCCAGATCGTCGAAATTGTCGGGATAGTGCGCCAGCATCGATTCCGGCGTGCCGGTCATCGGGTAGTCGCCCAGATGCGTTTTGGCGTTGATATCGTTGCCGAGCTCTAGCGCCAGCTTTACGGCTTCCAGACGCTCGGCTTCCGAAACGCCGGTCAGCGGACCAGGAGTCTCGCCTTCGTAGTAATCCAGGCACGCCGCGGCCATCAGCGGCGTCACGCCGACCGCAGTCGGCATCTTCGGATCGGCTCCGTACTTGACCAGCAAACGCATCATCGGCGCATCGCCATTGCGGGCGGCGTTGTAGAACGGCGTCGATCCCACGAAGCTCAGATAGTGGCGTCCCAGGTTGATGTTCGGCGGATTTTTCGTGGTTCCGAGCCCCTTGGTCATCGGCATTTCTTTCCAGGCGATGCGCGCATTCGGATCCGCGCCTTTTTGGAGCAGCTTCTCGGCCAGCTCCAGCGCGGTCGTTTTTTCCTTCACCGGCCGGGGAACCGTGATCGGATCGGTGGCTGTGGCCGCGGCTTCCCAGGAGGTGCCCGGCTTGCGCATCCACACCAGCGAATGCAGCGGCGTTCCGTTCAGATCCTGAATATTGGGATTGGCGCCTAGGTCCAGCAGCACCGAGGCCATATCGTAATAAGCGTTGATGATCGCCATGTTCAGCACGGTGCTGCCGTCCAGCGCGCGATCGTCGATATTGGCTCCGTGCGCCAGCAAAACTTTTACGGCGGGAATCTGGTCATTGAGCACCGCGAACAGCAGCGCCGTAAATCCTGCTTTGGATTTGGCCTTCACATCGGCGCCGAACTCGATCAGCATCGCCGCTGCATCGGCGTTCCCGTTGCCGGCGGCCCACATCAGTGCGGTCTGTCCTTTGAACGGCTCAACGGCGTTCACCTTCGCGCCATGGCTGAGCAGAACCTTGATCGCGTCCACTTTGCCGTTCAGCGCGGCGGTCATCAGCGCGGTTTGGCCTTCTTCGGAAGTGCTGTTGGGATCCGCGCCCGCCTGGAGCAGACGCTCGATCATCGCCGCGTTGCCATTCGAACAGGCCAGCGAGAGCGGCGTGATCTTGTATCGCGTCTGAGCATTCACGTTCGCGCCCGCGTCGATCAGCAGGTTGACGATTTCGAGGTCATTCTTCTGGACCGCGGCGTGAAGCGGAGTCGAAGTATCCACCGCCGGCGCATTCACGTCCGCTTTCTTCGCGATCACGGCACGGACCGCGGCAGCATCGCCGCGCCTCACCGCATCCATCAGCCCGGAATCGGCGGCGCTCAAGCTGGCCGCTCCCCAGAGCAACATCGAACCTGTGAGAAACCACGCGCGGGTAGGATTCATAAGTATCCGGGCTTCATTCTAACCCAGAGGCAAGCTGCATACAAGGCTCTACGGGGGACGCCAAATTTCATTGACACTATGACCGCCTGACAGGTAAACTACCCGCAGGTGGGCGGTTCTTGCATGCAAGTCATGCGGGACCGCCTGACTTCGGATTCAGGGGCAAGTTGCGCGCTTCAGTCCAATGCTCAAGCGCTGTATAATCGATCGGAACTGACTGGAATGACTGCAAAAGCGGCCGTAGAGTGGTTCGCGGGCACAATTTTGGGAGTGCTCCTGGTGACCACAACAAGCCAGACACAGACCCTCTCCCCGGAGCAAGGTGCAAGCGGCGTCGTAAAGCAGTATTGCGTGGGCTGTCACAATGCGAGGCTCAAAACCGGAGGCGTGGTTCTCGACCCCAGCACGCTCGGCCAGGTTGCTCAGAACGCGGAGACGTGGGAACGCGTGATCCGGCAGCTTCGCGCGAAGTCCATGCCGCCGGTTCCCCTTCCGCGCCCGGATGCTGCGACCTACGATCGCGTCGCAACGTATCTTGAAACCGAATTGGACCGGGTGGCGGCGGCCAAGCCCAATCCGGGCGATCTGCCCAATCTCCACCGCCTGACGCGCACCGAGTACTCGAACGCGATCCGCGATCTGCTCGCCATAGACAATTTGCCCAAGGAGATGGACTACACGCTCCTGCTGCCGGCCGACAATGCCGCCAGTGGGTTCGACAACATCGCCGATCTGCTGTATGTTTCGCCCGCAACCATGGAGCGGTATCTGGACGCTTCCACCAAGATCGCGCGCCTGGCCGTCGGCGATCCGGCGATGCCGGTGATGGTGAATATCCACCGGCTGCCGCTCGAACGACCGCAGGATGTACAGGCCGAAGATCTGCCTCCGGGCACCCGGGGCGGAACGGTGATCGACAGCTATTTTCCATTGGATGGCGAGTACGAGATTCAGCTTGAGATGGCCGGCTCGGCTCGCGACCAGCATCAGCTCGAAGTCACCGTCGATGGCGAGCGCAAAGAATTAGTCACGCTCGGCGGAGGCGGTGGACGCGGCCGTGGAGGACGAGGTGCCGGCCGTGGCGGACCCAGTCCCACGGATTTCCGCATCGCTGTGAAAGCTGGACCGCGAACCATCGGCGTTACGTTCGTCCAGAAAACCGAAGCTCTGGATGAAGCCACACTTCGTCCCCGCCAGCGCAGCCGCGGAACGCAGCCCGCCATCGCCGCGATCACGATTCGCGGACCCTACAACGCAACCGGTCCCGGCGATACACCCAGCCGCCGCCGAATCTTCACGTGCCGTCCGGCGAACGCTTCGGAAGAGCCGTCGTGCGCCAAACAGATTCTCTCGACGCTCGCTCGCCGTGCTTACCGGCGTCCCGTGACCGATGCGGACGTCTCCACGCTTCTTTCGTTCTACGAAGCGGGCCGCAAGGAGCGGGATTTCGACCTCGGAGTCCAGCGCGCACTCGAACGCCTGCTGGTGAGTCCGCAGTTCCTCTATCGCATCGAGCGCGATCCGGCTGGTGCCACTCCCGGCAGCGCGCACCCGGTCAGCGATCTGGAACTGGCCTCGCGGCTTTCTTTTTTCCTGTGGAGCAGCATCCCGGATGACGAACTCCTGAACGTGGCTGCGTCCGGCAAGCTCCGGCAGCCCGAAGTCCTCCAACAGCAGGTCCGCCGCATGCTGGCCGATGAACGCTCCGAATCGATGGTCACGAACTTCGCCGCGCAGTGGCTGTATCTGCGCGATATCGACGTGAAGGCCCCGGATCTGTTCGTTTTCCGGGACTTCGATGAAAACTTGCGCGACGCCTTCGCAAAAGAAACGCAGATGTTCCTCGACAGCGTGCTGCGGCAGAACCACAGCGTGCTGGAGCTGCTGACCGCCGACTACACGTTCTTGAACCAGCGCCTGGCCGAGAACTACGGCATCCCGAACATTCGCGGCAGCGAGTTCCGCAAATACACCTTCCCGAAAGACAGCCCGCGCGGAGGACTCCTCGGGCAGGGCGGGATTCTGTTGCTGACCTCGTACTCCACCCGCACTTCTCCGGTGCTGCGAGGGAAATACATTCTGGAGAACCTGTTGGGTTCGCCGCCTCCGCCTCCGCCTCCGAACGTTCCGTCGCTCAAAACCGAAGGCTCGAAGGCCGACGAACAGCTTTCCCTGCGCGACGCGATGGTTCGGCACCGGGCCGATCCTGCCTGCGCGAATTGCCACGCGCGCATGGACCCGATCGGATTCGCGATGGAGAATTTCAACGCCATCGGGCAGTGGCGCGATCAGGATGCCGGCCAGCCCATCGACGTTTCCAGCAAGCTCCCGGATGGGACGGCGGTAGACGGTCTTGCGGGCGTGAAGCAACTCGTGCTCAAAGATCCACAGCGCTTCGTCGGCACCGTTAGCGAGAAGCTGCTGATGTACGCCATGGGGCGCAACGTGCAATACTTCGATCAGCCTGCGATACGGAATGTGGTCCGCGAGGCCGCCGCGAGCGATTACAAGTTCGACGATCTGGTGCTCGGCGTGGTCAAGAGCGCTCCATTTCAGATGCGAACCGTGAAAGCCGAAAGGAAGAATCCATGACGTTCCTCACGAAGAAAAAGATGGCCCGCAGGACGATGCTGAAGGGCCTCGGCGCTACCGTGGCCTTGCCCATGCTGGATTCCATGATCCCCGCTCTTTCGGCGGCATCCGCGCCCGCGCCGCGTCTGGGATGGGTCTACGTTTCGCACGGCGTGATCTTCGATCAGTGGAAACCCGCCAAGCTCGGCTCTGGTTTC
>JBAIXM010000062.1:0-5517 GCA_037916615.1 Bryobacterales bacterium
TCTTTGGGATTCACCCCGGTCGCCGGGCCGGCCGTGACTTTGCCCGGGAGCTTGCGCGAGTCGAGTTCGATCGGATCCTTGCGCCCGCGCACCGGCAGTCGCACGCGAAAACCTTCGCCGTTGATCAAATCGGCTTCCGCGGGCAAGCAGACGAGATGGATCTTGTGTCCGCCGAACAGCATCTTGGAAGCGAGGAGCGAGCCGTAGGAGGCTCCCATCAATAGAATGTTGTATGCCATAGTGACCTTAAATTCGGAAGGCTACTGGTCGGGCCGCCGGGATTTGAACCCGGGACCTCTTGCACCCCAAGCAAGCGCGCTAGCCAGGCTGCGCCACGGCCCGAACTTCCCAAGTTTAGCATCCGCTGCTGAGCGCGCGATACCATCGTGAATATGGAGAAAGACGGGATTCGGACCTGCGACTCCTGCGGCCAGAAGATCCCGCCCATGTCGAAGCTTGCGACCAAACAGGACGGCAAGGACCTTTGTTTGGCCTGCCAGATCCGCCTCGCTCAGATCGAAAAGGGACTTCGCCACTAACCACTCATGAAAACCGCTGTTCTGTTTTGCCTGGCGACCTTCGCGGTATCCGCGCAGATAAACGAAATCTCCGGCGAACGGATCCGCGCGCATGTCAAGTTTCTCGCAAGCGATCTGCTTGAAGGACGCGCGCCCGGCTCGCGCGGCGGCGAACTGGCCACGGAATATATCGCCACGCAATTCGCCTTGCTCGGACTGAAGCCGGCGGGCGATCAGGGAACGTATTTTCAGAAATTTTCGCTCGTGGGCGTGGAACCGCAGCCCGATTCGCAACTCACCTTCGTGCCCAACAGCGGGCCGGAAACATCTTTGAAGTGGCTGGACGAATTTGTTGGCGTCACGTACCAGCAGCGAACCGACGCGCAGTTCGATGCGCCTGCGGTGTTCGTCGGGCACGGCATCGTCGCGCCTGAATACAAGTGGGACGATTACCAGGGCATCGACGTGCGCGGCAAGGTCGTGGTGCTGTTCACGGGCGAGCCGCCGTCCACCGATCCTAACTTCTTCACGGGCCGCGCGCTCACATACTACGGCCGCTGGACTTACAAGTACGAGGAGGCCACTCGTCACGGCGCCGCCGCGGTGCTGATCATCCACACGACACCCACGGCGAGTTACGGCTGGGAAGTGGTGCGGTCGTCCTGGGGGCGCGAGGATCAGGAAGTGAAGCTCGCCGCGGGTGAGCCCGCGATCGCGTTCGCGGGTTGGGTAACCAAGGATGCGGGCGAGAAGATCGCAGCCACGATCGGCACGACGGTCGATGAGATGCTCAAGCGCGCCGACGCCCGCGGCTTCCGCGCCGTCGAGCTTCCGATGCGCATCCGCGGCCGGGCTCCGGCCAAAGTCCGCACGGTGGAAACGCGCAACGTGATCGGGAAAATCGAGGGGAGCGACGCCAAGCTTAAGGACGAAGCCGTCGTTTTCAGCGCACACTGGGATCACCTCGGGATCGGGGAGCCGGTGAATGGAGATCGCATCTACAACGGCGCGCTCGATAATGCATCCGGATGCGGCATGCTGCTGGAGATGGCGCGCGCATGGGCGGCCTTGCCGCAGAAGCCGAGGCGCTCCGCGATTTTTCTGGCCGCGGCAGCGGAAGAAGCGGGCTTGCGCGGGTCCTATTATTACGGGCAGCATCCTTCGGTTCCCGCCGGCAAGACCGCTGTAGGCCTGAATTTCGATATGTTCCTGCCCTACGGCCGCGCGCGGGATGTGACTGTCAACGGCGCAGAGCGCACCACCATCTATCCGATCGTGCAGGAAGCCGCCAAGCGCATGGGACTGACTATCTCGCCCGATTCGCGGCCGGAAGCGGGACTCTATTACCGCTCCGATCATTTCTCGTTTGCGCGGGTGGGCATTCCGTCGTTTTCCGTGGAGCCCGGCGAGGACCTGGTCGGCAAGCCACCGGGAACGGGGCACAAGCTGATCGAGGAATTTAACGACAAGAATTATCACCAGCCTTCGGATGAATATCACGAGGACTGGGACTTCGCCGGCATGGAGCAGTACGCGCAATTCGGGCTGCTGATCGGTGTGAACGTCGCCAATGCGCCTAAACTACCGACGTGGCGCGCCGGCGATGAATTTCTCCCCGCGAGGCAGAAAAGCGGAGTAAATTAGGAGCGCACAGCGTGGGCCGCGCTCATTGGGGCGAAGTAACTATTGCGCCCCGCTGCGTTGTGCGCGATGTTATTGAGGAGGACTATGCCGCTAACTTCCGGAACCAGTCTGGGTCCGTACGAAATCTTGAGCCAGCTTGGAGCGGGAGGCATGGGCGAAGTGTACCGGGCCCGCGATCCGCGCCTGGGCCGCGACGTCGCCATTAAGGTTTCGGCCGAAAAATTCAACGAGCGCTTCGAGCGGGAAGCCAAGGTCGTCGCCTCGCTGAATCATCCGAATATCTGCGCGCTTTACGACGTTGGGCCGAATTACCTGGTGATGGAATTGGTCGAGGGCGAAGCGCCCAAAGGGCCGATGCCGCTCGAGGAGGCCCTGAAAATCTGCCGGCAGATCGCCGATGCTCTGGAGGCCGCGCACCACAAAGGTATCGTGCATCGCGATCTGAAGCCGGCCAATATCAAAGTCACGCCGAACGGGACCGTCAAGGTTCTCGATTTCGGCCTGGCGAAGATCAATGCGCTGACGCCCGCCAGCGGCAATCCCGAGGAATCGCCCACCATCAGCATGCACGCCACGCAGGCTGGCATGATTCTGGGAACCGCGGGTTACATGGCGCCCGAACAGGCCAAAGGGAAGACCGCCGATAAGCGGGCAGATATCTGGGCTTTCGGCGTGATCCTGCACGAGTTGCTCACAGGCCATCGGCTGTTTCTTGGCGAGACGGTCACCGATACGCTCGCGGCTGTGGTGCTCAGCCAGCCGAATCTGAACGATGTCCCGGCTCAGGTGCGCCGGCTGCTGCAGCGCTGCCTGGAAAAAGATCCGCAAAAGCGGTTGCGCGATATCGGCGACGCGATGGCGCTGCTGGATGAAGCTCCGGCGACAATGCAAGCCGCTTCGGCCGCTCCTGCGCAAACGCGGCTCGGAATGGCGGCTTGGGGAGTTGCCGCGCTGGGCATCCTGTCGGCCGGCGCTCTCGCGTTCGTCCATTTCCGTGAGACGCCGCCGGTAGCCGAGCCCGTGCGATTCAAAGCCTCGCTACCGGACAACGCGAACTTTACGATCACGGGAATCTCTGCGCTGTCTCCCGACGGGCGCAAGCTGGCATTCTCCGCGAGTGGAGCGGACGGTATTCCGCGCATCTGGATCCGTTCGCTCGATAACCTGGTCGCGCAGCCATTACCTGGATCGGAAACTGTGCCGATTTTGGGCGCGTTGTTCTGGTCGCCAGATAGCCGCTCTATTGCATTTCAAAGTGAAGGCAAGCTCAAGAAGATGGACATTGCGGGCGGTCCCGCCGTGGCGCTGTGCGACGTTTCCGGCACGCTCGTAGGAGGCTCCTGGAATCGGGAAGGCGTCATCCTGTTTGGGCAAGCCGGAAAGGTGATGCGCGTGTCGGCTGCGGGAGGTGCGGCGACTCCGGTGACCATCGGCCCGACCGGCACTCTGGGGAACAACATCTTTCCTGCGTTCCTGCCCGACGGCAAGCACTTTCTGTACTTGATCGGCTCGCAGAGTGCTGACTTGGCCGGCACATACCTTGGTTCGCTGGACGACAAACCGGAACAGCCAAATAAGAAACGGCTGGTTGCGACGGGGTATCAATCCGCCTACGTTCCGCCGCTGGATTCCGGGCCAGGGAGTATTGTCTATCTGCGCGATAGCACCTTGATGGCGCAACCGTTCGATGCCAAGCGGCTCCACCTGGCGGGCGAGCCGGTGCCGATCGCAGACCAGGTGGGATCCTTTCAGGGACTCGCTTCCTTCAGCGCTTCGGACAACGGCGTTGTCGCCTACCGGTCTGGATCCTCCGAAGGACTGGAACTGCAACTCTCCTGGTTCGGACGCGATGGCAAGGGCGCCCTTACAGCGGCCGAGCCGGCCATATCCGGCGCAGTGAAGGTGTCTCCCGACGGCAAACGCGCCGCGATCGTTCGCAATCAGAACAACAACAACGATATTTGGATCGTGGACCTCGCTTCAGGCGCGAGCAACCGGCTGACGTTCGATCCCGCAAACGACGGCAATCCCCTCTGGTCCACCGACGGAAGCCAGATCATCTGGCAATCCACACGTGGCGGGGGCTGGGGAATTTACCGCAAAGCTTCCAACGGATCGGGGAACGAAGAAGTCTTGTATAAGTCCGACCTGTTTCCGAACGGCGCGCTCACAGATTGGACGCGCGACGGGCGTTTCGTCCTGTTTCACGCAACTACTAATGCAGATCCCAAGCAGACCAAGACCGACGTCTACGCACTTCCCGTTGGGCCGGGGACTGGCTCCGATCGCCAGCCGATTCCTATAGTCCAGACACCGGCCTCCGAGGTGGGCGCTTATGTTTCTCCAGACGATCGCTGGGTGGCGTACATGTCCGATGAAACTGGCAAAAACGAATTGTACGTTCAGGCGTTCGCGCCGGGGGCGAAGCCCGGTTCCGCGCCTGCGTCAGGCAAATGGATGGTCTCCAAAGGGAGCATGGGGATGGCCCGGTGGAGAAACGACGGAAAGGAACTGGCGTTTCTCAACAGCGATGGAGGCATCATGTCCGTCGACGTTACGGCCGATCAAGCATTCCACGCGAGCGCACCCAGGATGCTTTTCCAACTGCCGAAGAGTGTCATGGCGCTGGGTGGCACCACACCGGGGGCTCGCATGGATGCGACGCGGGACTTGCAGCGCTTTCTCGTGAGCGTTCCTGCCCAGAGCCGGGCGCGTCCGGAATTCACGTTCGTCCTCAACTGGCAGGCCGCGTTGAAGCGCTAAAAGTTTGCTTTGCGGAATGCGCGCCCTTCGGGGCTTTTCTTGGGCTCGTCCGACCGGAAAAACAACATGAAGGTTTCGTTTTCGGTTGCCCTCGGTTCGCCCAGCGAGTAAGGCACTCCCCTTAGAACGACGGCGAAGAAAAAGGGTAAATCCTTCGCCCACAATAATTTCTCTTGCAAATCTGCGAGAAGCCGGTATAAACTCGCTCAAGTGGCCTAATGTGGGCTGAAGTGGTTACAAATGGCGGACGCGCAGCACCTAAACCCGAGCACGGCGGAGCCTCCCCACTCGATCGCGCAGGCGAGCGTCGACGAGAAAGGCCGTCTGAAGCTGCCCGCAGAGTTTGTGGCGTACTTGGAAGCACTCGAGGTCACGAAAGTTTTCATTACCACGTTCGATCAACGTCAGGCTCGAATTTATCCTTTGGCGGTGTGGAAAGTCAACGAAGAACTTTTTCAGAACGCCGGGGAGAACGCCGCGGCGGCCGAACGGCTGGCGTTTCTGGCGAAGGTTTACGGCGGCGACGCGGAGATCGACAAGTCGGGCCGGGTGCTGTTGCCTGCGAAGCTCCGGGAAACGCTGGGCCTGGAAA
>JBAIXM010000063.1:0-40226 GCA_037916615.1 Bryobacterales bacterium
GCGCGACCCGCTGGACGTCCTCGGCGGTGACGTGGTCGTAATCGTCCAGCACCGTGAAGAGCTTGCGCCAGTCGCCGTAGCTCGCCTGATACGAGGCCAGCTCGGCCGCCAGTCCCGAATTGCTATCAAGCTTGCGGATTAAAGTCGCCCGCAAATTCGTCTTTACGCGCTGAAGCGCCTCCGGATCCGGTTTGTCTTTCTTGACTCGCTCGACGATCTCGTAGACAGACTTTTCCATTTCGTCGATGGTGTGCCCGCTGTTCGGCACCACGAAAAAGACGAACAGCGACGGATACTTGCCGCCGGGATAGGTCGCATAGCTGGCGGCCCCCAGAGCGATTTTCTTGTCGCGCACCATTTCCTTGTAGATGATGCTGGTTCGCCCGCCGGACAGGATCTGCTCGAGCACGTCGAGAACCGCGTCATCCTTCGAGTACTGGTCGGGACGCTTGTAGGCGACGACCAGGAACGGCTGTGCTGGACTTGCGACCATGACGCGCTTCTCGCCGTTCTGCGCGGGTTCCACGGTATCCACTCGCGGCGGTATGGGACGCGCTGGAATCCGGCCAAAATATTTCTCCGCCAGCTTTTTCGCTTCCGTGGGATTCACGTCGCCTGCGATCCCGATAGTCAGGTTCGAAGGTCCGTAATACTTTTTATAAAACGCCTCGGCGTCGGCGGCCCGAAGGCTTTCGATGTCGCTGGCCCATCCGGCGGGACTGTTTTTATACGGATGCGCGGCGAACGCGGTGGATCCGAGCGCCTCCACAAGCTGGCCCTGCGGGCTCGACTCGATCCGCATGCGCCGCTCCTCGCGGACCACATCCCGTTCTTTATAGAACTCGCGGAACACCGGATGCAGAAAGCGCTCCGATTCGAGCAGGAACCACAGCTCAATGCGGTTCGACGGGAAGCTGTAGAAGTAGGTTGTCTCATCCTCGGCGGTGCCCGCGTTCATGCCGACGCCGCCGTTCGATTCCACAATCCGGTCATACTCGTTTTCTTCAACGTAGCTGTCGGCTTTGGCGATGGCGGCTTTCACCTCGGCTTCGAGCGCCTCGATCTTCTTGGGATCGGCGCGGAACGTCTTGTTGCGTTCGGCGTCCAGGCGGTTGTACGCCTCTTCAATTGCGTCCAGAGCCTTCTTTTCCGCTGGCCAATTCTTGCTGCCAATGGTGGGCGTGCCTTTGAACGCCATGTGCTCGAACATGTGGGCCAGGCCGGTGCGGCCCGTCGGATCGTCTACCGCGCCGGCGTTCACGTAGGTGTGGAAGGAAACCACAGGAGCTTCATGGCGTTCGACGACCAGAAACGTCAGGCCGTTGGCGAGCGTGAATTGGGTGACTCTCTTTTCGAACTCCTGAAGGTTTTGGGCGGCCAGGAGGCCGGGAATCAGAGCGAAAAGGACGATGCGGGCCCGCATTTCTCCAGGGTACCAAGACGAATCACGGCGCTATACTGAAGGCAGTAATGGATCACAATCAGCTCTACATCCTGGCGCTTGCCAACGTGCCAACGATGATCGCCGTGCTAATCGGGATCCTAATCAACAACTCCCGGATCGGCGACTTGAATTCTCGCATGGCCTCGATGCAAGGCCGACTGACGAATCTCGAGAGCAATTCGATACACGCTTCGACCTGCTACTGAGCAAGGTTGTCGAAATCGACAACCGCCTAACGCGCATCGAAGCGCAACGACACTAGCCTATTTAATCTCCAAAATTTCTTTTTCCTTGGCCTTGGATGCTGTGTCCACCTTGGCGATATAGCCGTCGGTCATCTTCTGAATTTCTTCCAATGCCCGGCGCTCGTCGTCTTCGCTGATCGCCTTGTCTTTGAGCAGCTTTTTCAGGTGCTCATTGGCGTCGCGGCGTACGTTGCGCAGAGCCACGCGGTGCTCTTCGGCCACATGATGCAGCCGTTTCACGATCTCCTTGCGCCGCTCTTCCGTCAATGGCGGAATCGGAACGCGGATCATCTTGCCGTCGTTCGCGGGATTGAGGCCTAAGTCCGACGTGCGGATGGCCTTCTCGATCGCGCCGATCTGAGAAACATCCCAGGGCGTGATGGTAATCAGCGTGGGCTCCGGAACGTGCAGGTTGGCGACCTGATTGAGCGGCGTCGGCGAGCCGTAATAGTCCACGCGAAGATTGTCGAAAATGCTTACCGAAGCGCGCCCGGTGCGGATCGATGCGATCGTGTGCTGCATATCGCCAATGGACTTATCCATGCGGCTCTTGGCATTGGCTTCGACTTCCTTGACGGTCTTGAAGGTGTGGGCCGCGGCGGCGGCCGAATGTTCAGGCTTCATAGTTGGTGAATTAGAGTGCCGATGGGCTCCCCCATCGCCATACGCATTATATTGCCGCGCACGTTCAAATTGAAAACCACGATGGGAAGCTGATTGTCGCGGCACATGGCCACCGCCGACGCGTCCATCACCCGCAGGTTCCGCGAGAGAACATCGGAATAGCCAATTTCGGAAAACCGCACGGCGTCGGAGTGTTTCAGTGGATCCTTGTCATAGACGCCATCCACGCGCGTGGCTTTCGCGACCACTTCGGCGTGGACTTCCAGGCCCCGCAGAGTGGCCGCCGTATCGGTGGAGAAATAGGGATTCGAAGTACCCGCGGCGAAGATCACGATTCGCCCTTTCTCCAGGTGGCGGATGGCTCGCCGCCGGATGTAGGGCTCGGCTACCGAGCGCATTTCGATGGCGGTCATCACGCGAGTCGGGGTGCCGGCCTTCTCCAGCGCATCCTGAAGGGCCAGGGCATTGATCACCGTGGCCAGCATGCCCATGTGGTCGGCCGTGACGCGCTCCATGTTCTGGGCGGCGGCGGCGACACCGCGGAAGAAATTCCCTCCGCCGACCACCAGCCCGGTCTGAACCCCTGATCCCGCGACCTCCGCGATTTCTGAAGCCAGCGCGCCCACGCGTTCCGGATCGATGCCAAACGATCCGTTCCCGGCCAGGACCTCGCCGCTTAGCTTCAGCAGGATGCGATGGTAGCGAGGCACGGGCTACTCGGCCGCAGGGGTTTCCGCGGCCGCCGTATCCCCGACCTTAAAGCGCACGAAGCGCGAGACCGAGATGTTTTCACCGAGCTTGGCGATTTTCGATTTGATCACGTCGGCGATGGAGGTCGTATTTTCCTTAATGAAGGGCTGCTCGTAGAGGCAGACCTCTTCATAGAACTTGTTCATGCGGCCCTCGACGATCTTGTCGATCATCTTCTCGGGCTTTCCTTCGCCGAGCGCGCGGCCGCGCTGAATGTCCTTCTCTTTATCGAGCGCTGCCTGGGTGACGTCCTCTTTGCGAATGAACTGCGGATCGGCCGCGGCCACTTGCATGGCCAGGTCGTGAACCAGCTCCTGGAAATCGGCAGTGCGCGCCACGAAATCCGACTCGCAGTTGACCTCGATCAGCACTCCGAGCTGCGACCCCGGATGAATGTAGCTGGCGATGACGCCCTGCTTGGTCGAGCGCGCGGACTTCTTCGATGCGGAAGCGATGCCCTTCTTGCGGAGGACCACCTCGGCTTCGGCGATGTCTCCCTTGGCCTCGGCCAGAGCGGTTTTGCACTCCATCATCCCGGCTCCGGTGCGATCCCGGAGCTGTTTCACCAACTGTGCACTGATCTCCATGAGTTCTTCCTTTGTTGCAGATTCTTTGCGACGCGCAGACTTGAGCTGCTGCGCCGGAGGCGCCAAGCCGGGCTGCGAAGCCCTACTGATTTCCGCTGGACGCTTCGTCGGCCGCAGCTTCCGAAGCGGGTCCCTTGCGTGGCAGCGAAGTGGACGGCAGATCCTCATCCGGCATGCTCTCCGACATGAGCTGCTCGGCGTACCTCGGATCGACGTACTGCGCATACTCGGGCAGTTCTTCCACCGGAGTCTCGTCTCCGGTTTCGACGATCTTCTCGGGACCGAAGTCCTGCTCGCTGGCGAGCTGCCGGCCTTCGACCACCGCGTCCGCGATTTTCGTTGTGAACAGCCGGATCGCGCGGAGAGCGTCGTCGTTGCCGGGGATCACGTAGTCGACTTTGTCCGGATCGCAGTTCGTATCGACCACGGCTACCACCGGAATGCCAAGCTTGCGCGCTTCTTCCACCGCGATCGCTTCCTTGTTCGAATCGATTACGAACAACAGATCCGGCAGGCCGTTCATATCCTTGATGCCGGCCAGGTTCTGGTTCAGATGCTTGCGTTCCCGCTCCAGCCGGATAATTTCTTTCTTGGCGCGGCCGTCCCAATTGCCTTCGGCGGCCATCGCGTCGAGTTCTTTCAGGCGCTTGATGGAGCGCTGCACGGTGGACATGTTGGTCAACAGGCCGCCGAGCCAGCGTTGGTTCACGTAGAACTGCGAGCTGCGCCCCGCTTCCTCCGCCACGGCTTCCTGAGCCTGGCGCTTGGTGCCGACGAACAGGACGGTTTTTCCTTGAGCTGCCATTTCGCCGACGTACCGCATGGCGTCCTTGAACAGCTTCAGCGTTTTTTGCAGGTCGATGATGTAGATTCCGTTACGTTCGCCAAAGATGTATTCCTTCATCTTTGGATTCCAGCGCTTGGTCTGGTGCCCGAAGTGAACGCCAGCTTCGAGCAATTCCTTCATGCTAATTGACGGCAAAATTCCTCCTTCTGCCTTTGCCCAAGCCACGGTCCAAAGCGGGATTTGCGGCCTGGGGCTGCTGAACCATTATTGGCCGCGAATGAACGCGATCAGGCGCGAACCAAAGTTCGCCCCCACAGCGCAGATATGCGGCGATACTAGCGTTTCGAGAACTGGAATCGCTTGCGGGCGCCTTTCTGCCCGTATTTCTTGCGCTCATGCTGGCGCGCATCGCGCGTCAACATGCCCAGCTCCTTCAATTTCCCGCGCAATTCCGAATTGAATTCGATCAGTGCGCGGGCGATGCCCAGCTTAGCGGCTCCGGCTTGCCCGGAAGGACCCCCGCCGGCTGCGGTGATCAAAATGTCAAACTTGTCGGCCGTTTCGGTGGCCAGCAAAGGCTGCCGGACGATGGCACGCGATGCCTCGCTCGGGAAATATTGATCGAAGGGCCGGCCGTTTACCGTGATCTGGCCCTTTCCGTCGCGTAAAAATACCCTGACTACCGCCGTTTTCCTGCGGCCTGTTCCGAGATGTTGTACGAACGCCAATTTCTTCCGATCTCCTT
Source organism: Bryobacterales bacterium (assembly GCA_037916615.1). Classification (GTDB taxonomy): domain Bacteria; phylum Acidobacteriota; class Terriglobia; order Bryobacterales; family Bryobacteraceae; genus Palsa-187. The sequence continues at coordinate 5,183 of JBAIXM010000063.1, forward strand.
ACGATGCGGCCAGTTGGACCGGCTTTTGCGCCTGGTGCGGATGCTTCGGGCCGGCATAGACCTGAAGTTTCCGGTACATTTGCTTGCCGAGCTTGGTCTTCGGAAGCATACCCTGCACGGCTTCTTCCACCATCCGCTCGGGGCGCGTCTGACGCACCGTGCGCGCTTGTGTTTCTGTCAAGCCGCCCGGATAACCCGAATGGCGGCGATAAATCTTTTGCTCTTCTTTTTGCCCCGTCAGCCGAACTTTGGCCGCGTTCACCACGATCACATGATCGCCGGTGTCGAGGAACGGCGTGTACGTAGGCTTATGTTTTCCCATAAGGATCCGGGCCGCCTGGCTGGCGATCCGGCCCAGCACCGCGCCTTCGGCATCAATCAAGTGCCACTGGCGCTCGATGCCCTGGAGCGATGGAATTGCGGTTTTCATGAAGACAGACCTTCTCCTGACAGTCTTGGACCTTTATTGAGCTTACCGAATGCGGATTGACCTGTCAAACCGTCGGGAAGAAGGGCGCGGACTATACGATCCCGCCGAGTTCGCGCACGTGAGCCCACAGCCCCCTGTAAGCGGTGTAGAGGAACGCTTCCGGATCGCCGCTGAGCTGGCCTTCGAACTCCTTCAGGGCCTTCGCGTCGATCATGTCCTTGGCGCCCTTGCCCTGCTTCATCAGCTTGACGAGTTCGTCGCGGACCTTGGTCAGGATATCCAGGCTCGCCTGCACATCCGCCTTGGTCATCACCGGACCGTTCGCGGGGACGATCTTCGTCGTCTCCTTGGCAAGGCTCAGAATCGTGCGATGAGCCTGCTGCATCCCGCCGATCCAGCCGCCGGTCGGCCAGTCGAGGTACGGCAGCTTGCCCGCTTGCACCACATCGCCGACCACCAGCACGTCCGAGAGCGGAAAGTGGACATAGATATCGCCATCGGTGTGGGCCATCGGCATCAGGCCGTATTCGACCGGTTCACCGGCGAAGACAGTCTTGCCCGTGGTGTAGAAGGTTTCTGTCGGCAGCGCTTCCTTGGCGCGCGGCGGAAAAACCTTCTTTTCCCAATCATGGATGATCTCCTGGGTCATCCAGAGCCGGGTATTTTCGTGCGCGACCAGCTTCGCGCCCGCCTTGGCGATCGCCTCGTTTCCGCCCGTCGATTCCAGGTGCCAGTGCGTATTGAAGACCGTCTTGACGCTGCCCGCGAGCTTCAGAATTTCTTGTGCGCGCGGCGCGTCGCCGGAATCGACCAATAGATTTCCGCCCTCGCCCGCCAGAACGACAACGTTGTTCCCCGCTCCGGTGATCAGCGTCAGCTTGTCGCTCAGCTTGGCCGTCGATGGACCTGTCTGCGCGAGAGCGGTTCGGGAGAGGCCCAGAGCAGCAGCCCCAGCGGCCAGCCTTTGAAGAAATTCGCGTCGTCGCGGGTGCATCACGGCCATACAATTGTATCGCCCGAAGCTGTGATAATGTACGGCATCATGAACCGCCGCCAGTTTCTCCAGACCGCCGCCGCTGCGGCCGTCTTGCCCGTCCGGAATTTCTCCGCCGCGCCCGCGAAATACGACCTGATTCTGAAGGGCGGGCGCGTGATCGACCCTGCGCGCAAGCTCGACGCCACGCGCGATGTCGCGATCGCGAACGGACGGATCTCCGCGGTAGCCGCAAACATCGCCGGCGAGGCTGCCGAAACCATCGACGTGCGCGGCAAACTGGTTGTGCCCGGGCTGATCGATATTCACACCCACGCGGCGCGAACCAAAGATGGCCCGGCTCTTTGCCTCGCAGACGGGGTTACCGGCTGGATCGACGCCGGATCGCAGGGTGCGGACCGTATTCAGGAAACCATCGCGATCGCCAAATCGGCCCCTCAGCCGGCGCGCGTTTTGATCAACATCGGCCGGGCCGGCGTGATTTCCGAAGGTGACACGATGGACCTGACCCGGGCCGATGTCGGGCTCGCACGCGCGGCGATCAGCCGCAATCGCGATATGATCGCCGGAATTAAGGCCCGCCTCTCCCGCGATGTCGCCGGAAACAACGATGCCGAGGTGCTCCGCCGCGCGCAGGAAGTCGCATCGGAATTCAAGATTCCGGTGATGATTCACATGGGGCAGACGATGTCGCCGCTGCCCAAGCTACTGGCGCTGCTGAAACCGGGCGACATCGTCACGCATATGTTCGCGCCGCCGCCCAACAGCATCATCGATGACGGCGGAAAAATTCTGCCCGAGGTCGTGGCCTCGCGAAAACGTGGCGTCCGCTTTGATCTGGGCAACGGGCGCGTCGGTCACTTGCGCTGGGATATCGTCGAGCGCGTGATGAAAGCAGGATTCCTGCCGGATACGTTCTCGACCGACTGGACTCCGGAGGCTCGCACCGCTCAGGTGATCAATTTCCCGAACGTAATGTCCAAGTTCCTGATGATGGGAATGAGCCTCGATCAGGTGATCGCCTGTGCCACGGCGAATTCGTCCCACGCGTTTCCGGTGTTCCGCGAGCGCGGTACGTTGAAACCCGGCGCGCCGGCCGATATCGCGGTCCTGGAACTCAGAGAAGGCAGCTTCGAATTCGAGGACAATTACGGGAACAAACGGACGGGCAAGCAGAGACTCTTTCCGAGCATGACCGTGCTCGGCGGGAAAAAAGTCGCTTAGCTCCGCCCGTTCAGGGCAGAACGTTATACAGCCGTTCGTCGAACGGACTCCCAAGCCCCTTTTGGAGTGCGTCGCGGAACGCCTTCGTGTGAGGCGCTTCCAGATGCGCCTCATACGCCTTCTGGTTCTGCCACACCTCGACAATCGCGAAGTGATTCGCGCGCGCCACGTCCCGCAGCGCTTCGAACCGCACGAATCCAGCGTCGTTGCGGTTGTCAGCGGCGAACTGCTGCATCAGCTTCGCCGTATCGGCCGCGAAATTCGGATACACGTCCACATAAGTGACCACGTGAAGCTGCGGCTCGCCCTTTTGCTGCGCGAACAGCACGCCCAGGCAAAAGGCTCCCAATAGCAAAATCGTCAATAACAACGCTGCGCGTTTCATGAGTCTCCTTAGGGCAAACCTGCCATCTCGGTTGCGAACAGCATGGCCATCGCTCCGCCGCGCGGATCCGGCCCGAGAATCGCCGCGCGATGGAGATAGTCTTCGAGCGTCTTCTGCTTGTTGGTGGACTCGCAGACATCGATCAACTGGCCTTCTTTGCCGACGCGGGCGAGAACCGCGTTCCAAGCTCGGTTCACGCGCCGCTGATACTCCTCCGGATCCAGCCATCCCCGGCGGATGCCGCGCTCCATCGCCAGGCCGATCATCGATGTGGCCGAAGTTTCCGCATACGATCCCGGCTCATCGATCACTTCGTGCCACGTGCCTTCCTCGTCCTGGAAATGAGCCAGCGTGAACATGTGCTGCTGGAATTCGGCCATCATGTGCGGATACGCCGGATGATCCTTGGGAAAATCCGAGAGCGCCAGCGCCAGACCCAAGGCCGGGAAGGCGTTCCCGCGCCCCCAGGCAGCATCGGTGAGCGGCGAATGCCGGTACAAGCCGTCCGGCCGCAGCACCAGTTTCTGCATGAAGGCGAAATGCCGCGCCGCCAGGTCGAAGTATTTTCGCTCGCCCGTGAGCTTCCCGGCGTTCACCACCAGGGGCGTCGCCATGAAAACCGAATCCGACATCTCATCATGAAACGGCATGGATTCGAGCATTTCCCCCGACTTCGAGAATCCTAAATCGGCGGCCTTGCGGACCAGTGCGGCATAGCGCTGGTCGCCCGTTCGCTCCGCCAGTTCGGCGAATACCAGATGCCCGGCGAGCGTCAGCGAATTCGCCCGGTTCAAGATATTTCGCGACGGATCCAGATACGCCGCAGCGAGCGGCTCTACATCGGAAACATGCCCCAGGCGCATCTGCGCGATCAACGCCATTCCAGGGATGTAAGTGAGCTGATTGAAATCGCGGCCGAAGTAAGCCCCAAGCTCCTCTGCGAGCTGCAACGGCGAACGCGCCTGCCGTCGATTCATCTCGAGGTGTGCTTCGGATGGAGGAATATTGCGGGGTAGCGAAAGAGGCGTGGTCGGACGGACGCGCATGAGCACACGCGCGGGAATTCGTCCCACGCCTGCAACTGCGTTGGTGGAGAGAGCCTGGGCCAGCCCCGAATCTCCCGTACCGACAATCAGCACCAGGTCCGGTGCCTGAAGTCCGATCCAGCGCCATAAGACGTGCGACTCGGCGTTCTCCCGGTAGGCGACGCCGGCTGGAGGAAACATGAGAGCGCTTCGATCCGGGTTAGCCAGAGGGACGGCCAGGAGATTCAAACGGCGGCGAGTCTGCGGATCGGATTCGAAATCGCTGACGGCCGCCGATACCATCCGGGCGGATTCGCTGCTGCCGTTGAGGCCTCCGATGAGCAACACCGTGGGCGATGTGGGGGACGCTCCGCGCACCGACACAGCTTCAATCCGCTTTCCTGCGGCGCTCAGCCCGATGACCCGGGCCTGAGCGCCCCACACGGGTATCGCGAGCGGGATTGCAAGAAAAATCAGGGTTCCGGAAATCCGGCGGTTCATGGCGATGCTCGAGGTCTGAGCTAGATTGTACTCAACCGGCGGCTGTTCCGGAGTCCGGATTTCGGGATTTTGGTCCTGCGGAATTCCAGGAAACGTAGATCCGGCGGGCTTTTTCTGCATGCAGGCGAACATGTCAAAAAGTTAATTCGTGAAGCTCTGCGCAACTGCGATTTCGAATTGACAAGGCATCGCGCTGGCAGTAACATCAGCCAAGTAGCGGCCAATCCGCTATAACTCTGTTTTTTTTGTTGTTGGGGGGCTCATTCATGCGTTTCGTAGTACTCTCGTTGTGCATCCTCTGTCTGTTCGCGACCCTGTCCGCACAGACCGGTAATGGCACCATCACTGGCGTGGTTAGCGATCCCACGGGAGCCGTGGTCTCCAACGCCGCGATTGAAGTGAAGAACGTGGAGACCGGCGTTGTGTTTCGCGCCGTGTCGACGGACACCGGAAACTACACGGTTCCACAGCTTCCGGTCGGATCCTACGAACTGACCACGACGGTCCAGGGATTCAAGAAGTACAGCCGGCAAAACATCACCCTGGCGGCAGCGCAGGTGTTGCGCCTGGATGTTCCGCTGGAAATCGGCGCGAGCACGGAAGCGGTGACCGTTACTGCGGAGTCCACTTTGCTCCAGACGGAAACCGGCGATCTGGTGCATAACATCACTCTGTCGCAGTTGCAGAATCTGCCTCTACTCGGTACGGGCAACTCGAATTCCGGAAGCTCAGGGGTGCGCAATCCGTACAATACCGTGCAGACGATTCCGGGCGTGGTGTACACCGCCAACTCGACCATGATCATCAATGGCGCGCCGACGAATACCGCGTCTTACCGCCTTGAAGGTATGGACAATACGAACCATACCGTTGCCTTCGCGGTGCAGGAAAACCAGCCCAGTCCGGACGCGGTACAGGAGATGGCCATCCAGACGAGCAATTACGCGGCGGAATTCGGAGCGGCTGGTGGCGGCTTGTTCTATCTAGTGATGAAGTCGGGCACGAATCAGTATCACGGCACCGCATACGAGTACTGGGTCAATGAGGACCTCAACGCGTCGCGGCCCTTTAGCCAGTCTACTGGTCAAAGCGGGAAATTCCAGGATCGCAACCGCCGCAACGACTTCGGCGGAACGTTGGGCGGGCCCATCTATATTCCGAAACTTTACGACGGCCACAACCGCAGCTTCTTCTTCTGGAGCTATGAAGGCTTCCGTGAGAGTTCGCTGCTCAACCCAGGCCAGACGCTTCCCGTCGCGGCTTTCCGGAACGGGGATTTTTCTTCGATTTCGGTGAACGGTGGAGCGAACTTCAACCCCAATTTGGGCGTCACCACCACTCCGCTGCCCTCCAAGGACGGCCTGGGGCGAGACATTTTCGCGAACACGATTTACGATCCAGCCTCGCGACGAGTCGGCAACGGCGGCGTGCTGGTAGCGGATCCTTTTCCGGGTAATAAAATCGACCCTACACGCTTTGACCCCACTGCTGTCAAGATCCAAGCTCTGATTCCCGCCGCACAGAATGCCAACTACATCAACAACGCCAATTACACCAACATCAGCCAGCGCATCACTGGCATTCCATCATTGAAGCTGGATCATTCCATCGGCAGCAAGGGAAAACTTTCGTTCTACTGGTCGACGACCGGCACCGAGAGCCTGTATTCGCTCCCCAATGGAAACGCGGATGGCCTTCCGCCGATCATCACCCAAGCTCGCGGAACATTTATCTACTCTCAGACCGAACGACTAAACTATGACCACACCTTGACGCCAACCATCCTGTTGCACGTCGGCGGAGGCTACTCGCACATCAGCTTCTTCGACGGCGGACCGGTGCAGAACTTCAACTGCCAGGACATTCTCCTGAAAGGCTGCCAGGCGAGCATTTTCTTTCCCAGGATTAACATCGGGACCGTGGGCAGCGTCGGCGGTATGCAGTCCTTCGGCAATGCCCAGGCGCATACGCTGACCAACACCGAACGACCTGCGTTCAACACCAATGCGACGTGGATCCGAGGAAGCCATACCTTCAAGCTTGGTGGCGAGGTCTGGTTCCAGGGACAGATTCCGAATCCTCCGTCGGGCACTACGTTGACCTACAATGCCAACGCGACTGCCCTTCCATTCAATCCCCCCCAAGGCCTGGGGAGCTCCCAGATCGGATTCCAATACGCCAGTTTCCTGCTGGGCGACGTCAGCAGCGCAGCCCAGAACGCTCCGCGCGATATCCGGATGGGACAGCAGCAATGGGGTTTCTATCTCCAGGATTCCTGGAAAGTGAGCCGCAAGCTTACGCTGGATTTAGGCCTGCGGTGGGATTATGCCCGCCACGCTACGGAGCAGTATGGACGTACCGGCGACTTCTCGCCAACACTGGCGAACACGAATGCCGGCGGTCATCCAGGTGCCTTCATTTATGAAGCCACCTGCCACTGCAACTTCATTCCGAACTACATGTACGGCATCGGCCCGCGCATCGGCGTCGCGTATCAAATCAATTCCAAGACGGTGCTGCGCGCCGGTTGGGGATTTGTGTACGCGCCGGGTTCGGATATCGGAGTGAGCATTGCGAACAGCTTGACAAATTCGCCGGCCGGACCGAACGCATTCTTCAACATCCAGGATCCCGCGACGATGCCCCAACCGATTTTCCCCAACTTCAGTTCTTCTGTGTATCCGTTGATCGTGAACGGCGTGGGCACAACCAATAACGCGCTCCAAGCCCTGGATGTAAACGCCGCGCGCCCGCCAAGGCAGAACCAGTGGAGCATTGGACTGCAACGCGAGGTTACGCGGGATCTGGTAGTAGAGGCCTCCTACGTCGCCAATCGTGGGGTTTGGTGGTCCGGACTTGGCCAGCAGAACCTTGGCCTTCTGAATCAAGTGTCGCCCGATACGTTCGCTGCGTATGGGCTCCACCCCTACACCAACGCCACAGACAATCTCCTTCTCAGCCAGACCATTTCCTCCACACAGGTAACCAGCAGGCTCGGAAACCTGCAGCCCTATGCGGGCTATCCGACTACCAGCACGTTGCTGAATACTCTGCGCGCATATCCACAGTTCTCAGGCGCACTGGGAGGATACACCGTCACGGGTGCACCCACCGGATCGACCTCCTACGATTCCTTGCAGGCGAAAGCAACCCAGCGACTGTCGCATGGATTGTCCGTGACGAGCTTGTTCACCTGGTCGAAATCCCTGGTAGCGGCGAGGGAGGAATTCTTTAACCCCAATAGCTCGCAAAAGCAGTTGCAGCCCACCGACCAGCCGTTCCTGTTCAACATCGCGGCCGTCTACACCACGCCGAAAGCGCGCTTCCTCGACAAATGGCACGCGGCAAGCTGGCTCGCCCAGGACTGGCAGGTGGGCATATCGGCGTCCTACGGAAGCGGCACCTTGCTCACTCCGCCGAGCGTCACCACAACGAACAATCTCGGCTCCAGCCAAATGGTTCGGGTGCCAGGACAGCCTTTGTTCCTCAAGGATCCAAACTGCCATTGCATTAATCCCTGGTACGACCAGATCCTGAATCCCCTCGCCTGGACCAATCCTACTTCCACGGGTCAGCCGGACTACACGACGAACAATTCGGGCGGATCCCTCAATGGCGTGTTCGGTCCCAACACCCTCTATGGCGATTTCCGCGGCCCGCGCCATCCAACAGAAAATCTCAATTTCGGCCGTAACTTCCGGATCAAGGAGCGCATGAGCTTCCAGATCCGCGCGGAGTTTACGAACGCCTTGAATCGAACGTTCCTGGGGAATCCCGTAACGGTGCCTCCACCCGGCGGCAGCCCCGTCAGCCCACGGTTAGCGATCGGCAGGAACAACCTCGGCCAAATCACCAGCGGTTTCGGCACTATAAACGCTACGTTCTCCACTGGTCCGTCCGGCGGGTTCGCGACGCTGGCCGGCAACCCGAGCCTGCCGCGCCAAGGCACGCTGATCGCGCGCTTCACCTTCTAGTCAAAGAAACAAAGTCAACGGACGGCCTCGCTCTTGGCAAAGAACGGGGCCGTTTTGTTTCGGCTTGTACTGCGTATATAATCGAACCTCGGTAAGGAGAACTCGATGAAGCGCATCTTCCTGCTCCTGGTGGTCGCGATGTCGCCCCTTCTGGCCCAAACGGGCGCGAAAAATGGAGAATGGCCGACCTACGGCGGCGATCTCGGCAATACACGCTACTCCGCGCTCGACCAGATCAATGCGTCGAATTTCGACAAGCTGCAAGTCGCCTGGCGCTTCAAAACCGATAACCTCGGCCCCAAGCCGGAAGCGAATCTGGAAGGAACGCCGCTCATGGTCAAGGGCGTTCTTTATTCCACGGCCGGGACGCGGCGTTCGGTGATCGCGCTCGATGCGGCTACCGGCGAGCTCCTCTGGGTTCACGGGGAAAACGAGGGCCAGCGCGGCGAGGCTGCGCCTCGTCAGTTATCGGGACGGGGCCTGGCGTATTGGACGGACGGCACCCCAGGAAGCAAAGACGAGCGCATCATCTATGTCACCCCCGGATACCAGATGATCGCGCTGGATGCCAAGACGGGCATTCGGATTCCCGGATTCGGCAAGAACGGCATCGTCGATCTCAAAGAAGAAGACGACCAGCAAATCGATCCCCTCAGCCCCGATATCGGCCTGCACTCCGCGCCGATCGTGGCGGGGAACACGGTCGTCGTAGGCGCGGCGCACAAACCGGGCGGCGTTCCGGTGAGTAAGACCAACGTGAAGGGTTACGTTCGCGGTTTCGACGTTCGCACTGGCAAGCGCCTGTGGATCTTCCACACGATTCCGAAGCCGGGCGAGTTCGGGCTCAACACCTGGGAGCAGGATTCCTGGGCTTACACCGGAAACACGGGCGCCTGGGGTCAGATGTCGATTGATGAACAGCTCGGCCTGGTCTATATCGGCGTCGAGTTGCCCACGGGCGATTACTACGGCGGCCATCGTCCAGGCAATGGTTTGTTCGGCGAGAGTATTGTCGCGGTGGATCTGAAGACCGGCGCGCGCAAGTGGCATTACCAGTACGTGCACCACGGAATCTGGGATATGGATAATCCCTGCCCGCCGATTCTGGCCGATATCACCGTCAACGGGCGCACGGTAAAGGCGGTCGCGCAGCCCACCAAGCAGGCGTTCATGTATGTGCTGAATCGCGAAACGGGCGAGCCGATCTGGCCGATCGTCGAGAAACCGGTCGAAAAAGGTGATGTTCCCAACGAGTGGTATTCGCCGACGCAGCCGTTTCCAACGAAGCCGCCGGCGTTCGACTTGCAGGGCATCTTGGTCAACGATCTGATCGACTTCACACCGCAGCTTCGCGCCGAAGCGGTGGAACTGGTGAAGAAGTACAAGATCGGGCCAATGTTCACGCCCGGTGTGGTGAGCAAGTGGGAAGGTCCTTTAGCGACACTGACGGCGGCGACGGCCGGCGGCGGATCGAACTGGCCCGGCGGATCCTACGATCCTGAAACGCACATCGCGTACGTCTCCTCGCAAACCACCGTCACTGCTATCGGCCTGGTGCCGGGCGGGACGCGGTCCGACATGAACTTTATCTCGGGGCAGGCCCGGCCACCCGAGCCGGCCGGTGGAGCATCGGCTGCGGGAGGACGCGGAGCCGGAGGAGCGGGCGGAGGCCTCACTGTCGAAGGACTGCCATTGCTGAAGCCCCCGTACGGGCGGATCACCGCCATCGATCTCAACAAGGGCGAGATCGTCTGGCAGGTCGCGCACGGCGACACGCCGGATAATATCCGGAATCATCCGGCGCTACAGGGAAAGAATATCCCGCGTACCGGGCGTCCCGGCCAGGCAGGAACGCTGGTGACCAAGACGCTGCTGGTTGCCGGCGAAAAAGGCATCGCCACGATGCCGGACGGCCGCCGCGGGGCGTATCTGCGTGCCTACAATAAGGCCACGGGCCAGGATGCCGGGAAAGTCTATATGCCGGCTCCGCAGAGCGGCTCGCCGATGACCTACATGCTCAACGGCAAGCAATACATCGTGGTCGCGATCAGCGGCCAGGGATATAACGCGGAGTTTGTCGCGTTCGCGCTGCCCTCGAACAACTAGGCCCAACTGAAGCCCTGCTTGGTCAGCGGCAGCGACCGGATCCGCTTGCCTGTTGCGACGAAGATCGCGTTGGTGACCGCAGGTAAGATCGCGGGAACCGCAGGCTCACCCAGCCCGGTAGGCGGATTGTCGGACTTCAGCCAGTGCACTTCGATTTCCGGCGGAGCCTGCGTGATCCTCACCGGAGGATACTTGTCGAAGTTGCTCTGCATCGCGCGGCCGCGCTCGAAGGTGATCTCCCACGACATCACGCTGCTCAGCGCCTCGATCACCGATCCCTGCGCCTGATTCACCGCATTGCTCGGATTGATGATGTGCCGGCCGATATCGGCGGCCACCCAGACCTTGTTTACCTTAACCTTGCTGTTCGCATCCACGGTCAAGTCGACCACTTCGGCGAAATAGCCGCGATGCGCGAACTGGAACGCGACGCCCATCGCGCGCCCCTTGGGGAGATTGCGTTTGCCCCATCCCGATTTCTCGCGGACCAGTTCCAGCACTCCCCGCATCCGGGAGCCATCGAAGTCCTGATCGGCGGGCGTGCCGAGCCGCGGGGAACCGACCAGATCGATCCGGAACTGCAAGGGATCTTTGCCGGCGGCGTGCGCCAGCTCATCGATGAACGATTGGAACGCGAAGCAGAATCCGTTGCTACGCGGGGCGCGCATCGCGCCGGTCGGAAATAACAGCGGCATCAGCGTCGATTGGAACGAGAAGTTCGGGATGAACGTTGCGGGAAATTCGTTCTGGTTGATGTTGGCCTGGGGAGCGAAGCGCTCGCCTTCGCCGAAGCTGACGTAGTGGTTCTTCCACGCGACCAGCTTGCCCGAGGCATCCACGCCGCCCTTGAGGTAGTGGAATCCGCCGGGGCGGTAGAAATCGTGCGCCATGTCGTCTTCGCGCGTCCACAGCAGCTTCACCGGCACGCCGATTTGTTTCGCGATCCAGGCGGTTTCGGCGACGTAATCGTTGGTCAGACGCCGTCCGAATCCGCCGCCGCCGCGCACCTGGTGAATCGTAACATCGCTATTCTGCAACCCGAGCGTCTGCGTGACTACTTGCAGTCCTGCCGCGGGAGTCTGGCTGGGAGCCCAGATCTCGAGCTTACCGTCTTTAAAGTGGGCCACGCAGTTCTGCGGCTCCAGCGGCGCGTGCGAAAGAAACGGATAGGAGTAAGCTGCTTCGATGACCTTCGCGGCTCCGGTGAGCGCCGTGTCTGCATTGCCGTCATTCCGCAGCGTGAAACCGGGCTTTTGCTTCGAAAGCTCGTCCGCTCGCTGCGCGAAGCCGGCCGTCGATTGCGCCGCCGCCGGTCCCTCGTCCCAGACCACTTGCAGTTTCTTGCGCGCGGTTTGCGCCTGCCACCAGGTATCGGCGACAATCGCGACGCCCGAAAGCAGACCCGTGAGCTGCTGGCCGCCTTCGACAATGAACGCGTGGCGCACCCCGGGCATTGCCTTGATTACGTCGAGATTCGCCGACTTGGCCTTGCCGCCATACACGGGGCACTTTTCATACACGGCGAACAGCATGCCCGGAAGCGTGAAATCGATGCTGAAGACCGGTTTCCCGGTGACGATGGAGGGGACATCGACGCCGGTCTGGGACTGGCCGATGATTTTGTAATCCTTGGCGTCCTTCCATTTCACGTCTTTCGGATCGGGCGGAGGCAGAGTCGCAGCCTTGGCCGCAAGCGCGCCATAGGCGAGCGTGCGATTCGTCGGGCGATGCGTGACCTTCCCGGAACCGGTGAAGCATTCGGATTCGGGCACGTTCCAGGTCTGCGCCGCGGCACCGAGCATCATCTTCCGACCGCTGGCGCCGACCAGACGCAGCGGATCCCAGTTGACCGGCGTGGAGTTGCTGCCACCCGCGGATTGCGGACCGTACTTGGCCTGATCGAGATCGGCCAGCTTGATCTTGACGTCCTTCCAATCGGCATCCAATTCATCCGCAATGATCATCGGCAAATGGGTCTGGGAGCCCTGGCCGACCTCGGGGTTCTTGGCCATGATGGTGATGACGCCATTGCCGTCGATCCTGACAAACGCCTGCGGGCTAAGAGGAGCCGCCTGCTGGCCTTTTTGCTGCCCTTGCGCCCGCAAAGGCGTGCTGTACAGGCCCAGGAGCATTCCGCCGCCGGCGACGGAGGTGACGCGAAGGAACGATCGGCGATCGATGGCCGTGGTCTTCATAACTCCTCCCAACTTCCCGAAGTTATCACTGCGGGCGTGCAGGGTCAAACGTTCCGCTCCCGGCCGAAACTAAGGAAGCTGCGCGGGGGCGTTCACGTGCACCAGGTCAATGTTATTCTCCTGGCAGATGTATTCGATGAGTTCAGTATCGGGCTGCAGACGGGCGCGGCCTGTGGTGGTGAACGGCCGGGTGTAAGCGCCCGGATCGTCGATGGTGACGTCGATGGTCATGTTGCCCAAATCGGTCCGCGTATAGCGCTCGATCGTGTGCAATTTTTCCGTGTGCGGGTGGCCCAGGTAATCGAACCAGAACTTATCGTTAAAGCCCACCGTATCGACTACCAGCGTGTCCTTGTCCCAGGTTCCGACCGAGTGGCCGTACCAGGTAGGATCCGGATCGGCAGGATGTTTTCCGTTCATGAAAATCTGCCGGAAACTGTGGATGTTGCCTTCAAACAGGATAAAAATGTGCGTCGCCGCTTTGTGCGTGGGCGTTTGCACCATGCGCCAGGGATACGGCGCGCCGCGCGGGACTCCGGTCGGCAGGCAGTTCGCTTCAGGATCGTCCTGGGACTTGCGAGTCTTCATGAGAGCCTCGGCCCAGGGTTGCATGGCGAGTTCTTCGCCGGGCTTGAGGCTCTTGGAAATATCCCCTGAATTGCTGCCGCCGCCCATCCAGGCGCCGGAGAGATCGACAGTACCGTCAGGAAGCCGGGGAGTCGGGCCGGAAGGCACGGCCGGTCCGCGTCCTTTGCCTTTGACAGCGGGCTGGCCCTGAGCCGGAGCCTGCGCGATCATCAGCGAGACCAAGCCGAGCATTGCTGCGGCCACGGAGCAGGCAACGAGGCGCTTTCGCATGACGTTATTTGACACGCTTACTTCACATCGGGCGGCGGCGCGGACATGAACGTCAGCTTGGTGCCGTCAGACTTCACGATGGTCTCAGCGCTGGCGGTATTCGTGCCGTCCTTGGCCTGGGACGCGACGACGGTCACCTGATCGCCTTGCTGTAGCGAGTGCCGCGTCCAACCGTTTCGCTGCATCATGTTGGGGCTGGCGAGCTCCAGGTTCCAGTTGGCGACTCTTCCATCCGGGCTGGTGACATCGAGATAGAAATGCGCGTGCGGATTCGTCCACTCAAATTTGGTTACCGTGCCTTTCAATTCGACTTTTTTGGTCGAATCGTACTCGGCCGCGAAGGAATGATGGGCAAAAGCGGGCAGCACTGGCAGCAGCAGCACAAAGCCGGCGGCCATCGTTTGGAGCGCATGTTTCACAGGCACGAGACCCCCTTGATGCTCGAGCACAGGGAAGGCCTGTGCCACCGAACAAACTCTTTAAACGAACCCGATCGCCCGGCCGCCGATACCGACGCCGAACCAAAGGGCCAGGGACAGCAGCGCCACCAGCCAGCCCAGCAGCATCGGCCGTTTGTCCTCGTCTTTGTGAGTGATCCAGCGGAACAGCGTGAACTGGAAGATGATGGCCGGGAACAGCACCTCCATCTTGAATTTGAATCCCTCATTAGCGAAGCACTTCATCGCTTCCGAGGTGAACAACATGTAGCCGGTGACCAGCATGGTTATCAGACCCCAGGTCATGTAGGGCTCCAGGTTCCTGGTCAGCAGGGCGACCGATTGTTTCTTCATGCCGACGCCCATCATGCGCAGGTCGATAATCACAATCGCGCCGAACATCATCGTGAGGGCGAGAATGTGGACCGTCTCGATGACCGGGAACGCCCAGACGGTGCCGGAAATCGCCTGGCCGAGCCAGGTCTTATCGTTCCATTCGAAGAACGGCTTAAAGGATTGCCACATGCTGTTTAGAAATTATATGCAGTGGTGCGGCCGGCGATGATGACGATGCCCCAACTGATGAGAGAAATCCAGCCTGCGAGCTTGGCGGCGCGAGGCGGGTTGGCGGCCCACTCCCATTCATGCATGTTGCGGTAGATCTTCGAGGAATGGAAGATCAGCACGTTGAGCCCCGCCAGAAACAAGAACAACACTTTCAGGCGAAACCAGACGCTGTTGTAGCATTTGATCGGCTCTGAGATCAGCAGTAGCGTGCCGGTGATCATCATCAGCAGGAATCCGACCGTAGTCCAGGGGATGAGCTGATGAAACACGTCGGAGGCCGATTCTTTTTTGAAGATCAGGCCCATCATGCGGAGATCGGAGATCGCGATGGTACCCGCAGAAACACTGATTCCTAGCAGATGCCCGCCTTCGAGGACGGGGAACATCAGAATCGATTCCCGGATGGATACGCTGAGGGAAGTCTCCTGGAGCCATTGACAGATTTCGAGAAGAGACATGGAAACAAAGACCCTTTTTGCGTCGGGGGCTGCGGATGCGGGTGAAAGTCGCCCGGTCCGGCCTTTCAGGATACAAAACAGCTTCCGGGCATGTCAAACTTGAGCCTCGCCGTCTCAGGTAGACTTAACCCGATGACCCCTGAGCCGGCCCCCGCGCCTCCACCTCTGCCGGGCTACTCCCAGCAGCGGCCGGAAGACGTTGCAACCATGGGTCAAACCGCCCGGCTTATGGGAGTCTTCTTCTCGCCAGGTAAAACCTTTGCCGAGATCGTCCGGCGTCCCACCTGGTGGATCCCCGTCATTGTGATGGCGATCTTTGGAACGATTTATCTGAACGCTTTCACGCAGCGCGTCGGATGGGAATCGGTGATCCGGCCCGCGATAGAGCGTGCTCCCAACACGCAGAATCTCCCCCCGCAGCAGCGCGAACAGATCATCGAAAGAGCGGCCAGCCTGTACAAGTACCTGGGCTATGGCGGCTCGGCCGTGGGGACGCTGTTCTACGTCTTCATCGTGTCCGTTCTCCTGATGTTTCTCTTTGACACAATCCAGAGCGCCGGTATCGGTTTGAAACGCATGATGGCGATTGTGGCCTACGGGTTTCTTCCGTTAGTGATCCAGACCATGCTGTCCATGGTGGTATTGTTCCTCAAGGATCCTGAGGAATTCGATTTGCAGAACCCCCTGATTTTCAACGTAGGGGCCTTTCTCGGGTCGGATTCGCCCGCGGCGCTGCGCGCTCTGGGATCCTCGATCGACCTGTTCACGGTGTGGATTATCGTGCTGCTGGCGATCGGGGTGTCTTCGGCGACGCGCAAGATCGGATTCGGGAAAGCGTTTGGCACGGTGCTGTTCCCCTGGTTGCTGTTTGTCGCCCTGAAAGTGGCGGCCGCGGCGGCAGGCATGTACCCGGCCTGAAAATCGGCGCACCCGGGCAACGCTAAGATTGAGGTTTGATCGACATCCACAGCCACGTGCTGTTCGGGCTGGACGACGGCGCGCGAACGCTGGACGATTCGCTGGCCATGATTCGCATGGCGGCGGCGCACGGGACCACCGACCTGGTCGCGACGCCGCACGCCAACCTTGAGTATCGCTTCGATCCTGAGTCGATCGCCGCGCGGCTGGCGCAACTCCGCCAAGCGTGCGGAGACGCCTTGCGCCTCCACACCGGATGCGATTTTCATCTGAGCTTCGAAAACATCCAGGATGCGCTCGAGCATCCGCGAAAGTACACTATCAATCAGCAAAATTATTTGCTGGTGGAATTTTCCGAGCTCCTGATTTTCCGGAACACCGGTGACATTTTCGCGCGTCTGGGCGAGGCCGGCATGATCCCCGTGATCACGCATCCGGAGCGCAATGGCTTGTTGCGGCAGCGCGTGGAGGAGATCGCGCGCTGGGTGGCCGAGGGGGCTCGCGTGCAGTTGACCGGGCAAAGCCTCACAGGGGGCTTCGGCCGGCACGCGCAGGATTTCGCGCGCGAGTTGCTGGACCGCAAGCTGGCGCACGTGGTTGCCAGCGACGGGCATGATTGCGAGCGGCGTCCGCCGGTGCTGGACGACGCCTGCGCCTGGCTGAGGAAGCACTATGGAAATGCGCTCGCGGAGACGCTGTGCGTTTCCAACCCGCGCGCAGCGCTCGCCGGGGATCCAATGTATCTGCCCGATGCCGAAGCGGAATCGTCCGTGCGGAAGTGGTACGAGTTCTGGCGGTAAGGTTCCCTACGTTCTTTCTGAGACATTCCCCAGCAGTTTTCCACAAACTGACGTAGCATCCAGTTCCTTGGAATCGGAAGGAAAATTCCTGGGACTCACGGAGCGTGAGCTATGTCTGAACTCGCTATTCTGAAGCCCGCCCCGGAACAAGTCCGGTGGTACGCGCTGACGGTCCGGCACCAGCACGAGAGGCAGACCGAAAAGGCGCTCCGGTCCAGGGGGCTCGAGACGCTGATGCCGCTCTATCGCAGCCGGCGGCAGTGGTCGGACCGCGTGCAGGAACTGGAACTGCCGCTGTTCGCCGGGTATGTCTTGTGCCGGTTCGCCTCGCGGGAGCGCGTCCGGATTCTCAGCACGCCGGGCGTGGCGTCGATTGTCGGGTTCGGAGGAAAACCGGCGGCGCTGGAGGATGCCGAGATCGCCGGAATCGAGCAGTTACTGGCTTCCAGGCTGGCCCTGGCGCCGTGGCCTTTTCTGAAGGCCGGCGATCGTGTGCGCGTCGAGCATGGCCCGATGCGCGGATTGGAGGGTACGCTATTGCGCACCAAAGACGGCCTGCGGCTGGTGATCAGCGTGGAGTTGTTGCAGCGGTCGATCGCCGTGGAGCTCGACCGGGAGTCGGTGGTGCCGGTGAAGGTGATTCGGGCCGGGGTCGCGTGAAGGGAGCGTTCGCGTGAGCCTCATTCTGGGAGTGCACGACGGGCACAACGCTTCTGCCGCGCTGCTCCGGGACGGGCGCATCGAAATGGCGCTTCAGGAAGAACGCCTCACGCGGGTGAAGAACCAGGGCGATGCTCCGGCGGGCGCGGTCCGGGCCGCTCTCGGGCGCATTCCTGAAGCCGCGCGAGGGCTCCCGGCGGTCGCCTTGAACGGGCACTACATGAACTATCGCCAGTGGCCGCGCGAAACGATTTTGCAGGATTACACGCGCTGTTCCAGCTTGGGGTCGTGCCTAAAGCAGAGCCTGAAAAACTCGGGGCTGGACCGGTGGTATCAGGCGCGTAAGGCGGCCGAGCGGGCCGGGCATCTCGATGCGATCGGGTTAAGCCGCGAACGGCTCACGCCGGTCGAACATCACCGGGCGCACGCCGCGGCCGCCTATTACGCTTCGCCGTGGCAAAACCGGAACGGCGGACAGGCAGTGCTAGTGTTCACCTGCGACGGATCGGGAGACAGGCTCGCCGCGACCGTGAGCGTCGGGGAACGCGGCCGCCTTACAAGGCTCGCGGAAGTGAGCGAGCACGATTCCATAGGCCGGCTCTATTCCCTGGTGACACGCTGGCTCGGAATGCTCCCGCTCGAACACGAATACAAGGTGATGGGCCTGGCTCCCTATGCGGCGAATTCGCCGGGAGCCGCGCAGATCGGGCAGGGGCTCGAAGCACTTTTTGAATTCACAAAGGACGGCCTGGCATGGCGCCGGAAGAAAAACGTGCCTTCCATGTACGCTGCCTACCGATTCCTGGCAGCGCGGCTCGAGGGCCAGCGGTTCGACCAGGTGGCGGCGGGCGCGCAGCGGTTTCTCGAAGCGATGCTGACGCGCTGGATTGCGGGAGCGGTGCGCGAAACCGGCATTGCCAGGATCGCCTGCTCCGGCGGCGTATTCATGAACGTCAAGGCGAATCTGGCGATTCTCGAGTTGCCGGAGGTCGAGAGCATGTTTGTGTTTCCCTCCTGCGGAGACGAATCGAACAGCATCGGCGCAGCCTACTGGGAGGCCGCCCGCCGCGGGGAGTCCATCGAACCGCTCGGCGGAATCTACTACGGTGAGGCGGTTACGGATCAAGAGGCGGAACAGGAATTAGGCGCTGCTTCCGGTGCGGGCAAGTTGCGCTTTTTCTGGACTGCGGATATCGAGAAGAAGGTCGCCTGCGAGCTGGCGCGCGGCCGGATTGTCGCGCGGGCCAAGGGCGCCGCCGAGTTCGGAGCCCGGGCGCTGGGGAACCGGTCGATTCTGGCGCGGGCGGATTCGCTTGCGGCCGTCCGGACCATCAACCAAGCGGTGAAGAACCGCGATTTCTGGATGCCGTTCGCCCCCGCGCTGCTCGCCGGGCGGTCCGAGCGCTACTACGCCAAACCGAAGCCCGCCGATTCGCCTTACATGATGTTCGCGTTCCGCACCCGGCCCGAAAGCCGCGCGGCGCTGGCCGGGGCGGAGCATCCCGCGGACGGCACCACGCGTCCTCAGGAGGTCAGGCCGGAGCATAATCCGGATTTTTACCGGCTGCTCGAGGAATACGAGGCGCGCACCGGAGAGGCGGCCGTGCTGAACACTTCCTTCAATCTGCACGGGCGGCCGATCGTGTACCGGGCGCGGGACGCGGTGGACGTGTTCGTGCGCAGCGGCCTGGAGTACATGGCGCTCGGGAACTGGTGGGTGGAGAAAACGGCGTGAAGATCCTGCTGACCGGAGCGGCCGGGTTCATCGGATATCATTTGGCGGCGCGGCTGCTGGCCGAAGGCCACGAGGTGACCGGCGTCGACAACCTGAACCCGTATTACGATCCGCGCTGGAAACGGCAGCGCCTGGCGGAGCTCGCGCCGAACCGGCGTTTCGAGTTCTTCAAGGCCGACCTGGCAGACCGCGCATCGGCCGAGGCCGTATTCGCCCGCCAGCGCCAGGATCTGGTGGTGCATCTGGCGGCGCAAGCCGGCGTCCGCCATTCGATCGAGAATCCGCATGCCTACACCGACGCGAACGTCACCGGGTTTCTGAATGTGCTCGAAGGCTGCCGGCGGCAGGAAATCGAACGGCTGATCTACGCCTCCTCGAGCTCGGTCTATGGAGGCAACGTAAAAACACCCTTCGCGGTCGGCGATCCGGTGGAACAGCCGGTTTCGCTGTATGCGGTCACCAAGCGCGCGGGGGAGTTGATGGCCGAATGCTACTCTCACCTGTTCGGGATTGCGGCCACGGGCCTGCGCTTCTTCACCGTGTACGGCCCGTGGGGCCGTCCGGACATGGCGCCTTTCAAGTTTGTGGACGCGGTCGAGCGGGGCCGTCCCATCGAGTTGTACAACTACGGCCGCATGCAGCGCGATTTCACTTACGTGGACGACGTGGTGGAGGCTCTGGTCCGGGTGATCGCGCGTCCGCACCGCGGGCACCGCCTGTACAACGTCGGGCGCGGTTCGCCGGTGGGCTTGCTGGAATTCATCCACGCGATTGAGCGGGCGCTCGGAAAGCGCGCGCGGCGGCGTTTTCTGCCCATGCAGCCTGGAGACGTGGTATCGACGCACGCCGATGCCCTAGAGTTCTTCGCCTACACCGGTTTCGTTCCGGCGACGCCGATTGCGGCGGGCGTCGAGAAGCTGGTTGCCTGGTATCGCCGTTTTATCGCGCCCCGGCAAAGGATGACCTTCGCATGAGCGGTCTGCAAGCGGCTGCCGCCGTGGCGGAGGCTCCGAATCGCGCCTGGTTCCGGCTGGTCCGCGCGGCGGGCGTGACCGGGGCGGCCTCGCTGGCGGGCGCGGCGCTGAGCGTCGCGTCGGGGAAGATCTTTGCGGCCGTGCTGGGCCCCTCCGGGATCGCGGTTTTGGGAACGCTCCAGCAGATCCGCCAGACCAGCGTCATCGGCGCGACGCTCAACGGCCAGGCGGCGCTGGTGCAGGGCCTCAGCGCCAGCGGGGGAAAGCAGCCAGCGGGCTCCAGGAATCCTGCGGCGGGGCGCGAGTTCCTGCGCACTTCGATCCTGCTGATCGGCGCGGCCACGCTGTCGGTGAGCTCCGGTTTGCTGCTTGCGCCGGGATGGGTCGCGCGCTTTGCCGGCATCAGTTCCGCCCGGAGGGGCCTGATCCCGTGGCTGACATTCCCGGTGGTTTTGTCGTGCGCCTTGGTGGTATTGAGCGCGCTCTTGAATGCCAGCCGGAAGATCGGCAGGCTGGCACTGGTGCAGACGGCTGCGCCTGCGGCGATGGCACTTCTGGCCTATCCGGCCGCGCGGGCGACCATGAGAGGAAACGAGACGGCGCTGGTCTGGTGGATCGCCGCGGTTCCGGCGTGCGCCGCGTCGCTCGCCCTGGTGCTGGCCGGGCGCAGGCAATTGGAAACCTGGTGCTCCGGGCCTGGCCGCTGGTGGAATCCCCGGGACGCGCGCAGGTTTTTGACGATCTCGGGCTCGCTGCTGGCGGGCGGAGCGGCCGGAGCGGTGGCCCTGCTGGCTACGCGGGCGCGAATTCTCCAACATCAGGGGCTCGAAGCCGCGGGCGAATTCGATGCGGCCTGGGCCATCAGCATGAATCACGTTTCGCTCCTGTTGGGATCGCTGCAAACCTACTGTTTGCCCGAACTGGCGTCCGATCCGAACGAGCGCGCGGCGCACTTGCGGCGCATGCTGGCCGCAGCGGCCCTGTGCGGGGCGACCGCGGTCTGCGCGCTGGCGGCCTTCAAGCCGGCCGTGATCGCCCTGCTCTACTCGGAAGCGTTTCACGGGGCGGCGCGCTTCCTGCGCTGGACGCTCCTGGGGGATTACTTGAAAGTCTCGAGCTGGGTGCTTTCGATTTCGATGCTCGCGGCTGCCGATATGCGGGCTTTCCTGGGGGCCGATCTGATCGCCTGCACGGTGTTTGCGGCCGGCGCGGCTGTGGCCGGCCGGTTCCGCGGCGCGGCCGAGGGCGCCGCCATTGGCTTCGCGCTGATGTACGCGGCCCACCTGTTGGTCTGCGGGTGGATTGTGATGCGGCGTTACGGGTTCCGTCCGGACGGGCGGCTGGTCACGTTATGGATCGCAGGCCTGGCGGTTGTGGCGGCGGTGTCGGCCTGGAGCTGGGAGCAAGCATGAGGATCTCGGTGGCGATCGGCACCTACAACCGCGCGGGCATGGTTCGCGAGGCGGTCCAGGCGGCGCTCGATCAGACCCTGCCTCCGGACGAGATCGTGGTTTCAGACGATGCCTCGCAGGATTCGACCTGGGCGGTGCTGAGCGAGCTCGCCGGCGCTCATCCGCGGTTGAGAATTTTCCGGAGAGCGCAGAATTCGGGCGGAGTCGGGAACTGGAACGGTGCGATTTTGCAAACCCGCGGCGACTACATCGCCTGGTGCTCGGATGACGACCGCTTCACGCCCGGGCACTTGCAGGCATCGGTCGGGTATCTGGATTCGCATCCGGAAATCGGCCTGGTCCACGCCGGGTTCCTCGACGTCGTCGAGGCTGGGGGGATTTGTGAGGTGCTGGCGCGGCCGCTGCGATTCCCAGGCGCGCGGACGCTTACGCGAAAGAACCTGCTTGGCTACCTCACGCGCTACTATGACTGGCCGTTTCATCCTTCCACGCTCGTGTTCCGGCGCGCGGTGTGGGAAAGCGTCGGGCCGTTTCAGTCCGCTTACGCGCTGGCCGACACGGACTGGTTCGTGCGCGCGGTCGAACGGTTCCCGGCGGCGATGCTGCCCGTATACGGCGTGTACAACCGCCGGCATGCGGGCAACTGGAGCAACCGTCTGGGCAGCGCCGGGATGCAGCAGGAAATTTTCGAGATTGTCGAGAAGGCCATAGAACGGCTGTATCCGCGCGCGGATTTCCGGCCAAGCGCCTGGAAGGCTGTGTGGAGAGCGAATGTTCGTTTGCGGCTGCTGCTGACGCTGCGCGCGCGGCTGAGAGGCGGGCATGCGGAGGGGGCGTGCGCGGCGTGGACGACGCTCGCCAAGGGCACTGGGCGGGAACTGCCGGATGCGGCGGCCAGGCTGGGAGTATCGCTGATCCGGCGATGGTGCGGGCGGCGACCCGCACTTGAAGATGCGCGTCACAGCGTGAGTCCGATCTAGCGCAACCATTTCCATGTGCGGTATTGCCGGCGTGATCGGATCCGGGGCCGCGCGCGAGCGCGTCCTGCGCATGCTGGGCGCGCAATCGCACCGGGGGCCGGACGGTTGGGGAGTTTTCGAGGCCGGCCCGGATGCGGCGCTGGGGCACGCCCGCCTGGCGATTCTGGATCTCACGCCCGCCGGCAAGCAACCCATGACCTCGCAGGACGGCAGGTGGACCATCGCGCTGAACGGAGAGATTTTCAATTATTGCGAGCTGCGGCGGGAGCTGCATGGGGTCCGCTGGCGCTCTTCCGGCGATACCGAGGTGCTGCTCGAAGCCTGCGCGGCCTGGGGCGTCGAGAGGACGCTTGGCCGGCTGAACGGGATGTTTGCGTTCGCGCTGTGGGATGGGTGTGCGCACGAATGGATCCTGGCCCGAGACCGGGTGGGAGAAAAGCCGCTGGTGTATTTCGAGGACGGCCGCAGGCTGGCCTTCGCCAGCGAACTGAAGGCGCTCGCCGAATTTCACCAGCGGCGCCTGGATGCCGCGGCGGCGGATTCCTATCTGGCCCTGGGTTATGTTCCGGCTCCGCTGGCGATTTTTTGCGGGATAAAAAAACTTCCGGCGGGGCATTGGATGCGCTGGAAACCCGGGGCGTGCAGGATCGCGCGATGGTGGTGTCCGGAGCAGGCGCATACGGCGGTGGCGGGCACGTCTGTCGAGAGGACCGAACAGGCGCGCAGCCTGATTCGAGACGCAGTCCGGATGCGTTTGCGGGCCGATGTGCCCGTCGCGCTGGCCTTGAGCGGCGGCGTCGACTCCACCGTGATCGCGGCCGAAGCGGCCCGCGCGGCGATCCCGCTCGATACGTTTACTGTCGCCTCCGAGGACGATCGGACGGATGTGCCGTTTGCGACGTTGGCGGCCCAGAAATATGGGCTGCGGCACAACGTCCTGGTCACGTCCGCCCTTCCGGGCGGCGCGCGGGTCCTGGATGCGGCCAGCCGGTATGACGAGCCGTTTGCCGACAGTTCGGCGCTGCCGTCGCTCGCGCTGGCGCGGGCGCTCGAAGGGCGCTACAAGGTGATCCTCACCGGGGATGGAGGAGACGAGGCGTTCGGCGGATACCGGCATTATGCGCGGATTGCGGCCAAACAGAGCCTCAAGGCGGTTGCGGCCCGCATCGGACTGCTGGACGGCGCGGGAGCAACGGGCGTGTACGTGCAGTCGAAAGCGGTTTTTCGCGAGCGGGAGCGCAGGGCGCTGCTTGAAAAGCGTTCGGGCGGGGAACTGGGCCGACTGCTCGGCGCCGACGAGTTCCTGCGCGCCGCGCCGAAAGGCGCGCTGAAGCACGCGCTGTGGACCGATCGCCACTTGCCTCTGGCGAACGGGCTCACGCACAAGATGGACACCGCCCTGAGCGCGCATGGCGTGGAAGGCAGGAGCCCGTTTCTCGACCACCGGATCCTCGAATGGGCGCAGCAGTTGCCCCAGGACGACCTGGTCCGCGGCGGCCGGAAAAAGGTCCTGCTGCGGAAAGCGTATGGCCAGGAGCTTCCCCAGGAAATCGCGGCGCGGCCCAAGCACGGCTTTGGCGCGCCGATCGGCGCCTGGCTGGCCGGCCCCTTACGAGAGTTGGCAAAGGATTCCCTGCCCTGCGGCCTCTTTGACCGGAAGCTGCAAATGCAAACCTCGGGACAGAGGCTTTGGACGCTGCTGATGTTCGCCCAATGGGCGGCTTATTGGAGGGCGACGTGGTGAACGCCCGGCCGGCCGGACGCCCGGCCGTGACGGTGTTAATGGCGGTTTTCGATCCGCCGCTCCCGATGCTCGGCCAGGCGGTGGACTCCATTTTGGAGCAGAGTTTTTCGGATTTCGAGTTTTTGATCCTCGACGATGGAAGCTCGGATCCCGCCGTTGGCGCGGCGCTGGCCCGGCGGGCGGCCGAGGACCCGAGAATCCGGATCTTTTGGGAGCCTCACCGTGGATTGACGGCGTCGCTCAACCGCGGCCTTGGGCTGGCGCGGGGAACCCGGATCGCGCGCCAGGATGCTGACGATTGGAGCGAGCCGGACCGGATCGAGCGCCAGATGGAATATTTTCGCGATCAGCCGCACACGGCCGTGCTCGGCACCGGGGCCTGGATGCATCAGCAGGATGGAAGACGCCTCTGGCGATTGCGCCTGCCATCGGACCGCCGAGCCATCCTGGAACACCTGACGCGCGGGAACCCGTTTGTGCACGGCTCGGTGATGTTCCCGCGCGCGGCCGCCCTGGCGGCAGGCGGATACCGCGAAGTCTTCCGCTGCTCGCAGGATTACGATTTTCTCTGGAGGCTGGCTGAGCGGGGTTCTGCCGCCAACCTGCCGGAGCCTCTCTATCACTATCGCTGCACCAGCGTCTCGGTGAGCGCCCGGCGGGCGCGGGAGCAGGCACTGGCGCACCGGGCGATCCAAAAGCTGGCGGCGATGCGAGGGGCCGGCGCACCGGAGGATCCCGACGAGGCGCTGGCGGAGGCGAATTCCCTCGCCGGCGACGCGGCTTGGGAGCTGGAGGCCTGTCTCAAACAAGCCGACCATCGGATGCTGGCGGGCGACTACCGGGGCGCGCGATCCAGTTATCAGCAGGCGCTGCGAGCGCATCCGAAAAACCTGCGGGCCTGGGGGAAATTCGCCAGGCTGGGCGTATTTTGCGCCGTTCCGGCGTTGCGGGAAGCGTGTTTCCGAGGAGCTTTCTGATTGCCGGGAACAAGCCTGGACGGTTCGATGCGGATCTTATTCGTTGTTCCCGGCCCGGCCCAGGGACACTCCATGATTTTCGCGCGGCGTCAGGCCGAGAGCCTGGTCCGGCTGGGACTTGGGGTCGAAATGTTCCACCTTCGCTCGCGTACTTCCCCGGTGGTGATGTTCCGCGAGTTTCTGCGTTTCCGGAAAACGATCCGGGCGTCCCGGCCGCAGGTGATTCACGCGCATTACGGAACGGTGACGGGCTTGTTTGCCGCGCTGGGGAGCGGAAGCATCCCGCTGGTGATCACCTATCGCGGCAGCGACCTGAACCGCTTGCCCTCGGCGCGGGGGCTGCGGCCGGCGCTCGGCCGGTTATTTTCGCAACTCGCCGCGCTCCGCGCGCGGCGTATCGTGTGCGTCAGCCGGCGTCTCCAAGACCGCCTGTGGTGGAGGCGCTCGCGCACGACGATTTTGCCGAGCGGCGTGGACCTGGAAACATTCCGGCCCGAGCCCCAGGTGCGCGTCCGGCGCAAGCTGGGCTGGTCCGAACGGGAGCGCGTGGTGCTGTTTCACGCCGCGGGAGACCCCCGCAATAAGCGCCTGGACCTGGCGATACGAGCCCTTGAGGAAGCCCGGCAGCGGCCGATCCGCCTGGAAGTGATGGACGGTTCGGTGGATCCCGAGCAGGTGCCGGCCCTGATGAACGCGGCCGATTGTCTGCTGGTAACCAGCGATTCGGAAGGTTCGCCGGCCGTGGTGCAAGAGGCGCTGGCGAGCAATCTTCCGGTCATTAGCGTGGACGTGGGGGACGTGGCCGAACGGATCGCAGGTGTTTCCCATTCGAGCGTCCTTCCGCGGGATCCAGGCGCGCTGGGCCGGGCTCTGGCGCAGGTTTTGAGCGTTCCCCGGCGCTCGGATGGGCGTAAACGAAGCGACGAATTCTCGGCCGAGCGCATGGCGGCGCAACTGCTCCGCCTGTACCGGGAGGTTGTCGCCGGAGGGGAAGGACGCTAGGTGGAGTTTCTCGAACTGCTGACCGGCGCGACGGTTGCGATCGGGGTCCTGGCAGGCGCGGTGTACCGCAGGTCGAGGGACGTGGGCACGCTGGTCGGGATCGCGGCTCTGTACTACTGGTCCCTGTTCGGCGCCTGGTACATCGTCATCGACAAAACCGGCGGATTCAGCGGCAAGAACTACCAGTATCTGGAAGGCAAGCTGTTCCCGATCGCGCTCGACCAGAACTACATGATCGCCCTGGCGCTGTACGCCGGATTCATTCTTCTGGTCGAGCTCACGCTGTTGACGCTGGCGGTTCCGGCCGAACGCGGCTACTTCCCGCCGATTGCGCTGCGTCATGGGCCGATTCTCCTGATCGGATTCGCGGCAGCGGCGGGGAGCGCGCTGCTGATGGCGGATAAGCTCGGCACGGCGTGGTCTTTAAATGCTTCGGCGTATCTATACACGCGCTCGGACACTGGCCCCTGGTTCACCTTGCATCAGGTCTTAAACCGGGTCGCCATGATTCCTCCGGCTCTGGGGCTGGCGGCGCTGGCGGCGGGGCGAGGTTCGCGTACCCTGATGGGCTCGGGAAAGGGCTACGCGCTTTGGGGTTACGTGGCGCTGCTCGGATACATGGGGGTTTTTACGTTCGTTCTGGGCAACAAAAACGAAGTTCTAACGACTCTGATTGCGGGCGTGCTGGCCTATGTGGGCTCGGCGCGCAAGCCGAATTGGCTGGGCGTCGGAGTCGTGATCGTGGCAGGGCTGTGGTTTCTGTATACCATCGATCTTTTCCGGGGCGTTCCGCTGGCCGGGTTGCGGCAGACCGTCATGATCCGGGCCGAACAGTCGGCCGGCGTGGCGCGGTTTCTGGCGTCCAGCAATGAGGCCTATGGCGCGCACTTCTCGATGTACGGGGTGCTGGCGGCCGATGTTGAGCCGCGGCTGGGGTACAGCTTGTATTCGCTGGCCTGCTCGATCGTGCCGCGCGTGTTGTGGCCGGACCGGCCAGCCGATATCTACAACTACTACGCCGATAGCGTCGGCGCCGTGCAGAATCAAGGCTACTCGCTGCATCATGCCACCGGCTGGTATCTCAACTTCGGCTATCTCGGCGTCATCCTGGGAGCGGTTGTGATGGGTCTGGTCTGGGCCTACTGCCTGAATGCGGGCCGCCGGGCGCCTTCCGGAAGCCTGTTCCGGATATTCGCCGTCACGTCGCCGTGGCTGTTTCCAGCGTGTTTGCCGCCTCTGATTCGCGCCGGACCGGAGGGATACAAGGGATTCCTGGTTGAGGGCGTCCTGATTCCGGTCGCCGTGCTGGCGGTTTCCTGCCGGCCGAAGAAGGCGGGGACGCGCCTCGGCTGGAATGCCGGCTCGCACCCCAGGCGCGGCTGGATGTGGGGGACGGCGCGGTGAAGCCCTTCGTGTCGGTGGTTATTCCCTGCCGCGACGAGGACGCGTTCATCGGGCGGTGCCTCGCTTCCGTGCTCGCTTCCGAGTATCCACGCGAGCGACTGGAGGTGATCGTGGCGGACGGAATGAGCCAGGACGGCACGCGCGAGCGCGTGGAGCACTGCATGCGGCTCGATCCGCGGGTGCGCCGGATGGACAATCCCGAACGCACCACGCCTCACGCGCTCAACCGCGCGATCGCAGCCGCCCGAGGCGACCTCATCCTGCGGCTGGACGCGCACGCGACCATCGCTCCGGATTACATCGCGCGCGCGGTGAAGCATCTGCGCTCCTCGGGAGCCGATTGCGTGGGCGGATCGATGCGCACGCTGGCGGCGAGCCCCGGTCTGCTGGCTTCGGCGATTCGGACGGCCTTGTCGCATCCGTTCGGGGTCGGGAATTCGCATTTCCGGACTGTACGGCAACCGGGGCCCCCGCGCTTTGTGGATGCCGTGTTCGGCGCCTGCTGGAGCAAGGACGCCTTCGCGCGTCTGGGCGGATTTGACGAGCGTCTGAAGCGCAGCCAGGATATCGAGTTCAGCAGCCGTCTGCGGCGCGCGGGCGGCAGGATTCTGCTGGCGCCCGACATGAAAATCGACTACTACGCGCCGGCGACTCTGCGGAGTTTCTTGCTCCAGAGCTGGACCAACGGGATTTGGGCGATCTTGCCCTTTGCTTGCGGGCCGTTCGCGTGGACGCAGGGCATGCCGGTGCGATGGCGGCATCTTGCGCCTCTAGCCCTGCTGGCTGGTCTGGGGGCCTCGGCGCTTGCCAGCGCCTGGCTGGGAGCTTGGACCTGGGCGGCAGCGGCTTGCTACGCTGCGGCGAACCTGGCTGCTTCAGCGGCGGTGGCCTGGAGGGAGAAGAGCCCAAGTCTCGCGGTCGTGATGCCGTGGGTCTTCGCGGGTCTGCATCTGGCCTACGGCGCGGGAAGCATGTGGGGATGCGGGCTGCTCGCATTCCGCGCGAACTCGCCCTTCGCCGGGAAACGATGAAATGAATTCGACGGCGGCTCTCCATTATGCCGGTGTCACGGAGCAGCCCGGACAGGCGGCATCCGGGATCCAGCTGGAGATGCTCGAGGCGCGCTACGGCTGGGCGTCGGCGCAGGCTGGCGGCAAGGATGTTCTCGAAGTCGCTTGCGGCGCGGGAATAGGCCTGCCCATTCTCGCCGAGTCGGCGCGGTCGGTCCTGGCAGGCGATGTGGACCCGGACAATCTGGACCTGGCCAGACAAGCCTGCGCCCGCTTGCCGAACGTCGCGTTCCGGAGCTTCCGCGCTCCCGCGCTCCCGTTTGAAGACGAATCGTTCGATTTGCTGCTGCTGTTCGAAGCCCTGTACTACCTCGGGGATGCCGCGCGTTTTTTGGATGAGGCGCACCGCGTGCTCCGGCCTCGCGGAACGCTCCTGATCGTTACGGTGAATCCGGAGTGGAGCGGATTCAATCCGAGCCCGCTCGCCACACGGTATAGGCGCGCAAGCGAGCTCAAAGAGGAACTCGAAGCGGCCGGCTTCCGGGCCCAGGTTCAAGGCGCTTTCCCCGAATCTCCGGGCTGGCTTTCCTGGGCGACCGGCCTGCTCCGGCGCACAGCGGTCCGGCTCGGACTGATCCCGCGCACGATGCAACGCAAGGCTCTGTTCAAACGCATGTTCTATGGGCCGCTGCAGACGATTCCGCGACGGCTGCGCTCGACCCGGCTGCCGCGCTTGGAAGCGCTGGATCCCCGGCACCCCGGCCGCTGCCGGGTGCTTTATTCCAGTGCGCAAAAGCTTTCTTATGATTCCCGTTCAGGCCCGATCTGTTCCGTTCTTTGATTACCGGCAAGTATTCCTCCCGCACCAGCAGGAGCTGACGTCGATCTTTCGGGAAGTCGGTTCCCGGGGAGCGTTTGTGCTTCAGGAGGATCTGGCGCGCTTCGAGCGGAATCTGGCGGCCTATCTCGGCGTCAAATACGCCCTGGGAGTAGGCAACGCGACCGACGGGCTGCTGCTGGCGCTGCGGGCGGCCGGCATCGGACCGGGCGACGAGGTCATCTTCTGCTCGCACACGATGGTGGCGACCGCGGCGGCGATTCACTTTTGCGGCGCGAAGCCGGTTCCGGTGGAGTGCGGCCGGGACCACCTGATCGATCCGAACGCAGCCGAATGCGCGGTGACGCCCCGCACCCGGGCCATCCTGCCGACGCACTTGAACGG
This sequence comes from Bryobacterales bacterium, assembly GCA_037916615.1. Taxonomy (GTDB): domain Bacteria; phylum Acidobacteriota; class Terriglobia; order Bryobacterales; family Bryobacteraceae; genus Palsa-187. Next base: position 35,175 of record JBAIXM010000063.1, read on the forward strand.
GCGCACGGCCGACATGCAGGCGCTGGAGTCCATCGCCCGGCGTCACGATCTGGCGATCATCGAAGACGCGGCGCAGGCCATGGGCGCACGCTTCCGGGGGCGCGCGGCGGGCGGCTTCGGCCGGGCGGGAGCGATCAGTTTTTTCCCCGCCAAGAACCTCGGATGCCTGGGAGACGGCGGCGCGGTCGTTACCAACGAAGATGAGGTTTACGAGCGCCTGCGCCTGCTGCGCGACCACGGGCGCGCGGACAGCGGCGAGATTGTGGCCTGGGGCCTCAACTCGCGCCTGGACAACCTGCAGGCGGCGATCCTCTTGTTCCGGCTGGAGTCGTACGAGCGCGTGGTGGAACGCAGGCGGGCGCTGGCGCGTTTGTATCGCAGCCGGCTCGGGGGAATTCCTCAAATCCAGCTTCCGCCGGGACCGGACGGGGATGCGGAAAATTTCGATGTGTTTCAGAACTACGAAATCGAAGCTGAGCGGCGCGAGGAGTTGCGCTCGTTTCTGAGCGCTCGCGGAATCGGCACGGCCCTGCCGTGGGGAGGCAAAGCAGTGCACCAGTGGCCGAAGCTGCGCCTGGCCGCGCGCCTTCCGTTCACCGAGCGCCTGTTCGAGCGCGTTCTGCTCCTGCCCTTGAATCCGCGGGTCAGCGATGCCGACGCCGCTTACGTCTCGAATGCGATTGAAGAATTTTACCGCTTCGGCTGACCGGCCCCCCTTCCAGGCCTGGCTGCTGGAGCGCTGGAGCACCATGCTGCGGATCCGGCTTGCCGAGGAGGCCATCGGCCGGATGGCCGAAACGGGCGAAGCGCGCTGTCCTTGCCACCTTTCGATCGGGCAGGAAGCCGTCGCGGCGGGGGTGTGCGCCGCGCTCGAGCCGGAAGACACGATTTGGGGCGGGCACCGCTCGCACGGGCACTATCTCGCCAAAGGCGGCTCGCTCGAAGCGCTGTTCGCGGAAATTCTGGGAAGGACGACGGGGTGCGCGGGCGGACGCGGGGGATCGATGCACTTGATCGGGCGCGAGCACGGAATCTCCGGAACGGTGCCGATTGTCGCAGGCACGGTTTCGCTGGCGGCGGGAGCGGCTCTGGCCTACCGGATGCGCGCCGAGCCGCGCGTGGCCGTGGCGTTTTTCGGAGACGGCGCTTTGGAGGAAGGCAGCGTCCACGAAACCCTGAACCTGGCCGCGCTGCACCGCGTCCCGTTGATTTTCGTCTGCGAGAACAATCTGTATTCCAGCCACCTGCATTGGAGCGAGCGGCGGGCGGCGGATAACCTGGATCAAGCCGGGGCGTTCCATTCGGTTCCGAGCGAACGGGTGGATGGAAACGACGTCGGACAGGTTTTCGAGGCCGCCCGGAGAGGCGTCGTTCGGGCCCGCGCCGGAGACGGACCTTCGTTTCTGGAATGCCGGACGTTCCGCTGGCGGGGGCACGTGGGCCCGGGCACGGATGAGGACGTCGGCGTCCGGCGGCGGGGCGAGCTTTCCGAGTGGCTGGAACGCGATCCCCTTCGACGGACCGAAGACCGGCTGCGAGAACTGGGATTGGCCGATCTGGCTTTTGAGAGAACGGCCGTGGAGAAACAGGTCCAAGGCGCTCTCGCCGCGGCGCGCCGGGCGCCGGAGCCGGATCCCGAGCGCGTCCGAAACCACGTATGCGCATCCTGACTTACGCGCAAGCCATCCGCGAGGCGCACGGCCAGCTGCTTCAGTCCGATCCGCGCGTGTTTCTGCTCGGGCAGGGGACCTCGAGCCCCTGGTATGCCGGCGGAAGCCTGGAGGATCTGGACCGTGAATTCGGCCGCGCGCGCGTGCTTGACAGTCCCATATCCGAGAACGCGGTCACCGGCATGGCGGTGGGCGCGGCGCTGGCCGGCATGCGGCCGATCGTGTTTCATCCGCGCATGGATTTTCTGCTGCTGCGATGGATCCGGTGGTGAACCAGGCCGCCAACTGGTCCTACATGTTCGCCGGTCTGGCGGGCGTGCCGCTGGTGATCCGCGCGGTGATCAACCGGGGCGGCGAGCAAGGAGCGCAACATTCGCAGGCACTGCACGCGATGTTCATGCATGTGCCGGGTTTGAAAACCGTGATGCCTGCGACGCCTGCTGACGCCAAAGGCCTGCTGCTTTCGGCGGTGGAGGATCCGAATCCCGTACTCTATATCGACGACCGCTGGCTGTACAACGACACGGGGCCAGTTCCGGAACAGATGTATCGGACGCCTATTGGCAAGGCGGCCTTACGCCGTCAAGGCGGGGATCTGACCATTGTCGGAATCTCATGGATGGCGCGGCAGGCGCTTCAGGCCGCCGATGAGCTGGCGGGCCACGGAGTCGAGGCGGAGGTGATCGACTTGAGAAGCCTCAAGCCCTGGGACCGCTCCACGGTGTGCGAGAGCGCAAGGAAAACGGGGCGCGTGATCGTGGCCGATCCGGGATGGCGCACCGCGGGCGCATCCGCGGAGATCGCTGCCACCATCGCGGAGGAAAATTTCCACGATCTGCGGGCGCCGGTAGAGCGAGTGACGCTGCCCGACACGCCCGCACCCAGCAGCCAGCGGGAGGAAGAGGCTTATTATCCGCCGACTTCGGCGATCCTCTGGGCAGCTTTGCGGGTTCTCGATTCGAGAATAAAGTCGCGCAGGGATACGGCAGAAGCGGTCCCGGTTTGAAACAGCGATGAAGCGAGCTTTCGATTTTCTGGCCGCGTTGCTCGGTTTGACGGTACTCTCGCCGCTGCTGGTTTTCGTGGCTCTGGCGATATGGGCCGAAGACCGGCGCTCGCCGTGGTTCTGCGGAGCGCGCAGGGGGCGCCACGGACGAAAATTTCGCATGGTCAAGTTTCGGACCATGGTCCCAGATGCATGGAAGTCAGGCGTGTGTTCGACGGCTTCAGAAGATCCCCGGATCACGCGGATCGGACGATTGCTGCGCCGCGTCAAGCTCGACGAATTGCCGCAGCTCTGGAATGTCCTGATTGGAGACATGAGCCTGGTGGGTCCGCGGCCGCAGGTGGAGGCCGAGGCGCAGCTCTACACGGCGGAAGAGCGGAGACTGTTGGAGGTCCGGCCCGGAATAACGGACCTGGCGTCTATCGTGTTCGCTGATGAAGGCGAAATTCTGGCAGGTTCGGCGGATCCCGATTTGACCTACGGACGCTTCATCCGTCCATGGAAGAGCCGGCTGGCTCTGCTGTACCTCGAACACCGGTCGTTCGCGGCCGATCTCAAGGTTCTGGCGCTTACCATCGCAGCCGCGATCTCGAGGAGAATGGCTCTGGCCGGGATCGCGCGGCTGCTGGCTGGCTGGAATGCCGAGCCGCTGCTGGTCCGGATGGCCGCGCGGCGCGAGCCGCTTCTGGCATGGCCGCCGCCTGGATCGCAGGCGGTTTTTGGCGCGGAATTAGCGGATGCTGAAGTTGTGGATGGCGAAGCCCGTGGTCAGGATCGATGCGGACCAGTTGATCTTCGAGAGCACGCGCGCCGAACCGGGGAATTTTCGCACCAGGAGATATTCGACGCCCAATAGACCCGCTGTGGCGCCGAGCTTGATTCCGGTGGCGCGGGGGCCGAAGCGGCCGTCGGATCCAGCCAGAACCGGATTCAATTCGCGCATCCCATAAGAGCTTGCCACGTCAAGCGCCTGGCTGGCGGCAACCGGAGCCAGGCTGATCTTCCACTGGCGGTATGCACGGCGCTGCGAGGCTTCTTGAGCGGCGCGTGCCGCTGTTTCGAAAGGCGAGGGTTGAATCGCCGGAGTCACGTCCGCCGCCCAGGCCGATTGGATGCCAATGGCAAAGAACGTCGAAAGGGCGGCGGCCAGGAAATTCTGTTTCATGTCTTGACATGAGCATAAGTGGAGGACCTACACCTATCAATCAGAAAAGGACTAGAACTTCGGTCCTATGCTCCATGAGCAAGATCAAGGATTATTTGCGCGGATTCGCGGCCAGGACTTCTTCAAGATTCGCGCCGGTCTCCTGCTCGACGGTGGCATGCAGGCTATTTCCATGCGCGTCCATGGTGACGATCGCCGGAAAATCGTGCACGCGCAAGTGCCACATGGCCTCGGGAATTCCGAAGTCGATCCAGTTCACGCCCAGAACCTTGTCGATCAGCCGCGCATAGAACTGCGCCGCCCCGCCGATCGCGTTCAGATAGACGGCGCCTGAATCCTTGAGCGCCGCCAGCGTCTTCTTCCCCATCCCGCCTTTGCCGATCACCGCGCGCACGCCGTAGTTGCGGATAATATCCGCCTGATACGGCTCCTCACGCGAGCTGGTGGTCGGACCGGCCGCCTTCACGGTCCACTCCTCTTTTCCTCCCGATGTTTGTTTCAGCATCACCGGGCCGCAGTGATACAGCACCGATCCGCGCATGTCCACCGGCGGGGGATTGTTCATCAGATGCGCGTGCACCGCATCGCGGCCCGTGAACATTTCGCCGCTGATCAGCACCACGTCGCCGACTTTCAAGGCGCGCACCTGTTCTTCCGTCAGCGGCGGCCGAAGGATTACCTCTCTCCCGGTCAGCGGAAATCCTTCGCCCTTGGCCATTCGCGCCACGGGCCGCGCCGGATCGCGATACAGCCACTTCGTGATCGCACCGGTGGATGCATCCAGCCGCACGCCCAGTCTCCGGAATGCCCAGCACTCGTAAGCCACGCTGACGAAGAAGCTGGCCGGCAGCCGGTTTGCCGCCGTAATCTTGCATCCGATCAGCGACGATTTCCCGCCGAAGCCCATCGCGCCGACGCCGATCCGGTTGGCTTCCTCCATGATCCCGGCTTCGAGCTTGGCCAGCGCCGGATTCGGATTCACGTCATCGAGCGTGCGGAAGAGCTGGTACTTCGCCAGCAGATATCCATGCGCGCGATCGCTGCCGATGCACACGCCTACGGCGCCCGGAGCGCAGCCCTGTCCCTGTGCCTGCCACACCGCGTGCAAGATGCATTTCCGCACGCCCTCGAGATCGCGGCCGGCCTTGCCGACGTGCTCCAATTCCACCGGAAGCGAGTACTGGATGTTTTTGTTCTCGCAGCCGCCGCCT
>JBAIXM010000064.1:0-50471 GCA_037916615.1 Bryobacterales bacterium
TGGAACACCTCCGGCAGGTGCTGGTGAAGACGAATCTGCGCCGCCATGACATTGTGGTGGTCAGCGTCCGGACGCTATCGACCGGAGCCGGCGAATACGAGCTGACGGAAAGCCAGATCTTCAGCGACTACGAGAAAGAGCTCTTCAGCCACGTGGTGGAGATGGCGGAAAAAGAAGGCAAGCACGTGGACCTGCTCGTGGTTCCGGCCGTAGACCCGTTCGACGCGCTGGTGCAGACCGCCAATACCCTGCAAGCTTCCCGGCTGGTGACGGGCGTGAGCGCGCGGATGAGTTCTGAGGAACTCGCGCATCGAATCGGACTGGCGTGGGAAAAGTTGCCTCCGCCGCGGCACCCGTTTTCACTTGAGGTGATCAGCCCGGACCGGGAATCGGCTTTCGTCAACCTGGGTCCGCACCCGCCGCGGCTCTGGCCGGAGGACCTGGACCGGCTGCACGACCTGTGGCTGGAACTGAGTTCAGCCAACCATATGGGGGCGAAGCTGCACCATCGCGATGTTGTCGGCGTCGCTCTGCGGCGATTGCAGCACGACCTGTCAGGGCAGGATCGCGCCCAAGTCTTGCGCGATCTGGAAAAAGAAATCCGGAAGAACTAGGCTTCGGCTTGTTTTCCGGGCTTCTTGGCAGTCTTCTTCGAATCTTCGTCAGCGGGTTCGACTGCGGCGGAAGGCGCCACGCCGGAGAGGACTTCGTTGAACAGGGCGGCTTTCTTCAGATCTTTCTTGGACGGAGGAGCCTGCTCATTCCGGTAATCGTGATCGTTGTAGCAGGTACGGCACCGGACCTTGGCTGCGCCGCCGTTCACCATGGAAACCACCGAGTGGTTCGTCAGGCGCCGGCATTTCACGCAAAAGTCATCGATGACGTCGCCGAGCCGCATGTCCATGACAACTGCGATGAGTATAACAGCATCCGGGCCGCTTCTGCGCAATCAGCGCTCTGCTTCTACGTTCCTGTCCGTAAAACGGAGCGCGCGGGCATTTACTTGATTCCGTCGAGATCGCCCGCGCGCCCTTGACGGGCGGTTTGCCTTCTGCGCCATTCAAACAGCACCACTCCGGCCGCGACACTGACGTTCAACGATGCGACGCCGCCCGCGGGGGTGGATGCCATGGGAATCGAGATCAAGGCGTCGCAATGCCGTGCGACATTCTGGTGCAATCCCCGTCCCTCGCCGCCCAAAACGAAAGCGGCCGGTGACGCGAAGTCCACACGGTCGTAGCTCTGATCGCCGCGCTCATCCAGACCATAGATCCAGTAGCCGCGCTGCTTCAGGTCTTCCAGCGCGCGGCTGACGTTGGTCACGCGGACGATCGGAACATAGGCCAGCGCGCCCGCGGCGGAGCGCGCCACGGTTTCGGTCAGGCCGGCCGCACGACGCTCGGGAATCACAACGGCGGCCGCGCCCGCGGCGTGCGCCGTTCGAATGATCGCTCCCAGATTGTGCGGATCCTCGACGCCGTCGAGCACAACGTGAAGGCCGGAGCCCGCGGCGGTCTGTTCGAGTGTCGCGTACCGCTCCGCCGCGCCGAAGGCGACCACGCCTTGATGCGCCGCGCTTCCGGCGACGCGATCCAACTGCGGGCGCGGTTCGAAGCGAAGCGGAATTCCGCGCTCGCGGCAGAGATCGATCAGCTCCTGAAGACGCGGGCCGCCCGCTCCCTTGACGATGAGAACCCGGTCGAGGGGAACTCCGGCGCGAAGTGCCTCCCGGACGGGATGGATTCCTGCCAGCAAGGACATTAGAATAAGGGTACTCTCATGAGCGAACCCAAGATCGCGCCGATGCATATCAGTCCGGAGGAGGTTCCGGACAAACTGTATTTTCGAATCGGAGACGTGGCGCGCCTGGCCGGCATCAAACCGTACGTTCTGCGCTTCTGGGAAACGGAGTTCCCCGCGCTGGATCCCAAGAAGTCGGGGACCGGCCACCGGCTGTACCGCCGCAAGGACGTGCAACTTGTGCTGGAGATCAAGCGCCTGCTATACGAGAAGCGTTTCACGATCGAAGGCGCGCGCAAGTTTCTGGACGCCCGCTCGAGGACGGAGGAATCCGCGCCGCCCCCAGCCGCGAAGACATCGCGCAAGCAGAATTCGCAGAGCAGACCCGCGCAAGCAGGATTCTTCGATATCCCCTCGCCGCTTCTGGAGACCGTGCGCAACGAGCTGCGGGAAATCGTCGAACTGCTGAAGTAAATCGGTCACCTCCAAAACGATCATCCGGCGTCAATTTGTAGAATGAAAGCGCGTAGGATGAGACCCTGATGAGCGTAAAACTTCGCAAGGCAGTTTTCCCGGCCGCGGGACTCGGAACCCGCTTTCTTCCCGCCACCAAAGCGCAGCCCAAAGAGATGCTGCCCCTGGTGGACAAGCCGCTGATCCAATACGGCGTCGAGGAAGCGATCCATTCCGGAGTCCAGAACATCATCATCGTGACCGGCCGGGGAAAGACCGCCATCGAAGACCACTTCGACGTCAGCTTCGAGCTGGAACACCTGCTCGAGACGCGCAACAAGAAAGACTTGCTGGCGACGGTACGGGCGGTTTCGGACATGATCAACGTCGCCTATGTACGCCAAAAGGAGGCACTGGGTCTGGGGCACGCCGTTCTGCGGGCGCGCGAACTGGTGGGAAACGAACCGTTCGCAGTCATTCTTTCCGACGATGTGATCGACGCCGAAGTTCCCGCCTTGCGGCAGTTACTGGACGTGTACGAGTTCTACAGCGCGCCCGTGCTCGCGCTCATGGAAGTTCCCAAGGAACAGATATCGGCGTATGGGGTTGTCGATGCCGAACCGGTCGGGCACAACGGCGGTCGCGACCGCTTGTACCGTATTCGAAACCTGGTGGAAAAGCCCAAAGCGCAGGACGCGCCTTCCAACCTCGCCATCATCGGACGTTACGTGCTGACCCCGGAAGTATTCCAGTCGATCGAGACGATCGAACCGGGCAGCGGAGGGGAGTTGCAGCTCACCGATGGGCTGAAGCACTTGCTCCGAAGCCGGCCGATCTATGGGTATCGCTTCGAAGGCACCCGCTACGACGCAGGCGACAAACTCGGTTTCCTAAAAGCGACCGTGGAGTTCGCGCTCAAGCGCTACGACCTGGGAGAAGAGTTCCGGAGCTACTTGAAGTCGCTGCACATCTCCTAAGTGACAGCCCGCAAAAGGGAGCGCCGCGAGCAGCTCACTGGCCTGTCCAACGGGTGCTCGCGCGCCCTTTGCGGGCTAACCTCCCGCCTCCGCAACACTGTCCTGAACGGCGCAGAAGCGGAGTTAAACGGTCGTGCAAACGGGTTCAGTGGCGGGTCCAAAAACAAAACCGGCCCCGATTTCTCGGGGCCGATTGGTTGAACTCGAACTAAGCGAGCCGCTCTGACTACTTCTTTTTCTTCGGAGCAGCCTTCTTCTTCGCAGCCGCTTTCTTCTTCGTTGCGTTCTTCATCGAGTGATTCTCCCTTTACATCGAATTAAGCGCTACTCTTCCAAGAGAGCGCGGTCGTGTCCCCTTTATAAAGTGGAATCTTTGGAAAGTCAAGAAAAAAATGAACTGCGAGCCCAGTGGAGGCCCTCCCTCGAGTCGCATGCGAAGGCTCTGGAATCGATAAAACGAGCTCAGGTAGAATTGTTTTAGTGTATCGAAGGCCCATTTTTACAGGGTGCGCACGCATTGCGGCTCCGCCCCTTTGGTGCCTGCTCGCGCTCGCGTTGGTCTGCGCGGGGTGCGCGCGCCGAAGCGGGGCCAAGATTCCTTCCCCGCCCGCGAAGATCGGTTCCACCGAGAGCGGCATCGCGAGCTGGTACGGCGCTCCCTATGACGGACGCGCCAGCGCGTCCGGTGAAATCTTCGATATGCAAAAGATGACCGCGGCACACCGAACACTTCCTTTCCAGACCTGGGTCGAGGTCACCAATGTCTCGAATGGAAAGCACGTGGACGTGCGCATCATCGACCGCGGACCTTTCGTCCGGGGCCGCGTCATCGACCTCTCGATGGCCGCGGCACGCGAGCTCGATATGCTGACTGCGGGAACCACGCGCGTCCGGCTGAAAGTGATCAAGACTCCGCTGACGGCTCCGGCGATCGCCTTAGAAAATCCGCCGGCGGCCGCTGGCGGATACGCGGTCCAAGCCGGAGCCTTCTCCGAGGCCGCGCGAGCCGAAGCCTTCCGGCAATCGCTTCCTTATTCCGATACCCGGGTGGTGGAACGCGGCGGCGATCGTCCCCTCTGGCGGGTTTTGGTGGGTCATTCCCTCACATTCCAAGGAGCCGCCTCGCTTGCCACGGAAGTAGAGAAGACGGCAGGCGAGGCGATGATTGTAAAGGAATAAAGATTCCCCTGCTTACCCCGCATTCGCAATCTACCCCCAAAGGGGGATGTCAGCTACCCTCCATATACCTACCGCTCAACCCTCCCCGAGGGTCTAGAGAAGCCTGAAATTCAGTTGTAGAGTTTATCTACGGTTTGCACACTACACATATGAGGATTCCAATTCGGGACCAATCGGGGGCTGGAGCGACGATGTCAGCACAAGTACTAGAGGAGAGCCGCCATATTCTGGTCGGCCAATCCCCGCGCACGCGGCAGGTGCTCCGGTTAATCGACAAGCTCGGCAAGTGCCGGTGGCCGGCGCTCTTGCTGGGTGAGACGGGCACGGGGAAGGAAGTTGTGGCGCGCGCGATCCATTCGATGACCGCGGCGAAGGAGCCGTTCGTGACCATCGACTGCTCCTCCATGGTTGGCCCTCTCATGGAAAGCGAACTGTTCGGACATGTGAAAGGAGCGTTTACCGGCGCTGCGAATGCCAAGGTGGGTCTCATCGAAGCCGCGAATGGCGGCACTGCTTTTTTTGACGAAATCGGGGAGCTTCCTCTGGATCTCCAAGCCAAGCTGTTGAGAGTTTTACAGGAAAAAGAATTTCGCCCGGTGGGTTCGCTGGTGACCCGGCGCTCGGATTTCCGGATCATCGCGGCCACGAATCGTGACCTGGCGAAGGAAGTGGAAAAGGGAACGTTCCGCCGCGATCTTTATTTCCGGCTGAACGTGATCAACATCCGCCTGGCCCCGCTGCGCGAGCGGAAAGAGGACATTCCCGCGCTCATCAACCACTTCCTGAGCCGGATCGGCGGAAATTACAGCCTTACGGCCGAAGCGATGGAAGTGCTGCTTTCCTACGATTGGCCGGGCAACGTTCGGGAACTTGAAAATTGTGTGCAGCATATGGCGGCCATCAATTCCGGGCCGCTTCTGCACCTGGGAGACCTGCCTTCGAACCTGCGGAATTTCCTGACAGAGAAAAAAGCGCAGTATCTGATGGCCGCAGCTCCGGCACAATTCGCGAGGCCGCCGGAGGAGGCGCCGGCATCCCAGGGTTCGACGGAAACGGCTCAGGAGCCAGCTCCCGCGCCTGCGGCCATACAGAACGCTCCGGTGATTCCGCTGATGGAGCTGGAGCGCCGGGCCATCGTCAATGCCCTGGAATACACCAAGGGAGACCGCTCCGTCGCCGCACATCTGCTCGGGATCGGGAGAACGACGCTGTACCGAAAGCTCAAGGAGTATCAGTTGGAGCTGTAGGGCCCGGCGCCGGTCCGCAATTTTGTGAGACAGTTTGCCTTCCCGAAGCACTAGTTGGATGGTGTGACCCTTCGCGTACTCCTCGCCGCACCCCAATCCGAATTCGCGCTGTTTCTGCGCGAAGTCCTGACCGAGCTGGATGGATCCCGGCACTGGGGCGAGTGGCTGCATGTAGAGGCTTCTTACAGAACCACCTGGTCCGCCACGGCTGAGGCACTGGAAAGCGGGGCAGTAGATGCGTTGCTTCTCGATCCGGATCTCACCGACAGCCAGGCGGCCGAAACGTTCCGGCGCGCTCAGGCCGTTGCACCGAACGTACCCATAATCCTGCTGGTGGATCCGGCTTCCGCGCCGCTGGCGGAACGGATGGTCCGTGACGGCGCGCAAGATTTTCTGCTGAAGGACGAAGTCGATTGCGCTCCCTTAGCCCGCGCGATCCGCAATTCTCTGGAGCGGCACCGGCTCCTGACAGCGGCCCGGGCGACCACGATGATAGACTCGCTCACGGGCTTGCTCACGAGTCCCGCATTTCTCACATTGGGGGATCGGGACCGGCGGCTTGCGGAGCAGCTCAATAGGAATCTGCTGATCGTAGTGGCCCAGGCCGGAGTGGATACTGACCCTCAGCGCCGCGATTTGCTTCTGGTGGAGGCTGCCGACGAGCTACGGACTCTGGCGGGTTCGGCGGGCCTGGCGGGAAGGCTGGACGATTCGCGATTTGCGCTGGCAGTTTGGGATACGCTCGAGGAAATGCGGGGGCGGTTGGCGAGCGCGCGAGCCGGCGACCTGAAGTTCGGCACGGCGGTATTCGATCCGCAAAGACCGGTTTCCCTGGAATTCCTGCTCGACCAGGCGGCCGGCGAGCTGCATTGGGCAGGATCCGCTCGATAACTCTCGCGGCCCGGAATGGGTGATCATGGCAAAGAGTGCGAATCGCCCTGGATGCGACCTACAGCGTTGGCCGAAATCTGTCCGGTGTGGGGGTTTACTCGAGGGAAATCCTCTTCGGCCTTGCCCGATCGCATCCCACCGAAAATTTCCAGTTCTGTTACCGCGCTCACCGGTTCCTGCGATCCTTCAGCCAGCCAGTTCCCCGGAACGCGTCCCGCAGCATCCTTCGCGGGGCGCCTGAAGCCGACCTTTTTCACGCCCTGAACCAGCGCGTGGACGCGCGTGCCCGCCGGACTGTCGCCACATTTCACGATCTCTTCGTCATCTCGGGCGAGTACTCGACTCCGGAGTTCCGCGCGCGCTTTGCCGAGCAGGCGCGGCAAGCCGCCGAGCGGAGCGATGTGCTGATCGCCGTTTCGCACTTCACAGGCTCGCAACTTACGGAAGTTCTGGGAGTGGAGGCTTCGCGGGTACGCGTGATTCCCCACGGCGTTCGCGTGCCGGCGGCTGACCCATCCGGCAGCCATCGTCAAAACTTAGTGCTGTTCGTCGGAGCGATCCAGCGCCGTAAAAATATCGCCCGGCTGGTTCGGGCCTTCGAGAGCATGCCGGCCTCGTGGCGTCTGGCGCTGGCCGGCGCGGCCGACGGATTCGGCGCGGCGGTGGAACTCCAGGCCATCGAGAACAGCCCGCGTAAAAAGGACATCGAGGTGCTCGGCTACGTATCGGCGAAAGAGTTGGAGGCGCTCTATCGACGGGCTCGGATCTTCGCCTTCCCCTCGCTCGATGAAGGCTTCGGGATGCCGGTTCTTGAAGCCATGGCGAATTCGGTTCCGGTGATTACGTCGACCCGGTCCGCGCTCCCGGAGGTCGCTGGAGACGCCGCGCTGCTGGTGAATCCGGAGGATCCGGAGGAGATCGCAGCGGCGCTGAACCGTCTGGCTTCCGACGACGGCCTGCGCGAGGATTTGGAGCGGCGCGGGCGCGAGCGCGCTTCGCAGTTTACCTGGGACTCCGCTCTCAGGAAAACCTGGAACGTTTACGAGGAACTGATCGGGGCGACCGCTCCGCCCGACTGAGCCTCAGCCGCAGCGCCCTTTCGGAGCTCGCTCAGCTTGGCTCCGGTGACTGCCAGGGCGATGAACCCCGCAACCACCGGCATGATCTTGATCACGGCCCAGAGAACCAGCGAAAAGCGAGCGGCCTCCGAAGCATCCACGTTATAAGCTCGCTCCAGGAACTGCTTGGTCATAATCTGAAACAGGCCCAGATTCACCGGCGCTTGCGGGACCACGCTGGCGAGCCGCAGGATCAGCATCAGCGCCAATGCGGCTCCGAGCCCGAGATCGAAACCGTAGGCCTGGAAGGCCGCCCAGATGGGAATCACTTGAAGCAGCAGGTACGGGATGCTTTGGAGAAGAGCGTAGTAGAGGTACCGGGAATGGCCGATGAGGGCCAGGTCATCCATGAGCACCGCCAGATGATGCCGCCAGCCAGCGCGCCTCAGCGCGGATCTCGGAGGACGCGGGCGGGACAAGGCCAAAGTCAGGATAATCGCCCCTCCAAGGGCGAACAGGCCGAGTCCGTCATTGACCCAGCCCAACTGCTTGGGGAGTTCCACATAGCGCAAGGAAATCCAGAGCCCGAGCCACAGTAGGATTCCGTCGAACACGCGCTCGATCAGCACGCTCGCCACCGAGACAGAGAAGGGCAGTTGGGTCCAGCGGCTTACCAGGAAGCAGCGCACGGCTTCGCCTCCGCGGAACGGCAGGATTTCGCTGGTGAAAAATCCGACGTAGACGGCGCGGACAGCCTGCCAGAAACCCAGCGGAGTGACGGGGCGTAAAACGAATCGCCAGCGCTGTGCCTGAAAGAGATAAACGCTGAGTTCGAGAATGACGGCCAGCGCGACCCAAGCGTAGTCGATGCTGGCCAAATCGTCCCGAAGATCGCCCAGGGCGATGTCGCGCAGGGCCCATACCAGACACCCGAGCGATGCCAGGTTGATCAGGATGAGGATGACCCAACGGGTCCGCTGCGACTGCGGCTCTGCCAAATTTCATGATACCGTTGCGCTCGGGACCGTTCCCGCCAGCGTACAATAGCGCCATGGCTACATCCGATCTGCAGAGTCTGCTGCCGGAACTTCCTCCCGAGAACCGCCGCGAGTTTCTGATGCGCAAACTGGCGGTGGGATTTGCGCTGGCAGTGCATCCGATCGGGGCGGAAACGATCACTACCGATACCAAGGGCCTTACCGCGGGCGAAGTTCAGATTCCCATGTCCGACGGCAAAGTGATCCCCGCCTACCGGGCTCGCCCGAGCGGCGGCGGGCGCTTCCCGATCGTTTTGGTAGTGCAGGAGATCTTCGGAGTTCACGAGCACATCAAGGACCTGTGCCGGCGCCTCGCGAAATCGGGCTACCTGGCGGTCGCGCCGGAGCTATTTGCACGCCAAGGCGACGTTTCGAAGATCGAGAACGTGCAGGAGATCGTCAATACGGTGGTCTCCAAGGTTCCCGATGCCCAGGTGATGAGCGATCTGGATTCGACGGCTGCCTGGGCTGGGAAAAATGGAGGAAGTCCCGAACGCCTGGCGATTGCCGGATTCTGCTGGGGCGGGCGCATCGTGTGGCTGTATGCGTCGCACAATCCGAAGCTCATGGCGGGGGCGGCGTGGTACGGGCGGCTGGAAGGCGAGAAGAACGCGATGACGCCCAAGAACCCGCTGGACTACGTAGGCACGTTCAAGGCTCCCGTGATCGGGTTCTACGCGGGCAAGGACACCGGAATTCCGATGGAGTCCATCCAGCGCATGCGCGGCGCGCTCAAGGTTGTGGATGACGACTCTGAAATCAACGTGTATCCGGAAGCGCAGCACGGCTTTAACGCCGACTACCGGCCGAGCTACAACCAGGAGGCGGCGCAGGACGCCTGGAAGAAAATGCTGGCGTGGTTCAAGAAGGCCGGGGTTTGAGTCTAGCGCCCGTAACTCTGGAAGGCCGCCACGTCCGGCTGGAACCGCTGGCGCAAACGCATCACACGGCCTTGTGCGCCATCGGGCTCGATCCCGAGCTTTGGGAATTGATTCCTTATCGCGTAGTCACGCCGGAAGACATGGCTGCTTATATCGCAACCGCGTTGGACCATCAGGCAGCCGGGAGCGCATTACCCTTCGCAACGGTGCATGCCGAGTCCGGTCAGGCGATCGGCAGCACGCGTTATATGAATATCGAACCGGCGCATCGCCGGCTGGAAATCGGCGCGACCTGGATTGCCAAGCCCTGGCGGCGCACGGCGGCGAATACCGAAGCCAAGTACCTGATGCTGCGGCACGCGTTCGAGGTTCTGGGCTGCATTCGCGTGGAGCTGAAGACCGATTCGTTGAACCGGCGCTCCCGCGCGGCGATCCGGAGGATCGGCGCGACCGAAGAGGGAAGGCTGCGACAGCACATGATCACCTGGAGCGGCCGCCTGCGAGACACCGTCTACTTCAGCATCCTGGATTCGGAATGGCCGCGCGTGAAGCAGGATCTGGAGAGGAAGCTCAGCGCGTGATGTGTTCCTTCCAGATCCGGGCAAAGCGTACCGGCGCAAGCACCTGACGCCGGCCCGCGAGCATGCGGCCAAGCTCCACTGCGGCCCAGGCGAAGTAAATGACGGTCACCGGCTTGGCCCAGGAGGAATCGATGAAGGGAATCCAGAAGAACACGAACATCACCAACGCTTCATACCAGGCGAGTTGCATGTTCATCAGAAAGATCATCCCGACCACGGCTTGTCCGAGAGTCAAGAGCAATTCGACTCGCTGCTCCTGGTCGAGCACGATGGGCGTCACGCTGCCGGCGCTGATCGAGAGCACGATCGGCAGCATGGCGGTGAGCAGGGTCCACTGGTTGATGTTGCTCGAAACCATGTTCATCAGCGCCATCGGAGCGCGATCGACGGTGCGGGCCCAGTAAAACGTCGAGGCCATCTCCGGGAATTCCGAGACGACCGGGGCCACCCACTGAATGAACACGAAGGCTGGCACGCCAGCGGCCACCGAGAGCGCCAGAAGGCTGGCGAGGAACGGCTCGGCGGCGATGTAGATGAGAAATCCACCGAGGAGAAAAAGGCCGCTGATGATGGCGATGCGCTGGAGGCGGGGAGAGGTTACGATTTTTCGCGGAATCGCTTCCAGGTCCTCGATGGTCTCGGGATCCTCGGGCGGCATCCGGCTCAACGTCAGCAGGTAAGCCACGTAGAGCAGGATCAAGACGATCCCGTCAAAGATGGTGAGCGAACCCTTCCAGGCGATCACGCCGATATAGAGTAACGGCACGGCCAAACCCAGCACCTCCACCGCGTGATGCTGGTGCAAGCGGATCATTTTCAACGGGCCGTCGCCGCGGCGGCGGTGGAACATCGAGGCCGTGAAGTAGATCACGGGCCATCCGAAGCCGGTGAGGAGACGAAGAGCGCCCGTGAGATTCGCGAGCAGATACTGCACCTGCTGATGCCAGGCGAGCACGGCTTCCACGGCGAATTCCGGGAGCGTTTGCAACCACGCCAGGATCGCCAGCGCGAACCCTTGCGCGATGAAAAATTGCGCGGATTCGGCGGCCCAGGCGATGGCGATGGCCGAGATCAGGATCGCCGGTCCGGCCCATAGGACGGTCGCCGGGCGCGTTTCGGCCAGCGGAACCACCAATAAAAGCAGCAGAAAAGCAGGGGGAGCTGTCCGTGAGGTCAACAGGCCCATGGTACAACGAACGTATATGCCCAGCTTTCGCGTGGAGACGCCGCAGCGAGCCTATGACGCGATCGTCGAGCGTGGCTGCTTGGGCCGAGTGGCGGAGTTCCTGCCTGCGCGCGCCGGGACCGTGTTTGTGGTCACGACTGAAGATGTCTGGAAACTGCACGGCGGCATAATTCAAGCAGCTCTTGCAGGCCGCGCACACAAGGTGCTGTTTTTTCCCGGCGGCGAACCGAACAAACGGCTTTCCCAGGTGGAAGCCCTGGCCGAGCAGATGATCGAGGCCGGCGGCGACCGGTCGAGTATCATCGTTGCGTTCGGAGGCGGAATCGTCGGGGATGTCGCCGGATTCCTGGCGGCGATTTTCATGCGCGGCATTCCGGTGATCCAAGCGCCGACTACGTTGCTTGCGCAGGTGGATGCGGCGGTGGGCGGAAAAACCGGAGTGAATCTGGTTTCCGGAAAGAATCTGGTGGGCAGCTTTCATCAGCCCCTGGCCGTGCTGATCGATCCCGAGGTCCTTCGCACATTGCCGGCGCGCGAATACCGCGCCGGACTCTACGAAATCGTCAAATGCGGCGTGATCCGCGACGCCGAACTGTTCCAGGTGATGGACCAGTGCGCCTCGGCCGTGCTCGCACAGGAGCCGGCTACACTGGAGCGAATCATCGCGGCGGCGGTGCGCATCAAAGCCGAGGTCGTTACAGCCGATGAGCGGGAGGGCGATCTGCGGCGCATCCTCAACTTCGGCCACACGTTCGGGCACGCGCTCGAAGCCGAAACCCGCTACGAGCGTTTTCTGCACGGCGAAGCGATCGCGTGGGGCATGCGCGCGGCGGCCATCCTGGCGGAGAACACCGGCCGGTTGAGCGCTCCGGACGCGGCTACCATCCGCGGCGTGGTCGACAGGTACGGGCCGATCCCGGAACTCGCCGGCATCCAAGCCTCGCGACTGGCCGCGCGGCTACGCAGCGACAAGAAAACGATCCAGGGCAAGGTTCACTTTGTACTGCCGACGCGCATCGGTGAGGTCGCGATCGTCTCGGGAATCGACGACAGCGAAGTTTTGGCCGCGATCCAGGCCGCCCTGCCATGACGGGGACCACTCCTCGAGGCGCTGATAGCGAACAGGCCGCCGCGCAGTGGGTGCGCGGAATGTTCGGGCGCATCGCTCCGCGCTACGACCTGCTGAACCATCTGCTTTCGTTCAACCTGGACAAGCGCTGGCGCGCCCGCACGGTGGCGCGGGTCGCTTCTATTCTGGACCGCCCGGACTCGCGCGTTCTAGATCTCTGCTGCGGGACCGGGGATGTCGCGCTCGCTCTTGAAAAGCGCGCCGTCCGGCCGGTTCTGGCCACCGACTTTTCGCATCCCATGCTGGTGGAAGCAGGCCGTAAGTTGGCAGCGCGGGGATTCCGGACCCCACTGTTCGAAGCCGATGCGCTCCATCTCCCTTTAGCGGACGCCTCGCTGGATCTGATTACGGTCGCGTTCGGTTTTCGCAATTTAGCGAATTACCAAAGCGGCCTGCAAGAACTGCTGCGCGTGCTCAAACCCGGCGGCACGGCGGCGATTCTCGAGTTTTCGCAGGCATCGAACCGGGTCTTCCGTGCGCTGTATGGTTTTTTCTCGACGCGGGTGCTCCCGCGAGTGGGAGGAATGATCTCCGGCTCGCCGGACGCGTATTCGTATTTGCCCGAGTCTATCCGGAAATTTCCCGGCGCGGAGCAACTTGCCCGGGAGATGCGCCGCGCAGGATTTTCGCGCGTCGAATTCGAGTGCATGACCGGCGGCGCCGTGGCGCTCCACCTCGGCTCTAAGTAAACTCACTTGAACCGCTTCCGGAATTGAAAATCAATCCCGAACAAGCCGTTCGGATCGCGCACGGCGATGGCCGACCAGCTCCTGTTAAGATCCCACTGCACTTGGATCAACTGCTCCTGCGTGCGATTCAGGTTTGTGATGTAGGTCAGCGTGATGTCTCTGGAAACCTGCTGTTCCCAGGTGAGCCGGGCCTGCGGAACGTTATCCACACCCGTCAGAGTCGGATCGATCTTGACGTTGGTGGCTCCGAAGAAGCGCTGCACTTTGCTCGATAGCTGGGAATTCAGCGCCTGGCCCACCAGGCTGGTTCCGGCCGTGGCAAAGCCGCTTGGCCCGGCAGGAGAAACGCCCGGGGCGAGCTGGTTCTGCACCAGCGAGGGATCTCTCCCGGTCGCCAGCAGCGCGATAATCTCCTGGGGTTGCAAGGGAGGATCGGAGCTCCAGTTCATCTTGAGATTGTTGGGTGGGCCGGCGAGCGTAACGTTTACCGTGATCCCGCGCAGCTTGGTTTCCAGATCCATATCGACGGTGGGTTCAATCTTCACCGGATTGAGGAAACGGACTTCGCCGCGGTTGATCGTATAGCGCGTGCCCAGCACTTGGAGTTCGCCCTGATTGATCGACACCGTGCCTTGCAGCACGGGGCGAATCGGTGTGCCGCGGAGCCGTAGATCGACCTCTGATTCCACATCGCGCGTCAGCGACGTCTCCACTTGCAGATTGGAGGCGCTTTCGATGCGCACGTCGAAGCGCATGCCCTGAAGATATTCGTTGGGAGCCGCAGGGGCGGGCGTCGGGGTAGCTTGCGCCAAGAGCGCCAGCAAATCGCTGCGCGGATTGAAAGAGGCTCGGGTCAGAGTCACCGACCCGGAGAGTGTGCTCGCGTCGGATGCGCCGGTGAGTCTCAGGTTCGCGTCAAACGTGACGCTCAGATCCTGAGGGAATCGGACCCGCACGTGTCTCACTTCGGACTGAAGACGGTAATTCAGCGCTGTTCCCGATTCGAGCGCCGCCCCGAAATCCAGACTGCCCGTAAAGTTCACCGTGCCGCCGGACGTCTCGGCTGTCAGTTTCTCGATAGTGGCGCGGTTGCGGTCGAAGGTGATAGATCCTTCCGCGTTGTCCACAACGTAGGGCAAGTCGCTGTAGGAAAGCGATGCCTTGCTCAACTGGAGCCGCCCGTTGACGTTCGGATCCTGCAAGCTTCCCCGTATCGACACCTGGAGGTTCGCGCTGCCCTTAGCCGCCAGGTCGCGATTGATCAACTGGAGGATCACCAGATTGACCGTTCCTCGCAACGATAGATCCGCGCCGGCGGAACCTTGGAACGGAACCACCCCTTCCATCGAAAGGTTGGTTTCGCGGCCGGTGAATTGCGTAGCCCGGACCTGAGCGCGGCCGCGGGTGACATCGACCACCAGGGGCTGGCTGTTCTTGAAAATCACATCCTGCTGTTGGACGCCCAGCCGCAGCACCTGGGTGGGGCGCGGATTCACCTGGACGGTATCGAGAGTGACCGTAGCCCGGAACGACTCCGGTTTTCGCAAGGGCACGGTGATGCTGGCGCCGCCTTGAAGAAATCCTTCGAAGGGTGTTTCGGCAGGCCGCTCCTCGGCGCGGCCGAGTGTCACCAGATCGCGCACGGTATCGATGTCCATCCGGGAGAAACGCAGAGTGGCTTCTCCCGGAAAGTCGCCTTCGAGCCGCCATTTCCCGTTTGCCTCGACGGCCGAATCGCGAACTCTTCCGGCGGCGCGGACCGTCATTTCGTTGCCCTTGGTATCGGCGCTGAGGGTGAGATCGCCGACCGGTTCCTGATCCACGGTGATGCGCTGGCCGCTCAGGTCCGCTGTCGCCGATGTGAGCTCGAGCGTTCCGTTCGAGACACGAGCAGTGCCGCGCACCCTTCCGGCCAGCAGCCCGTCGACTGGCGGCGAGATTGTGGCGACGTGTTCGATCCGCGATGCCATCAGATTCTGCGCCGCAGCCTCAAAGCTGACATCGCCCGATTTGAAATTGTCCTCGGGATGCCGGTAGCTCCCGCTGAACCGCAGCTCCGACGGCCCGTCATCCGCGATCCCGTTAGCGATATCCAGCTCGCCTGGCCGGTAATGCGCATCGGCGCGCACACGATCCACGTGTTCGCCGAAAGCTGCCGGCCGCTGGATATCGAGAGCAAGCTCCAGATCGGGCTGCCGCACGGATCCAGCCAGGCGGATATTGGCCGATGCGGTTCCTTCAAGCGTCACAGTGGTGCGGACTTCTTTCGCCAGTTCCGCCAACGCGGCGTTGCGCAGTTCGAGCTGGCCTGCCAGGCCCGCATCGTCGAAACTTCCCGCGCGCGCGGTCAGACGAGCCGAGCCCGTCACATTCGTCGCTCCGCGCGCCGCCGTGAGGTGGGTTCCGCTGATTTCCCTGCGTGTGGCGTCGATCTCGCCCGTGAACCGGTCGAACCGGTAACCCTGGATTTCACCGTTGCTGACGGTGACCTGCCCGACGAAGTGAGGATCTTCCAGCGCGCCGGTAACGGATCCATCGGCAGTCACGCTGCCGTTGGGCAGCTTGAGCGGGATGGCGGACGGCGGATTGTTCTCTACCATCGCAAGAGCAGGCAACAAATCGTCGAGGTCGGTGGAGCGCAGGCGCACCTGTAACATTTTTTCAAGCGTTCCGGAGAACTCGACGCGCGTGGCTGGAGTAGCCAGGGAGGAAGATCCCAGGGCGAGTGTCGCAGCCGCCTGATCGTAGGCCACATCCAGATGGCCCTCCACAGGCCTGCCTCCGGACGCAGGAACAACGCTCAGATTGGCGCGAGCGATCACGTCGCGGCGGCCGATACTCGCATCGGTGGAGAACGTTCCCGCCATGGTGCCGCTCCAGGCGACGGGTCGATCCGTCAGGACTGCGGCGGCTTGGCGGAGGTCCAGGCTATCGATGTTCCCTTCTACGTGAAATAGCCGGCCCTGAGCGAGCTCGGCCTGACCCGCGATATTCGCGCCGAAGGCTTTGGCCGTCATCTGCCGCAGCGTGACCCTTTCCTTCGTAACCTGGAGATCGCCGCGTACTTCGGCATCCTGGATCTTCAGGCGATCCTGCGTGTATCCCAGGCCGCGCGCGACCACGCGGCCGCGCAGGCTGGAAGTAAACGGATCGGAGAAAGCTACGCTGGCTTGGCCGTCGAAGGATGCCGATCCGGCCGGCTCGATCGGCAAACGAAAAATGCGAACCGCCTCGGGCACAGAAAAATTGCCCTTCATGGCGAGAGTCCCGTGCGGATTGCGCGGGTCTTCCAACGCCCCGCTCAGATCGGCGGAAGACTGCCGAGTCGCCACGTGAACGCGCGGTAATCGGATCTGGGACTTTTCGATGGCAAATGTCGCGCTCATGCTGGTTGGGATCGGTCCGTAACCCTCGGCGGTGACCGCGAGGTTGTCCGTGGACACGTCGCCGCGATAAGACGGCGTCTGCGCTTCGTAGGTCATCTGGAGGCGCAGATGCTCGCCTTTCAGGTGCAGAGGGATGCGGCGGCCGTCGTACTCCATGACTCCGTCCAGGATCTCGTAAGACCCGATCTTTAAATTCAGCAGTTCTTCCGACCAGAGCTTGCCGGGCCGATTTGCCGGCCCGGGGAAGTTCGTGGATCCATCGGGGTAGACGACGAAATAAGCCTGCGGCCGCTCGATTCGCAAAGAAGCCAGGTCGACCTTTTTCTCCAGAATCGAAATGATCCGCAAGCTCAACGCGGCGGAATCGATCTGCAACAGGGGCGGTTCGGCGGGCGATTCTTTTCCGTGCAGCACGAACCCATGCACCTGCGCCGTCAGATTATGCCAATCGAAGGCGAAGGCTCCCAGATCGACCCGGCCGCCCGTTGCGCGCTGGGCTTCTTCCACGATTCTGCTCTGGACGTACTGGTGAAAGCGGTCGCTGCGGACGATGAAGATTCCGGCGATGCTTGCCAGGACGAGCAACGCCGCAAGCGCCGCGAGCGTCCAAAGCGTGATTCGCTTCAGTCGACCCATATCATTCGAACGCCTTATCCCGATAGCGGATGTTCGCTGCCGCGCGGGCAGTCTCCAGCCATTGATCCAAAGACTGCATCACCCGTTGCTCGATGAGCAGTTTCTGTATCTGATCACGATTCTCTTCAAGCGATCCCAGCCGCGCGGCATTGGGGGTGTTCTGGCGAGCGAGTTCGTCGTAATAGTTTCGGACGTCCTCCGCTGACACCTGGACATCGGGGCGGAACCTGAGGTCGGTGAATGCCAGCGTACGTAGTCCGGCCAGCAGGTGAGCCGAAAGATCCCGCTCGGAAATTCCGTACCGGCCGAGGTCGGCCTGATAGTTTGCATCGGCCTTATAGGGCGCCACCAGACCGGCGGCGGCCTCCGTGGAAGGCAGGCTCACGTGGCTCTCCACGGCTTCTCTCAGAATCAGGATCTGGTCTACCATCCGCTGCGCTGCTTGCCTCCGGGCAGCGGCGCTGAGATCGACGGGCTTGTGCTCCAGGAACGCCGTGACGCGGAGATCGCGAATCAAGTCGCTTTCGGTGATGACGTCGGGACCTACGGTGACCGCGATGCGGTCCAGCGTCTCAGCCATGGCGCGGCCTGGGGCGGCGATCGCCCCCGCCAAGCACGCCACGAGGATGATACGCTTCAGCATTTCAGAACGTTTGTCCCAGCGAGAAATGGAACTGGAACGCGTTGATTTTCTGGGTGGTGCATAACGGCGACGGTTCGCTCGAGCACAACGGCTGATTGGGCGGGACCTGCAACAACTGATCCAGCGTGCCGTTAAATCCGAAGAAGCGCGGCGCGTTCGGGCTGAAGCTCAGATCCAGGCGGATGGGGCCCACTGGCGTACGGACTCGAATCCCGAAGCCGACGCCGTGCACCATATAGTTAAAGTCTTGCAGGTTCTGCTGGCGAAATCGGAAGCTGATCGATGTTATATCGGAATAGACGTTCCCCATATCGTGAAAGAGTACGCCGCCGATGCTGTCGCCGATCAGCGGGAATCGCAATTCGGTCGAGTGGAAAAATAGTGCGCTGCCGCCGATCGGAAATCCTGTCAAAGGGTCGCGCGGCCCGGCTTGGTTATCCGGAAAGGCGCGGTCGGTGGAAGCGCCGCCGGAATAGAAGCGCTCGGCCAGCGGGATCAGAGGCAGCCCGGCCCAACGCTGGATATAACCGAACTGAAGCGATCGCGCGAGCACGACCTCTCGCCCGATCGGATAATAATTCGCGTTGCGGAACAGCAGGCGCGAGAACGTGGTTTCCGAGCCGAATCCCCGCCAAGCGTAGCCCAAGTCCACTGTATTGAAAATGCCCCGGCGGGAATTGACGGGATCGTCGCGCCGGTCCTGAATGAACGTTCCGCCGATCAAACCGACGCGAACCGGCTGGTTTAGCAAGCCGACGGCCTGGGGCGAGATCTTCAGGTTGCTCTGGCTGACGTGCCGGAACGTGTACCGGTACTGAAATGTGTTCGCGCGCGTGACCTTCTGGGCGAGTTGCACGGAGCCTTCCAGACGCTGCGCTTGGAACGTCCGTACGTCGCGGGAATCGTCGAACAATCCGGAAAACGTGAGCGCCAGATTCTCGTGACCCTGAAACTGCGGCGCAATGTAATTCGCCAGGGCGCGCCGTTCCAGCGTGGAAGCCAGAGTCTGCAAACTCACGGTGTGTCCCAAGCCCATGAAATTGATCCGGCTGACCCCGAGAGACACACGCGGGCTGAATCCCGCCGTGCCGGCCGGATAGTTGAGCGACGTGGTCCCGCCTCCGATCCGGGCTACTTCCGCGCCGAAACCGAAGTTGAAGGAATAGCGGCGGGCTTCATCCAGATGAAACAGGACATACTTCTCCTCTTCCTTGCCGTCCGGATTTTGCAACGCGGTTTGAACCTTGGCGAAGATGCCGAGGTCATATAGTTTCTGCTGGCTCTGGGCGATCCGGCTTTGGGAAAGCGGGTCTCCGGGCGCTAGCGAAATGCGACTTGCGACCAAAGCCGGATTGGTCGTTTCCAGCCCGCGAACGAAAGTGCCTCGCACGTACAAGCGCTGCCCCGGGGTTATCACATAGCGAAGGTTCACGCGATTGGGAGCGGCCGCCGGATCCTGGCTGCTCTCAAAATCCGCGCCGGGGTAGCCGTTGTTGTAGTAATAGTCCAGAACGGTATCCCGGTCGGCGGCAACGTTCGTGGCGCTGAACGGCTGCCCTTCGGTGGACCGCAAGACGGAGCGAAGATAGGCTTCGTCTTCCGCGGACGCTCCTTCAATCACCAGGCGGTTCACGAGCCACTGCGGGCCTTCGGCTACCTGAATCTGGACCGCCAGGTTCCCGTGCTGTCCGCGATAACTGTCCTCTACCGGCGGATTGGTGACCATCACGTCGGGAAAACCGTTGGCGCGGTACAGATCGGCAATGTTTTGCTCATCTTGCTGCAACAGGCGCTCGGAAAAATTCCCGTACCGCCGGCGAAAGAAGCTGGCTGTTCGCAAGTACATTCTTTCGCGCAGAGTGTCGGAATCGAAATAACGATTCCCGGTGATCTCAATGTGTTTCAACTTGTGCCGTTCGCCGGCCATGATGTTGTATTCGATAAGGGAGCGGTCTGGAGCCGGCTGCGACTCCATAAAGCCGATCTGGGCGTCGAAGTAACCCTGAGATCGGAGATATTCCACCAGATTCCGCTGCCCCTCGACCAGCAGGCCACGATCGACAGTGCGTTCCTGATAAATCGGCACAAGCTCGCGCAGCCGGCTGTCGGAAACCTTGGCCCCGGTGGTCCGGACTTCGATGATGGGACCGCTGTCGATGCTCAAATACGGGGTCACCCGGTTTGTGGAAGGGTGGAAATCCATCTTGTCGAGAGTGACCTTCGCTTCCAGGCGGTCGGCCTTTTGAAAATCCTTCAGCACTCGCTCCAGTCCGTTCTGGACGCGGCTCTCGGTTGCATCCCGCCATCCCGGAAGCCAGATCGGACCGAGACTGCGATGCCACTGGGTCGCTTTGACCACGGATTCCTTGGGCCGGCTGATTTGCCCCATCACTTGCACGCCGTCGAAATGGGCCCGATCCCCGGTATCGATATCGAAATACACATTTGCTTCTTGCGTGTCCGGCCGGAGGTCCACCCGGCGCTGGATGGTCGCGTTGTAAAGACCGTTGAGCCGCAATTTGTCGAGCATGCTGTTCACGGCCTGGTCCAGGTACGACTCCATGTACAGAGTGCCCAGCTCCAGCTTGGCGGCGGTTACAAGCTGATTCCGGTTGGGGGGCTCATTTTCCCCGGAGATGTTCACTCCACTAATGAAGTAATTGGATTCCGTGACAATCCGCAGGACAACACCCGATCCTTCCGGGCTTGCGTCAATCGAAATATCGGCAAACCGGCCTGTAGCGTAGAGTCTTTGAATCGCCTCGCGCGCCGCGTCCGCGCCCAGCGCGTCGCCCGCCTTGAAGGGAAGGATGCGATCCAGTTCCTCCCGCATCTCGGGCGGCTGAGGCGGGTCGAAATCAATGCGCGAGATCGGCCGCCCTTCCCAGCGCGCCGTGAGCGTTTCCTGACCGAAGGCAGGGGCGAACGCGGGAGCCAAGCCGGCGAGCAGCGCGAGAAGCGTCCGCAATCGCACGTTCCCCAATGATAACGCAAGCGCCATTGTTATCATGATGGTCGGCAGCAGAAGCAGCGCTCCGGCAAGGAACCGGCGGCACGATCCCCTATGACGTATCCGAATGACTCCCGTTACTCCCGTCAAAGCCGGTTTGCGCCGCTTGGGGCGGAGGGGCAGGAGCGTATACGGGCGGCCAGGATCGCCATCGTAGGCTGCGGCGCTCTGGGCACCGTGGAAGCTGAGATTCTGGTCCGCGCGGGCGTGGGCCGCCTACGTCTGATCGACCGCGATTTCGTGGAATGGAGCAATCTCCAAAGGCAATTCCTGTTCGAGGAGTCCGACGCCGCCGAGGGTTTGCCAAAGGCGGTGGCTGCCTCAAGGCATCTCGCTCGCGTTAACTCCGAAGTGAGCGTCGAACCGGTTGTCGCGGACCTTACGCCGGCCAACATAGAGGAACTGCTGGAGGACGCTGAACTTATCCTCGATGGAACCGACAACTTCGAGGCTCGTTTTCTGATGAACGACTACGCGGTCAGTTCCGGGATTTCCTGGGTCTACGCGGCGGCTGTGGGCAGTTACGGTCTAAAGCTGGCAATCGTGCCGGGACGCGCTGCATGCCTGCGATGCATCTATCCTGAGCCGCCGGCTGGCTCGCAACCCACCTGCGAGACCGAGGGCGTGCTGGGACCCGTAACGGCGGCTATCGCTGCCCTGGCCGTTGGGGATGCGCTCAAGATTCTGGGGCGCGGTCCGGATGCCGTAGCTTCTCGATTGACCACGGTAGACGTATGGTCGGGCGAGATCCGCCAGACCGCGGCTCCGGAGCGCGATCCCGATTGCCCCTGCTGTGCGCGCCGCGAATTCGTGCATCTCACAGGACAGCGTCGCGCGCCGATCAGCCTGTGCGGACGGAACGCGGTGCAGATCCATGAGCGTTTTCGTCCGGTGGATCTGGCCGAACTCGCGCGGCGACTATCGCCACTGGCAGCCGTGCGATCGAATGATTTCGCGGTTCGCGCCAGCATCGATCCGTACGAGTTGACCGTGTTTCCCGACGGGCGCGCGATCATTAAGGGCACGACGGATCCGGCCATTGCGCGAAGCCTCTACGCGCGCTACGTCGGAATGTAAGTATTCCCGGCGGAATTGCGGGATATGGAAGGAATCGTGCCGCACGCCGAATATCCGGGTAAATGCGGCACTTTGATTTCTTGCTGATGCTCCTGGCCGCCGCGCCAGGTGCAGTCTCCGCGGCTAGTACTGTCGCGTTTCCCGTAATTTTTCTCCCGAACACTGGCCAAAACAACCCGTTGATCCGTTACATCGCGCAAACGGCCGAGCTGACGGCCGGATTCGGCTCCGATTCCGTGGTCTTCCGCGTCAAGGGAACGGAAATCCGGATGCGTTTCAAGGGAGCGAACCCGAGCGCAGACCTTGAGGGTGTCGGCGCGATATCCGGGCGCGCCAACTTCCTTCTGGGCGACAATCCCGCCGCATGGCATACCGGCGTTCCCATCTTCCGCGGCGTCGTGTACCGCAGCCTTTACCCCGGAATCACGCTGACTTACTCAGGGTCCGGTTCGAAGATCAAATCCGAGTTCCTCCTGGAACCCGGAGCCGACTCGAGCCAAATCCGTCTGGCATATTCCGATGGAGCTGACGTTTCCATTGACAGGCGAGGCGAACTAGCCGTCACGAAAAGCCTGTCCGAGTTGCGCGAGCAAGCGCCCATCGCGTATCAGGAACAAACCGGCATGCGCTATCCGGTGGAAGTGCACTACCGGATACTCGACGGTCAAACCGTCGGCTTCGATGTGGGCGACTACGATGCGACTCTGCCGCTGGTCATCGATCCGGTAATTTCCTACTCCACCTACATCGGCGGAACGGCCCAGAGCGCGATTACGGCGCTGGCTGTGGACGCTTCCGGCGATCTGTATGCGGCCGGATGGACCGAGGCGATCGATTTTCCCGTCTCAAACGCGATTCAAGCCGTGAGCCACGGAGGAGTCGATGCGTTCGTCTTCAAACTGAATCCCACGGGTAGCACGCTGCTCCTTGCGACGTACATCGGAGGGCGCGGCGATGACCGCGCGAGCGGAATCGCGGTCGATGCATCCGGGCAAATCTATCTGACGGGCTCCACGGCATCCACGAACTTTCCGCTGGCTTCGGCGGTCCGATCCGCGCTGGGAGGGCCGCGCGATGCATTCGCCCTAAAGCTGAACGCGATCGGAAATCTGCTGGTCTACAGCACGTATCTGGGCGGATCCGGCTATGATGCCGCCACGGCGATCGCGGTCGACGCTTCGGGAAACGCGTATATTTCGGGCGATACGCAGTCGACGGATTTTCCGCTGCTCACGCCCGTGCAGGCTGCGCCCGGTGGAGCCACCGACGCGTTCGTAACCAAGCTCACGCCGGCCGGCGCGATCGCTTTCAGCACGTATCTGGGCGGCGCAAATGTCGAACACGCCGGAGGCATCGCCGTGGACGCATCCGCCAACATCTACGTTGCCGGAGGCACGCTTTCCACGAATTTCCCCGTGGTTTCGGCGCTACAGGCCGCGAACGCAGGCAATCAGGACGCGTTCGTTGCGAAGATTTCGACTAATCCTCCCCAACTCGTCTACAGCACGTATTTGGGAGGAAACGGCGGACAAAACGGCTCGCCCGAACAAGCCAACGGCATTGCCGTGGACGCCTCAGGCGCCGCTTACGTTACGGGCGTCACGAACTCCACCAATTTCCCGACCACCGCCGGTGCCTTCCAAACGGCATTCGGGGGCGTTCAGGATGGGTTCGTAACCAAGCTGAATCCCGCGGGCAGCGCGAAGGCCTACAGCACGTACCTGGGAAACTCCAGCTTCGACTGGGCCAGCGGCATCGCGGTAGATTCAAGCGGAAACGCGTACGTGGCGGGATACACATCCTCGGCGGCGTTTCCCTCAGTAGGCGCGGTTCAAGCGGGCTTTCAAGGATTCTACGATGCGTTCCTCTCCAAACTGAACCCGTTCGGCAACGGCCTGACATTTTCGACCCTGTTCGGCGGCACCGGAGCGGAGCAGGCCAATGCCGTGGCGGTGGATAGCCTCGGGAACATGTTTTTCGGCGGCCAGACCAGTTCCCTGGATCTTCCTTTGCAGGGCGCCATTCAATCCTTTAATGTCGGCGGGAGCACGGGATGGGTCGCGCGAATCGGCGTGACCGCTCCTCCGCAGCAGTTGCCAGCCGCGAACTCGATCTCACCTGCGTCCGGATCCGGCAATACAGTAATCTTGACGGCTCAGTACTCGCATCCTTCCGGCGCAGGCTCTCTGACCACGGCCGCTCTTTTGCTGAACACGACGGCTTCGCCGGTTTTCGCGTGTTACGTGACCTACAGCCCGGGAACGAACCGATTCAGTCTGGCAAATGACGACGGCTCCTCTGGGGCTTCTCTGATTCCTGGAAGCGGCAGCCTTCAAAACAGCCAGTGCAGCCTTAACGGAACGGCCAGCTCGGCGGTAATCGCCGGGACGAATCTCACGCTGACGATCTCCCTCACCTTCCAGCCCGGATTTGCGGGCGGCAAGACATCGTACCTTTATGCCGCCGACGCGAATACCAGCACAGGTTTCCTGGCGAAAGGCGGCTGGACGGTCACCATCGCGCCGCCGATGCCTTCCGCCGACTCCGTATCGCCCAATGCGAGCAGCGGCGCAGGCCAGACGTTCACCTTCGTGTTCTCCGATACGCAAAACGTGTCGAATCTCACAGCTATGGCCATGCTGTTCAACACATCCGTGACCTACACGAACGCGTGCTATATCGTGTATGACCGCGTCGCCGGCACGATCGCCTTGTTGACCGATGACGCCCTTGGATCGGGATCGAAACCGGTTGATTCTACCACTGTGTTGCGAAACAGCCAGTGCGAGGTGGGCGCTGTTTCCGTCAGCATCGCCGGGCTATCAGATATCGTGAACGTGACGATCGGGTTTAAAGCCGCCTTCGGAGGTCTCAAAAACATTTACATGTTCGCGAGCGAGGGGAACGTGAACACGGGTTGGGTTCAGCGCGGCACGTACTTTGTATCCGCCGGAGGAATTCCCGTGGCGAACTCGGTGGTTCCTTCCTCGGGAACGGGCGCGGGGCAGCGCTTCACGTTCACAGCGTCGGATCAGGGCGGGTCCAGCTACATCACTGCCGTCGCGATGCTGTTTGCACCCAGTCTGGATCCAAACAACGCATGCAGCCTGGTTTATGACCGCACACCGAATACGATTTCGCTGGCCTACGACGTTGCCGCAAACGGGGCAGTTCCTCTGGTTCCCGGATCCTCCACGGAGGTCTCGAATCACCAGTGCACGCTCCGGGGCGCCAATACGACAGTGACCGCCAGCACGACCTCGCTGATCATCACCGTGGATATCGTATTCAGCGCCACCTATTTCGGGCCCAAGAACGTCTATCTCTACGCTGCTGAGCAGTTCTCGAATTCCGGCTGGACTACGGTCGGGAGCTGGACCGTAACCGGCGGCGCTCCGACAGCCGATTCGGTGGATCCGTCTTCCGGAAGCGGACTCTCTCCGAATTTCGTTTTTACGGTTTCCGATTCCGTGAACGCAAACAATATCACCGGAATGAGCATGCTGGTCACCAGCGGATCGCCGGCGAACCAGACCAACGCCTGCTATGCGGTCTACGACCGAAACGCCGGCACCATCGGTCTCTACAATGATGCCGGGACGGTCCTGACCACCAAGCCGATCGGATCTTCGAACACGCTGCAAAACACGCAGTGCGCGATCGGATACACCGTCATGTTCACGTCCGGCAACTCCGTGTCGTTCACCATCAATATGGTGTTTAAGACTCCTCGATTCCGGGGCGCGAAAACCGTCTATCTCCAGGCGCTCGAGCCAAACGCGAGCTCCGGTTGGGTCGCGCGGGGGACCTGGACAGTTCCGTAGCCGGGTGCATATCAGTACCATGAAGCCATGTCCGTTTTCGAAGACCGCAAGGACGCGCTCGAAGAGCATGAATTCCGCATGGGCCTGGAACGCGGCCGCCTGGCGGTGACCCTGGATCTGCTCACGGACGCTCTGGTGCTGGTCGGCCAGCATGGCGTCTATTGCCAGAGCGCGCGCCAACCCGGCAAGCCGGCCATGGACATTCAGTTGATCGATAAGTGCCTGACAGACGCGAAGGAACTCGTTTCCAGCGTCATGACCGAGCTCAAACGCAAGCCATGAAAGCCGCGGTTTTGGAGCGGCCTGCGGCGATCTCCGCGCGGCCGCTTGGAATCCGCGACGTTCCGGTTCCCGAAACGGCGGCAGGCGAGATCTTACTCCGCGTACGCGCCTGCGGGGTGTGCCGCACGGATCTGCACATCGTCGAAGGCGAGCTAAAACCCGTTCGCGAGCATGTGATCCCCGGACATCAAATTGTCGGCGAATCCTCGAGCGGGGAGCGGTTCGGCGTGACTTGGATGGCCGGCATCGACGGCACCTGCGAGTTCTGCCGTCGCGGCGAAGAGAATCTTTGCGATTCGCCCAGCTTCACCGGGTATTCCTTGGACGGAGGCTACGCCGAGTTCGCGGTCGCACGAGCGGACTTCGCCATTCCTCTGCCTTCAGGACTGGATGACTTGCAGGCGGCGCCTCTGCTCTGCGCCGGGGTCATCGGATTCCGCAGCCTGCGCGTAGCCGGCGTCCAGCCGGGAGAAGGAGTAGGCCTCTTTGGATTCGGCGCGTCGGCGCATCTGGCGCTTCCCGTGCTCCGCGCATGGGGATGCAAGGTCTATGTCTCTACTCGCGGCGAATCCCACCGCAAACTGGCCGAATCCCTTGGAGCCGACTGGGTCGGATCCGAGCGCGAACGGCCGCCGGATCGCCTGGACCGAGCCGTAACCTTCGCCCCGAGCGGCGATGTTGTCGTTTCGGCGCTGGCCAGTCTTCGCAAAGGCGGGGTTGTGGCGATCAACGCCATTCACCTGGACCGGATTCCGCAATTCGACTACGACAGCTTGCTGTGGGGAGAGCGTCAGATCCGCAGCGTCGCCAACGTGACCCGCGCGGATGCGCGCGATTTTCTTCAGATCGCGGGTGAGATCGGCCTCCGGCCGAAAATCACCATGTTCCGGCTCGATCAGGCCAACGAAGCTCTTCTCGCGCTCAAGAACGACGCGATCGACGGCGCCGCGGTGCTTGTTCCCTGAGTCTTATTTCGTGAGCTCGCGGCGCATCGCTTCCAGCGAGTGCTGAATCGCGAGTTCCCCTACTCCGGCTTCGTCCTGACGCCGCACGACTTCGGCGAAGAGGGGAACCAGCTCCGGATCGCGCCAGCCGCGGCGAGCTTCTTCCAGCATGATGGCCACCGCGCGGTCGTGCGAAAAGGCCGGCTTGTAGGGCCGGGCGGTGGTGAGCGCGTCGTAGATGTCCGCCACTTGCAGAATCCGGGCCAGCAGCGGAATTTCCTCGCCTGCTAGTCCGTCCGGATAGCCGCTGCCATCCCAGCGCTCATGATGACTGCGGATGATGGGCAGCACGGGCGCGAGCGTCTTCATCGGGCGGCAGATCTGCTCGCCCCGAATCGTGTGCTGGCGCATCGTCTCCCATTCTTCTTCGGTCAGCAGGCCGTGCTTGAAGAGGATCGCGTCGGGAATGCTGATCTTACCGATATCGTGCAGATAGCCGCCGCGGAACAGCGCCAGTTGCTCGTACTTGGGCAGTCCCAGGGCGCTTGCCAGAGCAATGCTGTACGTGGCCAAGCGTTCGCAGTGCAAGCCGGTGTAGCGGTCGCGGTGTTCGACGGATTGCGCCAGCGCGAACAGGATGCTCTCGGCTTCTTCCAGTGAATCGGTGAGCGCCTTGTTGCGCAGCATGGTGGCGACGCGCGTGCGCACCAGCGCCGGCCGCAAAGGCTTCAGCAGAAAATCATCCGCGCCGGACTCCAGCCCAGCGACTTCGTTCTCGATACCCTGGATGCTGGTCAACATTAGGATCGGGATCAATTGTGTGCGGCGGTCCGACTTGACCATCTGGCAGAATTCCATCCCGCTCATTTCGGGCAACACGAGATCGATGACGATCAGGTCCACTTTCTCGACATCCAGAATCGAAAACGCGATCGATGGCCGCTTGGCTTCGAGAATCCGATAAGGAGTGGCCTTCAGAATCCCGCGTAGGAGGCGCCGGTTCAGGTCAATGTCATCGACGATGAGGATTGTTGGAGCATACGCGGGATCCGGTGGCCCGCTTTCGAACTGCGGCAGCCGCGGCTCGGGCCGCAGGGGCAGGGCGCTCGGTTCGATATTCGTATGCGCGGCCACGGAGGTTTTCTAGACTCTGGCGTGAATCGGCAGAAAACCCCCTAGAAATTAGGGGAACTCCCGAGGAACCGAAGCGGGTTCGGCCCTCCCCCATTTACACTAGTACTTTCATGCGTCAAACCGTCCGTCCTGCCCGTGCCGTCGAAGGGGTGGTTACTCTCCCGGGCGACAAATCCATTTCTCACCGCTACGGAATGCTGGCCGCGATCGCTCACGGTCGAAGCGCCATCGCGAATTACTCGACCGGCGCCGACTGCCAGTCCACGTTGGGCTGCATGGCTGCCCTTGGGGCGAAAGTTGAGCGGCAGGAGGGAAAAATCTTCATTGAGGGCGGCGAGTTCCGCCACCCGTCCGCCATGCTCGATGCGGGGAACTCGGGTTCCACTATCCGAATGCTCTCCGGGATTCTTGCGGCGCAGCCGTTTACGTCGAAGATCGGCGGGGACGAATCGCTTTCGCGCCGGCCGATGGGGCGGATCATCGCCCCGCTCACCAAGATGGGCGGATGCATCGAGGCACGAGAGCAGAAATACCCGCCGCTGACCATCCATGGCCGCCGGCTGCATGGCATCGATTACCAGCTCCCCATGGCCAGCGCGCAAGTGAAGAGCTGCGTTCTGCTGGCAGGCTTGTTCGCCGAGGGCGATACGATCGTCCGCGAGCCGGTCCGTACCCGCGATCACACCGAAATCGCGCTAAAAGAGTTTGGCGCGGAACTGGAAATCGAAAAACGAGTGATCCGGCTGCGTAGCGGCGCGCGGCTTACCGCCCGCGAGCTGGTGGTTCCAGGCGATCTCTCCTCGGCGTGCTTTTTTCTCGTCGCGGCCCTTCTGGTGAAAGAATCGAACCTGGTGATTCACGGCGTCGGGCTGAATCCGACCCGCTCAGCGCTGCTCGATTTCCTGGCATCGATGGGTGCGCGGATTCAGGTGCTCGAAGTGCACCAGGTGGGCGGCGAATTGATCGGCGATCTTCGGGTGCAAGCCTCGCCGGTCGCCGGCGGTGTGGTCGAAGGCGCCATGACGGCGGCCCTGATTGACGAGATCCCGGCGCTGGCGGTACTGGGTGCAGCCAGCTTGCAGGGACTGACGGTGCGCGATGCCGGCGAGTTGCGCGTGAAGGAAACCGACCGGATCGCGACCATCGAGGCCGGATTTCAGCGAATGGGCGTGAAAATCGAGACCAATCCCGAAGGCTTTCACGTTCCCGGGCGGCAGAGCTTCCATGCCGCGGAGATCGATTCGGCAGGGGACCATCGCATCGCCATGGCTTTCGCGATCGCGGCGCTGGCGGCGGACGGACCATGCACTATTGAGGGCGCAGAATCCGCAGGCGTGTCTTTTCCCGAGTTTTTCGGTACACTGCAACAAATCACACGCTCATGAAGACCCGCGAAGACCTGACGCTGTCAGGACTGGTACACGATCTGAACAACGTGTTCCAGACTTTGGTGGACGCCGCGGATCTTCTTTCCGCCGACCCGCGCTATGCCAAACTTTCCTCCGCGATCCTGCGCAGCGTGGAGCGGGGCAAGAACATCGCCGCCGGAATTCAGGCCGGGAACCGTCCGGATACGCCCTTCGAACAGATCCTGGCAAATGCGATCGCGTTTGTAGAAGACTCGGTGGCGGCCGGCCGGGGGCCGCAAATCAGCTTCGCGTGCGAGGTGGAGCCCGGAATCGAGCTGGGCGGACACTGGGCCTGGGAACGGGTGCTGATCAATCTGTTTCTCAACGCCATGCGGGCCATGCCCGCGGGCGGGACCATCTACGTGCGCGCACGCCGCCTGGGGAGAGAGTCCGAGATCCTGGTGCGCGACGAGGGCTCGGGAATTGCTCCCGAAGTTCTGGACCGCTTGTTCCTGCCGCACGTCTCTACCGGTTCGGGCGGCCTCGGGCTGCACATTGTTGAGACGATCGTGACCCAGCACGGCGGCCGGGTGCGCGCGGCAAATCGCATGGACACGCACGGCGCCGAGTTCACGATCACTCTACCCGCCAGATTGCAGTCGCTTCCGGCGCGCGCGTCATAATTGAAGCGTGCGCAACGCTGTACTTCTGGGGCTTGCGGCCGTCTTCCTGGGCCAGGTTCGAGCGCAGGATGCCACGGAGATCATCCGCCGCTCCGTGGACCGCGACGCATACAATTTCGAGCGCTTCAAGAACTACACGTTTTTGGAACGAGTGGAGGAACGGCGCTACGGGCGCGACGGGAAATTGTCCTCCAAGGACGTCGAGACGTACGAATTCCTCGTGCTTGGCGATCGTCCGTACGGAAAACTCGTGCAGCGAGACGACAAGCCGCTTTCGGATAAGGAAGCTCGCCATGAGCAGGAGAAGCTCGACAAAGAATCGGCCAAGCGGCAGCACGAATCGTCCTCCGAGAAGGCGAAGGAGGACCGCAATCGCGCCGAAGAGCGGCGCTATCTGCGCGAGGTTCCCGAAGCGTTTCTTCTGACGCTTCAGCGGACCGAGCAGTTTGGGGGACGTCCGGTCTGGGTGATCGCCGCCGAGCCAAAGCCCGGCTATAAGCCGAAGATCAAGCGTGCCGAGATCCTCACAAAACTCCGTGGCAAGATCTGGGTGGACCAGTCCGACTACCAATGGGTGAAGGCGGAAGTGCAAGTGATCAATCCGATTTCCTTCGGCCTGGGATTGCTGCGCCTGGCGCCCGGAAGCATTCTGAATTTCGACCAGGTTCGCGTGGGCGACGAAGTCTGGCTTCCGGCGCATATCAGCGTCCGGGCGGACGCTCGCGTTGCCTATCTGCGAAAACTGCGCGAGGAGCTGGATGTGACCTATCGCGATTACCAGAAGTTCCAGGCCGATTCGCACGTAGTGGAGTGAGTCAGGTGGAATGAGTCAGCGCCACGAACGCACCAGCAGCCACAGGCTCATCGTCCAGGCGAACGCCAGCACGGTTCGACGGGCCGTTTCCGCCCTCAGCCGCCGCACGGCTTGCGCGCCCCAGTAGCCGCCGATCAGCGTGCAGATCAGCATCGGAATCGCCACCCGCCAAACCACGATTCCCCGGACGATAAATGTGGCCACCGCCAGCGTGTTCACTCCAGTCGCGCACCACATCCGCAGTCCCGCCGATTCCTGGACTCCGATGTTCGCCGCGATCAGAAACAGCACGATCATCAGCACGCCCATGCCCGCGCCGAAATAGCCTCCGTAGACGGATATCGCGACCGTGCCCGCGTAGAGCAACCCGCTGTGGACGCGTCCGGAACTGTGCGCGCCCGCAAAGCTCCGGAGCTGATTCGAGAAGGTGAAAACCAGTGACGCGCCGATCATCAGGTAGGGCACGATCGCTGCGAACTGCTGGCTTGAAGTATGCAGCAGAAGCTGGCTTCCGGCGACGCCTCCCGCCACGCTGATCAGCACCAGCGCCCAAAAGAGTTTTCCGCCAACTTTCATTCCGCGGCGGTAGACCAGCGCGGATGCGACTCCGCCGGGAAGCGTGACCACGGATGAGGTGGCGTTCGCCAAAATCGGATCGATTCCCGCGAACACCAGAGCCGGGAAGGTCAGGAAGGTGCCGCCGCCCGCCAAGGCGTTGACGATTCCAGCAGCGGTCGCTGCCGCGAGCAAAATGATCCAGGAAAGGAGCGAGCCGGGAGTCAGAATGTTTATCCTAACGCAGCCCGCGTTACACCGCTAAGATAAAGGCGTGCCCGAGAGAGTGTTCGACAACCCGCGGCTCGCGCTGAACCGGATCTACACACGAGGCGGCGACAAAGGCGAAACGGCTCTCGCGGGCGGCCAGCGCGTGCCGAAGGACGCGCCCCGGATCGAGGCCTACGGCACGGTCGACGAGCTGAACGCGTTTATCGGCCTGGCCTGCGTGACTTGCGGCGAAGAATCGGCGCGCGCTCTGCGGCTGGGCAAGCTGATGGACATTCTTCGCAGGGTCCAGCACGAGCTTTTCAATCTCGGATCCCAGCTTGCGACCCTTCCGGAGGATCTGCATCCGAAACAGGCCCGCATCACGCCGGCCGAAATCGAGCAGCTCGAGCGCGAGATGGACGAGATGAACCAGGAACTGCCTGCATTGCGCAGTTTCGTACTGCCGGGCGGGAGCAGGCTGAATGCCGAGCTTCACGCCGCTCGCACCGTCTGCCGCCGCGCGGAGCGCCTGACAGTCGCGCTGGCCCGCACGGAAGAAGTCGCATCCGAAGCGATCCGTTACCTGAACCGGTTGAGCGACGCGCTATTCGTCTGGAGCCGCTGGGCGAATCACGTATTGGGGGTTCCGGAAGTCTTGTGGGAGCCGAACCGGTCGGCATCGGGAATCAGGGAATAACGGCGGCTATCTGGCTGCGCCCGCGATTTCGGCCAACGCTGCGAAGATGTCGGGGTGCTCGAAGACGAAGCCCGCGCGCTGCGCGGCGTCCGGAATCGCCCGCTGACTGCCTAGCAGGATCTCGGCCATTTCGCCCAAAATCAGCTTCAGCACGAAAGCTGGAACGGGGAAAATCGCCGGGCGATGCACGGCCTCGGCCAAGGCTTTCGCGAATTCGCGATTCGTGACGGGGAAGGGCGAGGTCGCGTTGAACGCTCCCCGCACCGTGGATTCCTTCAATAGGAACTGGATCAGCGCCATCAGATCGGCCATGTGAATCCAGGAGACCCACTGATCTCCACTTCCGATCCGCCCGCCCAAGCCCAGCTTGAACGGGAGCAGCATGCGTGCCAGAGCGCCACCGCCTCGTCCGAGAACCATGCCGGCGCGGAGGCGGGCGACCCGCACGCCAAAAGCCTCGGCGGCAACTGCCTCTTCTTCCCACGCAGCGGCGACGGTTCCCAGAAAATCGTTTGCCGGCGGTTCCGACTCGGTCAAGACGTCGTCGCCGCGCGAGCCGTAGTAGCCCACGGCCGAAGCGCTGATCAGGACCTGGGGCGGCTGCGCGCGCATGGCCGCGACTAGGGCTCGGGTGCCTTCCACCCGGCTGCGGCGGATTCTTTCACGAGCGGCAGACGTCCAGCGCTGCGCTACGGGCTCTCCCGCCAGATGCACTACAGCGTTTATGCCGGCCAAGGCTCCGGGATCGGGGGCGCTGCGCAAAGAAAGCGGGCGTACCGTGTGCCCCGCAGCCATGAGGCTTCGGACAACCT
Organism: Bryobacterales bacterium; assembly: GCA_037916615.1. Lineage (GTDB taxonomy): Bacteria > Acidobacteriota > Terriglobia > Bryobacterales > Bryobacteraceae > Palsa-187. Next base: position 33,105 of record JBAIXM010000064.1, read on the forward strand.
CCCCCCCGATGAAGCCGGAAGCTCCGGTAACGGCGACGATCATGATTTCGAGCGCCTCCTTGTGCGACGCGCACCACTCGAGAACCTGGTCCATTCGATCATATCGCCGGAGCGGACGTCGGCGCATAGGAGAGGCGCATGAGAAGGGCGCATGAGAAAATAGTCTCGAACCGCATGCGCTGGACCAATCGCGCGAAAATTCTCTGGGGCTACCTTTCCGGCGCCGAACGCGTGCCGGCGCTGCCGGTAGAGTACATCGTCGAAACCACGGCCAAGTGCAATCTCTACTGCCCCATGTGCCCGCGCGAAACGCACAAGCAGCCCAAAGAGGACATGACCGACCAGATCTTCGAGCGCCTGGTCGAGGGCGCCGCGCAAACCGGCGAGCACATGATGCTGATCGGCCTGGGCGAGCCGTTCATGGACCGCAAGATCTTCGAGCGCATCGAGTACTGCGAGCGGCACGGCATCGCAACGCTGCTTTCGACGAATGGCACGTTTCTGGACGAAGCGATGGCGAACCGCCTGCTCGAATCGCCGCTGCAACATATCACGCTGAGCTTCGACGGCGCGTCGAAGGAAACCTTCGAGTATTACCGTAAGGGAGCCCGCTTCGAGAAAGTCCGCGACAATTTCGTCCGGTTCTGCCGCATGAAGCACGCGCGCGGATCGAAGCTGCAAATCGTGGTCCAGATGGTCCGGATGCCCGGCAACGCGCACGAAGTGGACGCGTTCCGGAATTTCTGGAGCGGCATCGAGGGCGTGGATCAGGTGCGGATTAAGGAAGATGAAACCAACCTGGTGCAACCCGAAAAATCCACCCGTGCGACCACGATTAAGCGCCGCTGCCATTATCTTTGGCGCGGGGCAATGTACGTAAAGCACGACGGCCGCGTGTTTCCCTGCTGCCAGAGCTACGCCTTGGACGGCGAGCCCGTGGGGGACCTGCGCGAGCAATCGCTGGAAGAAATCTTCAACTCGGACGCGATGCGCCGGCTTCGCCGCGTCCACGTTCAGGGCCGGGCGGCCGAAATCGAAATGTGCGCGCGCTGCTCCACTCCTCTGCCACATCCGTTGCTGGTGGCCGCCAGTCTCGTGATGCACGGCAAGTGGGTCCGGCGCGCCATGCCGGCGGTCGAGCGCCTGATCTACGGCCGAAAGCTGCCCAGAACACTGTTGGCGCCTCCAGGAAGTCCCCTAGTCCAGATTCGAGCGCGCGAAGGCACGGCACGGGATTCCGCGTTATGATCGTAATGGTTTGCTGTATCATTCGCCCGTGCGGGGCGGTTTAGCGATTTGTCCCGTGGGGGCTTGTGGTTTGAACTAGGAGCAGTCCCCCATGGAAAAACAAGCGCAAAACATACAAGAAGCATTCTTAAACAACGCGCGCAAAGATAAGACTTTCCTCACGATCTACCTTATGAGCGGCGTGAAACTTTCAGGCAAGATCAAGAGCTTCGATAAGTACTCGGTTGTGCTGGAAACCAACAACCAGGAGCAATTGATCTTCAAGCATGCGATCTCGACGGTCGTGGTCGCGCGTCCGTTCCACGCGCATTCCAGCGCCGCTGCCGGCTCCCACGCAGCGCCGGGCACGCCGGCCGAACCCGCTGCTACTTAGTTCGGATCACACATTGGAAATCGCGCTCCTGGTCGGCCTCAAGGTAAATGGTCGAACTGCGCGTTCTCCGAATTCCCGCACAGCCAAAGAACTGATCACGGCCGAAGAGTCCCTGGAAGAACTCGCCGTCCTCGCCTCCAGCGCCGGAGCGGCCGTTGCGGAACGATCCATTCAAACCCGTTCTCGGGCCGATGCCGCCACGCTGGTCGGCGCGGGCAAGGTCGAAGAACTCAAGACGCAGATTCATTTCCACGATGCGTCGGTGGTGATCTTCGATCAGGAACTTACGCCCACGCAGCAGCGCAACCTGGAGCGCGCTCTGGACGTGAAGGTGCTCGACCGGACGCAGCTCATTCTCGACATTTTCGCGACACGCGCGCGGACTCGCGAAGGAAAATTGCAGGTGGAACTCGCCCAGCTCAATTATCTGCTGCCCCGGCTCACCGGCCATGGAGCGGCGATGTCGCGCCTCGGCGGCGGCATCGGCACCCGCGGCCCCGGCGAAACCAAGCTGGAAACCGACCGCCGCCGGATTCATCAGCGCATTCAGGCGATCGAGCGAAGTCTGGAGCGTGTGCGTAGCGGCCGCACGACGCAGCGCCAGCAGAGGCAGGCCGTTTCGCTGGCGACGCTCGCGCTTGTGGGGTACACCAACGCCGGCAAATCGACGTTGTTCAACCGGCTGACGGGATCCGGCGTGCTGGCCGACGCAAAAATGTTCGCCACGCTCGATCCGACGGTGCGGCACATCGTGCTGCCGTCCAAGCGACACGCGCTGGTCAGCGACACAGTCGGTTTCATTCGGAATCTTCCGACCACGCTGGTGAAAGCCTTCCGCGCCACGCTGGAAGAAGTGGTCGAGTCGGAGCTCCTGCTTCACGTAGTTGATGCCAGCTCGCCTTCGGCCGAAGAGCAGACCGCGCACGTTCTCGCCACGTTGAACGAAATCGGCGCCGGAGAAACCGCGCAGATCCTGGTGCTAAACAAAAGCGACTTGCTGCCCGACCACCCGGATGCCGCGGCGCTCGCGCGACGCATCCTGGGCGCGCCGGAACATCAGCCCGCCGGAGCCGTCGCCATTTCGGCGCGAACCGGAGACGGCCTGGTGGACTTGCTCAAGAAAATCGACCAAACTCTCGGGCTGGATCCACTGGCGGAGTGCGCGTTTCGATTTCCTGTAGGCGAGGGCGGTCCCCTGCACTTGCTGCACGAACATGCCCGCGTTCTCTCCACACGCTACGATCACCGTTACTGCTATGTGAAAGCGGTCGCGCCCGCCTCTATCCGCCGCCGGCTGCGGAGGTATGCGCTGGTCGACCGCCAAAAGGTATCATGAACATCGGGTGAACCTGCCGAATCTACTCACGCTCCTGCGGATCTTTTTCGTTCCGCTGCTGGTAGCCGCAATCCTTGCGGAGGACTTCGGCGTCCATTGGTCGCGCTTTGTTCCGATCTCGAGAGAGCTGTTCGCGCTCGGCATCTTCTTAGCCGCCGCAGGCACGGATTTGATCGACGGGTACCTGGCGCGACGCTGGAAACAGGTGACCACGGTGGGCACACTGCTCGATCCCATCGCCGATAAGCTGCTGATCTCGGCCGCGCTGATCTCGCTGGTAGCGATCCAGCGGGTTCCGGCGTGGATGGTGATTCTGATCATCGGGCGGGAGTTCGCCGTCACCGGCCTGCGGTCGATCGCAGCCTCTTCCGGCTATACGATCCGCGCAAACGACCTCGGAAAGACCAAGATGGTGACGCAGGTCGCCGCGATTGGGCTGGTGATCGGCGGAATTCGGTGGCCGGAGCTGGCCGAGTACGGTCAACTCGCGATGTGGGCCGTCGTGATCTTCGGATTCGCGTCCGCCGTGGCATACTTCGCCAAGTTCTGGCGGAAGGTCGAAGAGGGAGTGAAAGTTCGCCGGCGCCGGGAGTTGTTGCGTCTCGAACGGCAACAGAAGCGCGCACGAGCGGCGGACACGGCCCGAAACGAAGCTCCAGCGCGACAGTGAAGCTGTTTTACGGCGCCGACTGAGCGGCAGCTCTGCCCGATTTCGCCTCGGGCAGGCCACAAGCCCGCCACGCATCGAAACCGCCCGTCAGGTTCATCACCTGGTCGAACCCGGCGCGCTGGATCAAGCTACAGGCGATCGCGCTGCGGTAGCCGCCCTTGCAATGAACCGCCACGGGCCGGGACGGATCCAGCTCCTTCAGCCTGGACGCGATCAGGTGAAGCGGCATGAGCTGCGCGCCCTGGATGTGTCCTTCGTCCCATTCGCCCGGACGCCGCACATCAGCGATTTGAACGGCCTCGACGCCAGACTGCTCCCGGATCTGCGCCAGTTCCACGGCCGATACCTGCCCGATCTGCGCGACCGGAAGTTTGGCGGCAGTCCAACCAGCCATCCCGTCGCGCAAGGCCTCCATGACTCGCTCAATGCCCACCCGAGCCAAGCGCAGCCGCGATTGCTCCAGCGATTCCGTATCTTCGGCGATCAGCAGGATGTCCTGGTTCAGCCCAAGAAGCGTCGCCGCCCAAGCGGCGTATTGCCCGGATAAAGCGATATGGACCGCGCCCGGAACATGGCCCGCGAAGAACTGCTGGGTCGGACGGGTATCCAAAACAACGGCTCCGTTCTGCTGCCTCCCGGCGAATTCGGCGGCTTGCAGCAATGCCAGCGGAGGCAACTCCGCAACCGCCGGCGCGCCGGTGCGATTCAATTCCGCATCCAGGGCGAAGTAGCCCGGCCGTTCCGGCTGATCGGCGGTCACCAGGCGCACAAATTCCTCTTTAGTCCGCGGCCGCAAGGCGTAATTCAGCGCCCGTTCTTTCCCAATCGTTGATTGGCGTTCGGGGCGCATCTGTTTTCCGCACAGCGAACCGGCTCCATGAGCGGGATACACCTCGACCTCGTCGCCCAGCGGAAGCAGCTTGTTGTGGAGCGAATCGAACAGCATGCCGGCGAGTTCCTGCGGCGTCAGATTGGGAGCGAGATCGGGGCGTCCCACGTCGCCGATGAACAGAGTGTCGCCGGTGAGTACCGCGAAAGGTTTGGGGCCGCGATCCAGGTCCGTAACCGCGATGGACACGCTTTCTATCGTGTGTCCGGGAGTCTCCAGAAACCGAAGCGCCACGCGGCCGAAAGCGACCTGGTGCCCGTCGCGGACCGGCACATGCGGAAAACGCGCTTCCGCTAAGGCCCCCAAATAAATCCGCCCGCCCGTGCGCTCCGCCAGCTCGCGATGTCCGCTGACGAAGTCGGCGTGCAGGTGAGTTTCGATAATGTGCTCGATCCTGAGCCCGTGCGCCGCGGCTTCCTCCAGATAGATACCGACATCGCGCTGGGGGTCGACGACACAAGCGACGCCCTCCGAACCGAGCATATAGGAGGCGTGCGAAAGGCAGGTGAGGTAGAACTGCTGAAAATACATCGTGCTCCCTTTAGGCTTTTAGCTTGGCAGATATTGGAGCAGCGTGGAGTAGAAGGATTTTACGAAATCGGTGGCCGTGGCCTGCGCTTGCGCCTCGTCCCGGTTGGCGATGGGAACAATGACGCGAACCAGCGCAGTGTCCGTGCGATTGTACCGAATCGCATCCGCCATCACCCAGAACTTCGCTCTATACTCGCTCGCGACGGTTCGGTCGCGAGATTGATACCAGTACAGGACCAACTGCCGGTCGCTCCCGAACGCGACGATATACCGGTTCACGGAAATCGGCGCCGGACGTCCCACATCGATGGTCAGCTCTCCGGACGAAAGCGGAACCCAGCCCGAACCGGGGAGGCAGTTCTTCGGTGAGTGGGGGGTTTTCCCGGTACGCTGGGAGCGAAACGCAGCCACGAAGAGGCTCGCGGCTCCGCGGCCGGTCTGCGAACATTCGGGAACTCCCGAATTGCAATACACCCCGTTCAGGATGTCGTCTGCCTTGAGAACATCCAGCACTTCCTGCTCAATCACTCCCGTCTGCACTAATTTCCACGGTCCCAAGTTGGAAGGCATCGAGCTCAGCGGACGGCTTGGAGGGATGTATTCGGGCCGAACGGCGCTGTAGAGGAGCGCTGCCTGGATCACCAGGAGCGCCGTAACCATGCGGGCCGCGGGCGAGTTTAGGAACTTAAGCATTTTGCTCCTTGAGCACAGACGGCTGACGCCGCGCTCGGCGATAAACCCAGTTCAGGAGCTGGTGGACCAGGATCAGAATCACCAGAGCGACGACGAATATCACCCAACCCTCGGCCTCATGGAAGAATCCTTCCGCCAGGGAGGGATCTATTTCGCTGAACACTCCGGTCAGGGTTACGCGAGCCGAGTTGGCAACAATGGCGATCGGGATCGTGGCGATCAGCAATACCCAGCGCATCCAAACCTTGCGGTCGAAGAAATAGGCATACACCAAAGAGAGAAACGAGAGCGATAGAAGGCTGCGAATGCCGCTGCAAGCCTCGGCGACCGAAAGCTTCTGACTCGGCAGCTCCAGGATATTTCCGTCGCGCAAAACGGGAATATTCAAAATTTCCAGAGATTTTTCGGCTACCCCGCTGGCGAACAACTGGAGTGGAAACGTGATCTGGTTGTAGACCACCGTGGGAAGGGGAACCATGAAGGGAAGCAGCAGCAGCGGAAAAGCGAGCTCCCGAACCAATGCGGTCCCGCCAAGAAGCAGCAAGACTCCCACCACAGAAAACAGGAAGGCGGTGCGCTGCAGGAACAACTCTGCACCGAGCATCCCCAAGTAAGCCTGGATGGCGGCCCAAACCAGGACTCCAACGCCCCACCACGCCGGTTTCCATTCGATGCTGAGAAGTCTCTCCCGCCTGGACCAGGCGATGTAGCCGGCCACCAGCGGCACAAAAAACCCGTGGCTCACGTCGTCGTCCGACGTCCACTGCGCGACCAGCCGGCTTAAGATCGGGAAATAAGCGCCGATAAGCAGCACGCCAAACCAGGCGATCGCCGCCCAGGATATGCTCCGGGGTTTTGCAGGGATCTGCTCCGGCAGTTTGTCTGCGAGGCTGGCCATTCAGGCTACCAGCTACAGCATACCGCGCGTCGGGCGATGGAGAACAACCCCGCAGGTCCAGTACGCCCCCCCGGCGGGTCACATTACCGGGTGCGCTGTTCGTTCTACTGAACGGGCGCCGGGGGTGCGCCGTTTTCGTTTTTCAACCGGTTCACGCTGCGGTTCACCAACCGGCGCGGGTCGAGCAAATGCTGCGGGCGGAAATTGCGTTGGGACCATCGGCAGCCTTCGGAGAACTCAATCCCCAAAAAATAACCGATCTCGCGGAACACGCAGTACTTCACCTTCCCGCTCAGCTCGCCGTTGGGATAAGAGATGTGGAGGGCCGTGCCCAGGGGCACGGGCCGGTCGACCTGCAAGCAGGCCCCCGACAGCGAAATGTCTTCCAGGTTGGCAACGCCGCGGCGCGTCCGGCCGTTGGGGTCCTTCCACTGAATGTCCACCAGATCGGCGCACAGCATTCTTGGCTCTACTCGGCGATCCAACATAATCTACTGGTGTTATCGGACCCCGCGCCGCATTCGATTAGCGCTCCCGTCTCGGGAAATTTGCCCTAACACCAATCCAACCGACCCCTTAGGGTCTTGGTCGATTGGTACCATGGCTCAGCGGGATTTAGCAAATGACGGGACCTGGCAGATGATGGCGGAACTGGCCGCAGAAGCTTGGGATATAGCTGGCCGACTCGGCTTCCGGAATCCAGGATGGGGGCAGACAGGACTGGGGTATTTTTGTCTGATCGGGGTATTCGGCGTGTTCCTACCATGGTTTAAGGGTCGGGATTTTCTGGATCCGGTTATGCTGGGCGTATACGCCTCACTAGGGGTCGTATTCGCCGCCCCAGTCGCGGCCGCGGCATTTGAGAAAACGCCTTTACCGCAGCGAGCTCTTGCGCGGGTGGCGATCTCGGTATTTTACGGCGAGCTACTGGCAGGCTCCATTCTCCTGTTGGGTGTCGCCACGGTGTACGTTTCGCGCTGGGGCCGGATTGTCGTCGGACCGGATCTGCGATCCGTTGGAGAGTGCGCTCTGCTGGGGGTCAGCCTGTCCCTGGCAGTTTGCGCGGCCGCAACCTGGTTTTCGGTGACATTTTCGGCGAGCGTTTCAAAGCGGTGGATCCGGATGATTTTCCTCGCCCTGCTGGCAGGTTTCTATCTGCGTTCCGGCTGGCTCCCCGCAATCGCCCTGCGCGGAGCCGGATTGGCGCTGCTCCTCTCGATCGTGTTCCTCACCGCGCTGATCGTGAAACTGGATACGCCGGGAGTGAGGCATCCCGGGAGCGAAGGAAAATGAGTACCGCGGGCTTTCCCGATAATCCTGTTCCCGATAAGCAAGGGCTGCTTCTGCGCGTGGGGTTGTATATCCTGCTGGCTTGGATGGGCCTGCTGCTCTTTCCGGGTCTTCTGCTGCCTCTCGGCGGAATCCTGGTGACTTCGACCCTTTCTACCTTTGCATCGGCGGCTGTGGCGAACGCGGTGGTGGTCCGCATCTACGAGCGGGGCAGGCTGGCCGATGTGGGGCTGGGTGGAACCCGATCGTCAGGCCGCGAGTTTCTGATGGGCACAGCGGCGGGAATCGGCGGGGTAGTTTGTGTCGTGCTGATTCCCATTGCCCTTCGAATCGCAGAGTTCCAGCCGGCTCCGGAGACCATCGATCATCCTTGGGCTGCGTTCGCATTCAGCGGTATGGCGATTTTCTTCGGCGCGATGGGCGAAGAGTTGCTGTTCCGAGGCTATGCGTTCCAGTTACTGATCCGGTCCATCGGCCCGTTTTCGACAATCCTTCCTACCAGCGTGATTTTCGGCTTGATGCATTCCTGGAATCCCAATGCCACCGGGATGGGAATTGTGAACACCGTCGCCTGGGGAATTTTGCTGGGATTTGCAGTCTGGAGGACGGGAGCTCTGTGGCTCGCGATCGGGTTGCATTTTGGCTGGAATATCGCGCTTCCGCTCCTGGGCAGCAATCTCAGCGGGTTTACAATGGGGGTGACCGGGTACACCCTGAAGTGGAAAGTGGGCGTGCTCTGGAGCGGCGGTAGCTACGGTGTGGAAGGCAGCGTGCTCACGACATTGATTGTGGTGGCCTTGCTTTTCGCGCTGCAAAAACTGATCTCGCAGGACGAAATAAGAGAGCCCGCAGTAACGGAGCCCGAAATAACGGAGCGATGAGATGGCTGTTTCCCACATACCTCCGCGCGTTTTAGTCGCTTTTCTGGCCGTAGCGGGCCTTCAGGGCGATACCAAAAAACTGAGCTTAGACCAGCGCGTCGAACTGGTGCGCGGTTTGTCGGCGGAGTACGCAACAGTCAAGGTCCTGCTGCCGGTATCCCGCAAAGCCTTGCCCATGGACGAAAACGGCACTTGGGATAAGAAAGTCTGGGAGGAGGCGATTCGCAAAGAGGGTCCCGCCGCGCGGCCCGGTGACATGGTGCAGGTGACCAAGGTTGACGTGGACGACGATGCCATCACCATTCAGTTGAACGACGGGTTCAAGAAGAAAGGATCGTGGCGGGACAAGGTGCAGATCAGCATGGGCGGCCCGATTGCGACCTCGGCGAGCCCCGATTATGGTCCCGGTTATGGGGCGCAACCCAAAAAAGGAACGGCGATCGTGCTGAAGTTCAAAGAATCCATCGGCGACGTGACATCTGCGCAAGTCAAGAAGATGCTCGCCCCGGTGTTGGATTTCGAAAAACACAGCGCCTCGGAAAACTATCTCGAGACACTGTCACCGGAAATCCAGCAGGCCGTGAAGGAGAAGAAGGCCGTCGAAGGGATGGACGCCGAGGCGGTGATTCTGGCGTTGGGCCGCCCCCTTCGGAAGATCCGCGAGACCAAGAATGACGTCGAGGAAGAAACCTGGCAGTATGGCGAGCCGCCCGGGCGCGTCATCCTGGTGACGTTCGCGGATTCGAAAGTGATCCGTGTACGCGACACGTATGCGCAGATGGGCGGAAGCGTGGCCCAAATCCCCGGCCCGGACCGTTAACTCGACAAATGACTGATTCGCTTTCCTGCCGGCCGACGCGGTTCGGCGGTGGAGACTCTGGTAAGATGGGCACCGCTGCACTATGAGCGCTCCGACGCAAACATCAGACGCCATCAGCATCGAACGGGACCTGCTCGGCGATTTTGTCCACGTGGTGGAAGAGGCGGCCATAGCCTCCACCCGCACGATGGGCCAAGGCGACGCCAAGGCCGCGGATCAGGCGGCCGTGCATGCGATGCGCCAAGCCTTCGAGGGGATCTCGATGGCCGGCAACATCGTCATCGGTGAAGGCGAGCGGGACAAGGCTCCGATGCTATATATCGGCGAGGCCGTGGGCGCAAAAGCTCCCGACGCGGTTCACTACCCGCGCGTCGATATCGCGGTGGATCCGCTCGAAGGCACGAACCTGTGCGCTACAGGCACCCCCAACGCGATTTGCGTGCTGGCCGCATCCGAACCGGGCGGCCTTCTTCACGCGCCGGACTGCTACATGGAGAAGATCATCGCCGGACCTGCGTGCCGGGACGCGCTGGACATCGACGCGCCGGTCAAATACAACCTCAAGGCCATCGCGCATTGCCTGGACCGGCAGGTCAAAGACCTGGTCATTATGGTGCTCGATCGCCCCCGCCACGAAGAGCTGATCAAACAGATTCGGGCCGCCGGAGCGCGCATCCGCCTGATTCCGGACGGCGATCTTTCCGCGGGAATCGCAGCGGCCGTGCGGGGCGCGGGCGTACACGCGGTCATGGGAACCGGCGGCGCGCCGGAAGGCGTTCTGACCGCAGCGGCCCTACGATGCCTCTCCGGGGAAATGGTCGCGCGCTTGGTGGTCAACACCAAGGAATTGGAAGAGCGCGTGGAACGCATGGGGATCACCGATTGCAAGCGCGTCTACACTGCCCGCGATCTCGCACCCGGAAATCAGATCATTTTCGCTGCTTGCGGCGTAACGGATGGGGCTCTGCTGCACGGCGTCCGGTTCTTCGGGGATGGATGCCGTACCCATTCGCTCGCGATGACCTATTCCACAAGGCGGGTCCGATTCGTGGACACGGTGCATATGTTCCGCGAGCCTGGGAAACGAGGCGTCCGGTTGTACTAGCACCGGCGTCCCACCCGTTCTGGGCCCGGTACTATGACCGAGTGTCACGCTCGTACGTTGTCCCTTTCGAGGTTGACCCGCAAAATTAGTCTGTGATGGAGCGCTCGGACTTCCGCCAGTGGGCGGCCAAGGATGTGGCGCGGCTGCTGGCGTTGCTCGAAGCTGAACTCGGCTATTACAGGGAAATCGCCGCCGCACTGCCGATTCCTCTGGCCGTTCTTTCCAAGGACCGCTCCGTGGTGTGGACCAACCGGGCTTTCCGAAACCGGTTCGGGACCCGAACTGAAAATCTGCCGGCGCTGGGCGTCACCGAAATTCCCATGCGTGCATGGCACGATGAGGACGAGACCGAGACTCTGGTCGTTGTAGACGAACGGGCCCGGTCGGGTCCTGCGGGTGCAGGAGCTTCCGCGCCCGCGGACATTCCTGCGATTTTTTGGCGAGCCGATCCGGCCACGCTCGAGTTCCGCTCTGTGGAAGGAGCTACGCAGGCGATATTCGGATTTCCAACGCCACACTGGCTCGACCAGCCGGGATTCTTCGAAAAACGCATTCATCTTGAGGACCGCGCTCCGGTGATGGCGCTTTACCAGAGTGCATTGCGCTCGGGTGGAGAGGCGAGCGCCGAGTACCGAACGGCGGCCGAGGGCAGGACCGTCTGGTGCCGCGAGACGATCCGCGTGGCAGGAACGGCGGTTATCGGGGTGATCAGCGACATTACGGAGCGCAAGCAACTGGAGCGGCAACTGCTCTCCGCAGGCCGGTTCGAGGGACTCTATAGCTTTGCCGGGCGGGTCGCTCACGACCTGAACAATCCCCTGATGATCGTAACCGGATACACAGAAGAGCTGATGCAAGCGCTCAAGCCAGGCGATCCTCTGCGCGCCGAGGCGGGCGAGATTCTGGGCGCAGCACGCCGCATTGGAACGCTTGCTGCGCAACTGACGGAGTTCGCTAAGCCGCATGGAAAACCGGCCGCGCGCGTGAACCTGCGGGAAGCCATCCTGAATTCACGATCGAAAATCACCGCCGCAGCCGGAGAGCGGGTCGCGGTCGAATTGGGCGTGAACCGCGGGGAGATTTTCGCCATGGCCGATCCGGCGGAGCTCGGCGAAGTGCTTTCGGCGGTGATCGCAGGCACCAAGGACAGCTCACGCGATCGTTCCAAAATCACCATCGATTGGGATGTGATGTTCGTGAACGAACGCTTGTCGCCGACGGCTCTGGCTCCCGGAACGTACGCCCGCATCACGGTTCACGATAACGGGCCTGGGCTGAACGCGCAGCAGGCCGCCGGGATTTTCGACCCGGTGCTTAGTAAGACTGCGGAAACTGCCGCGGAAGGACTGGCTCTGGCGCGGGCCTACAGCACCGTCCACGAGTGGGGCGGCGATATCGGTTTTTCGAGCGGACCGGGCCAAGGTTCCGTCTTCACCATTTACCTGCCTCATGCCGGGTCCGAACAACCGGCGCGAGCTCCGGCGTCTCCGGCTGAGCCGCCGGGAACCAGGCAGGCGACCATCCTGGTAGTGGACGATGAAACCGGAATTCGTGAATTGATCCGCAAAATCTTGCAGCGCGAGCGCTATCGAGTTCTGGAAGCGGGGAGCGCAGAGGATGCCCTGGCCGCAGCGCAAGGCCAGGCCATCGACCTGCTGATCACGGATGTCATGCTGCCTGGAATCCAAGGGCCTGACCTGGCTCGCCGCATGCAACAGATGCTGCCCGGGGTCAAAACGCTGTTTATTTCCGGTTACGCGGGGCAGGAACGGCTCCCTGCGCGCGCGCGGTTCCTGGCAAAGCCGTTTACCCTCGCAGTGCTGCTCGAGAGAGTGCGCGAAGCGCTCGCCTGACGGCGATCTTCACTTCGCGGGAACATAAATCTCGATCCACTGGCCTCCGCGAGTCCAGCGACGCCCGGGAACAAAGCCGAGCGTGGCGCGAATCTCTTCGGTCGTCGCGTTGAGATTCGGGTCCAGGAAAGCGTGCACCAGGGAACGAACCACGGCGTTGTCCAGCAGCCGTCCTTTCGCCGACCACTCCGCCGAGTACATGACGAGCAGATCGAAATCCCGCGGATTCAGTTTGGCCAGATTCGAAAGACGCACGCCTCCGGTGCGGGCCGTCAGCTTGAGAGGCCGCGCAACGTAGCCGAATTCGGGATTCACAATGGCCTCGCTGAACGGCCACGCAGTTGCGATTCGTTTGCCGGGCTCGCGCGTCTCAAGGTACTGCGCGGCTTGCTGCTGAAGCCGGACGAAATCCACCATAGCGAGATTGTTTTCGTAAGGAAACGGAACGGGCGGATTCCAGAACCAGCCAATAAAAAACAGTGCAACCATCGCGGCCTGCACGGAAAGCCGCGCGCGGCGCGGCCAAACGGACGCGGCGACGGCGAAAGCCGTATAAAGAATCGGCAGCACAGGGAGCATGTAGCGGTCGAGCACCGCGCCGCCCAAGAGCGTCACGACCGCGGTTTGCGCAAGCGCGACGAGCCCGGCGATGGTCCACTCCGCGCCACGCAGGAGCCGCCAACCCGCGATCAGAGCCGCGGCGCCCAGAAAATGGCCGTCGCTCAGAAAATGAATGTAGATCCGCCGGCCGATCGAGTACACGATGTGACTGAATCCCAGCGACTGCGTGACGTTGAAGCGCGCAAACTCGTCGTTGCCGAGCCAGTGCCCGGTCACGTGGTGCAACTCGAGGAGCCACAAGCCCAGGGCGGCGGCGGGAGCCAGAAAGTAGAGGGCTTCGCGCTTGCTTTTTTCGCGGAACCACAGCCAGGCGGCGAAGACCATGGGTGTCGCAATCCCCGTCTCCTTAACCAGAACCAGTGCCGTGGACGCGATGGCGCACGCGAGATAGCGTCCGTCCAGAAACAGCAGCAGCGCCAGGACCGTCAGCGTCATTGCAGGCATGTCCAGCAGCACCATTATCGATTGCGTGTAGAACAGCGGAGCGGCCAGCAAAAAGACAACCGCAGCCATTGCGCCGGTTGCTTTGGACGATAGCCTCTTGGCCAGTAAGAACGAAAAGAACACGCCGGCCGAGGCGATCGCCAGCATCGTGAGGCGCGCGGACACAATCGAAAAACCGAATAGCTTCCAGACCAGGGCCAGAATCAGCATCACCCCAGGCGGGTGCACGTTCGGCAACGTCGAGTGGGGGACCCAGGATCCGTCACGATACAGATCGAGCGCCGCGGGAACGAACTGGCCGAGCTCGTCCCAATGAAACGGCAGAGTCAGCAGGGGCAGGTGGATTGTGATCAGCAGTACGGTAAAGCCGAGCAACAGAAGCGGAGCGCGACGCGACAACACGCGCGGCCTATTGAACGGGCGAGGCGGGCGTCTTCGGCTCCAGCTTGATTTCGCCGAAGGTGGCTTCGTACTGGCTCACGTTCTGGTTCAGCACGTTCGCCAGCGCCTTGGCCTGCTGCGGGCTGAGAAAGAGTCCCTGGAAGTTATGGATCGTGACGCTATCCGGAGTGGTCTGATTGATCGTGCCGAAGAGCAGAAAGAAATCCCACAAGCTCACCCGCACCTGGACGCTATTGGCGTAGGCTTCCCGGTAATCGGAGGTGTTGGATAGCTGGATCTTCGCAGGCGCGGGTTGTGGGTTCATGCGTATCTCAGCATACTACGTACCCGCGCCATCACTGGCGCGGCTGAACCGACAGTCCGCCCGCTCCGTCAGAACGGGGGCCGCCTTAAGGCTTATCGGTTTTGATCTCGCGCGGACCGCCTTCCAATCCATAGATGACAACCGTGTCGCGCGGCGGTTTCGGCGGGGCCGGAGGCTCAGCCACAACCGGTGTCTGCGGCGTAGAGGAGCGAAATCCGGGCTGACCGAGCAAAGTCGAGAATGGAGACTGCCCTTTCCCACTGTTCTCGATCGCCTGTTGGACCGCCTGGACGACCTGATCGCCTTCCATTACGAAACGGAATCGAGCCGTAGAGCCGTCCGCTTCGCTTTGAAGCGCAGCGCCGACTCCCGGCTGCTTGGCTTGGGATTTCCGCGCCTCGCTGACCAGGTCTTCCGCCATTTTCGGGCTGGCGGTCTCGATCGCTAACTCCATACGGAGGTCGCTCTGGGCGCTGAGTCCAAACGCGATGCTGCGCATCGAACTCAGCACCGGGACCGTCATAGGCATCTCGGGAAGCGATCCGGCAATCCACAGATCGTAATTCGCCAGGGCCTTGCCGCGATCGAGCGCGCGTGCCTGAAGACCGGTGGCGGGCTTCCTCATGCGGGCTGCCGCTTCGTCCAAAGATGGACCCTCCCCTACCAGGAGTGTGTTCGCATCGATCCTGCGAACCGCTGTTTTCCCTTGCGACATTGCCCGCGCGGCGTTTTCATCCAGCGTGCCCATGACCAGGGCGACCACGTCCGGGTTCTTGCCCTTGCCCATGTCGCGAACCGAAAAACGGATCTCCTCGATGCCGCCCAACATGGGACGCATCATCCCAACAATCGCGCCGGTGGATGGGTCCTTCGCAGTCGCCTGGGCGATCAGCGTGTTTACCAGGGATGAGTCCAACATCGCCTTCACCCGGAAGCTCCCGACCAGCGTTGCGCCCGGATGGGCGAACCGCCAGTCCTGGGGCTGGGAAACGGCTGTCTGGCCAAAAACGGCCGGAACGCATAGCAAACAACCGAAAACCGCAAAATTCCTGAGCGAGCGCATGAATCCTCCTTTGAATAGAACCGGGCCTTCGAATAGAATCGGCTGCGTTTCTAAAGGGCTTTATCCTATGCTCGCCTATTCAGGCCTAGCGCGTAAAGAATAAATGCATAATTGAAGGCGGTTTCTTTCCAGCGCTCGTATCGCCCGGAAGCTCCGAAGTGCCCGCTGCCCATTTGCGTCTTCAACAGGAGCAAGTTGTTGTCTGTCTTCAGGGTCCTCAGTTTCGCCACCCACTTGGCCGGCTCCCAGTAGGAAACCCGCGGATCGTTCAGCCCCGCCGTAACCAGCATCTTCGGATATGGCTGCGGCTCGACGTTTTCATACGGGGCATAGGACTTAATGTAGTCGTAGTACTGCTTTTCGGCCGGATTGCCCCACTCCTCCCATTCGCCGACGGTCAGCGGCAGCGACGGATCGAGCTCGGTATTGAGGGCATCCACGAACGGAACGTTTGCCATCGCGACCGCGAACAGATCCGGGCGCATGTTGAGCACCGCGCCCATGAGCAGCCCGCCGGCGCTCCCTCCCATGATCGCCAGCCGATCGGACGAGGTGTATTTTTCGGCGATCAGTTGTTCGGCGGCCGCAATGAAGTCGCTGAACGTGTTTTTCTTGAGCAGCAGACGCCCCGCTTCGTGCCACGGTTTGCCGAGATCGCCGCCGCCGCGGATATGCGCGATTCCGAAAGCCATGCCGCGATCGAGCAGGCTTAGCCGGTCCGAGCTGAACGCCGGATCGATGCTGATTCCGTAGGAACCATAGCCGTACAGCAGCATCGGCCCACTGCCGTCGCGGGGGAATCCTTTGCGATAGACGATCGAAATGGGAACTTCCACGCCGTCGGGTGCTTTCGCATACAGGCGCTCGGATTGATACTGGGCAGGATCGTAGCCGCCGAGCACCTCCTGCTGTTTCTTCAGCTCCCGCTGGCGCGATTCCATGTTGTAGTCAAAGACGCAAGGCGGCGTGATCAGCGACGTGTAGTGGAAGCGCAGAAGTTTCGTGTCGAACTCGGCGTTCGGACCCAGACCGGCGGAATAGACCGGCTCCGGAAATTCCACATACCGCGAGTCCCCAGTGGGGAAATGATGAATCCGGATCTGGTTCAACCCGCGGTCGCGCTCTTCAATCGCCAGATACTCGCGAAACGCATGCACGTTCTCCACAGTCACACGTTCGCGCGCCGGCAAAAAATCGTGCCAATTTAGCCTCGCAGGATCGCTGACCGGCGCGCGCACCACACGAAAGGTCTTAGCGTGGTCGTTGGTGCGGATGTAAAAGAAATCGCCGTGGTGGGTGATGTCGTACTCGACTTCGTGGACGCGCGGAAGTGCGACCTGAAAGGGCGCATAAGGGTGTTCAGCGCTCACATAGCGGACCTCCGACGTGAGCGGACTGCCGATGTGGATCAGAATAAAAGCGCGACTGGACGTCTTCTGCACCTCCAGGGTGAAGCGCTGGTCTTCTTCGTGGTAGATCAGGACATTCTCTTTCTCGCCGAGCGTGTGCCGCCAGACTTGGTGGGGACGCTTGGCGGCGTCCAGCATGGTGTAAAAGAACGTCCGGTTGTCGCTGGCCCACTCGAGCGAATAGTACGTATTGGGGATCTCGTCGGCCAGTAGGCCGCGCGTTTCCAGATCCATCACGCGGATGGTGTACATCTCGTCGCCTTCGAAATCCACCGAATACGCAAGCAGCCGGTGATTCGGACTCACGGCGAAGTTTCCAATGCGAAAGTAGGGCTTGCGCTCGCCGAGGATATTCCCGTCGAGCAGAATTTCCTCCGGCGATTCGAGCGAGCCCTGCTTGCGGCAGTAGATCGCGTACTGCTTCCCTTCTTCCGTGCGCGTATAGTAGTAAAACTCGTCGCGCTTGACGGGAACGCTCAGGTCGGTCTGCTTGATCCGTCCGATCATCTCGGCGTAGAGTTTCGCCTGAAGCTCTTC
>JBAIXM010000065.1:0-30174 GCA_037916615.1 Bryobacterales bacterium
GTTCTACCTGCTTGCGTCGCTCGCCGCGCTGTTGCGCTGGCAGTCCGGCGCCGGCTTCCGGTGGATTCACGCCGCAACGCTGTTCCTGGCGTGCGGTTTTGCAACAAAGGATCCGGTCGTGTTCGGCGCCGTCCCACTGGGCGGCATGTTCCTGTACGCCGCATCGATGCAGCCTCGCCGCTTCCGTGCGTTCGCGTCGCTTCTGGCGATCTTTGCTGCGGCCGCTCTGGTCTGGAATCTTCGGCGCTGGATTCTCGCCGGCAACCCGCTTTATCCTCTCACGCCCGGGCAGAGCACCGTGCCCGGTTGGCCTCCCGATCCGAGCCTGCGCGGCACGATTCTACGGATGCTTCGGCTGCCCTTGGATCTGCATTTTCACGGAAGCGGTTTTTCGGACAGCGTGCTCATCGCTCCCCTGGGGATCGCGTTCGTGATCTTCTGGCCCGTATGGCTGTTCACGGGGCGCCTCCGGAGGCAGGAAGTGTTCTGCCTCGCCTTCGCGATTCCTGCCTTTTTCCTGTGGGGCTGGCTGAGTCCGGTGGCGCGTTACGCGATCGGGCCGCTATCGGTGCTCGCCTTGCTTACCGGAATTAGGCTCGCTCGATTCTGGCGAACGTCGACCCGCCTCACCCGGGCAGGCCTGGCTGGAGCTGCCCTGTGGGTCCTGATTCCCGCCGTCTGCGCGATCATGATCGTGGAAATCAACGTGCCCCAGTTGCGCTATCTGGCAGGCAGGGCAAGCCGTGATGAGTATTTGCGGACAGCCAACATTGCCTTCCCCCCGCTTCTCTGGCTGCGCGATCACACCGCCCCGCCTGAACGCATTCTCGGGTTAGAGAATTGTGCCGACGTGTATGCGCCGGAGTATCCGCGATATCAATCCTATTGCGCGTTCCGGCCTTGGACCGCCGCAGAAGTAGAGGTGCAGTTGCGCGGCCGATCCTACGACTGGCTGGTGGCGCCGGTCGGCGACCGGGAAGCCGATCTTGCCGCGGCGCGTGCGGCCGAACGCCCCGCCTCGGAAGAATATCGGGACGCGAATTTCGTCATCTACCGGCTTTCGCCCGCGAAGTAATCTACTTGGGTTTCACCGCGTGGCCGCCGAACTGATGCCGCATGGCCGCCAGCATTCGCGCGCCGAACGAATTGTCCTGCCGCGACCGGAACCGCATCATCAAAGACAGAGCGATCGTGGGCGCCGGAACGGCGGTGTTGATCGATTCCTCCAGCGTCCAGCGCCCTTCGCCGGAATCCTCCACCCAGGGTTGCAAATGTTCCAGGCCCGGGTCTTCCTGCAGAGCCTTTGCGGTCAGCTCCAGGAGCCAGCTCCGGACGACGCTGCCTTGCATCCACAGGTTCGCGATCGCCGGCAGATCCAGCTTGTAGCGCGATGCCTGCATGATCTCGAAGCCTTCCGCGTAGCTCTGCATAAGCGCGTACTCGATTCCGTTGTGGACCATCTTGACGAAGTGGCCCGAGCCGACCGGTCCGCAGTGCAGATAGCCGTTCGGGGGCGCCAGCGTCTTGAAGATCGGCTCTACGCGGCGGAAATCGTCCGGGCTTCCGCCGACCATCAGGCAATAGCCGACCTGAAGGCCCCAAATTCCGCCGCTGGTGCCCGCGTCCATGTAGTGGATGCCTTTGGGTTCGAGGGCGGCCGCGCGGGCGATGTCCTCGGTAAACCGGGTATTGCCCCCATCGATGATCAGGTCTCCGGGAGACAGGAGTTTGGCGAGCCCATCCACGGTGTCTTGCGTGGGTTTCCCGGCCGGGACCATGATCCATACCGCGCGGGGCTCCGGCAACTGCCCTACGAGCGCCGTAAGGTCGGCAGCGATGCTCGCACGCATCTCCTGAAGACGTACCGCGTCGGGAGGGTGGGGATCGTAGCCCACCACCTCGTGTCCGCCCTCCGTCAGGCGCTGAGCCATATTCCCGCCCATTCTTCCTAACCCGATCATTCCAATACGCATAGGTTCAGTGTATCGGAACCTTTTGCGGAAAGCGCAGAAATTTTTGAAAGACTACTTGACAATCATAAACGCAGATAATATATTGTTTATAGATTAAGATTTCAGAAGGGAAAAACACCATGGCGATCATCAAATATGCACCTTTCAGTGGTTTCGAGACGTTTCCTGGCCTGAGGGCCTTTGAAGACACCATGAACCGGCTGTTTGTCGAGCCGAACAACCGCCCGTGGGTACCCCCGGTCGATATTCGGGAAACCGAAAACGAGCTGGTAGTGAAGGCGGATATTCCGGACGTGAAGTTCGAGGATATCGACGTCCGGTTGGAAAACGGGACCCTGACGCTGGCGGGAGAACGGAAGTTCGAGGAGAACAAAGACGAGGGCGGCTGGCACAGGGTGGAGCGTTCTTACGGCAAATTTGAGCGTGTGTTCACGCTTCCCGATACGGTGAATCCGGATGCGGTGAAGGCCGATTACAAGAACGGCACCCTGACGATCACCTTGCCGAAAAAGGAGATCGCCAAGCCCCGCCAAGTCAAGATCAACGTCACCAACAACTAAGCGGGCGAAGGCTGTTCCTCTTCGAGGCGAGGCCGTGCGGTATGTTCCGAGAAGGCTTCGGAACCAGGCGCGGTTTCGCCTCGTCTTGTTTTTGAGAACACGGATCGTTAGATCAGTATCATTGGATTAGGTAAATCTATGAACGGCGTTAAGACTGCGATGCTGCTGGGCCTGCTGAGCGGATTGCTTCTGTTCGGCGGCGTGATGATCGGCGGACAGACCGGGCTGGAAGTCGCCCTGGCGCTGGCTGTAATCATGAATTTCGCCGGCTATTTTTTTTCCGACAAGATCGCGCTGATGATGTACTCGGCGCAGCCCGTGACGCCTCAGGAGAATCCCGCAATCTATCAGCGCGTCTATCCCCTGGTTCAGAGCCTCACACAGCGCATGGGCCTTCCCATGCCGAAGCTCTGGCTCATTCCCGATGCTTCGCCCAACGCATTCGCCACGGGACGAAACCCGCAGCATGCTTCGGTGGCTTTTACGGCCGGGATTCTTCAGTTGATGAACGACCGGGAGTTGGAAGGCGTGGTCGCGCACGAACTCGGGCACGTGCTGCATCGCGACATCCTGATCAGCAGCGTGGCCGCGGTGCTGGCGGCTGCGATATCGCACCTGGCCTACGTGGCGTTCTGGTTCGGTGGACGCCGCGACGATGAAGACGAGCGCGGCGGCGCGTTGGGCGCGCTCCTGATGGTGTTTCTCGCGCCAATAGCCGCCGGACTGATTCAGATGGCGATTTCCCGCACTCGGGAATACAGCGCTGACGCGGCTTCGGCCAAATACTGCGGCTCGCCCGACGGCCTGATCAACGGTCTGCGCAAACTCGAAGTGGGCGTGGAGCAAGTCCCCATGCAGGATCCGTCACCGGCCACGGCGCACATGTTCATCCTCAATCCACTGCACGGGAATGGAATCATGAGCCTGTTCTCGACCCATCCTTCCACGGAAGATCGGATCAAGCGCCTGGAAGCGATGCGCGGAGACGCCTTCCGGCTCTCGCCCATGCGGTCTCACTAACGAACGGATCACCTTCGTTTGAACCTCGTTAAAGTCAACCGCAAGGCCGCCGACCGTGCCGCCAGCGGCCATCCCTGGATTTTTTCCAGCGACATCACGGATCTCGGCGATGCCCAGTCCGGCGACGCGGTGGGCGTGGCCGATCCCAAGGGCCGCATGATCGGCACAGCGCACTACAGCTCCACTTCACAGATCGCGCTTCGATTATTAACGCATAATCGCGAGCCGATCGACCGTCCGTTTTTTCTGCGGCGTCTGACACAGGCGATCGCCCATCGCGCGCGAGTCGTCGCCGGATCGGACGCCTACAGGCTGGTATTTTCGGAAGCCGATCTTCTGCCCGGCCTGATCGTGGACCGCTACGGTCCCTACCTGGTGATGCAGACGCTCAGCCAGGGCATGGATCGTGCGCGCGACGTGATCACGCACTGCTTGAAAGAACTGCTTCAGCCGGCCGGGATCCTGGCGCGCAACGATGCGAGCGTTCGCAAGCTGGAAGGCTTGGCTGCCGAGGTTGCTGTTCTCTCGGGCGAAATCCCCGAGCGAGTTTCCGTCGAGATGAACGGCCTGAAGCTCGAAGCCGATCTCCTGCACGGCCAGAAGACTGGGATCTATCTCGACCAGCGCGAGAATTACCTGGCGGCCGAACGCCATGCTCGCGGACGCGTACTCGACTGCTTCAGCTCGACCGGAGGTTTCGCGCTGCATACGGCACGGCACGCCGAGTCGGTGGAAGCCGTGGAGTCTTCGGCGCCGGCATTGGCCATTGCGGAATCGAATGCCCGCGCGAACGATCTGGCGAACATCCAGTTCCGCAAAGCGGACGTGTTCGAGTTTCTCGCGGGAATCGAACGCCGCTATTCGATGATCATTCTGGACCCGCCGGCATTTGCACGCTCGCGCAAGATGCTGGAAGACGCGGCGCGCGGGTATAAGGAGATTAACCTGCGGGCGCTGCGGATGCTCGATCCGGGCGGGATCCTGGTTACTTGTTCCTGCTCGCACCACGTGAGCGAGGCGATGCTGTTTCAGATTGTCGCGGAAGCCGCGCTGGACGCCGGGAAGACCGTCCGCATTCTCGAACGCCGGACGCAGGCGTCCGATCATCCGATCCTTCTCACCGTGCCGGAAACGCTGTACCTGAAGTGCCTGATTCTGGAAGTGCTCGCGGTCTAGGCGTCAAATTCGCAGCAGCAACTTCCCTGTGGTCTTCCGCGCTTCCATATCCCGATGCGCTTGGGCCGCTTCGGAAAGCGGATATTCGCGATCGATTCGCAACTTGAGCTTTCCTTCCGCGATCCAGCGAAACACATCCGCCGAGCGCCATTCGAGCTCCTTGGGATCGGAGATGTGGGTGTTTAGCGTCGGGCGCGCCAGAAACAGCGAACCTCGCGAAGTCAGGCCGCGCGTATCGAACGGCTCGATCTGGCCGCTGGAGACGCCGAAGTGCACCATCATGCCACGGGGCTTGAGGCAGTCGAGCCCTTTTAGAAAGGTGGCTTGGCCGACGCCGTCGTAGACCACATCCACACCCTTGCCCTCGGTGAGTCGCTTTACTTCAGCCACCCAATCCTGCTGGGCTTCTTTGTGATCGTACAGGATCGCGTCGCTCGCGCCAGCATCCCGTGCGAGTTGCGCTTTTTCCGGATTACCCACGGTTCCTATTACGCGAGCCCCAAGCATCGCAGCAATCTGCACCAGAAGGCGTCCGGTTCCTCCCGCCGCGGCGTGCACCAGCGCGGTATGACCGTTCTTGAGCGGAAAGGTCGAATGCGTCAGGTAATGCGCGGTCATGCCCTGGAGCATGGCAGCCGCGGCGTGGGGGAAATCGATCGCAGCCGGAATCTTCACCAGCATCTTCGCCGGCACAGCGGCATATTCGGCGTAGGATCCGCGGACCATGCACCAGGCGACGCGCTCGCCCGGCCGAAATCCAGGCGAGTTCGAACGCTCGACTACCCCTGCGCCTTCTGATCCGAGGACTGCAGGCACGGGAATTTTATTGATCCCGCTGCGCTGGTTCAGATCGGTGAAATTGACGCCGGAGTACGCCACGCGGACTAGAACTTCATCCTCTTTGAGCTCGGGAACGGCGCGGTCGCCGTACTGCATCACCTCGGGCTCGCCGGTTTTTTCGATATAGATGGATTTCATCAGACTCCACGGAAAACTGGTTTTCGCTTCTCAAGGAACGCCTGGCGCCCTTCGCGATAGTCGGCGCTTTCGAAACACTTTTGGACGAGCGCGTCGCAGGCGGCGACGTCCGGATGATCGCGGCGCAACTCGCGGACGATACGCTTGATGGCTCTGATGGTTAAGGGAGCGTTGCCTGAGATCGTATCGGCCAAGGCGCGCACGTGGCTTTCGATTTGGTCGTCCGGCAGTACGTGATTCACCAGGCCAATCTGGCTGGCTTCCGCCGAGTCGAACTGCCGCGCGGTGAGCAGCATCTCCGTCACGAACTGGGGACCGATCAGATCCATGATCCGGCGAACATTGGAGTATCCGTAACCCAGACCGAGCTTGGCCGCGGGCACGGCGAAGCGCGCAGCTTCGTTGGCAATCCGCAGATCGCAGCACACGGCGATGCCGACGCCGCCCCCCACGCAATAGCCGCGGATCATGGCGATGGTGGGTTTCGAAGACTCGCTCAGAGTCTTGCCGAATTGATCGACCGCCGCGTTGTACTCCGCCACCGCGTCAAGCGTGGCGCGCTCGCTTTCAAATTTCGAAATATCCGCGCCGGAGACGAACGCCTTGCCGCCTGCGCCGGCTAGCACGACCACGCGCACCGCGGGGTCCCGCTCGAACTGCTCCAGCACGCCCGTGGCAGCCCGCCACATGTCGAGCGACATTGCGTTGTGGCGTTCCGGATTGTTAAAGATTAGGGTGGCGGTCGCGCCTTCGATAGCCGAAAGAATCTTCTCGCTCACGTTAAACGATTTCCCGCCTTCGAAGATCGGCGATCTCGGCCTCGGCAAGGCCCAGCGATGCCAGAATCTCGTCGGTGTGTTCGCCCGGCTCCGGCGGACGGCGCCGCAGCTCGTGCGGCGTGCGCGATAGCCGGACCCCTTGCGCGACGACTTTCAAGGGATGAAAAACCGGAGACTCGATGGAATCCACCATCTTCAGATGCTGCACCTGTGGATCGGCGAAAACCTGATCGACGGAATAGATATGCCCGCAAGGCACGCCGGCCTCGTTCAAGCGGCGAATCCAGGTGGCGCTATCGGCCGACGCCAGCCGCCGCTCGATTTCGGCCGTGAGCACGTCGCGGTTTTTCGACCGCAAGTCCGCAGTCGTGTAGCGCGGATCTTCGAGCAGTTCCGGCGCGCCGATCGCCGGCGCGAGCCGCTCCCACATCTTCTGTCCGCTGGCGCCGATGTTGATGTGTCCGTCGGCGGTTCGGAATGCTCCGGTCGGTATGTAAAGAGGATGATTGTTGCCGGCCTGTTTGGGAATCTCACCGGCATTCAGCCAGCGCGACGCTTGAAAATCCAGCATGAAAATCTGCGCGGCGAGCAGAGAGGTTGTGACCCACTGCCCCTCGCCAGAGGTTTGGCGTTCGATCAGAGCGAGCAGGATGCCCTGCGCGCACAGCAGGCCCGCGCACAGATCCGCGATGGGGATTCCGGCACGCACCGGGCCCTGTCCAGGCAGACCCGTCACCGACATGAATCCGCCCATGCCCTGCGCGATCTGGTCGAATCCCGGTCGGTCGCGATAGGGTCCGTCTTCGCCGAATCCGGAGATGCTGGCGTAGACGATTCGCTTGTTGACGGCGCGCATCGCCGGATAATCGATTCCCAAGCGCCGCTTCACGTCCGGGCGGTAGTTTTCTACGATCACGTCGGCCTTCTCGGCCATTCGCTTCAATAGCGCGACGCCTTCGGGCGCCTTCAAGTTCAGCGTGAGGCTGCGCTTGTTGCGGTGCAGGTTCTGAAAATCTGGGCTATCGCGCTCGCCGCCTCCGAAGGGATCTTCATGCTCCTGCGCAGGCTGCTCGATCTTGATGACGTCCGCGCCCCAATCCGCCAACTGCCGGACCGCCGTAGGGCCGGAGCGCACGCGCGTCAAATCGAGCACGCGAATGGAGGCGAGTGGTCCCATGCTTCGGCTATTATATAGGGTCGCTAAAGGAGAACAGCCGCGAATGGGACGACGCGTCAGCATTGAGATACCTGGATTCGAGCACGATAATCCGATCCCGGCGGCGTGCCGTGTCGGGCCGTTCCTAATCACCAGCGGCGTCTCAGGAAAAGAGCCCTTCACGGGGAAATATCCCGAGGGGATCGAGGCGCAGTGCGCGCAGATGTTCGCGAGCGTCCGCGAAATCCTGAAAGCCGCCGGAGCTACTCCGGAAGACGTGGCAAAGATCAACGTGTGGATCAAGGATCGGGCTCTGCGGCCGCACGTCAACAAGGAGTGGCTGGCGATGTTCCCCGATCCGCATTCGCGTCCCGCTCGGCACACCTTCCCGGCGCCCGATTTGCCGCCGGGGATGCTGGTGCAGTGCGAGGTGATCGCGTTCGTCGGCGACAAGTCCGGCGACAAGTAATGTGAGACGATTCCTAGTGGAGATTTGACTCGGATGATCATCGATATTCATGCCCATGTCTGCGCGGCGCCGGAGCTGTACCAGTGGAAATCCGTGCAGATGTCGGCGCGCGGGGCGCACGGCTCCGCGCCCAAGCGCTTTCCGGATGAATGGGTGCGGGATCATCCGGACACCAAACGCAATCTGCGCATCATGGATTCGGTCGGAACCGATGTGCAGTTCCTTTCGCCGCGGCCGTTCCAGTTGATGCACGCCGAAAAGCCCGTGAAGATCATGGAAGCCTGGGCCGTGGCGAATCACGACTACATCGCGCAGCAGGTGAAGGCCTTCCCGAACCGTTTCCAGGGCGTGTGCGCGATTCCGCAGTCGCCCGGGCATCCGATCTCGTTCGGTTTCTCCGAAGTCGACCGCTGCGTAAAGGAACTGGGATTCATCGGGCTCCTGATCGATACCGATCCGGGCGAGGGCGACAACAGCACGCCCACGCTCGGCGACGAATACTGGTATCCGCTGTGGGAGAAGATGGTGCAACTCGATCTACCGGGCCTGATCCATTCCACCGGCTGCAAGCACGGGCGCGAGACTTATAGCCAACATTTCATCAGTGAAGAGAGCCTGGCTGTGCTTTCTCTGATCAACTCGCGCGTGCTGCTGGATTTTCCCAAGTTGAAGATTATCGTTTCGCATGGCGGCGGATCGGTTCCGTATCAGATCGGGCGCTGGCAGGCCGACTACGTGCTCAAGGGCGGCGGCAAGGTCGAAGAGTTCAATCTCCGCTTGGGCATGCTGTACTTCGATACGTGCCTGCACGCGCGCAAATCGCTCGAACTGCTGCTGGGGATCGCCGGCAGCGAACACGTGATGTTCGGCACGGAGAATCCGGGGTCGGGCTCGGCTCCGAATCCCGAGACGGGGAAACCCTTCGACGATATTAAGCCGCTGATTGACGCGATTCCAACGCTGACCGATCAGGACCGCGCCAACATCTTTGAAGAAAACGCGCGGCGCCTGTTTTCGCGTCTGCGCATCCCGCGCGAATCGTCAGCGCGGACGGTTTCTTCGAGGTAACACGATGGCGCGGATCACATTCGGACTCGCCACCTCCCATGGGCCGATGCTTTCGATCGCGCCCGAGTACTGGCAGGATCGCGTGTCGTTCGATCGCCAGGCGCGGCACTTCTACCAGAGCAAGACGTACACGTTCGATGAAATGGTGGCGCTGCGCAAGGACGAACGCCTGGCCGAGCAGATCACGCCCGAAGTCTCGCGCGAGCGCTACGACCGCTGCCAGAACGCGATCCGCCAGCTCGCCGATTTCTTCGATCAGCACCGGCCGGATGTGGCCGTTGTAGTCGGCAACGATCAGATGGAGATTTTCACCAGCGAGCACATTCCGGCGTTCGCGGTGTTTTGGGGCGATCACGTGGAGGGACACCCGCGCTCGCCGGAGTTTCTGGCGAAGCTGAACCCCGCGGTGGCGCGCGCCGAAGCCGATCGCACGCCTTCGGTGCACACCGATTATCCGTGCTCGCCCGAACTCGGCAAACACGTAATCGAGAGCGTGATGGCATCGGGCTTCGACGTCGCGCAGATGACCAAGCTTCCGACCGGCGAAATCGGATCGAATGCCGTGCCGCACGCCTACGGATTCGTATATAGGCGCATCATGCGCGATAAGGTTCCGCTCCAGGTGCCGGTGTTCGTGAACACGTTCTATCCGCCGAATCAGCCTTCGGCCGCGCGCTGTTATCAGTTCGGACAAGCACTGGCGCGCGCGATTGCATCGTGGCCGCAGGACGTCAAGGTAGCGTTCCTCGGGTCCGGCGGGATGACCCATTTCGTCCTGGATGAAACTCTCGACCACGAACTTCTGGATGCGATGCAGAAGGGCGACGCGGCGAAGCTCGCGAACGTTCCCGAGAATCTGTTTCAAGCGGGCACGTCCGAGATCAAGAATTGGATCGTTGTCGCCGGCGCGATGGCTGAGGCCGGGCTCAAGATGAGCGTGCTCGACTATGTGCCGTGCTATCGGTCCGAAGCCGGAACCGGCAGTGCGATGGGCTTTGCAAGGTGGTGCTGACGAAAGGATCAACCCTATGTCCAAGCGGCTCGCGTTCTTTCTTCTAGTCGCGCAATTCGTCTGGCCGCAGCAGCTCCAGAAAATTACCATCAACTACGCCACGCGCACAGGTCAAGTCTGGCCGCTGTACATTGCCAAAGAGGGCGGGTACTACCAGAAGTACGGACTCGATGCGAATCTTGTGTTCGCGATTCATCCGGCCGGCATTGCGATGGTGGTCAGCGGCGAAGCGGTGATGACTCCGTACACGCTGGAGCAGTCCATGACCGCGGCCTATAAGGACGGCTCCCTCGTGGCGCTGGGGAGTCCGTTCAAGAAGAGCCTGTTCGCCCTGATGGCGGACAAGAGCATCAAGCGCGTGCAGGATCTGAAAGGAAAGCGCATCGGCGTGAGCCAGATCGGCGATGCGCCCTACAACTACACCAACGGCCTGCTCGCCCGGGCGGGACTGAAACCGCGCGACATCCAATGGGTTCCCACGGGCGGCGACGTGAGCACCCGCGCGACGGCTCTGCTCAGCGGACGCGTAGATGCCACCATGATCACCGCTCCGGTGTATTTCAAGATCGAGGAGCAGGGCTACAGCAACCTGGGAAACATCAGCGATTACGATGAGATCTATGCGCCATCGGTGTACCTGTTCCGGAAGGCGACGATTGCCGCGAATCCCAAGCTGCCCGAGCTCCTGATGAAGGCGCACGCCGAAGCCATCAAGCGCTTCTACGACGACAAGGCGTTCGCGCTGAAAGCGTACCAGGCGTGGGACAAGCAGGATCCATCCGAGCTTGAGCGTACCTACGATCACTACAAGGAAGTGAACACCTACGAGCGCGTGCCATACATCCCGGCCGCGGCCGTGAAGTATATCCTGGAGCACGTGGCCGACCCGCAGATCGCCGCCCAGATGCGCGCCTACGATTTCCGCAAAGTGATCGACAACAGCCTGGTGGACCGGCTGGTGAAAGAGGGCTTTTTCGAGAGCCTGTTCGGTCCAGGAATCAAAGCGGAAGAAGAGCGCAAGGCGAAGCTGGCGTTCCATTAAACCAGCAGTTTCATGACCCGAAGTTGGGCCATTCGCGTCATAGTGTTCTTGACTTTCTCGGTCACGATCGCCCGAGTTGCTGCCACGTACCCCTACGTCAGCGCGACTTCCGACGAGCCGGCGCACATCTCCTGCGGGATGGAATGGCTCCAGTTTGGTACATACACGTACGAGCGCCAGCATCCGCCGCTCGGCCGCATCGCTGTGGCCTTAGGACCTTACCTGAGGGGCTTGCGATCCAAGGTGAAGCGCTCGCCGGAACATGATTCTCCGACGTTCATTTTTGAGGAAGGCTACAACATTCTGTACTCGAAGGGGAATTACGATTGGAATCTCGCGCTGGCGCGGCTCGGCAATGTTCCGTTTCTACTGTTGCTGGGAATCACGACGTACGCATGGGGATGTCGCTATTTCAGCCAGGCCGCCGGCGTGCTGGCCCTGGTCCTGACGCTTTCGCTTCCTCCGATCCTCGGGCAAGCTGGAGTCGCGACGCTCGATCTCGGCTGCGCGGCGACGGTCACGTTCGCTCTTTATGAATTCTCGCGCTGGCTGGACGATTCGTCGTCCTGGCGCGGATTCGTGCTTGGGACAGCCGTCGCCATCGCAGTTCTTACGAAGTTCTCCGCGATTCCGTTTCTGCTGGTGAGTTTCGTACTGGCGCTCGGGTTCCGATTCATGCGAGCTGGTTCGTTGAAAATCCGCGCAAATTCAGTTTTAGTGTGCGCGGTCGCGGCGTTTTTCGTTTTGTGGGTCGGATGCCGGTTTACACTGCTGCCGATCGGACCACAGTACGGACCACATCCGAATCTCGACCGGCTTGTGCAGTCGTCGCCGGCGGCGAGCGCGACGTTCGCGCGCATTCTGAACATCCCTCTGCCGCTTACCGAGCTGGCCCTGGGCGTACGTGATCTCTGGCGGCATAATGACCTCGGGCAGGATTCTTATCTACTCGGCGAGTATCGGAGAACCGGATGGTGGTACTTCTTTCCGGTTGCGGTTGCGGTGAAGACGCCGATCGGATTTCTCACGCTCGCCTTGGCTGGAATGTTTGTCATATTTCGGCGCTGGCGCAGCGCGACACAGCCGCAGATCGTGACGGTTCTCTTCTTTCTCGGCATTTTTCTCTTCGCGATGACCTCGCGGATCGACGCCGGCATTCGCCACATTCTTGCGATTTACCCTCCGCTCGCACTGATCGGCGCAGATTTCGCAGTTCGAGTCTGGCGCGCGTCGCGCAAGGGAGCCATTCTCGCTTCGACGCTGGTTGTACTTGCTCTTGCCGAATCCGCCTACGCGCACCCAGACTATCTCGCGCACTTCAACGTATTTGCGGGGGCGCATCCGGAGCGCATTCTATGCGAATCGGATCTAGATCTCGGCCAGGATCTCGGCCGCCTCAGCCGCCGGCTGCACGAACTTGGCGCCGATCATGTCACGATCGCCTACGCCGGTTCCGCGCCTCTGGATAAAGCGGGACTGCCCCGCTACCTCGTTTTCGGGCGCGATCTGCCCGAACCCGGGTACATTGCCGTCAGCATGCGTTACCTGTATCTGGACTACGCTCGGAACGGCACGCTCGCGTGGCTGCACAAGTACGAACCCAAGGAGCGCATCGGCCGCTCGATCAACCTGTACTACATCGACTCGATTCCGCAGTAACGACTCAAAGGCGCAGCAGCATGTGTTCCTGATCCAGATAACGATCGCCGATCTTCAGAGCCTCAGGCTCGATTCCGTACGATTCAAAACCCGCAGTTGCGTATAGCCTGCGTGCGGCGGACTGCGTCGTCGATACGTCGAGATGCACACGCCGGAGGCCAGGTATCTCTCGAGCTTCGGCCAGAGCCGCCTCAAGCAAACCTGCGCCGACGCCGCATCCGCGGCTCGACGACGCCACGAACATCCCCCAGATCCCGCCGCAGTGACGCCGCTTCAGCCGCTGCTCCCGGTAGAATCCGACCATCCCGACAAGTGCGGAATCGGCGAATGCGCCCAGGATGAAATTTTCGCCGTTGCTGGCGCGCAGGCGTTCCGTGTAGGTTTCGAGCGAAGTTTGGCGATGCTCCTCGGGCGCCTCGGCGAAGGCATCCGGTTCGGACTCGAGCGCCTCCAGCCGCAGTTTCCAAAGAGCCTCGGCGTCCTGCTCGGTCAACCGTCGCACCTGCATCTAGCCAGAATAACCGCTGGACGGCGATACAATGGGTCTCGGGATGAGAGTCTCGCGTAAAGCGATGTGGCTCGCGGCGGGCGTTATGTGCTTCACAGCGGCAGCCTTTGCGCAGCGCTTCGGCCGCGGCGGATTTGGCGGGTTTGGCGGGTTCGGCGGAGGCCGCTCCGAAGCTCCTGAATCCGAATTCTCGCCCAATGCCGAATTTCACTTCCTGCGAGTCGAGTACTCAGACTACACGGGCCGAGGCTTCGGCGGCGTGTCGCGGCGCGGGCGCGCGTTCGGCTGGTGGGCGCAAGATTGGCCCGATGCCGACGAGCATTTCACCAAAGGCGTCCAGCGGCTGACGCGCATGGATGTGGGCGATCCGCAGCACGTTTCGCTCACCGACGAGAAGTTGTT
Source organism: Bryobacterales bacterium (assembly GCA_037916615.1). GTDB lineage: Bacteria > Acidobacteriota > Terriglobia > Bryobacterales > Bryobacteraceae > Palsa-187. The sequence goes on from JBAIXM010000065.1 coordinate 13,803, forward strand.
CGATTATCCCTGGATCTACGCAACGCAGACCGGCTATTGGACTCTTTCCGATGAAGAGACCGCGCATTTGCGGGAGTACCTGATGCGCGGCGGCTTCATCATGACCGATGACTTCTGGGGCCCGCAAGAGTACAGCTACTTTCAGGAGGTCATGAACCGCGTACTGCCCGGCCAGCCGATCACCGACATCGGGCTGGACGATTCCGTGATGCATGTGCTCTACGACATCCGCGAGAAGGATCTGACGTTCATCCCGGGCTCACGGCACTTGTGCGGCCGCGGAGTCTGTCAGCCGGCAGGGACCAACCCCGCCTGGCAGGCAATGTACGATCCCAAGAACCGCATGGTGGTCGCGGTGAATTTCGATACCGATATCGGCGACGCCTGGGAATTCGCGGATGTGCCGTACTATCCCGAGGCGATGACCACACTCGCGTATCGTTACGGCATCAATTACTTGATGTACGCCGTCACGCACTGAGCGGAATCACTGCCGCCGGCCCGCGAGAAACGCCTGCACGATGCGGATGTAGCCGTCGGGATCTTCCTGATGCGGATAGTGGCCCAGCTTGGGCATGGTCACGATCTGCACGGCCGGCAGATTCTCGCGCAGCTTCTGCTGCGTTTCCGGAGGCACGATGGTGCTCGCCCCGCCGAGAATGTAAATCGCCGGGCACTTGATTTTCAGAACCTGCGCCCACAGCTCCGTGGGGATGAATCCTTTGACTAGATTCGGATCGCGCTTCCAGACAATGCGGCCGTCTTCCCGGCGCTTGCTGCCGAAATGCGCGTAGTTGCGCTGGAGCTCTTCAGAGGTTTTCCCGCCGCCGCGCATCAGCGACGCGACCAGCTCGTCTTCCGAGGCCCAGCCGTTTTCTTCCTGTTGGACGCGCCGGGCGAATCCTGAGGCGATTTCGTTGGTGCGCTCCGGGCCGACATCCTCGACGATCAGTTTCGCCATGCGTTCGGGATGCGTGCCGGCGTAAAACTGGACCACGCGGCCGCCGGTGGAATTTCCCAGCAGGATCACGTTGCGCAGATCGAGCTGCTCGATGAAGGCCGCAAGGTCGCGGGCGTAGTCTTCGACCAGGTACGCGCCTTCAGGCGACCACTGCGAATCCCCGTGCCCGCGCATGTCGAGCGCGATCACATGGTAGTCCTGATTGAAATGCGGCGCGATGTGATCGAAGGAGTGCGCGATCCGGCCGATCCCGTGGAGCATAACAAACGGCTGCTTGCCCTCGGCGCCCCAATCCAGATAATGCAGACGCAGGTCGTTCACCGTGACGAACTTGTCCTGGTATGGGGTCTGCGCCGCTAACGATACTGCCACGGCAAAGGCGAGAGCAATTCGCTTCATGGATCAGAAGCTCCGGATGATCAGATACGCCCCCCATGCTAGCAGTAAGGCGCCGCTTACGCGCGCCACTTGCATTCCGTAAGGCAGCAGTTTCTCGATCAACACGAACGCCGCAATCGCGGCGACCCATAGCACGTTCATCACGCCCGCGGCGAAGAGCAGTGTCATCAGGGCCCAGCAGCATCCTACACAGAACAGTCCGTGCCGGAATCCCATTCGGAAAGCGCCCGCTGTCCCCTCGCGCCATTCGGTGGCGAGAACGTGGAGCGGAGAACGGCAGTGAGAGAGGCAGGCATTTTTGAGCGGGGCCAGCTGATACAGTCCGGCAAGCACGAAGATTCCCCCCGCCAGAGCGGCTGATCGTGCGGCCATCTCGGGCGATAACAGGGCTGCGGCGTGAAGCCCCGCTTGGACAAGGGCCGCGATGGCACTGAATCCGGTCCACGTGGCCAGATACCCGGAAGTGAAAGCGGCCGCGGACATGCGTGCCTGCCTCCCACCCCGCCTCCGGAACGTCGCCAGCACCAACAGAATCACCGGAGCCGCCGAGGGCAGCATCATGCCGGCCATCATCACCGCCCACATCAGAAACAGTGTGCCGACGTCCGCAAAGCCCCACGCGTCCGTCTGCATACTCATGGGTTCGATGTGTGCCTGGTGAGGGGCGGCCCGCGTTGGGCCGGCCATCCGCAGAAGATAGCTCCATGCCAGGATCGTGATCATGCACAGCGCCAGCGCCACCACGAACCGGTCGCGCTGGATCAGACGTTCGATGTTGTTCGGAGCTTGGACTGCGCCCGCCACAGACTTACTGCTGGTTGGTCCAGTTCACTTCAGCGGCGGCCGCGTAGCGGCTCGGCCACTCGAGTTTCAGATCGCCGTGTTCGGCTCGCATTTCCGCCGTGGTTGCGATATGCGCGTCGTCCCAGAAGAAGCCGCCCTTGGGGTAGCTGATGTGAACTTCCTTCTCAGCGCCGGTTACGGGATCGCGCAGAGGAGTAAGTTTCATCGCGATCGCGCCCGGGATGCGCACTTCGGATCGTTCGTTCGAGGCCTTAATGCGGATCGGCTTCCGAATGGGTCCGTCGAACCGCGTGACCGTGCCTGCCAGAGCTTCCCAGGGCATCCCGCCCAGTTTTCCAGAAAGGATGGACACAATCGCATCCGCTTGGGCATCCGTTGCGCTCTCATCCACGAACAAGACCACGTGGCCGCGCCCCTCATGGATGGCCCCGGGGTACTTGGCGGCCACCACGAAACGCGCTCCGTCCAGTTTCGTCTCTCCCACCCGTCCGTCCTTCACTTCATAACCGATGATGAACTCGCATTTGCCTTCATTCGGCGTGCCGCCGAACTGGCAATTGCAACCATGTTGGCAGTTGCAGGCTTCGACACTCTCCGCCTTCACGCGATAGGCTGTCTTCCCAGCCACAGGACCCATAGACATACAACAATTCTAACCTTGGCGCAGGCCGGACCAGCTGCATTCCATACGCTTGCTGGAGCAACCCCGTCGCTCAAACTGGAAGCCGACCCGTTCCTTCGCGGCTACGCGGCGTTCGCCAACGAAGCCCTACGGAATCCGGATATTCTGCTCCCCGCACGTCTCAAACAGGCTCAGCACGTTGGTGATGCTGAACAGGTGCCGCACGCGCTGGCTGAGGTTGATCACCTCCAGCTTGCTTCCGGCGGATTTCGCCGAGACGTACAGCCCGATGATCGCCCCGAGCCCGCTGCTATCCATGTAGCCGAGATCCGTCAGATCCAGAACGACTCGCGTCGAGCCCGGAAGCAGCGCACGGATTTCGGATTGCAAGACTCCCGTGGTCGTAGCGACCAGCTTGCCCGTGCAGCGCACGGTCGTCGTGTCGTCGTCCACGGACGTGGCCAGCGCCAGTTGTGGCGCGGGTTTCGCGGCGCCGGTCTCGCTCGTCATCGCCCCTTATCATATGTCATCCGGCGGTCCTAGAGGTGTTATCCTCTGGAGGGACTGCATTCCCGATGGGCCGTCGAACCATTCTCTTCCTGCTGGCGGTCGGCGCGGTTTCGATCGGCTCACTGTACGCCTGGCAGCGTGAATTCCGCGAGTATCCCGCTATTGAGTACAACAGCTTTGCCCTGCCGGACGATTACAAGCAGCCCGCTGAGTGGGTGTTCGCGCGCCTGATGTATCCTCCGGCTCCGACCGCGCGTTTCGACCGGTCCGGGCGAAGCGGATGGATGAACGGGATGTCGAGCTGGACCCAGGACTATCCCCGAGCAGATCGCCACTTCCTCACAGCGCTGCGCCGGCTGACGCGCGTAGACGCGCGTTCGGTCGAGCAGCCAGTGAACCTGGATGACGAGGACGACGTTTTCAACTGGCCCATGCTCTACGCGGTGCGTCCGGGCGAGTGGGACCTGACCGATAAGCAAACCGCAAAGATGCGGGATTACCTGGCGCGCGGAGGTTTCTTCTGGTGCGACGATTTCTGGGGCACCTTCGAGTGGGACGTTTTCATGCAAAGCATGGGGCGCGTTTTACCGGGCAAAACACCCGTGGATATCGCCGACGAAGATCCGATCTTTCACACGCTGTACGATCTGAATGAGCGGTTCCGAGTCCCCGGTTCGTGGGGCCTATACGGCCGCGGGTATCAGAACGACGGATCGGTTCCGTTCTGGCGGGCGATCTATGACGACAAGGGCCGCATTCAAGCGGCGATCACCCCGAACTCGGATCTCGGCGATGCTTGGGAATTTGCCGACGATCCGCGATATCCGGAGCGCTATTCGCACCTGGCCATCAACATCGGAATCAACTACGTCGTCTACGCGCTGACGCACTAGCGTCAGTCTTGGGCTTAGGGCCTAGGCCACGCCCGAGACGTTCGACATGCGGATCAGCATGCCGCCGGGCACGGTTGAAAGCATTTCCTTGTCGGCCAAAACCGCCTCGAGGTTTCGCAGCGCCAGGCAGGCGTGTTCCCGGCCCAGGCCCTCGGCGCGGGCTCCCTGCCGTTTCGCGATCGCGTCCATGATGGCGCTGTGATGCTCATGAGCGACGGTCAGCAATTCTTTCGCTTTCGGCAGCTTCAGTCGCGCGAATACCGTGGCGCTGGGCGAGGCAAACGGCAGCGATATGACTCGCGCCAGCGTGCTGCGCAGCATCGGGCTCTTTGCCAGATCCACCAGGGCCGCATGGAAGGATTCATTCAAATCAAGATACTGCGCAAAAGAATCGATATTCGGCACCGAATCGGAAGTGAGCGGCATCACGCGGTCCAGCTCTTCCTGCATCTTTCGCAGACCGTCCAGCTCGCTCGGATCTTGCAATCGCTCGGCCGCAAGCCGCGCCGCGGTTCCTTCCAGCACACCGCGCATTTCGATGGCATCGTAGATGTCGGTCAGAGTGAAGGCGCGGACGACGAATCCGCCCGTTGGCCATACCTCGAGCAATCCTTCGTGGGCCAGTCGATCGAGGGCCAGGCGGATCGGCGTGCGGGAGACGCCCAGGCGGGCCACCATGGGCAGTTCCGAAACCCGCTCACCCGGCTGAAAATCGCCGCGAAGCAGCATCTCGCGCAGCTTCAGCACGGCCCGGCCGGTCTGGGACGAAAAATCAGCGCCCGCCCGTTGGTCGTTTGCGGAAAAACCCACACATCACCTCCAAATTCCACCGGTTCTACGGAACCCGTAATACACGATTGTACCTATAATCTCTGAGCGCTTCTCTGTTAGAATCAGCGGCGATGCCTTCTTCCAACATCTCGCGCCGCCGCGATTTTCTGCGTTTTCTCGCTGCCAGTCCGCTGGCCGCCCGCGCCTGGGCGCAGCAGAACCAGGCGGCCATTTCGCGCGCAGCCGACGCGTTGAGCGTGGGCGATTTCGAGGCCCTCGCGCGCACCCTGCTGCCTCCGGCGCACCTGGGATATTTGATGAGCGGCGTGGATGACGACGCCACGCTGAAGCTGAACCGCGAGGGCTTTCAGCATTTTCAGCTTCGCGCGCGCCGGCTGGTGGATGTCTCGAAGCCCGATCTGCGCACCGAAATTTTCGGCGTGACGTGGGAGACCCCGATCTTCCTTTGCCCCGTCGGCGGACAAAAGATGTTTCATCCGGATGGCGAAGTGGCGGTGGCGCGTGCAGCGAAGGCCAAAAAGATGACACAGATCCTTTCGACTGTGTCTTCCTCGCCCGTGGAACAGGTGGGGCAGGCGCTCGGCGGAGCCCCCTGGTACCAGATGTACATGCCGGCGAACTGGCAGGGCACGGAAAAAATGGTTCGCCGGGCCGAGGCCGCCGGATGCCCGGTGCTGGTGTGGACCGTCGATCTGCTGGGCGGCCGCAATACCGAAACTGCCACGCGCATGCGCCGGGCGGATACGCGAAATTGCCTGGCATGCCACACCGACGGGGTCGGCTCGCTCAAGGGACGGCCGATGCTGGATGGGATTGAGGGCGGGATCAATCCTCCGGCGGCCGACTGGACCTATCTCGACCGTCTGCGAAAACTCACCCAGATGAAGCTGATCATCAAGGGAATCGATACGGCTGAGGACGCTCGGCTCTGCCGCGAGCATGGAGCCGACGCGGTGGTGGTTTCAAACCACGGCGGCCGCGCAACGGAAACGCTTCGCAGCACGATCGAGAGCCTGGCCGAAGTGGTCGACGCCGTGGGGAGCCAGATCCCGGTGCTGGTCGATAGCGGATTTCGCCGCGGTACCGATATCTACAAGGCTCTGGCGTTGGGCGCCCGGGCTGTGGGCGTCGGGCGTCCCTATATCTACGGGCTGACCGCGTTTGGCCAGGAGGGCGTCGAGCGGGTCATCGATATTCTACGCGCCGAGTTGCGGCTGACCATGCAACAGTGCGGGACCCCCAGGATCCAGGACATCACGCGCGCGGCCGTGCGGAAAGCCGCGTAGATTCCGGGCGCGAGATTGTCTGGAGTCTTGCCGATTTTGTAAAGTCTAGAGAAGGAGCATGCAAAACAAAATGCGATTCACACGATTTTTATTGGCTGCGGCGCTGGTGGTCGCGGCCGGAACGGGCGCTATGATCGCCCAGGACAAAGGCAAGGGGGGCAAGGGCGGCGGAAAAGGCAAAGGGCCCAACCTGCCGCCGATGGTGAAGATGACGATTGCCGGATTTGCCGACGGCGGCCGCATCCCCGCCGCGAACACGTGCGCGGCCGGGCAGGGTGTTCCGTCGCCTGCGATCAGTTGGACGCCGGGTCCTGCGGGAACCCAGAGCTACGCGATCATCATGCACGACCCCGATCCGGTGCTCAACGGCTCGGCCACGAACGACGTCCTGCACTGGGCGATCTTCGATATTCCGGGCGATGTGACCAGCCTCCAGGCGGGCGTGCCGAACCAGGCCGAGTTGCCAAACGGCGCCAAGCAGCCGAACAACATCGCCGGCTCTCCCGGATACTTCGGCCCCTGCCCTCCGGCCGGCCACGGCGATCACCACTACACGTTTGAGATTTTCGCTCTCAATGCGAAGCTCGGATTGCCGGCCGGCACCTCGCGGCAGGACCTGATGAACGCCATGAACGGCAAGGTCCTGTCGAAAGGCGTGTACATCGGGATGTTCGGGCAGTAAATTCAATCTGTCAGCCGCTCGCTGGCTCTCGCGGTTCGGAACACTGGACAGAACCACGAGCGTCAGGGAGTGGCTACTTCTTGGGCGGATATTTGTCGATCGCCTTCCTGACCATGTCGTCCAGGTGTTTCGAGATCTCCATCGGATCGTTCTTCTCCTCGACGGCAATGCCCCGCCACACCAGTTCCTTCCGGCTGGTATCGCGGAGATTGATCACCAGCGTACCTTGTGTGTACGCGACCCGGACACGGCGCGTCGCCAGCCCGCGCCAGCCTGCCGGATAAGTCTCCACTTCGCTCCGCCGCGCCGATCCGAGCGAGAATCGCACGTTCAGATCCGGCTTGCTCTCCACTTCCATCAGCCCTTTTTCGGTGAGCCGTTTCCGGATCTCGTTCTCGATCTTGCGTTTCGTAAGATCGCTGTTTAATGCGGCCGCTTTGGCGTTGAGCTGGCCGTCCACGATGTGGAAGGTTTTATAGTGCCCGAAATCGGCGGAGTCGTCGAATTCCACGTCCACTTTCTGCGCAAGCAGCGGCCCGGCCGCAAGCGCGACGAGCGGCAAAACAAGGCACAGTCTCATGCCCACGACTGTACCAGAAACTACTGCAATACCGGCAACAGCGCGCTCGCGGGCACGAACAGACTGCCCTCGGTCACGCCTTCGGGAGCGACTTGCCCGAGCGAGCGGCGAAGTTCTTCGGCAGTGCGGCGATCGCGGAAGAAATCCTCGAAAGCGCGAGTGACGCGACTCACCTGCTCCGGCGTCTCATGGACGAACTCGAGCCGGAAGTGCCGGATTCCCGCATCGAGCCAGCGGTTCAAGTGCCGGCTCGCCTCCTGAGCTTCGGCGCCGAAAACCGTATTGCGGCAGCCGACATCGGCGATCACCGGATGAGGGCGTCCGCCGGAATCGCGCAGCGCAACCTGGTGGCGCTCGCAGGGCCGGCCGCAATCGCGATAGCTGGCGCCGGAGGACAAGAACCGGCAGAAAACGCAGTGCTCGGTGTGGAACACGGGCAAATGATGATAGATGATCGTCTCCAGCCGCTGCGGGTCTACCCGCTCGGCCAGCGCGGCGATCTGCGCGGCGTTCAAATCGTGTGTCGGAGCGATTCGGCTCAGTCCGGCTGCCAGCAGCATGTCCGCCGAAATCGCATTGGCCGCATTCAGGCTGAAATCTCCGTCCAGCCGGGCGCCTGTCCCGCGAAGATGTTCCAACTGGCCCGCGGACCGCACAAGAATGGGAACTTCGCAGCGCTTCAGAAAATCGGCGATGCGCTGCTCGCCCGGTTTGAGAATCCGCGGGCCGGCCACGCGCGCTTCGATCCCCGCGCGCTTCACGCGTTCCAGCGACGGGCGCAGCCCGTACAGGTCCAGATAATCGAGAGTGATGCTCGCCGGGGCCAGATCGATCGCGGCGTCCAATTGCTCGCCGGCCCGGACCAGCAAGTGCAGCCTCGCTTCTCCCAGCCGCTTCGGTTTGGGCGCCGGCAGAAGCTGCTCGATCGCACGGAGAGGCTCGCGGATCTCGATCTCTGGAGCGCGGGCTTGCAGTTCGGCAAGCTTCTCGACTGCTTCGCGACGCAACTGGTTCAGCAGCGAGCTCGGGGCGAACGGCGACCCTTCCGTGACCAGTTCCAATGCGGCGAGTTCGTAAGAAGTGTTGCCGAGACGTCCGAGCTGCTCCCCGAGGAATTCCGGCGTGAGCGCTCGATTCTGCGCGGCCGAGAGCCGCGAATCGGAAACGACTTGAACGCGCACCCCAGGCTGCGAGGAAAGGCGCCATTCGACCTCCAAGGGCTGACCTTCGCGCGCCACGACCCGCACATCCACCTTCTGTCTGGTGACCGGGACTTCGGCGGACGTATACGGGCGCGCCAGTCTATCGATTTCAGGATCGTGCGTGCGCCAAACGAGGTCGCCCGGACGAATTCGGCCGACGTTGACGGCTCGGTTGCCGAATGCGAGCTCCAGATTTCCGTTCGGCGCCGGCCGGACCTCATAGATGCGTCCGCCTTCTTCCGCCTCTTCGGGACTGCGCCAGTCCGCCGCATCGAAGACGACGCCATCGCCAGGCTTCAGGCGCTGAGAATCCCGTTCGGAGGCGATCACAATACCACTGGCGGAAACGCTTGTCACGCGCCCGGCAAGCACGCCCCGATGCCGAGGCGAGCGGCCTTTCACGACGGCCTGATGGTTCGTGCCGGTCAGGAAAAACGGACCCAGCCCGCGCGAATAGACCTGTTCCAATTCGGCCTTCACGCGAGCGGAATCAGCTTGCTGGCGGCAGGCCCACGCCTCATCCACAGCCTTGCGATACGCGCGCGTGGTGAGCGCGACATATTCCGCATCCTTGTAGCGGCCTTCGATCTTCAGCGCCGATATTCCAATGTCGATCACTTCCGGCACCTGCTCCAGCGCGTACAGATCGCCGGGGGAAAGCAGATACCGCGCGTCGCCCAGAGGGCGAGGCCGGCCGTCGACGATCATCTCGTAAGGCAAGCGGCAGGCCTGCGCGCACTGGCCGCGGTTGGCGCTGCGGCCTCCCCAGGCTTCCGAGGAGAAACACTGCCCGGAATAGGAGACACACAGCGCGCCGTGCACGAACATCTCCAGCTCGGCATCGGTCTGCTGCCGGATCGCGCGGATCTCGTCGAGCGACAGCTCCCGCGCCAGGATCATCCGCCGCACGCCTAGCCCCTGCGCGTGCCGCACGCCTTCCGCGCTGGCGATGCTCATCTGCGTGCTGCCGTGAATCTCGAGAGCCGGCGCGATGCGCCGCGCCAGCGCGACGGCCGCCCAGTCCTGGACGAGAATCGCATCGGCTCCCGCTTCGGCGATCGCCGCGAGAGCTCGCGCGGCCGCCGGCAGCTCCTCATCGAAGACCAATGTGTTGAACGTTACGTATCCCTTCACGCCGCGGCGATGCAGCGTGCGCAGCGCTTCGGGAAGCTCGGCGAGCGTAAACCCGGATTTCGCGCGTGCCGTAAAATGCGTCAGACCAAAATACACCGCGTCCGCGCCCGCTTCGATGGCGGCGTGAAGCTGCGGCCAATGCCCCGCGGGACTCTTGATTTCCGGCTTAATACGGGAAGGAACCACTTGTATCCAGTGTATTCTGTCCGCATTCGCGGCCCGGGCGAACTCGGGCGTTAAGATAGAAGTGCCTATGGCGGCGTTCTTCCAGCCCGAGGCAGTTCCGAACGGCTACACTGAAACCTTATGAAATTCGCCGCCACCATCGAATACACGCCGGACAAAGCCAAGATCGCGCAATTTCGTCCTCCCCACCGCGAGTACCTGATGAATCTCAGAAAAGCCGGCAAAGCGGTTATGGCGGGCCCCTTCACCGATGACAGCGGCGGGCTGCTGATCTATGAGGCCGAGTCGAAAGAAGAAGTCGAGCAGATGATCCAGGCCGATCCGTTCGGCCAGGGCGGCGTGTTCGTTTCCTGGACCATCCGTCCGTGGAACCTGCTGTGGGTGAATCAGGATCTGCTGCCGGCGTGAGCGTGCGGATAGCGTGTCGAAGTGATCACGTCAAAAAATGCGTTGTGGCTGGGAGCCGGAGCGCTCCTGCTGGGCGGATTCCTGTTCGCGCAGCAGCCCTGGCGGCTTTTTGAAAGCCTCGAGCCGTACGACGACATCCCTATCCCGGCCGATGGCAGGGACCCCGCCGAATTCGTGTTCGCACGCCTGATGTTTCCTTCGCTTCCCTACGCGATGTTCGAATTCCGGCACAGGGACTGGCGCGAGGGAGGCACCAGTTGGACGGAAGACTATCCGCGCGCCGACCGTCACTTCGTCGTTGCCCTGCGCCGTTTGAGCCGCGTGAACGCGCGCGGCCTGGAACAGCCGGTGAATCCGGACGATGTCGACGACATTTACAACTGGCCGTGGCTTTATTCGGGCCTCACCGGTAACTGGGACCTCACGGACGAGCAAGCCGCCAAGATCCGCGAATATCTCCAGCGCGGCGGGTTCTTCTACGCCGACGATTTCTGGGGGCCCGACGAGTGGCGCGGATTCGAAACCGGGATGAAAAAGATCTTTCCGAATCGGGAAATCGTGGATCTAGGTAAGGACGACCCGCTCTTCCACACCGTCTACGATCTGGACAACCGCTATCAGATTCTGGGCGACTGGGGGCTCCGGCGCGGTCCTCGCCAGGGCGGAATCGTGCCGCGCTGGATGGGCATCCGCGACGATAAGGGCCGGCTTCTGGTGGCCATTACCGCCAACTCCGATATTGGCGATTCCTGGGAGTTCGCCGACGTTCCGTCGTATCCGGAGAGGTATTCCGCCCTGGGCATCCGGATCGGCGTCAATTACGTCCTCTACGCGATGACGCATTAAACGTCAGTAGTGGAATCGATAGCTGACCTGACCGATAAACTGGCGGGGATCGTTGTAGTGCGTTCCGGCAAACGCGCTGTCCCGGCCCAGCAGGTAACGCGTGTTCGTGATGTTCAGCGCGGTGAAGGCGATCGTCCAGCGTTCGCGCCAGCTTTTCCCCATTGAAATGTCGGCCGTGGTGTGTTCCGGCAGATGCTGGGGACCGTTCAGGTCCAGGAATCCGGATCCGAAGTTGACGTTCGCCGACATCCAGGCCCGCCAGGGAAGCGAGGCCTCGCCGCCGGTGCTCACTGTATCGCGCTGATCGTGATCGATGTAGAAGAATCCTTCCGAGGGCGGCGCGAAGTTCGTAAGGCCGCCGCTGACTGCGCCGCGGCCTTTCACCACCTGGTTGGAATAAGCCAGATGGAAGCGCACGCGGCGCCAAACCTGGGGCGAGCGAACGGTCCCTTCCCAGCCGCGAACGCGCACGTACTCGATGCTCAACGGCAGCGTGATATTCGAGTTTCCGAGGACATCGTGATCCGCGAAATTGGATGCGTCCGTTTGGAAGTGAGCGAAATCCGCAATCCAGCCGCGCAACGGGATCGTCAGGCCAACTTCCTTCTGGTGGTCCCGCTCCCCATGCAGGGGGAGAAAGTTGAATCCCTTCGTCACGGCGAAAGACAGCAGCGGACCGCTGATAGTAGAAAGCGGCGGCGGCTGGTAATAGTAGCCATAGTAGCCGCGCGCTACCCACTTGAGGCGCGGAATTTCAAGGGACATGCCTATGCGCGGATTGGCTGCATTCTCCTGGACCTCTCCGGAGTAGTGGGTCAGCCGCAGACCGCCGTTGAGCGTCAGCCACTGCCAGGGCTTGTACTGTTCGTCCAGAAACGCAGACCCGACATCGCCCGAAGGCTGGATGCGATCGCTTGCGATCAGTGGATTCACGCCGGTCTGTTCCAACCGGAACAGGTTGTCGTCGGCCTGGTGGAATCCATAGAGTCCAGCGTTGAAATTATGCGCGCCCTGCACGATTCCGAGCGCAATCTGGCCGCCGGCATAGTGGGAAACCCGATCGTTGGTCGTGATCAGAGGATCGGCCGGGCCGCCGAGATACTGCGCGCGATTGTAGTGGTAAAACGGCGAGACCGTCAGGATCGTGCTCGCATTCACCGTGTGAACCCAGGAAAAATTCACGAACGAGTCGCGTTCGGAATCGACGTCGCGAACGCCGGCAACGTGTTCAGCATAGGTATTGGGAATCTGATAGTGATCGTTCCGGAGAGAGGCGTTCAAGCGCAGTTGATCGTTCGGGCCCGCGGTATAGGAGAGAGAAGCGAATCCGCCCAGGGCTGCCCCCTGATTGTGCAGGACGTACGTCGTCGGAGGCTCCAGACCCAGATCCGTGCGGCTGCCGGTCAGGCTGACGTAGTAGGCCGCGTTCGTGCCGTGGCCGCCGAGGCTCAACTGGTTGTTGGTCTGGTTCAAGCTCCCATAGCCGAGCTTGAGCTCGCCTTCCCGGTCGAACTCGAATCCCGAACGCGTGACGACGTTCACCATCCCGTAGGTACGGTCGCCGTAGCGGGCCGAGTAGCCTCCCCGCGAAACTTCGACGGACTGGATGTCCTTGGGGTCCATCTGCCGCCCGACGTTCGTCGAAATGTTCGTGTTGGGGATGGGTACGCCGTCTACCAGCCAGCTCACTTCGTGGCCGCCGCGCATGTGCAGATGATCGTGAAGCATGTAGCTGCCGGGGACATAATCGGTGACGAAATTCATGCTGCTGGTGCGGTCCGCCCCGGGCGTATGCAGAATGTCCTGCTCGGAGATGCTTACCGGCGGGCTGGAGGCTTCGGGATTCGTAGCTTCCAAAGCCGCGGTCACTTCCAAATCGGACTTGACCGATTCGAGTTCCATGAAGAAAATCACGCTAGGAGCCCCGCCGATGCTGAGATTCAGCATCTCGCTCATGGTTCGGAAGCCTTTGTGCTCAACCTCGATTGTGTAAGCCCCGGCCGGGACGGTCGCCAGCGTGAATTCCCCGTTCTCCGCAGTCTTGGCTTCGGCCGACCATGCCGACCCCACGGCTTTCAGCGTAACCGTCGCCCCTGGGATCGGCAGTCTTTGCGGATCGAGCACGGTCCCGCGCACAGTTCCGAAAATCTGGGCCTGTGTTACGGCAGCGCTGAACGCGCACCAGCCAAGCAGATATAGACCTTTCACAGTCGCCCCGGGGCTGCTAGCGATTGGGAATCTCGAGTTTGCCCGCCAGGCGCTGCATCCGGTCCTTGGTCTTGCCGTAGTCCACGAAATCGGCAATCATGGCGGCCAGATCGGTAGCATAGTCGGCGTTCGCTTCCAGGTAGTCTTTGTATTCCGCCGGAGTGTGCTTCACCTCGCCGTTGATGTGTTCGATGACGGCGTAAGTGTATCCGGTCAGCTCGTCCAGAAATGGCGTAACGCGATCAATCGCCGTCTTCTGCCAGGGCGATCCGGCGCCTTTTGCCTCTTTCAGCTTCGCTTCCTGGCGTGCGAGCGCGTTGACATGGTCCTTGATCTGGTTAATCGCGGCGGCGTGACTCTCCCAACTCACGTTCATCCGCGTGTAGCTCTCCATGGTCACGGCGTCTTCCTTGAGCTGGAAAGCCATGGTCTTGGCCTCGGACAGAAGCTTGGAGACTTGCTCGGAGTCGGGCGTCTCCGCCGCTTTCATCCCGGCTGAGAAAATCAGGAACCCTGCAGCCGCAAGCGCAGGAGCAACAACCAAGCGTATGGATTCACGAATCATTGAGGATTCTCCTTCCCTTTCTACCAACGTTCGGAAGAATCAGGGCATTTCAGACGCCATAGCGTTGCGAACCGCAGGCGACTGATTCAAGGAAAGTTTTGCCTGCCGGGGATTCCGCGGGCGGATGCGTGCGCTGCGCGAAACCGCGCACCGTGCGCTCGATCTAGGGCAAGCCCTGCGCCAGCTTCTTGAGCTCGTTCCCGCTTTGAATGTAGTATCCCGGCCCCTGCGGGCCATTCTCCTTCCAATCGGTGCTGTGGCTCATCCAGTAAAGCTGGCCGGTCTCAGGATTGTGGGCGTACTCGGTGCCGAGTTGCCGGTTGTATGTCGATTCCATACGGTCTTCTTCTGAGGGGACGCGTCCTCCCATGCCGGAAGGAGGTCGAAGCTGCACGGTACAACGGATCGAAACAGCGACCGCGATGGCCTGCGCGCCCTGGGTTTCCCAGAGCGATTTCACCGCCTGCGCTCGCCGGCTCACGAGGATGAATCCGAACGGATCGCCGGAAACGGGGAACACGCGATATATCACAACGCCTTTCACAGGTTCCAACGGCTTGGAAAGCGCGATCTCGAATGGAAGCCAGGTGTAACCGAATTGGTCCTGCACAGGCCGGCCGTATGATACGGGCGATGCGCCCATCGAATGGTGGATAACCACTTCCGGCGAGCCATACATCTGAGGGTAGAGACGCGCGAGATCGCCAGGCACGCCCTGGCTGCCCCAGCTCGCGGCCAGCCGCCCGTCTGAAGACGCGATGTCGAGAGCGTCGCCTTCGCGCCGCGAGCCGTAGATGCCCCAATTCGCCGGGGCGATCGCGTAACAGTTGCCATAAACAGAGACGTGCCTGGTGACCGGCAGCGCTTTCTGCGTGAACCGCACACCGGCCGGCGATGCCGATTGACCGAAGACCGCCCCCACGGCCGCCAAAAGGGCCGCCACTGCGCGAACGCCACATCTTTTCATCGCGCACCTCCGAGATACCGCACTCAGATGCAGCACGCGAAGCACCACGTTGTCGATCGGCAGGGAAACCGCACACGCTCGTACGATGAGCGCGGTGTTGCGAAGCCGAGCCCTGAGACAGCGGGTGCGCGAGGCCGCGCAGATGGTCCGGCTTACCTCATCAACTCGGCGAGCTTGTCCTTCACCGCCGAGCCCCAGATATCGTATCCCTTGGCCTGCGGATGCAGGTTGTCCGCGCGGAAGGAATCGGGAAGGAAGACTCCCTTCTCATCCAGAAACCTGGAGCCGATGTCCATGTAGAACACGTGCCGCTGGTCGTCGAGCTTCGAAATGATCCGGTTGACTTCCGCGATCTTATCGCGAACGGGATCGCCGGGGATGCTCCGCGGGAAAATCGCCAGCAGGAGAATCTTGGCGTTGGGAAAATCCTGGCGCATTTCCAGGACAACCGCGCCGACGCCTTCCGCGATTTCCGGCGCGGTAAAGGTTCCGGTGTTATTGGTGCCGATCATGAGCATGACGGCCTTCGGCTGGAATCCCTGGCCTTCGCCGTTCTTGAGGCCCCACAGGACTCCCTGAGTGGTATCGCCGGCGATGGCGAAATTCGCGGTTCTGAGATTGCCGAAATACTTTTCGAACATCGCCTTGTTGTCGTCGCCCTGCACCCACCAATCGGTGATCGAGTCTCCGTCAAGCAACAGATCGATGTTCCCTTTGCTCGCGGTTTCGACAAAGCCTAGGTGTCGCGGCCCCATCCGTTGCTGGGTTTGCGTGTAGGTCGCCGCCACGTTCATGCGCGGAGACTGCAGCATCATCAGAGATTGAAACTTCTGGAGCAGCGGCTTATTGGGCGATGTATCGGAGGCGACCCACTGCGCCAGGGCATTATTCACCTGTGATAATTCTTCGGGCGTGGGGCGCGGGATTGCGACTTCGGCGGGAACAGGAGCCGAGGGGCCGATGACGACCGGAGCGACCGGTCCGCGTCCACCGCGGCCTTGGGCACCGGGCCCGTTTGCAGCGGGCGCGGGAACTTGGGCAAGAGCGTAGCTTGTGATGGCAAGCAGAGCAACGGGAAGCAAGCGCATGGAACTGTCTCCTTTAGGTGAGTGGAACCGATTTTATGTGAGAGGCGGCACCAGATGCAACCACAGCTCGTATCACCGCGGACCTGTTGTGATAGCATTTTGGCGAAATGCGCACTCTGAAACTTACCTTCGTCCTCGCGGCGGCTTCGGTCCTGCTGCCGGGCCAATCCCGGCAATCTCGCACGCTCGATATCTATTGGATCGATGTGGAGGGCGGCGCGGCGACGCTCATCGTGGCG
>JBAIXM010000066.1:0-1984 GCA_037916615.1 Bryobacterales bacterium
CAGCCACTTGTGCGGGCTGGAGCCGTAAATGTCGCAACCGATATCGGCGACATTGACCTTGAACATTCCGACTGCTTGCGCGCCGTCGATCATGGAGATGATCCCCTTGCTCCGCGCCAGCGCAGAGATCTCCTTCACCGGAAGGATGACGCCGGTTGTCGTGGTCACGTGGCTGACAAAGATCGCCCGCGTTTGCGGCGTAATCATGTCGTTGATGCGGTTGAGGATCTCGTTTGGGTCATTGGCCGGCTTCGGGATCTCGAAGCGCTTGATGACGATTCCGTAGCGCTTGGCTTTCAAATCGAGGGGGCTGTTGCCGCTCGGGTGTTCCTGATCGCTGGTGATGATCTCCTCGACCGGCTTCATGTCGAGGCCGTTGATCATGAAGTTGTTGGCCTCGGTGGCATTGCGGACGATCGCGACTTCCTCGCGCCTGGCGCCGATAAATTGCGCCAGGGGATCGCGAAATTCGTTCCACTCGCCGTAGCCCCAGATCGGGTAGTCCTCAGGATTGGTCTGCTCGAGTTTCTCGGTCTGCGCGTAACCTTGCATGACGGCGTCAATCACTGGCTTAGGACACGAGCCGACGGTGCCGTTGTTCAGGTAGACCTCGTCTGCCGGAATCAGGAAGAGCTTGCGGATCTCCGTCCAGTAGGCTTCGGGGTCGCGGTCGTACAGAGTGGAGTCAGGTAACTTAGGCGGCGGCAAGGGTTTAGCCGGCGTCGCCGAAGGCGCCATTTGTGCCAGCAAGTCGAAAGGAATACCCAGGGTGGCTGCCACAGCACCAGTTCGCAACAGAAATGATCGGCGGCTGTGCATGATCTCTCCTTCCGGAAGGTGCTTCTCCCGAGCTGCGAAGTGCGAGCTACAGCTTCCCGGCCCGCCATACTACACGTTCCGCCGTGTTAAGGGCCGGAACTTCTTTGGCGGGGCCGGGTTATCTGCATGCGGGGAGCTATTTTGGATGGGAATTAAACCTGTCCCGACGAATGGCGGCAGCATCCAAGAATCCATGGAGAGGCTGTCTCTGCCCCAGACTCGTACCGAATCCGGTCCAAACCGGGCGTATAATCTAAGCAACAACTCCGTTCCAACGCTGCAAAGGAAGTGCCCCATGAAGCTCCGCGCCTCCACGCTGATCGTCGCTCTAACCGTCGCGACGGTAGCTCCTTACACCGTGGCGCAAGATACGCAGAAGCCGGCCGATCCGCCCGCTCAGAATACGCAGACGACGACCTCGAAACCGCAGTCGACGCAAACCACGTCCGACCCTGGCGTCGCTCCGAAAGGGACCACGGCTCAGGATATCCAGAATGCCTCCAAGGACCAGAAGGACTTGGCGAACGTTCCGATGGTCTCCAATCCTCCCAAAGAGACCCATGATGGAGGCAAGAACGACATCGAGGCTATCGGCAACCGCAAGATGGGCGGCAAGGGCCTGGGCAACTGGTACTCGCTGGAAAAAGAGATTGCGATGGGCAAGGAGTATGCCGCGCAGATCGAATCGACGGTCAAGCTGGTCCAGGACCCGGTCGTCAACGAGTACGTAAATCGCATCGGCCAGCAGTTGGTGCGTAACTCCGACGCGCAGGTGCCGTTCACGATCAAGGTCGTGGACTCGGACGAGATCAATGCTTTCGCGCTGCCGGGCGGATTCTTCTATGTGAACTCCGGCCTGATCCTGGCGGCCGATAACGAATCCGAGCTGGCCGGCGTGATGGCGCATGAGATCGCGCACGTCGCCGCGCGCCACGCTACCCGGCAGATGACACGCGGTCAGATCGCGAACCTGGCGACCATTCCGCTGATCTTTGTTGGCGGCGGCATTGGTTACGCCGTTCGCGCCGCAGCCGGTTTCGGTCTCCCGATGACGTTCCTGACCTTCTCGCGCGGTTTCGAAGCCGAAGCCGATTACCTGGGCCTCGAATACATGTACAAGGCCGGCTACGACCCGCAGTCGTTCATTTCGTTCTTTGAAAAGGTG
>JBAIXM010000067.1:0-32160 GCA_037916615.1 Bryobacterales bacterium
GTCGTCGGAATTTCTTCAGGTGTTCGCTGGTATCCCTCCTTTCGGCAGGCGTTGCGGGTTGAAATCGCGCGTCTCCTTCAAAAGCGGGCACACACCTGCACTCCTCGCTTACAGGCGGATTCGGATCGGCCTACCGTTGTGAAACGATTCTTCTCAAACCACCGAGACGCTCAGATTCTCGGAAGGGGACAAGTCCACTTCAGGAGGATCCAGAGGGAAGTTCGCTTTGGCAGAGAGAACAGCACGCCACAACGCAGTTACAACTATTTTTTTCGGTTTCCACAGACTCGCTGTCGGCGGAAACGGTCAAGCTTCACGATGAGTATACACCCGTGATGCGAAAATGGAAGCATTTTTTTCGGCAAGCAATGATCATGCCGAAGGATGGAAATTCGACTGCAACGCTCGCGCGTTAACGTTGCGCGCTGTCTCGGGTGAGCGGCACAATCTTCGCACCTTCCTGAGCGGAATCTCCGGGAGACGCGAGAATTGTGACGCCTTCGTGAATGCCTTGCTCCACTTCGACGCGATCTCCGTAATCGCGTCCGACGGAAACTTTTTGCAGGTGAACGATCCCGTCAGAGTCCACCACCGCAACCTGCGCGCCATCCGAGCGGATGATCAGAGCTTGCGCCGGAACCAGCAACGGCGGATTCGCGCGCACGCTTCCCAAGCCGACTTCGGCATACATGCCGGGAAACAGCGTGCCATCGCCATTCGGCACGCTGATCTCCACGAGCATCGTGCGGCTGGCCGGATCGAGCGCCTGCGCGGTGCGCGCGACCGTGCCGCGGAACGTTCGACCGGGAAAATTGGACAAAGTCAATTCCGCCGGCTGGCCGGCGCGAACCGCGCTCGAGTTTTCCTGGGGAACGTTGACGTAAGTGCGCAGCATTCCGGTTTGCGCAATTCGATAGAGCAGCGTCGTGCCCGTGCTGACCAGGGCGCCGACATCCACATTGCGCACTGTGATCACGCCATCGAAGGGAGCCTTCACGATTCGATAGCCTTGAATCTCCATGAGGCGCGCCAGGCTGGCTTTGCTCGCGGCAACGTTGCTGTTTTGCGCCGCTACAGCTTTGTCCAACGCCGCCACGTTGGCACTCTGTGAAGCGAGTTGCGCCTGATACTGATCGTTCTCCTGCTGGGAAACGACTCCTTCGGCTGCAAGCGTTTTCCAGCGTTCGGCCGTAATGCGCGCCAGCTCGCGGTTGGATTTCCCCTGCTCGAGGCTGGCCTGCGCCTGTTCGAGCGAGGCTTCGGCCTGCGCGACAGCGGCTTCGGCTTGCCGGATCTGTTGATCGAGTTCCGGCGCGTCGATCTCCGCTAAGGGCTGGCCGGCTTTCACCCGATCCCCGAGATCGACCAGACGCTTTTTGAGGTATCCGTCGGCGCGGGCCAGAATCGGAGCTTCCGTGACAGCCTGCAACGTGCCCGGCAACGTCAGCTCGCTCCGCGACGTGGATCGGCCCACCCGCATGACTTCGAGCCGCGGCAGGTCCTTTGCGCGTTGCTCGGCCTCGGAGCGAACCAGCGTATCGCGCCGCTGCAGCGGGATGTATCCGGCGAAAAACGCGCCGACCAGAAGCACGGCGACCAGAAAGACGATCGCCGCTACCGTGGTTCCCGATGCCCGCCACGGCTTGCCATACTGCGGCGCTTGTTCTTGTTGCCGGAGCTGCCGCTTCAGGTCCTCAACTTCACGCTGGAGCCGCTGCTCGGCGGAACGCGCTTCGGGGCCGGCCTGCTGCGGATCGCTATACTTCATTTCGCTTCCTCGAGCAGGCCCCATTCCGACTCCAGGGCTTCTGTACGTTCTTCATCCGCGAGCCTCTGCCCTTGATCCACCGGAGGTTTCTTGCGCAGATAGCTGTAGAAAATCGGCACAATGAACAGCGTCGTTACCGTGGCTCCCAGCAGCCCTCCGATCACGGCGCGTCCGAGGGGCGCGTTCTGCTCGCCACCTTCGCCCAGCGCCAGCGCCATCGGCAGCATGCCCAGGATCATTGCGGCCGCGGTCATCAGCACCGGGCGCAGCCGCGCGTGGCCCGCCGAAAGCATCGCTTCCGCGGCCGAAGGATACGCCGAACGCTCGTCGTTGGCGAACGTCACCATCAGGATGCTATTGGCTGTGGCCACGCCCACGCACATGATCGAGCCCATCAGCGATGGGACGCTGAGCGTCGTGCCGGTTACGAACAGCATCCACAGGATTCCCGCGATCGCCCCCGGAAGTGCCGTCAAAATAATGAACGGGTCGAGCCAGGACTGGAAATTGATCGTCATCAGCAAGTACACCAGCACCACCGCGAAGACCATTCCCAAAGCAAGGCGCACGAACGAGGTTTGCATCGTCTCATACTCGCCGCGCAGGCTGAGCGTGGTTCCACGCGGCAGATGTTTGGCTTCGTCGTTCATGATCTTTTCGACTTCGCCGCCGACGCTGCCCAGATCCCGGCGATCGACATTGGCGTAGACATCGAACACCGGCGCGACGTTGTAATGATTAATGATCACCGGGCCGTAGCTGCGCCCGACGTCCACCAGATTGGATAACAATTGCGCCGGGCCCGGCATTGCGCCCGGATTTCCGTACGCGAGCGACGCGCCGCTCGGCGAGGAGCCTACCGACGCGTTCCCCGACCCGGCCACTCCCGCCAGCGAGCCCGCGGTGGTAACCGTTACGTTCGTGGTCGCGGGAGTGATGGGCGTGCGCAGCAGCTCGTCCAGCGAATCGATGCGGTATTGCGAGGTTTGCACGCCTACGTTGTAGCTGACCCCGTTGGCCGGATTGAGCCAGAAGTTCGGAGCCACCTGATTGTTGCCGCTGAGCGATATCAGCATGCTGCCGGTGACGTCGCGCTGGGTCAATCCCAACTGCCCGGCCTTTACGCGGTCGACGTTTACGTTCAACTGCGGCTGACGGAAGACCTGATGAAGATGGACATCGGCCGCTCCGGGGATGCGCGCGATTCGGGCTTTCAGCCTTTCTGCAATTTGATAGTTGTTCGTCGCGTCACGGCCCACGATCTGCAAATCAATCGGCGCGGGCAACCCGAAATTCAGAATCTGGTTGGTGATATTCGCCGGTTCAAAGAAGAACGCCATGTCCGGAAAACGTTCGTTGAGGTGTTTCCGAAGCAGAACCTGGTAGTCCCGCACGGGACCGTGCTTTTCGCGGCGGAGCGAAATGAGGATCTCGCCATCGGTGGCGCCGATGTTCGGCACGTCCCCCTGGGCGATGCTGCCCCAGGCGTTGGGAATGCCGATGTTGTCCAGGATCGTGTCGATTTCGCCCGCCGGCAAAGCATTTCGGATTTCCTGCTCGACGTCGGCGAATCGAAATTCGGTTTGCTCGATGCGGGTGCCCGGAGGCATGCGCGCATGTAGCCGCATCTGGCCGGCATCGACCTCGGGGAAGAAATCGTGGCCCACCAGGCGAGCCAGCCAGAACGATCCGAAGCAGAACGCCAGGAACAACAACAGCACCGGCCCGCGGTGGCGCAGGGAAAAATCCAGCAAGCCGACGTAGCGGTATCGCAGGCGTTCGAACAGCGAATTCGCGCCGCGATGGATGCTCCAAAGAATCCCTTGACCTCCATGGCCGCCGGCCTGATACACCGCCGCTTCTGTCCGAAGAAGCTTGTGAACCAGCGTGGGAATCAGCGTTCGGGACAGCAGGTACGAGGCGAGCATCGCGAACACCACCGCCATGGCGAGCGGTGTGAACAGATATCGTGCCGTGCCCGCCAGCAGCAGCACCGGAACGAACACTATGCAGATCGCAAGCGTCGACACCAGCGTCGGAACGGCGATCTGCGAGGCTCCATCGAGCACCGCTCTTACCAGCCCCTTGCCTAATCCAAGATTGCGGTGCGTGTTTTCGATCTCTACCGTCGCGTCATCCACCAGGATGCCGACGGCCAGCGCGAGTCCGCCGAGCGTCATCACATTGATGGTCTGGCCGAGCAGGCTCAGGATCGAAATCGAGGTGAGAATCGACAGCGGGATGGAAATGCAAACGATCAGCGTGCTGCGCCAGCTTCCCAAGAAAAGGAGAATGACCGTGCCGGTCAGGAACGCGGCGATCAGCGTTTCCCGCAGCACGCCTTGAATCGATGCGCGCACGAACAGCGACTGATCCCCGAACACGGAAAGCTTCAGCGTCTGAGGAACTGTTGCCATGACCTTGGGAAGGGCGTTTAGCACTGCGTTGACGATGGCCAGCGTCGAAGCCTTGCCGTTGCGTGTCACCGTCAGTAATACGCCGCGCGTGCCGTTCATGCGAACGATATTTTGCTGGGGATTAAACCCGTCGTGGACCGTAGCGACGTCCTTCATGTAGATGGTCGCGCCGTTCACGGTTTTGATCGGCAGATTGTTGAATTCCGAAATTACCGATGGGCTGCTGTTCAGCCGGACCGGATACTCGGTTTCTGCGAACTTCGCCGTTCCGGCAGGCAGGATCAGGTTTTGGAGATTCAGGGCGTTGGAAATATCCAGAGGAGAAAGCTGTTTCGCATACAGCTCCTCCAGGTTCAGATCCACCATGATCTGCCGGGTTTTTCCGCCGAACGGATACGAAACATTGGCGCCTTGAACCGTCGCCAGAGGCGTGCGAATGAAGTTATTCGCCTGATCGAAAATTTCCTGCTCGGCCAGCGTGTCGCTGTTGAGCCCGAGTTGCAGGATGGGCACGCTGGCCGCATCGTATTTGAGCACCTGCGGCGGGAACGTCCCGGGCGGCATATTGCGGACCTGCACCTGGCACTGGGTCACGATCTGCGCCAGCGCCAGATCCACTTGCACATTGGGATGGAAGTAGACGCGGACGACGGAAATGCTCTGATAGGACTGCGACTCGATGTGCTCGATGTCCACCACGTTGGATGTGAGCGCGCGCTCGAAATTCGTCACGATGCGGCTTTCCATCTCTTCGGGCGTAAGCCCGTTGTACTGCCACACGATGCTGACGATGGGGATATCGATGTAAGGGAAGATATCGACCGGCATGGTCGCAATGGCGGTCCCGCCCAGGATGGCGATCAGGACGGCCATTACGACAAAGGTATAGGGACGCCGCAGCGCTAACCTGACGATCCACATACGCTAGTCCCTATTGTTGCTCCCCAGCCGCACGAAACGCCTACCATCGTAACATCGCAGGGCCGAAACCGACCCCTGCCGTCCGGCTCGCTCCTATGGTATTTTTCAATGAGTTACTCTTAGGCTTTTGGGGGATTCCATGACGAATCGTGCCTTCTTCATCCTCGCGGCGGCGGCTCTGGCGCCGCTCAGTTCCGTGGCGTTTGCGCAAAAGTCCTGCGATGATCTACAGTCACTCAAGCTGCCGGACACGACGATTACCAAGGTCATCGCCGTGCCGGCGGGACCGTTTGTCAATCCGGCTCCGCCGCCTCCTCCCCAGCCGGATGCCATCGATCCCCCGCCCCCGGCACCCAGAGGTCCCCAGACGCCGCAAATGCTACCCGCGTTCTGCCGGGTTTTGGCGACACTGAAGCCTTCGCCCGATTCGGACATCAAGATCGAAGTCTGGCTGCCCGTTGGCGCCGCGTGGAACGGAAAGTATGAGGCAGTCGGAGGCGGCGGATGGGCTGGCGTCATCAGCTACCCGGCTCTCGCCAATGCGGTCCAGGAAGGTTACGCGACGTCGTCGACCGACACCGGGCACGAAGGCGGGAACGCGAAATTTGCGGTCGGGCATCCGGAAAAGATCGTCGATTTCGCCTATCGCGCTGTGCACGAGATGACCATCAAATCCAAAGCCATTCTTACGGCGTACTACGGGCGCGGACCACGATTGTCTTACTGGAATGGCTGTTCGACCGGCGGCCGCCAAGGTTTAATGGAAGCGCAGCGCTATCCCGAGGACTTTGACGCGATCGTGGCCGGAGCGCCGGCGAACTTCCAGACTCATCTGCACGCCTTCGACATGGATCTGCAGGGCGCGGTCCGGCAGCCCGGCGCCGCTGTCCCCGCGGCGAAGCTGGCGACCCTCGGAAAAGCCGTGCTCGATGCCTGCGATGGCCCCGACGGAGTGAAGGACGGTTTTCTAAACGATCCGCACAAATGCAAGTTCGACTACAATTCGCTGCTGTGCAAGGGCGCCGATTCGAACGGCTGTCTCACTCCTGCGCAGCTCGATTCGGTGAAAAAAGCCCACGGCCCGGCGAAGAACTCCAAGGGTGAGATCGTGTATCCGGGATATGCCCTGGGGAGCGAATCCACTTGGCGCGTGATCTCCGCTACAAACGGTCCCGCGCCCACTTCACTTTCCCAGGGGACCTATCGGGAAGTGCTGCATCAGGATCCCAACTGGGACTGGAAGACCTTCAGTTTGGACAAGGACGTTGCCGCGGTGGACGAGAAGTACGGCTACATCAACGCCGTGAATCCGGATCTGTCGGCGTTCAAGGCGCGCGGCGGAAAGCTGATCATGTACCACGGCTGGAACGATGTGGGAATTTCTCCGGAGAACAGCATCAATTACTACTCGAGCGTGCTGAAGAAAATGGGTTCCAAGCAGGACGATTGGTATCGGCTGTTCATGGTTCCCGGTATGGCCCACTGCGGAAACGGTCCCGGCGCAAACCAGTTCAACATGATGGGCGCGCTGGAGCGCTGGAAGGAAGCAAGCACCGCTCCGGACCAGATTCTCGCCTCGCACGTGGCGAACAACAAAGTGGACATGACGCGTCCGCTGTGCCCGTATCCGCAAGTAGCGGTTTACAAAGGCGCGGGCAGCACCAACGACGCTGCGAATTTCGCTTGTAAGGCGCAGTAGCCAACGTTACGCGAACACGCGCTCAAGGTTGAGGACGAACCTTCAACCGCTCCTTCGAGGCGCACCTCGCAGCGTTAACGATCGTTTCCCGCTCACGCTGTGGCCGGGCGGCTAGTTCAGCCCGGCGGGACCTTGCAGGTGCTGTGCGTCCTGCTGGTTTTCCTGGCAGATATACTCCATCAGCTCCCCGGTGGGCTGGAAAGTAGCGGTGAACTTGATCTTGAACGGCTTGGTGTATGCCACCGGATCGATGATCTGAGTTTCAATATCCAGAGTTCCCAAGTCCGGGCGCGATAAACGTTCGATGGTGTGAAGCTGCTCGGAATGCGGATGGCCTTGGAAATCGAACCAGAACTTGTCGTTGAACCCGATCGTATCGATCACCATCGTATCGCCGTCCCAGGCGCCGATCGATTCGCCGTACCAGGTCGGATCCAGATCCTTGCTGTGCGGCCGGCCATCGATGAAGATCTGGCGGAAGCTGTGAATGTTGCCTTCAAACAGGTAAAACATGTGCGTCTGAGTTTGCAGGATTCGCCACGGATAGGGCGCGACGCGCGGGATGCCGGTTGGCAGACAATTGGCTTCCGGATCGTCTTTTGACTGCCTGGAGTCCATGATTTTCTTGCCCCACGCCGTGAGCGAAATCTCTTCTCCAGGCATCAGGCCCTGCGTGACGTTCCCGACCGGACCGCCTCCGTTCCAGAGTCCCGAGAAATCGACCTTGCCGTCGGCGGTGCGAGGAGTGGGACCGGTGGGCCGGGCCTTGCCCTTGCCCTTCCCTTTGGCAAAACCCTTACCCGGCGCCTTCGCGTCCCCTGGAGCCTTCCCGCCTTCCGGGGCTTGCGAATCCGCCGGGGCGTGTAATAACAGGAC
Source organism: Bryobacterales bacterium (assembly GCA_037916615.1). GTDB lineage: Bacteria > Acidobacteriota > Terriglobia > Bryobacterales > Bryobacteraceae > Palsa-187. The sequence continues at coordinate 7,682 of JBAIXM010000067.1, forward strand.
AGCGGCCGCAAGCGCCGCGGCGGTCATCAGACCGCTGGTGAAATTCTTCTTCACAGCTATTGTCCGTCCTGGCTGGTGGACCTTGCGAATACGCGCCGGCCATCGGCCAAAGTGACCTGAGCGGCGTTGGCCAGATGCGCGCCGTCCTTGGCAGCCGAACCCTGCACCGTCACACGATCGCCTTCCTTCAAGCTGTTTCTCGTCCATCCCATCCGCTTCAGCACATTGGGGCTGGCCAGTTCGAAATTCCAATTGGTCACGTTGCCGTTTTCGTCCTTCACGTCGACGTAGAAGCGGGCGTGCGGGTTGGTCCACTCGACCTTGGTCACAACTACATTTTCAAACTTGACCGGCTTTTTATCGTCGTATTCGGATCCGAAGGAATGATGCGCCAGTACAGGAATCACTAGCGAACTCAGTGCTGCGGCAAGAACAAGAACTTTGGCTCCCATCAAATAACCTCCAGTCTCGTATTCTGTCACAGAAATTGTTCGTCTGCATGGTGTTGTCCGCGACATGAAGCCCCGATTAAGACATGGAACCAGTTCCGCCGGAAGCCGCTTCTAACTATTTAGGAGACTCGCGATGAAGCGAACAATAGGAGCGATGGTAGTGATCGGGGGACTTTCGCTGGCAGGATGCACGGGCGGGTACGCATACTACGCGACCACGCCGCCGCCGCCGGTTCGATTTGAAGCGCGCGGCGCCACCCCCGGCCCGGGATTCGTATGGATCGAGGGCTACTGGGGTTATCGCGGCGGAGCCTACGCCTGGGTGCCCGGCCGGTGGGAGCGCCCGCCGCGGGGACGAGCACGCTGGGAAGCCGGACGTTGGGAAACGCGCCACGGCCGTTACTACTACCGGGAAGGCCGCTGGCGCTGAAGTTAGGCTGAAGCCGCCGGCGGCGGTCCATCGCCTCCGCCCGGTTTCGGTTTTTCTTTTTCCTTGGGCGGGTGCGCGGCCGCCTTCACCGGACTTAACAGGACGTGGGCATTGCGGCCTTCCATTCTCGGCTGGCCGTCGATTGCCCCGTATTGCGCCAGATCGCCCGCGAAGCGAAGCAACAGTTTCCGGCCGAGGTCGGTGTGCGCGATCTCACGGCCGCGGAACTGCACCACGGCCTTCACTCGATTGCCTTCCTGCAGGAACCGGATCGCGTGGTTCTTCTTGAACTCGTAGTCGTGATCATCCGTGTTCGGCCGGAACTTGATTTCCTTGACCTGGATGACGTGCTGCTTGCGCTTGGCTTCGTGCTGCTTCTTTTTGTTCTCGTATTGCCACTGCCCATAATCCATGGCTTTGGCAACGGGCGGATCCACCGTGGGCGCAATCAGGATCAGATCGAGCCCCATGTCCTGCGCCTTGCGGATGGCCTGCGGCGTAGGCATGACTTCCACGGTCCCGTCGGGAAAAACCGCGCGCACTTCACGCGCTCGGATCGCTTCGTTTACGTTTTCCCGAATTCTGGGACGGCGGGGGGGAAATCCTCTGGGAATCATCGGCACATGTGCCTGAAGAAGGCAGGCGAGACAATCATGACCTGATAGTATCAGATTCGCTGTCGGCCGAGGTCCCCGGGGGAGCAGCTTTGCGGAACCGGATAAAATGGATCTGCTGTGGATCGGATTCTCAAGGGACTCTCGCAATTTCAGAAGCGCGTCTATCCCAAGCACCGCGAGCTTTTTCAGAAGCTGGCCTTAGGCCAGAAGCCGGACGCTCTCTTTATCACCTGCGCGGATTCCCGGATTGACCCGTGCCTGCTTACGCAAACCAAGCCCGGCGAGCTGTTCATTTGCCGGGTAATCGGAAACATTGTCCCCCCGTATCCGGACGCGATCGGCGGCGTCTCGGCCACCATTGAATACGCCGTCGGCGTGCTGGGAGTTCCGGACGTGATCGTGTGCGGGCACACCGACTGCGGAGTCATGAAAGGCGTGCTGAACCCCGAAGCCCTGGAACCGCTCACCAGTGTATCCGCCTGGCTGAATTACGCGCAGCCGGCGCGCAAGGCCGTCGAGCCGCGCGAAAACACTTCGGGTCCCGATTTCCTGCTGGCCCTGACGGAGCGAAACGTCGTCCAGCAGCTCGCGAACCTGCGCACGCATCCGGCGGTGGCTGCGCGACTCGAGCAAGGCGACCTGCGCCTGCATGGATGGGTGTACCACCTGGTCGAGGGCGCCGTCACTTCCTACGATCCGGAGCGATCGGCTTTCGCGCCGCTGGTGTGGCGCAAACCAAGACTCCGTGCCGTACACCACCCCTGATAGGATGGATCTCTTATGAGCACCCCAGTCGCTGCGCACCCGCCCGTGACCACCTCAGGAATCGCCACCAGCAAATGGATCTGGCTGGCGGTGGCGATTGTCGTCGGCTTGGTGCTTGCTTTCGCTCCCACCCCCCAAGGTTTGACGCGAACCGGGCAACTGGTGCTGGCCATCACCGCGGGAACCGTGATCCTGTGGGCTACGGAAGTGATGAACAACGGCGTGGCTTCGGTCCTGATGATGGCCATGCTGATCGCGATCAAAATTCCGCCGCCGCGCGCGCTGAGCGGTTTCGCGGATCCGGCCTTCTGGACGCTGCTCGCGGTTCTGTATTACGGTTTCGCGATGCGCAAAACCGGGTTGGCCGAGCGGCTCTCGTATTACATCCTGACCTTGTTCCCGGGAAGTTACGCCGGGATCCTCACTGCGTTCTTCGTTATCGGATTCGTGCTGGCGCTGGGAATTCCGTCCATGACCGTCCGCACGGCAATCATGGCGCCGATCGCATGGGCTATGGTCCAGACACTCGGGCTGAAGCCGCGCAGCAAAGGAGCGGCGCTCATCATGCTCACGGTGGTCGAGATGGCCGTGGTGCCGGGGTTGGCCTTCGAGCTTGGTTCTCTGAATGGCCCCGTGGTGATTAAGATGTTCGCCGATAAACACGTTCCGCTGAGCTGGGGCGGATATGCGCAGATCATGGCGCTGCCGACGCTGATCTTCTGCGCGCTGATCCTGGGGCTGAATCAGTTATTCCTGAAACCGGAGGCTCCGCTGCAGGCTTCCACCGAATTCGCGCGTACCAAGCTGGCCGCGCTCGGATCCATCAAGCGGCCCGAAATGATCACGGCCATCGTGGTTGCGGTCTCGATCTTTCTGTGGGCCACCAACGGGCGCCTGCATTCGATCCCGACCTTCGCGGTCGGCATGTTCGCGATGGGCGTGTTCGCCATGTCGGGCATCTTGCAGGATGGAGACATCGCCACCGGCGTCTCCTGGACGCTGCTGTTGTTCCTGGGCGGAATCTTCGGTCTTGGCAACGTAATCGTGGATACGAAAATCACCGACTGGATGGCCGGCTTGATGCTGCCGCACGTGGGCAGCCTCATTGGAACGCCCATGCTGCTGCTGATCGTGGTCCTGTTTGCGATGCTGGCGTTGCGCTTCCTGGATCCGACGGCGTTCATCGCCATGCCCCTGATCTTCTTACCGCTCGAAGAACCGCTCGCCAAGGCCGGAATCCCTCCCCTGATTCTGACGGCGCCGTTGCTTCTGGCCTCCGCGCCTCTGTGGATGACCTACATGAATTTCTGGATCGCCATGGGAGACAGCATCACCCAGCGGCAGGCCTTCAGCCGGATGCAGTTGTTCCATGTGGCGAACATCTACGCGGTTTCCGCGATCATCACCTGCGTGATCGGCGTATTTTACTGGCGCATGATCGGCGCGTTTTAAGCCGAGGGTTGCAGGCGAGAAGCCCCCTATCGGGAGATCGCGCCGGCCGCGGCGGCGCGCAGCGGTTTTCGCGAAAAACTCGCCAGCGGAGCAACCCGATAGCGGACGAGCGTCAACAGCGCCTCCAGACCGTCTTGCCAGCGAATTTTCTTGCCTTCCATGACGCCGCGAGGATTATACGAAACCGGCACTTCATGGATCTGATATCCCAGCCGGCGCAGCTTGGCCGTCACTTCCGGGCAGAATTCGAAACGCAGACACTTGAGTTCCATCGCATCGAGCACGCTTCGCCGGAATGCTTTGTATGCGGTCGCTTCATCGGTGATCCCGGCGCCGAATAGAATGTTGGCGGCCAAGGTCAGGATCCGGTTCGCGATCCAGTTGGCCAGTTTCATCCCTTTCACGCCTTTTAAGAAGCGCGACCCATAGACCACATCCGCGCGCCCGCCGACGATCGGTTCGAGCAGGCGCACGTAGTCCCGCGGATCGTACTCCAGGTCGCCGTCTTGCACGAGAATGACATCGCCGGTAGCTTTGGCGATACCAACGCGCAGCGCCGCCCCCTTGCCGAAATTCACCACCGAGTGATGCACGTGCACGGCCGGCGAGTCCTTATACTTGCCGAGCGTCTCGGTGGTCCCGTCCGTTGAGCCATCGTCCACCACGATGATTTCCTTGGTGCATCCGGGCGGAAGCGGAGCTTCCAAAACCCGCTCAAGCACCAAGGGCAGGGTGAGAAACTCGTTATACACCGGAAGCAGGATCGATATCTTCACTTGTCGACCGCTTCCAGTGTAGCCCGGCCTAGCGGCGCCAGCGCAATTCGAACCGCTCGCGGCCGCGCGCCGACATATCGATATCCGTAACGCGGTCCCGCCCGTTCAGCCGGACTTCCATGGAGCCGCGAACGCCCACGCCGCTCATGTCGGCGACAATCAGCCCGCGGTCGAACCTCACCAGGCGGCCGGTGAACACCAGTTGCGAGCGCCCCGCCGTCTCGAAACTCACCGAGACCTGGCCCCTGCGGTCGACCGAGACTTCGCAATCGTACAGCCGCTCATCCGGACCCCGGAAATTGTCGAACACGCCGTCGCCGCGTCCGCGGAAGTGAATCTCATCGTCCCAGCGGCCATCGCGGCCACGGTGGAAATCGTCATCGCGATCGCGATCCCGATCTCGATCGAAATCCCCGCCGCGGTCGAACCCGCCGCCATCGCGATATCCCGCTCCGCCGGCGCCGCGCCATTCGATGTCGAAAGTGTAGCCCTCGCGGCCGCCCTTGGGATCCTCGATACGGACCACAGCAGTACCGCCGTTGCTGGCCGGATCGCGCACCAGCATCTGGTTTCCGCGTCCGTCCACGCCGCTGAAGTGGAACTCGAGAGGGTTCGACGGAAGCGGCTGGTTGCATACCATGCGCCGCCACGTCGCCGGGCTGCCTGAAATCGTGCGCAGCCGGCCCTGGTCGCCGCGGATTTCGACTTCTGCCGCGGCGTCCACCTCCACCTCGATCGTGCACTTGCCCCGGTCCCCGCCGCCGCCCCGGATCTGAGCGCGGAACGTATCCACCCGCTGCGCAAACGCCGGCGCCGCCAAAAAAACTGCGCCCGCCAGGTAAAACCAGCTTGTCCTGTCTTTCATCGCGTTCCCCTCCTTTGAGCTGCACCCGCCTCTGCCGAACGGCTTCTGCCACACCGACGCGACAGACTCTACTACGGTTCCGCGCGTTTTCTATCTAGAACAGATCTTAATATCCGGACGGCTGCACCATCTCGAAGTAGCAATCGGCAGGTCGGCTGTTATCCTGAAGGTTTCATGCTTCGCGTCCGTTTCGCCCCGTCGCCCACGGGGTACCTACACATAGGAAGCGCCAGGACCTTCATTTTCAACTGGCTATACGCCCGCCGCAACGGCGGTACGATGATCCTGCGCATCGACGACACCGACGTCGAGCGAAATACGCAGGAATCGCTCGATTCGATTTACGAAGGCCTGGACTGGCTCGGCCTGAGTTGGGATGAGTTCTACCGGCAGTCCGAACGCGGGGAGTTACATCGTAAGGCGGCAGAGGCCATTTTCGCCAAAGGTCTTGCGTATCGCGATTTCACACCGGCCGCGGTTTCGGCTGACGACGAGAAAACGCATGCCGGAGGCCCCTGGCTTTTTAATCCCGGCATGCGCGAGATACCCAAAGTGGAAAGCGATATGCGCGCGGCCGCAGGCGAGCCATTCGTGCTGCGCTTCCGCGTGCCCCGGGAATCGCGCCAGAACGTGGAATTTCACGATCTGGTCTACGGCCCGCAGGCGAAAGCGACGGCTGATATCGAAGACTTCGCCCTGCTGCGCTCGAGCGGCGTGCCGACCTATCACATGGCCTCCTGCGCCGACGACGCCGATCTGCGCATCAGCCACATCGTCCGCGGCCAGGACCACCTGACGAATACCTTCAAGCACGTGCTGATTTTCCAGGCCCTGGGCGTCGAGCCGCCGAGCTTCGCCCATCTGCCGCTGCTGATCGCGCCGGACGGATCGAAGCTTTCGAAACGCAAGCACGGTCCGGTAGTCAGCGTCACTACCTACCGTGATGCTGGATTTCTGCCGCGAGCGTTTGTCAATTTCGTGTGCCTGCTGGGCTGGTCGCCGAAAGACAATCGCGAAGTGATGTCGCTCCAGGATCTGACCGACGCGTTTTCGCTCGAAGGGATCAACCACAGCAATGCGACGGTGAATTTCACAGAGCAAGATCCGTTCGATCCGAAAGCGGTGTGGCTGAATGCCGAGCACATCCGCGCGCTCGCGCCGGACGAGCTCACGGAGATGCTCCTGCCGTTCGCCGAAGCCGCCAGGTTCGGCGCGGATCGAGACAAGATGCGGCGGATTACGCCGTTGATTCAGGAGCGCATCAAGCTGCTGCGCGACGTCGCCACCAGCGCGGACATCTTCTTTTTGGAAGATCTGCCGCCTTACGATAGCACCGAACTGATCCCGCAAAAGGGCAACGCGGCCATGGCGGCTGCTGTATTGGAAAAAGCCCGGGAGGTTCTCAAATCCGCGGAGTTCCGGCACGATGCGCTGGATGCGGCGCTGCGGGCGGCTGGCGCCGAGATGAAAATAAAGACAGGGCAGATGTTCCAGCCGATCCGCGTCGCTGTGTGCGGCCGGAAGGTTGCGCCGCCGCTGTTTGAAACGCTGGAAGTGCTGGGGCGGGACACGGCGCTGAAGCGGATCGATAAAGCTCTCGAGATGCTGCCCTCGCTTCGAACCTGAGGAATTGATTCGATGACCACGCCAAAAGATGATTCGGGAGCGATCGCCCAAGCAGCGCCCTCCAATTTCATCCGCGATATCATTCTCGACGACCTGAAGACCGGCAAATACGCCGGCCGCGTGCACACGCGCTTTCCTCCGGAGCCGAACGGTTATCTGCACGTCGGCCACGCCAAGTCGATCAACATCAACTTCGGGCTGGCGCGCGAATTCGGCGGGAAGTGCAACTTGCGGTTCGACGATACCAATCCCTCGAAAGAGGAAACCGAGTACGTCGAATCGATCATCGAAGACGTGCGCTGGCTGGGCGGCGATTTCGAAGAGCGGCTGTTCTACGCCTCCGATTATTTCGACCAGCTCTACGGTTGGGCCGTGGAATTGATCAAAAAAGGCAAAGCCTACGTCTGCGATCTTTCGGCCGAGCAGGTGCGCCAGCAGCGCGGCACGCTGACCGAGCCCGGCCAGGAAAGCCCGTACCGAACCCGCAGCATCGAAGAGAATCTGGATCTGTTCGAGCGCATGCGCCAGGGCCAGTTCCCGGACGGCGCGCGCACGCTCCGGGCGAAAATCGACATGGCCTCGCCGAATCTCAACATGCGCGATCCGGTGCTGTATCGGATCCTGCGCGCTACTCATCATCGGACCGGCGACAAGTGGTGCATCTATCCGATGTACGACTTCGCCCACGGCCAATGCGATTCGATCGAACGCATCACGCATTCCATCTGCACGCTGGAATTCGAGGATCACCGCCCGCTGTACGACTGGTTTATCGACCAGCTCGGTATTTATCACCCGCAGCAGGTGGAATTCGACCGCCTGAACCTGACGTATACGCTGCTGAGCAAGCGCAAGCTGCTGGCGCTGGTGCAGAACAAGCTGGTTCGCGGCTGGGACGATCCGCGCATGCCGACCATCTCCGGAATGCGCCGCCGCGGCTATACGCCGGAAGCGCTGCGGAACTTCTGCAACCGCATCGGCGTTTCCAAGACCAACGGAACCACCGAGCTCTCGCTGCTCGAGTACTTCGTTCGCGACGATCTGAACCGGCGCGCGGCGCGGGTCATGGCGGTGCTGCGCCCGCTGCGCGTGGTGATCGACAATTATCCGGAAGGCCAAGTCGAGCAGATGGAGGCGGTCAATAATCCTGAGGACGAGTCGGCCGGCACCCGCCAGGTTCCGTTCTCGAAGGTGATCTACATCGAGCAGGACGACTTCCGCGAGGATCCGCCCAAGCAGTATTTCCGGCTCGCGCCCGGCCGCGAAGTGCGGCTCCGCTACGCGTATTTCCTCACCTGCACCGGCGTGGTCAAGGACGCCAGCGGCAATGTGATCGAACTGCGCTGCACCTACGATCCGGCCACCAGGGGCGGCAGCGCTCCGGACGGCCGCAAGGTGAAATCGACCATCCACTGGGTGTCGGCCGCGCACGCAATCGACGCAGAGATCCGAATCTACGACACGCTGTTCACGCGCGAGGATCCCAACGAGGTTCCCGAAGGCCAGGACTTCACGGTGAATCTGAATCCGAACTCGCTCGAAGTGGTCCTGGACGCGAAGCTCGAACCGAGTTTACGCGATGCCGCTCCCGGCAGCCGCTTTCAGTTCGAGCGGCTGGGCTACTTCGCGGTGGACCCGGATACCACGACCGGGAAACCGGTGTTCAACCGGACTGTCGCTTTGCGCGATACTTGGGCCAAAATCGAGGCGAAATCAAAATAAACCGCACATGGTGATCTCCTGAATGGTGATTCTCGGACTGGGTGGTCTGCTGGGCGACGCCGCATGCGCCGTCCTGAAAGACGGCGAGCTGAAAGCCGCCATCGAAGAAAACAAGCTGGATCGGATGTGGAAGCCCGGCGGTCTGCCGCACGCATCGATCACAGAGTGCCTCCGGCTGGCCGGAAGCTCGCGCGATCAGGTCGAGTGCGTGGCCGTGGTGCGGCCTTTTTCCCGCGCGCCCGAGGCGCAAATGCACGTGACAGTGCGCGAGCAGTTCCCGAAAGCGGAAATCGTGGTGGTCGAGCATCATCAGGCGCACGCAGCCTCCGCTTTCTTTGCCTCGCCCTTCGATGAAGCGACGGTTTTGACGCTCGATCACGCGGGCGATTTCCGCTGCGGCGCGCGCTGGCACGCCAAGGACACACAGATTCAGGCGGAGCGCGAGTGGTACTATCCCGATTCGCTTGGACGCCTCTATGGCGCAGTTACGCAGTTGCTTGGATATCGCGCCGGCGCAGAGGAGCACAAAGTCCAGTGGATTTCGGCTGGGGGCGACGAACGCCATGCTCCTCTATTTCGGGAAATTGTGTCGCCGTCGGCGCGGCTCGATCCGGCGTTTTTCGACGGCAACCGGCAATCCGCGGGCGGATTCAGCGCGAAGTTCTTCGAGCGCTTAGGCCTGGCCGAGGGTGGCGCAATTCCATCTTCCGAAGCGCCCGCGATCGCGCGCGGATTGCAGAAGACTGTCGAGAACACCGTGCTCGGGCTGGCTGGAGAAGGAAAGAATCTGTGCCTGGCCGGCGGCCTGTTCCTGAACGTGATGCTGGTCGAGTTCCTGGAGCGCTGCGGGAAATGGAAACACGTGTTCGTGCAACCCGCGGCCGGGAATGCCGGAACGGCATTAGGCGCCGTGTATCACGTCTGGCACCAGGTGCGGCGGCACAAGCGGCGTGGCGGCCTGGAATCGCTGTTCCTGGGCCCCGGATACGGACCGGAAGAGATCAAGCAGGTTCTCGAGAACTGCAAGCTGCGCTTCCAGTACCTTCGATCGACCGATGAGATGCTCGCGCAGGCGGTCCGGATGCTCGGCGAGCACAAGATCCTCGCCTGGATGCAGGGCCGCATGGAGTTCGGCCCGCGCGCGCTGGGGAATCGCAGCATCCTGGCCTCGCCGCTCGATCCCTACTCGACAGAAAATCTGAACGTCTTCATCAAGCATCGGGAGCCCTTCCGCAAGTTCGCCGCCTCGGTGCCGGCCGAAGTCGCCGGCGAGTACTTCGAGGCCGGGCCGAACGCGCGGTATATCGCGACAGTGGGGCGCGTGCGTCCCAAGCACCGCAAGACCTTCGAAGCCGCGATTTTGGGCGAGGACATGATCCGGGCGCACGTGGTCTCCGAGGAGGACAATCCGCTCTATCACCGCCTTCTCCGCGAGGCGGGCAAGGCCACCGGGCTCCCGGTGCTCTATAACACCAGCTTCAACTTGTTTGGGGATCCGCTGGTCTCGACGCCGCGCGAGGCAGTGCGCAGCTTTTACTCGTCGGGGATCGACGCGATGTTCGTCGGGAATTTCCTGCTGGAAAAGTAAGCAGCCAGTTCCGGTTTATTTGCGTTCATTCGCGGCCGGCGCCGCTTCCGACTCCTTCGGCGCGTCCGGCAGAATGAACGTGGTCTCACCCGGCCGCAGGAGCTTCAACTGCTTGCGGATTTCCATCTCCTGCTCGCTGCGGCTGTTCTCCAGGCGGCGGATGCGGTCGCGCCGATGCTCAATCTCCCGATTGAGGGCCGCGTTCTGTTCCTGCAATTCGCGGATTTCCTGGTGCTTGGCCATCAGCGCCTGCAAGCCCTGGGGGCCGCTGACCGCGAAACAGGCATAGACCACCACGATCGCGAGCAGAACCAGCGCTACTCTCCCCCCGGTTGCGGACTTGCGGAAGTGCTCGAACAAAGTGCCCTCTATTTTTATAAAACGAATCGAGCAAAAAGACCAGCAAATGTTTGCGCGTTATTTCGCTGCCTGATCCGCCAGTTTCCGAACCTCCGCGGGCAGATCGAACCGCTCGGGCGGAATTGCCGGGTTCACCTCCACGCGTTCGAGCGTGATGCTGAACTCCTGCGGTCCGGCTTTCTGGATGACCTTGGCGGGCTCGAGAATGCCCCCGAAATCCTTGTAATCCGAGGCGATCAGTTCCACCGGGATGTCGCCCATTTGTGTGCTGCTGACCGTCGTCATCTTGACCTGGAGCCCCGATTTCTTCTGGTAATAGCCGACCACCGGCTGCCCTTCCGCCGGCGTCATGACAATCTTGTAGCACTCCTCGTCGTCGACCGTCTCGATCCCGGCGTTTTCCACTTTGGGATACAACTTGCGCCAGTTGAGCGTGGAGTTCATGTTCCCCTCGCGGATGGCCTCGGACCGTTCCACCCCGGTCTTGATACGAGGTCCGAGCAGCGCGCTGTTCTCCCAGGCCACCCCGCCGTTCACGCCCATCTCGACGTTCCCCAAGCCCTGAATTTCCAGAGAAGCGTAGTATTTGTCCGGGTCCGCCGCCCAGCGTGTGATCGTGCCCTTGATTCCGAGCGAGGTGTATTCCAGCGTGCCGTGGGCGATTTCGGTTTTCCGGCTTTGGTACGCCTGTTTGCCGCCAGTGACCTGGATATAGCGGTCCAGGACGGATTCCGCAGACGGCAGCGGATCGGCCGCAAAGCCGCTTGCGGCTGCCAATATCAAAACGAGCGATCTTCGACGATTCATTGTGCGTTCCTCCGAGTAGAATCTGTCTCAATCCAATTTAAAGCGGCATCCACTACCGGATCGCGCCCCGCCAGCAGCGCCGTGCGGGTGAGCTTCACTTCCACGTCGGGTGTGACCCCGAGCCCCTCCAGCGGCTGGCCTCCTTCCGATACGTAGTTGGCGACGGCATACTGAAATCCATCGCCATTGGACAGGCGCTCGAACGCCGAGGGAAGCGCGGCCGCGGCGGTCTTGGTCCCGAACACGCGGGCGCGTCCCAGGTCCTTGAGGCCGCCCGCAAAGATTTCCGAAGTCGATGCGGAGCAGCCGTCCACCAGGATCGCGACCGGCCTGGAAAAGACCTCGGTACGGGGATTCACCACGAAATTCAAAGTAGCGTCCCGCATGTACATGGTCCCCAGGCGCTGGTTGGGCTTGTTCACCAGGAATCCGGCCATGCCCATCGCCATTCCCCCGATTCCCCCGGGATTTCCACGCAGGTCAATAATCAGCCCGTCGCAGGTTTTGCAATTTTCCACAGTCTGCTGGAAGCTGGCCATCACCCTGGGGAGATCCAGAAACAGGTTGAAGCGCACGTACGCCGTCGAGCCAATCGTCCTGCTTTCGTACCAGACGTGCTGGGGCGGAAGGTTTCCGAAAGCGGAGAGTGCGCCGCGCGGCAGGCTGAGACTCAGCCTGAGTGGCGCGCTTTTCCCGGCGCCATCCAGGAAATCCAGATCCAGCATGCCTCCAATCGGCCCGCTGAGCCGGGCCAGCACGGCCCGTGTCAGTTGCAGCTCATGGATCGCCGGATTCGATCGCGCCTGCTCGATGATCGGTTTCAGCTCCTTGCCGCCCGCCCGCTCAATCACCCAGCCCGGACGAACGCCCTGTTTCTCAGCGGATGAACCTGGGTCAACACTCGTTACAACCGCCTGGCCATCCAGCACGCGCACATCGATGCCGGTGACGCCCGGTCCTCCCGCCTCGTCGTTCAAAACCGAGTAAATCGCCCCGGGGATGATGGCGAAGTGGCTCTGGTTCAGCCGGCCGAGCATTTCCTGCATGACAGCTCGCGCTTCATCGTGGCTCGCGGCTTTCTCGAGGCGCGGGCGGTATTCATCGTGGATGGCCTGCCAGTCCAGGCCGCCCGGTTTGGCCTGCCAGTGTTTGTCGCGGATCGTCGTCCAGACCTTCTCGAAGGCGTCCACATCGATCCGGCTGGCCTGCCCGGAGGCAGCCAGCGCCGCGGCGAACAGCAGGATCAGGCGGCGGGACATCTAAGATTCACTTTACCGGACGATCGCTACCGATTGCGGAAAGCGCACCGGCAGCGAGCGTTCCAAAAGCTTTTGCGCAATGGTAAGAGCGCTGGCTCCATCGCGGTTCGCAAGGACAACCACGCCCGTGCGGAACTCCGGAGCCATCAGGATCGCGCTGGCGTAGCCGGGCGCCGCGCTGGCTTGCCGGATCAGCCGCACGCCGCGTTCCGCGTCCACATCCAGCCCGAACCCGGTATCGCTCGATAAAGCAGCGACTGCGCCTGGAGAAAGCGCCTCCCGATCGCCCACCTTGCCGTTGTTCAGGAACGCTTGAAGGAAGCGCGCCAGGTCGCGGGCGGAGCTGTAGAGCGCGGTCCCTTCGACCGGCCTGACGACGTTCCGGTCAGCCGTATGGCCAAGCGCCAGCGGATAGGTCATGGCCAACGTTGGAGAGTACGTCGTGTGCTGCATGCCCAGCGGCGAGAAAACCATTTCGTCCAGCAACGCCGGTGCGGGTTTGGAGCGGATGGTCTGAATCAGGCTCGCCGCGGCAGCCTCCTCTCCGGCTTCCGAGGGCGGACTCAGCAGCTTGCGGGCGGAAAGCTGCGCCTGCTTCTCGTCCAGGCCGAACAGATAGTCGCCTGCGGGCACGTCGAGTTGCAGCCGTCCCTGCCGGGAGAGTTCGAACGCTGCCGTTGCCAGGAACGGCCGCGCGGAGCCTATGCGGAAGAGCGTCTCCGGCGTGACCGGTGTTTTTGTTTCCAGGCTCGCCACGCCTACGCCCTCTGCCCAGACCACCTGGCCGTCTTTCACGACGACCGCCGCCACGCCGGGAATCTTCTGCCGCGATATTTCCGACGATGTGATTTGGTCCAGGGCCACAACCAGATCGGACTGAGCCGCGCAGAATCCGGCGGCGAGGAAAAACAAAGTGACAGCGCGCATGTACCCACCCTACAGCAAGCGCCGGCGTTTGACAGTACTAAGGTTTCTCCTGTTCCGTACTATCCGGCTTTCCAAGCGCTGCTCGCGCCGCCGGAGACCGGGGGAGTCCAGGTGTCCGAGAGCGGCGCGCGTGGCTTCGAGCGCGCGCGCCAGATCCTTTTGCCGATGCTCGTAGTGCTTGGCAAGCTCCTCGAGTGCCTGGACGCGGAACGCGTTTCTGACCGCGCCCAGATCCGTCCAAAGGGCGACCGCCCGATCCTCGGCGCCGAGCTTGCGTTCGAGCGCCGCCAGATCCCAGATCGTGCGGAACAACAAGTCATCGGATAAACCGGCCTCGATCGCGCGGCGGAACAGAGCGCGAGACTGCTCCAGCTCGCCTGCCTCGCGCAGCCAGCGGGCGATCCCGGCGATTTCGGCGCCATGCCGGAACGGCAGATTCTCCGGGTCCTGAAAGGCGCGCGGAACGATCCCGGTCAGGCACGCCAGCGTGAGAATATCGGTGGCGTTGTGATGGAAAACCGGGAGCAATCGCGCGGCCCGGCGGGTTCGCAGGTACTCAAAGTAAAGGTACGGGATGAGCGCGCCGGGAACATCGCCTTCGCGCTCAAAGCCAAGAACCTGGTTTTCCAGATCCACCAGCCGGCAGGATTCATACCGCAATTTCCACAGCCGGCGCGCGCCGTACAGCAGATCCAGATGCTCCATTCGGGCGAACGGCGGACGTCTGCGGTTCAACAGATAACGGGTTTCGAGAAGAGGCTGGTCGAAAGCGCGCCCGTTATAAGTGATCAGAACACGGAAAGGAGCCAGATGCCGCGCGACCGCATCCAGCAGGCTGGCTTCCTCGGAATAGTCCCGCATGAAGAACTGCCGGACGCGAAACCCTTCGGGCGTGATCCTTCCGACGCCGACCAGGAACGCGCACGTGCCGGTTCCTCCCGATATACCGGTGGTTTCTGTGTCCAAAAACGCCCACTCGGCGGGAGACGTGTCCGGGGCCGCGCCTTCCGAGATCGCGTTCAGCAGATCCACCGGAAGATCCGCCAGCGAGCCGACATCCGCGCTGCCGTGGCGGCGATGCCGTTCATACAGCTTTTCGGTTTCGAAATGCCGTCCGAAATCGGTTTCGACGGTCTCTCCGCCCAGCCATTCTTCCACCGCGCACTGCGATTTTGCGGCGTTTTCGCGAACCTCGGCGATGTTTTCCGGGCGCGCTGCGGAGAACGGGGAAGTACGCGTCTCGTACTTCGAATTGATTCGCGCCACACGCGCGCGCAGTTCGGCCAGTTGCTGCTGTAAGTCGCTCATTCGCCTTTTGTTTGCTGGCCCAAAGCAAGCATAACACGGCTCGCCGGAAGGCTGCGAATCGAAATTTTTTCGACGCGCCCATCCGATTGCGAAACATTCGAAGCTCAAAAAAACAGCGGAAAACATCGGTTTTTTGGGGTTTTTTCGCAGTTTTCTCTTTACAGCACGCGAGCGATCCCGTATGATTCGAATGAGCATCCGCAGAAAAATCCAGTTGGCGGAGACTGTTCATGGGAAGAATCAGTTAAGTTCAAAAGGAGAGATATGGCAAAGTTGACCCAATCGCAGTTCATGAAGGAGCTGGCGGCGGCGACCGACGTACCCAACAAGACCGCGAAAACCATGGTGATGGCCTACGCGGACCTGGCTGTAAAAGAGACTAAGAAAAACGGCGTTTGCGTGCTGCCGGGCATCGGCCGGCTGGTGCGCGTCGACCGCAAGGCTCGCATGGGACGCAACCCGGCGACCGGCGAAGCGATCAAAATCCCGGCCAAGAAAGTCGTGAAGTTCCGCGTCGCGAAGGCTGTGAAGGACGCGATCGTCCCAAAAAAAAAGTAGCGGCGAGTTAGAACAAAAAGCAAAACCCCGGACCGTTGCTGCGGGCCGGGGTTTTTCGTCTTAGAGAGTTTTAAAACCGATTTAGGCCGCGCCGGTACTGCTGGTGCCGCCAGGAAGCCTTACGCCTGCTTCTTTTCGTCGGGGCGTTGTGCGGGCGGTTGTTCTTCGCCCTTCAAGGACTCCTTGAAGTTACGAATCCCCTCGCCCAAACCCTTTGCGAGCTCCGGAATCTTCTTGCCGCCGAACAGGAGGAGGGCGACCAGGAGGATAACCAGCAACTCCATTGGGCCTATTTGTCTCAACATACACGGCCTCCTTGCACCCTGAGTGTACCATGAAGCGCAAGCCTTCCAGTTCTAAGCAAAAGGGTTTTAATCCGAAACGTTTCGACCAGAAGCAGGATGTCCGGGCGATCGCGAGGGAGCGCGTAGGACCCGTCAAGCCCGCCCGCGCAATCGTGCCTTCGGCCAAGCGCAAGAAACCGAAACATAAACAGCCGCCCGGCCAGGACGTGGAAGAATAAGTTATGCCCCTGGTGAAGGTCGGATCCGTTTCGAGGCTCCTGCCCGGCTCCGTGATGGAAGCCCAGGTCGGAGACGCGACCTATGCCATCTGTAACTCCGCCGGAGAAATCCATGCCGTGGACGGGATCTGTCCGCATGCCGGCGGTCCGCTCGGCCAAGGGGCCCTGCATGGAACCACGCTCGTCTGCCCCTGGCACGCCTGGGAATACGACTGCCGCTCCGGGGTGAACGAGATGGACGACGGGCTCCGGCTCGCGACCGTTCCGGTGAAGGTCGAAGGCGACGACATCCTTTTGGAACTCCCCTAATCGATGCCAGAGCTTCCCGAAGTCGAAACCGTTGTTCGCAGCGTCGCCGCACATCTGGCCGGCCGGAAAATCCTGAACGCGCGCTTCACTTCGCGGTTCGTCACGCCCGGGAATCGCTCGGAACTGGCCCGAAAATTAGCCGGCCGCCGCGTTGAATCGGTGCGGCGCCGCGGCAAGTTCATCGTCATGGCGCTCGACCGGGGAACGCTCACCGTGCACCTCGGCATGACCGGAAAACTCCTGGTGGAGGGCGATGCCGACCAACACACGCATGGCGTATTCACCTTGGACGAAGGTTTGCTGTTGTATCACGATCCGCGCCAGTTCGGACGGATCGAATTCAGCGAGCACGCGCCCAAACGGGTCGCGAAGCTGGGTCCCGAGCCTCTCGAAATCGGCTTGGAGGACTTCCGGACCCGCCTGCGCCGAAAAGCGCGAATCAAGGCCCTGCTGCTCAATCAGACTTTCCTGGCCGGAATAGGAAACATCTATGCCGACGAGAGCCTGTTCGCCTCCGGAATCCATCCCCTGGCGGTCGCTTCACGCCTGAGTGCCGCTCGGGCGGAGAAGCTTTACCAGGCCATTCGGAGCATTCTCCAGCAAGCGATCCGTCTAGGCGGATCCTCGATTTCAGACTATGTGAACGCGCGGGGAGAGCGTGGTTGGTTCCAAATGGAACACCAGGTCTACGGCCGCGAAGGCGATCCGTGCGTGCATTGCGGGCGTCCGGTTCGCAAGATTCTGGTAGCGCAGCGGGGCACCCACTACTGCCCTCATTGTCAAAAGAAATAGGTCCGCGGTCTATTCCCGTTCGTTCGCCGCGATTTCGTCAGCCACTTCGACCACCGGCTTCATCGCTTTCACATCGTGAACGCGCACCAGGTGCGATCCGTGAAGCACACAGGCAGTGACCGCAGCCGCCGTGGCGTACTCCGTCCCGTCCTGCGATTCCCGCGCCAGAAAATGCTTGCGGGACGGCCCTGTCATAATCGGCATCTCCAGCCGCGCCAGCAGATCCAACTGCGCCAGGATCTCGGCGTTCTGCTCCTTGCGCTTGCCGAAGCCCAGGCCCGGGTCGATCACGACCTGCTTCCGGTCCAGGCCTGCGCGCAGGGCGCGGTGAACCGAAGCATCCAGTTCCTTCGCGATCACCTGCATCGCGTTCTTCAGCGGCGGCAGCTTCGTCCAGGTCTCCGGCGTGCCCCGCATGTGGTTCAGGATGAGCCCGGCGTTGGCCTGCGCCGCCGTGCGCGCCAGATCCGGATCGAAGGTGAGGGCGCTCGGATCGTTGATGATGTCCACGCCATGCTCCAGCGCCTTCTCCGCAACCGCAGCTTTGTAGGTATCGACCGAGATCGGAAGCGTCAGCTTGTTGCGCAGGCGTTTGAGTACCGGCACCAGGCGCCGGAGCTCCTCCGCTTCGGAGATCCGCGCCGAGCCCGGACGCGTTGACTCCGCTCCGATATCGATAATGTCGGCGCCGTCTTCCTCCAGGGCGACCGCGTGGGCAAACGCGCGGTCCGGATCGAAATACTTGCCGCCGTCGGAGAACGAATCCGGCGTCACGTTGAGCACGCCGACGATTAGGGTCCGTTCGCCGAGTTGCAGAGTTTTATCCCGAAGCTTCCACTCGAAGCGCTTTCGACGCATGTAGAGTTCAGGGTAACATCCGGATTCGGCCAGTCTGACGTATTGTATTTAAGGGTAAGGAATGCTCCGGGTTTGGAAACTCCTCCTTGTACTGCTGGCGGCGGCCGTGATTTTGGCCGGGGCCGAGTGGACTCGCGAGCGTTTCACGCAGCGCCGTTCCGATTTGCGCGTCTTCGATGCGGCGGCCGTGGGCAAGCTCGATACGGATATGTGGCGCTCCTACTACGAGCGCCGGCCGTTCCGGTTGTTCGAGCAGATGATCACGTTGCTGCGCGCCCAATACGGAATGCGACCCCTGGAAGCCCTCACGAATGCATACCGGGCCGCACACGCCGCCTTCGTTTTCAAGGACGGCCGCAGCCGCGCTGACTACCAGAAAGCCCTGCCCGATCTGGAGGCGTATTACGCGGACATCGCGGAGCGCAGCGGCAACTCTTTCGATCCCCACCGCGCCGCCGCGCTGGAACTCGAATGGTGGATCGTCCACCGGGAGCGGCCTCCCGGCCTGCCCGCAGCTCTGGCGGCGCTCGAGTCCGAAATTTACGGGATTCCCCCGCAGCGCTTCCAGGAGCACGCCCGCTTACGCGCCGAAGCGATGGACTTACGGGACGGCAAAGGCGCCAGCATTACGGAAGCCGACTGGCATCGGATCGGCGATCTGCTGGACGCCTCCTGGAAATCGCTGCATATGGCAGTGAATCCCGGCAACGGATCGCTCCACTACTGACCCACCAGGCCTTTCAACTGAGTGAGGATCAACAGAATCGCCGGCCCTAAGGTCACCAGCACCACCGAAGGAAAGATCAGAAAGAAAACAGGGAAAATCAGCTTCACGCTGACTTTGCGGGCGCGTTCCTGAGCCGCCTGGCGGAAGCGCGTGCGAAGATAGCGCGCGTGCACGCGCAGCGCGGGTCCCAGGCTGGTCCCGAAGCGGTCCGTATCGATCAGCAGGGCGGCGAATTTCTTCACTTCTGAATCGCGCGTTCGCTTTCCGAAATTGCGTAAGGCTTCTTCGCGCGAGGTATTGGTTTTGAGCTCCAGGTGCAACTGGGTGAATTCAGTGGCAAGATCCGGATAACTGATGCGCATGCCCCGGCTGGTATCGAGAATCGCGGCGTCCAGCGCCTGCCCGGCTTCCACGGCCAGAACCATAAGATCGAGGGCGGCGGGCAAGCCTCGCCGCAATAGGCTCGATCGGCGCTGGGCGAGCTTAGCTACGATCCGGTCGGGCAGCAGGTACCCGAAGCCCAGACCGCACGCTGCAGGAAGCAGGGCGCTCGATGCGTCGTCTCCGAAAGTGACAGCCGCCCACGCTCCCGCCGCGGCCAGCATCAAGCCGCCGGCGCACTTAATTCCGAGCAGAACCGAGACGGCCGAAGGCCAGCGATACCCGGCTGCCGCCAGTTCGTTCCGCAGCTCCGAAGTTCGCGCCGCCCAGGGCGGCAGGGCCTCCCCCATCAGCCGGAAAATATCCATGGCGGCGGCTTGCGCGGCGGGCAGATCGGGATGATCCAGCGCCAGAGGAATCGTGGCGGCGCCGCTTTGGCTTTCGGTGCGCGACGGTTTTAGGACGAAAGCATAGCCCGCCGCGCTCACGGCCGCCAGCGTGAACAGGAAAAATGCGATTAACAGTTCGCCCGATGTCATATCTTGATATTCACGATCTTGCGAATCACCACTTGCGCCAGGGCCAGGCATCCGATCGCACTCGCGATCAACGTTTTGCCCCACGGATGGTTGTAAAGCGTCAACATGTAGGCGGGGCTGAAGACCGACATCATCAGCGCGATCACGACCGGCAGAACGCTGAGAATCGCGCCTGTGAGCTTGCCGTGCGCCGCCAGCGCGCGCACCTCGCCCTGCAAGGCGATCGCCTCGCGCATGTTCTCGGCGACGCCGGACAGCACCTCGCCAAGCTTCCCGCCAGTCCTGGCGTGCAGAACGACGGCGGAAATGAATACGTTCACTTCCAGAATCGGCACCCGGCGCGCCAGATTCTCGAGCGCTCTCGCCCAGCCCATTCCCAAATTCGCCTCTGCGGAAGCCTTCTTAAACTCGGAAGCGATTGGTTCGGGAGAATCGGAGGCCACCATATCCACCGCGGCCGGAAGCGGATACCCGGCGCGCAAGGCTCGCGCGAGCGAATCGAGCACGTCCGGAAACGCCTCCCGGAAGGCGCGGAAGCGTTTTTCACGGGCGCGGAGGATGTAGCCATAGGGCAGGAATCCTACGCCGATCGCGCCTGCGAAGGCCGCCCACGCCGGCACGATGCGCGACAACAGCAGCCCCG
Organism: Bryobacterales bacterium; assembly: GCA_037916615.1. GTDB lineage: Bacteria > Acidobacteriota > Terriglobia > Bryobacterales > Bryobacteraceae > Palsa-187. Next base: position 27,966 of record JBAIXM010000067.1, read on the forward strand.
CGGCCATGGCGCAGAACAGCATTAGAAGCGTCACCCGGCCCACGGACCAATCCAGCTCGGCTTGCGACAAGCGGGCTTTGAGAATCTCTACGAAATCGAAGCGCGCCAGCAGGTTGTCCCAGAAACTCAAACTGCTCAGGCGGTCGTTGCGGAACAGCGCGGAATCCTGGGGAACGTCGGAAGGTGCGTCCGGAACGGCGTCTTCGGCTTCGCCGCTCTGTTTCACGAATCCCATCCAGGCCACCGCGACGGTGATCGCCGCCAGCAGGAAAATTGCGGCAAAAAACGCCAGAATCGATAGGATCAGCATGAGCCTCCGGCTACTTGGAGGAAGCCACAGCGGCCGGCGGAGTTCCGCCGCCGCGCAGCACGCCTTCGAGGTTCAGGGCGGTTCGCGCGCGCATCGCCGTATCGAGCGGATTGCGCAGCGCCAGCCGCACGCGCGCTCCCGAATCGGCCAGCGCGAGAATATCGGCCTCGGCCGGATTCGTCAGCAGCGTCACTGTCGGAAGGCTAAAACCCTGTGAGTTCGTATCGGCCTGCGGATTTACCGAAAGAACCGCGATGTTTTCCAGAATCGTTCGAAGCTCGGGCTCGGTGTTGTTGTTCTTGCGGCCTGCCACGACCTGCACGTCGACTTTCTGTCCCGGGCCGAGAAGCGCAAGCACCGGATTCGAATCCGATACGTGCACCGGAACAGCGCGCATGCCTGCAGGCACGCCCGATCCAACGCCAGTCTTGGTCGCGGACGCCAGCCGCGCGGCCAGGACAGGTTCGCCTTGCGCCAGAGGCTGGATAACCGTCTGTCCGATCAACTTGTCGGAGGCATCGAAGGATCCGCCCGGTGTCTGCTCGCCGGGCCAAGGCAGCGACTGCACGTCCTTGTCGGCCAGTACCGTTCCGGCGGGGATCGGCCGCGCGGCCACCACCACGATCTTTCCGCTGCCGGTGCTGCTGCTCAGCTTATTCACGAACAGACCGTAAAAGACGCCGGTCGCGACGATGGCAACCACCAGCGCTATTCCCAACAGCTTGGCTAAGTTCTTCTCTTTCATCAGTGTGGACCTTTAGCTCCAGGAAGCTGATTTCGGCGTACGCTCCCTAACACGCATGAATCGGCCCGGCAGGCCTTCCGCGATAGGGGGTGTATGCCTGAGTGCGATCTACGCTTTAAGCCGGATCTAAAATAGGACTCATGGACACGAGTTTGACGATCGCGGGCCGCACCTTCCGGTCGCGGCTGTTTGTGGGTACCGGAAAATATCGCAGCTTTCAGGAAATGGCGCGCTGCCACGAAGCTTCCGGCGCGGAGGTGGTCACGGTGGCGGTGCGGCGCGTGAATCTGGACCGCTCGCAGGAATCGCTGCTGAATTACATCGATTCATCCAAGTACTTCCTGCTGCCCAACACTGCCGCGTGCTATACGGCCGAGGAGGCGATCCGCACGGCTCGCTTGGGGCGCGAAGCGGGGATGTCGAACTGGGTGAAGCTCGAAGTGATCGGCGATGAACAGACGCTGTTTCCGGATAACACGGGTCTGCTGGAAGCCACGCGAGCGCTTGTGAAGGAAGGATTCGTGGTCCTGCCCTATACCAATGACGACCTGGTGAACGCGCGCCGTTTGATCGACGCCGGAGCGGCAGCCGTGATGCCGCTGGCAGCGCCGATCGGCAGCGGCTTGGGCATCCAGAACCTTACGAACCTGCGGATCCTGCGCGAGAAGATCCAGGAAGTGCCGCTGATCGTGGATGCGGGCGTCGGCACGGCGTCCGACGCCGCGATCGCCATGGAGCTGGGCTACGACGGCGTGCTGATGAACACCGCCATTGCCGCGGCCGAGGATTCAGTCGCGATGGCTACGGCCATGAGGCTGGGAGTCGAGGCGGGCCGATATGCGTATCTCGCCGGGCGGATGCAGAAGAAGCTATACGCGGCGGCGAGTTCTCCCATGGCTGGAGTGGTGCGGTAGCGCCGCGAGTCACGATAGCGCCTTAAACATTCTCGCCCAACAATTCTTTCAGCCGGACATATCCCGACCGGCTCACCGGAAGCTGAGACCCGTCCTGCAATACGGCTACGCGGCTATCCTTCGTGTACGGCTCGATGCGCGCGATCCGTTCCAGGTTCACGATGTACGAACGGTGAATGCGTGCGAAGCGCGCCGGATCGAGCTGCCCCTCGATGCTCGTAATGGTCTGTTGCTTGAGGTATTGCTTCTTCTCACTGTGCAGCGCGATGTAATCGTCCTGCGCTTCCACGTAATCGAGCTTGGCGATCGGGATGATGTGCACCTTGGTGCCGTCCTTCACGACCACTCGTTCCAAAGCCTGGCCAGGTGGACGCGCCGCGGCGGCAAGTTCGGCGGCCTGCAACGCGCGCGGCTGCGGATCGCGCAACAACGCGCGCGCGCGCTCCAGGGCCTTGGACAGCCGCTCACTCGAGAACGGCTTCAAGAGATAGTCGACCGCGGCCGCATCGAACGCTTTCATCGCGTACTGATCGTAAGCCGTCACGAAGATCACCGCCACGGACGGATCAATCAGCTCCAGCACTTCGAATCCGTCCAGCTTGGGCATCTGGATATCGAGGAACAGGAGATCCGGCCGCAGCTCGCTCGCGGCTTTCACCGCTTCGAAGCCGTTGGCGCACTCGGCCACAATCTCGACATCTCCGGCGCGCTCCAGATACTCGTGCAGGATCTGCCGGGCGAGCTCTTCGTCATCCACGATAATGGCGCGCAATTTCGCGGTCTGAGTCATGCGTTGGTCCTGTGGCAGGGGAACACCATTTCCGCGCGGAAGCGGTTGTCCTCGGCAGCCACGCGCAGATACGCAGCGTCTCCGAAGCGAGTTTCGAGACGATTGCGAACATTCCGGAGTCCCAGACCGTGACGCCGGGGTGCGGGCGCTTCGGGATCGAAGCTGTTCTCCACGCGCACAGCCAAATTTCCGTTATCGACGCGGCCTTCCAGGCGGACCGTGCCGCCATCCACCATGGTCGCGATCCCGTGCTTGATCGCATTCTCGATGAGCGGCTGGAGAACCAGCGGCGGCACCTGGCACTCGGCGCAAGCTTCGTCCACCTTCATCTCGATTTGCAGCCGCGCGCCGAACCGGACTTGCTCGACTTCAAGATAGGTACGCGCCAGCTCGAGCTCTTCGCGCCATGGAATACTCGCGCGCTCGCCCAAGCCGAGCGTCTTGCGCAGAAAATCCGAGAGCAGCAGGCACATCTCGCGGGCGCGGGCCGGATCGGTGCTGGTAAGCGCGCTGATCGAGTTCAGGCAGTTGAACAGAAAATGCGGATTGATCTGGGACTTGAGCGCCCGCAGCTCCGCGTCCCGCGCCTGAAGAGCGGATTCGCGCGATGCTTCCACGGCTAGCAAGGCGTAGTGCAGCGCAACAGACAAAAGATACAGCAGCAGGCCGGCCACCACGAGCTGGGGTATGGCCGGCGCCAGTTCGGGACCGAGATCCAGCATCAGCCCCAGGAGGCGCGCCAGGCCGATCCACAAGGCCGCAGCGAGAATCGCCGCGCCGAATTGGTTTACGAGCAGACGAGTAATTGCGGCCGTTCCCAGGGGAAAAGCCCGGCACAGGTACCAGGGCGTCAGGCACGCGAAGGCGTAAAACAGGCACAGCGGGACAGCGACCGACATGGCCTGACTCCAGGTCAGATCGCCGGGAGCGCGCAGCAACGCTCCGAGCAGCGCGGCCAGAAGCGTCCACAGCGCGAAGTATGCGCCCAGCCGGGTGGTATTTCGAAATATGGGATGCATCGGCGGCGGTCAGTTTTTCACGATTACCGATCCGAACACGGCCCCGCCCGTCACGATCAGGCGCGGCGCATTACTAGCCAATCCCGGCGCTGCGGGAAACGTCTTGTCCTCGAAGGATCCGAACACGCCCGATCCGCGCACGATGGTCTGCCAGTGCGCTGGCACCCACAGCTCGATGCCGCCGAAGACCGCTTCCGCCTTGATCGAGATCTCCTCGCGCTTCGTATTAGCGCTGCGCAGATCGATCTCCGCGCCGCCGAAAATCACCGCCACTTTGCCGCCCAGGAATTCCTGTGTTTCGATCTTCTGCCGCGTGCCGGTGAAGACGCATTCGGCGTGCAGGTAGTTGGCGCCCGATGTGGTGGAGGTGAAGCCGGACCCCGGCGGGAACGTGCCGCCCGCTCCAGAAGGAGGCGG
>JBAIXM010000068.1:0-1951 GCA_037916615.1 Bryobacterales bacterium
TGCGCGCCTGGTCGGCGATCGAGCGGGTGATCGCCTGGCGGATCCACCAAATGGCGTAGGTGGAAAACTTGTACCCGCGCCGGTATTCGAATTTTTCCACGCCCTTCATCAACCCGATGTTGCCCTCTTGGATGAGGTCGAGGAAGGATTGGCCGCGGTTGGTGTATTTTTTGGCGACGGAGACCACCAGGCGGAGGTTGGCCTCGGCCATGTGGGTCTTGGCCTGGTGGGCGCGATCGGCCGCCCGTTTGAGCTGGCCGAACACCCGGTAAAAGTCTTCGCGGGGCATGCGGACGAACAACTCCAGCGCCTGGATCTTCGTGCGTTCGCCGTGGAGCGCGGACTGCTGCTCGCCCGACCGGCGGTGCGATTCCAGCTCCTGCACCCGGCGGAGGCTCGCTTGAAATTTTTCGTGGACGTTCCCGGCCACGACGATCATGTCTTCGAGCACCTTTTGCTTGTAAAAGAACTTCGGAAAGGTGTCCTGCAGCCTTTTATCGAGCTTGCGGAATGCCGTCAGGAGCCGCTCGCGATGCTTTTGCGCGGCCTTTTGCCAGCCCAGGTATTTTTCGTCCACTTCACCGTCAAGACTCCGAATCTTTTTGATCAGGTTGCGAAGGTCCTTGAGGTGCCCTTCACGGTTGGCGACTTTTTTATCAACCACCACGCGGTCGAAGCGTTCCTTGGGGGGTTCGGACAACAGTTTCTCGGCGATCGCAATATGCTCCTTGGCGGTGAAACCCAGGCTGTAAACCAGGCGTTTCATCTCCGCTTCCGCTTCCTCGATGCGCTTGCAGATTTCGACTTCCTGCTCGCGCGTCAGCAGCGGGACTTTGCCCATCTGGTTCATGTACATCCGGACCGGATCGTCCAGGACTTCCAGCCGGGCATCCTCTTCCTCCTCCGGCTCAGCGGGTTTGGCGCGTTCGACCTCGGCGTGATCGACAATCTCAACGTCCAGGCCGCGAAGCTTGGTATACAGCTCGTCGAGATCGTCGGGCGACAGGCCTTCCGGCAGCACGTCGTTGATGTCGTCGTAGGTGATATGGCCGTTCTCGTGCGCCAGATGCAGGAGGGTCTTGATGGTCTCGCCCAGATCAACCGGCGCCGAGGGAGTACCCGGTGGACTTTGGGGGTGAGCGCCGCCGGCAGCCTTCGGGTGCGGCGGATGCGGGACCGGCTTCGCGGCCCCGCCGTTAGGATTCTCTGGGAAGCGAATATCGGGGCGAGCAGCGGCCTTGGCCGAAATGATAAACCTGCGCCGCGGCCGGTCCGGCTTGCCCGCAGGCACCCTCTGGCTGGTGCGACTGCGTTTGTCAGAACTGGTCGCTAACTTGCTCGCTTTCCTATTCAGCATAAATAATCAGACGCGCGGAGCCCGCGCTACTTCAGAAGTCGTACAACCTGCTTAGCCACAATAATTCGTGACGTTGGTCTTTGATCGATACTATCGCTCGCAACGGGCTTCTGGAAACCGCCGACAGCAGAGGGCTGACTCACACGCACGATCCATTATTCCCCACCCGGATCACATGATCAAGGTGGCATGATTTGAAGTCTCAGCCCGCGCGATAACGCTAAACCGTGCCTTTGAGAACTACGCCACGTCGGCCTTCAGGTTGCAAGCAGGAAATAGGCGTTTTTGCAGTTTTGCGTAAGGCGGATGCCAGATCCTCGAAAAACAATGTTTGTTGTTGTGGTGCAGTGTATTATGAACTTAAACGCGGCATAATTATCGTTAACGCCCAAGGCGAGCAGAGCGCTCGTCGAACCAGTTGGCCGTCAGATCTGCTGCTGGAAAGCCTCAGTCCTCTATGTCGCTAACGGCACTTGCTCCCATCGGCCATTCTTGCCCGATTTCAGCACTGCGTCGCAAACGTGTTGAGTTTCAAGCGCATCGCGGAACGTCGGTCTGGCGGGCTTGCGGCTGCCAAGGCTCTCCAGGAAGTCA
>JBAIXM010000069.1:0-129787 GCA_037916615.1 Bryobacterales bacterium
CGAAGCCGAACACTTTCCCGCACAATCGAGTTGCCAGCGTCGCTATGCTCCGATGGTGTTCGGGATCATCCCGGAACGTCGTTCGGTTTCCCTTCGGAAATAGCGTTCAGCTTCGCCGGAATCCCCAAACAGCCTGAATGATCCTAATTGGTCCTAAAGATGGCCTGTTGTAGCTCCTTCCTCAGCATGAAGCTGTGCTGATTCTGAACCACTTAGCTGAGTCGGTAAGCAGCCCTGAAAAGGCTAGCGTCGGCGGTTCGATTCCGTCCCTGGCCACCAGAAAACGAATACGAGAGAGCATCGAGTCCTGATTCCAAGCCTCTCGCGCCGATAGGCACCTCCGTAATCCGCGGGTATTGTTTTCCGAAACCGAGTAGACCGCCAGGCCGTCCCTCGATTGAGTCCCTTCCGAATTGAATGGAAGTATGGCAGTGTCTGCAGTAACAGCTCCCTTTTCTGCGTTGTACGCCGATCATGTCAATCCCCAGTGGGTTCATCTGCTGAATCTGCTGGAGATGAATGTATCGTACCAGCGCTGCGAGAACGCGGAACTGATTACCTCCGAGGGAACTCGAATCATCGACTTCCTCTCCGGCTACTGCGTTCACAATACAGGGCATAATCACGCACACATCGTCCAGGCTCTGCAAGATGAGCTTGGCCGTTGCGGTCCGGCGATGCTCCAGAGTCACGTTTCCGAAACAGCCGGCGAACTTGCCCGGCGCTTGTGCGAAAAGGCGGGGTGCGAGCTCACAAAGGTGTTCTTCTGCAGTTCCGGAAGTGAGGGCGTGGAAGCAGCCATCAAATTTTCGCGCGCCCACACAGGCCGTTCCGGACTGCTATACGCCCAAAAAGCGTTCCACGGTTGGACCTGCGGCGCGCTCTCCCTCATGGGCGATTCTTTTTGGAGCGCCCGTTTCGGACCGATGTTGCCAGGCACTCAAGGCATCCCGTTCAATGATCTCAACCAACTCGAACAGCGGCTCGCGACCCGCGAGTTTTCCGCCTTCGTTGTGGAACCGATTCAATCCGAAGCCGGCGTTATTCTGCCAGCTGGGGAGTATCTTGCCAAGGCGAGGGATCTATGCGAACGCTATGGAACGCTCCTCGTACTGGATGAGGTCCAGACCGGTCTTTATCGCACGGGCGCATTCCTGGCGGCGCATCACTATCGAGTTAAGCCTGATATGGTGATTCTCGCCAAGGCTCTGAGCGGCGGACTGGTTCCCAGCGGAGCGGTGCTGATGCGGGAAGAAGTCTACTCCTCAGTCTACGATTCGCTCAAACGAGCAATCATCCACACGTCGACCTTCAGCGAGAACGGGCTCGCGATGCGTGCCGGACTTGCAACACTCGACGTGCTCGACCATGAGAATCTCGGAACACGCGCCAGGGAACTCGGCGATCTTTTGCGCGGACGGCTTCGAGAAGAGCTCTGTGAATTTGAAATGGTGAAGGAGGTCCGTGGCGCGGGGCTGCTGTGTGGCGTTGAATTCCAGCCACCGGCGCAACTCCGGCTTCGGCTTCCCTTTGAAGCATTCCTCCGCATCCATGAAGGTTTGTTCGGGCAGATGCTCGTGATGGGAATGTTTCGCAGAGGGTTCCTGACGCAGATTTGCGGGAATCACTTTATGGTTCTGAAGGCCGCCCCGCCTCTGACAGTTTCTGAGCAGCAGATCGAATGCTTCGTAACCGCACTTCGGGATGTTGTGGAAACCGTCCATTCTTCCAAAACGTTCTGGACCGAAGCCCTAGGAATCGCGCGGCGGGCGGTCAATATCTAGCGAAACTTTCATGAAACTGCTGCACGCCCTTGTTCTCGCCACCATCGCCGGTTCGTTCTCGAGGGCCGAGACATCGCCGCTCGATCAAGGCTATCGCGAGATGTACAACCTGCAGTTCGGCGATGCTCACCGGCTCTTTGGACAATGGCAGCAGACTCATGCCGCTGACCCGATGGGTCCGGTTTCAGACGCCGCCGCTTATTTGTTTTCGGAGTTCGACCGGCTCAAGATCTTGCAGTCCGAGCTTTTCGTGGATGATCAAAGCTTTCGTAATATGCACCGGCCGGAGGCAGACCAGGATGTAAAGACGCGCTTTGAGGAAGCACTGAGGAAAACTGATCAGCTCGTGACTTACGCTCTCGAAAAATCTCCCCAAGATGGGAATGCTCAATTCGCGAACGTCCTCAGGCTCGGCCTGCATGCCGATTACCTGGCGCTGATTGAGAAGAAATACATGGCTTCACTGGGGGAGATGAAGACCGGCCGAGCGCTGGCAGAGAGACTTATGTCAGGGCATCCGGAGTTTTACGACGCGGAACTCGCGGTCGGAGTTGAGAATTATCTACTGAGTCAAAAGCCCGCTCCGGTGCGATGGCTTCTGCGCATGGGAGGTTCCGAAACAGACAAAACTATCGGGATCGAGAAGCTTCGAATCACGGCTGAAAAAGGGCACTATTTGCTGCCCTACGCAAGGCTTCTGCTGGCCGTGGCGGCCCTGCGTGACAAAGACACCACGCAGGCGCGGCAGATGCTCGCATGGCTCGCCCGCGAGTTCCCTCGGAATCAGCTCTACAAAGAGGAACTGGCCAAACTGCACTGAAATCACCCAGAGGAATGAATCGAAAATGAAAATCGTGAGCGCCGCGAGCGCTTTTCCCAAGCATTACTACCCGCAAGCGGTGATTTCCGCAGCGGTGCGTGAGTATATGCGCGACAGCCTTCCCAACCCATCGGTGATCGACAGATTGCACTCGCGTTGCGGAGTCGACGGGCGGTTTCTCGCACTGCCATTGGAGGAGTATCCGAAGCTGCGCACTTGGGGAGAAGCCAATAACGCCTGGATTCAGGCCGCAGAGGAACTCGGCAGGATCGCGATCTGCAGGGCGATCGGTGGAACCAGCATTCACCAGAGCGACCTGGGCGCATTCTTCTTCGTGTCCATTACAGGCGTGGCCAGCCCCTCGATTGAGGCCCGCCTGGTAGACAGGATGCATCTTTCGCAAAACATCAAACGTGTGCCGATCTTCGGGCTCGGATGCGTCGGCGGCGCCGCGGGAATCGCCCGCGCAGCAGACTACGTGAAGGCTTACCCCGATCAGAAAGCGGTGGTGTTGGCCATGGAGGCATGTTCACTCACATTTCAGCGCGACGATGTTTCGATGGCAAACCTCATCTCGACTGGTCTGTTCGGAGACGGGGCTGCGGCGGTCATTGTTGCGGGTGCTGCATGCGACCTGCCGGGGATCGAAATCGTCGCGACACAATCGAAGTTCTATCCCGACACGCACCGCATGATGGGCTGGGACATCTCTGAAAAGGGCTTCCGGATTGTACTCTCCCCAGAACTGCCGGATTTCGCGCGCGCGAATATCGGGCGAGACGTGGACTGCTTCCTCGCTCGACACCGGCTTACTCGCGAAGACATCGGCTCGTGGATCATCCATACGGGAGGTCCGAAAGTGCTCGAAGCAATGCAGGATGCGCTGGATCTCGATCGAGAGTCGCTGGCGCTTTCATGGGAATCGCTCCGGAAGGTCGGCAATCTTTCGTCGGCATCGGTGTTGGTCGTATTGCAGGACTTCATGAACCACCGCAGACCCGAGCCCGGAACGTGGGGATTGCTGGCCGCCATGGGGCCGGGCTTCTGTTCAGAACTGGTGCTGTTACGTTGGTGACACGTGGCTGACGCGTTCGTCATCGGAGCAGGGCCTGCCGGGCTGGCCGCGGCCATTGCCCTCCGTCTGAGAGGCCTGAGCGTCAACATCGCCGATTCTTTGTCGCCACCGATCGATAAGGCGTGCGGCGAAGGACTGATGCCGGACGCCCTGCACGCGCTCGGGCAGCTCGGCGTTTCCATTCCATCAGAAACCTGTTTTCCATTTCGAGGAATCCGGTTTGAGGACGGCCGGCATCGGGTCGACGCGGACTTTCCCAGAGGCGCTGCGTTGGGTGTTCGGCGAACGACGCTGCATTCTGTGCTGGCTGAGCGGGCCGAGAGAATCGGAGTTCGCATTCTTTGGCGTGCGCGCGTGACGGGCATTCACGAACAGAGCGTTGAGGTCAACGGGGCCCGGATCGCCGCGGGCTGGATCATCGGGGCGGATGGCGCGGCCTCGCGTGTGCGGACCTGGGCGCGGCTGGATCGGAGCTGGCATCACTTGCGCAGGTTCGGATTCCGGTGGCACTACCGGCAAAAGCCCTGGACGGATTGCATGGAAATCTACTGGGGCGCTGTGTGCCAGGTCTACGTCACGCCTGTTGCTCCACAGGAGATCTGTGTCGCGGTCATTTCGCGCGATCCAAAGCTGCGAATAAACGAGGCGCTCGCGCATTTCCCCTGTCTCCGCGCGCGGATTGATCACGCCAGTCTGGCTAGCGAGGAGAGAGGCGCGGTAACCGCATCTCGCCGGCTGCGCCGTGTGACAAATGGCCGCGTTGCGCTCATCGGAGATGCATCGGGATCGGTGGATGCGATCACTGGCGAGGGACTCTGCCTCGGATTCAGACAATCGCTTTCTCTGGCAGCGGCCATCGCCGCGGACAATCTGCCCGCGTATGAGGCGGAGCATCGCCGGATCCTGCGCCGTCCGGCATTTATGGCTGCATTCATGCTCCGGCTGGGCGAATCCCCCTGGCTGAGATCGCGGGCGATGCAGGCGCTGGCGCGCAAGCCCGAGCTCTTCGCGAGAATGCTTGCGATGCACGTCGGGGAATCGGATCTCGTTGACTTCGCACTGGCGGCCGCTTCACTTGGGGCGCGTATGCTGGCAGTCTGAGGAGAACAATTCATGTGGACAAAATGGGCCGCAGCCGGTTTGCTCGTGGTTTTTCCGTCATTCGCCGAATCCCTAACCGTGCAAGTTGATCCGCAACAGACCCAAGTCGATTTCACGCTTCACGATGTTCTGCACACGGTTCGGGGAACCTTTCGACTGATTAGCGGAACGATACAGTTCGATCCGATGACGGGCAGTGCGAGCGGCTCATTGGTGATCGATGCGAAAAGCGGAAACAGCGGCAGTCCCGCGCGAGACAGCCGCATGCATAAGAACATCCTGGAAAGCGACAAATATCCGCAGATCACGTTTGTAGCCGACCGGGTGGCCGGCCCGGTCAATCTTCAAGGCCCTTCCGACGTGCAGCTTCATGGGATCCTCACCATTCACGGCGCGCCCCACGAAACCACAATCCGGGTTCACGCGAATCTATCGAGTGATCGGGTCACGGCCACGGCGCAGTTCCTGGTGCCCTACGTGAAATGGGGAATGAAGAATCCAAGCACGTTCCTTCTTCGCGTCAGCGATACCGTCGAAATCGAGATCCACGCAGCCGGGCGCCTCGGCAGCGGTAGCTGACTTCAAGGGAGGGTAAAGCCTGGTTGCCGTGTCGGCAATCCTTTTCCGTCATAATGATGGCATTGTGAACACACTCGGGAGCATCGGTCTTGGGATCGCGCTCGCTGCTGGCATCAGCATAAACGTCCCGGCGCAGCGGACTCCGGCAACATCGATTCCGAATCTCGCGGGTAAAGTATTGACCGTGGCCGGCGCGATGGACCCGTCCGCGCTTGGCCAGACGTTGTCGCACGAACACATCTTCATCGATTTCAGCGCTCCTCCGCCCATGTTCCCGCCAGTCACCGGTGTCAGGGTTCTCAAAGCGCTCCAGCCAGGCGGAAGAGGCGGCCTCACGGACTTTGACGAGTCACTCGCCGAGATCGAGGAATTCAAGAAAATCGGTGGCGGGACGATTGTTGACGTCACCAATTTCGGCTTGACCCGGGATCCGGAAGCGCTGCTGCGAGTCTCCAAGGCGTCCGGCCTCAACGTGGTGATGGGTGCGGGCTGGTATCAGAAAGCTCTGCATCCCCCCGACATGACCGAACGCACTGTCGAGGAACTGACTGCGATCGTCGTAGGCGACGTGACGGTCGGCGCCCAGGGGACTTCCATTCGATCCGGCATCATCGGTGAAGTGGGTGTCAACGGCAAGCCGTTAGAAGCGAACGAACTCAAAAGCGTGCGTGCCAGTGCACGGGCAGCGCGCCTCACCGGTGCGCCGATCATGCTTCACAGCTTCGCAACCAACGATGAGATGATGACCGTGCTCGACATCATTGCGTCGGAAGGAGTTGAACTATCGCACGTTGTGATGGGACACACCGGCGGAAAAGACATGGAGTACCTGAAGCGCCTGTTCCAACGCGGGGCGTTCGTGGAATGGGACTACATGGGACAAGCGCCCCTTCCTCCGGCGGCCGACGCACAACGGATCGAGAGCATTGCGGCTGCTATTAACGCCGGGTACGCCGATCAGATACTCCTGGCACACGACGTCTGCACGAAGGCTCAACTTAAAAGGAACGGCGGTGGCGGCTACACCTACATTTCGAACGTCATTCTGCCGGGGCTGAGGGCCAAGGGAATCAGCGAAGAGACGCTCCGCAGGATCATGGTGGACAACCCGCGCCGGATGCTTACATTCGCAGCGCCACAGAAGGCCGTGGAGCCTCCGCCGAAGCGCTGACCCATCGGGAGCTCGAAGCTGCGGCGCAGCCGGTCGAAAGATTCTGCACAGGACGTCCAGATTGCATTCACTAGCTTCCCGGCGATCCCAGTGACTGGCTGCGCGCCCATTCCTTCAAGATGGCCAAGTCCGCGGCCGACAGCCTCGCATCGCCATGAATCCAGAGATACCTCGTTGGAGGCATCATGCCGGCGTTCGTGGCGTAGGCGATCTGCGAGACGAAGTCATGCTGCTCCTCAGTCGTGTATTCATTCCAACGCGAAAGGTTCATGAACTGGCGGGCGTTATTGACGTCGTTATGGATCTGGATCGAAACCGGCGGGATGTACGAGTACCAAGGCCATACAGTTTCCTCGGAGTGGCAGTCGAGACACGCCCTCTGGATGATGTTCCGAACAGGCAGAGGAGCTTTGAAGTCTTTCGTCAGCGTTCGTTCTGAAGACCCGGACGGGCTCAGGTGAATACGACCGCCGGCTGCCGATATCAGCGCGATGGCGGGGAGAACGATCGCTCCGAGGCCGGCGCATTTCCATACCGAATAACGAGGGTTCAGCATGCTCTTTTGGATGAAGCCATAGAGATGGCGATTTCGTGAAGTCGTCAAGTAATTGTGAAATCGCCATCGTCCCAGGCCTATTGCGTGGTTAGCGGTGAACCGTCAGGAAGAACGGCTGTTGCAGCGGCTGGCCGTCCACTCTCACATTGATCGGATAGTCACCATCAGGGACATCGGGTACGGTGACCATAACATAGTACAAGCCGGCAAAAGTCGGATACAGAGCGGCGCGGGTTACTGTCGCGGGAGTCGTACCGAAGCTTACTTCAACCCGTGCGTTTACGACCTCCTCGCCGGTTGCCTTTACTCCCGGAATCATGGCGGGTGTGGTGTCTCCCAAGCCGATTGCGTACAGCAAAATCGAATCGTTGGGTCTGGCCGGCCGGAAGAGGCCGGGGAAATCCGGATTCTGGTTTCCTACGAAAAGGAACTGGAAACCGAACGTCGCTTCGCCGTACTGTTTTCCCGCATTGGTGAACAGGGGAGTGATTGCGGCGGGAGGGGCCAATATACCTGGCGCCGCAGCGATTTTCATCAAGTTCGGTGCCGCGGTTGGATTGCTGGTTCCCGCACAGTTCGTAACTGTGACTGGCACTGGTCCCGTGGCCAAGTCGGCGGGCGCCTGCAAGTCGATTTGCGTCGGGCTGATGTATTCGATGAATCCAGCCTTGCCGTTGACGAGCGCGGATGTCCCATCCAACGCGGTAGGAGCATTCCTGCCGTCGAAATCCGAATCCAACCATTGCCTTGTGGATTGGGCCAGGTTCGAGCCCTTAATCTCCAGCCACGACCCGGATGAGAAGGTTGTCCCGTCGCCCCAGCCTTCGATCCGGCGAACTTCGGTGATCACCGGAATAGATTGCGAGCAGGATGTGCTCAGGGGCTGCAGGACGTAGCTCGCAGTGTAGACGTGATCCTGGGGGCCATTCCTTCCGTCGCCATTGACGGCATTGCCAGCGATGTAGAAGTGGACCGGTCCCTCATCCGTATCCGGCGGGGTCCATGTGAAGGTCCAGGCGCCGGTGCGCGGAGCATTGTGCTCGATGAACTCGACGGGAAACCCGGCCGGGCAAGCGCCGCCGGATGACCGCGGAATGCTGTTGTCGCACAACACGAAAACGCCCGCGTCGGAATGAAACGAGAACCGTCCGGCTTGCCTGGAAGAAAGCTCTGCATCGTTGTTTCCCAGTCGCGCGGTCATTTGAAAACCGTGCAGGCGGTTTACAGGATCGCTGACATTCACGGTGATCGTTACAGGCTGGCCCGGAGTATACCTCGTGCCGGTCGAAAAACTGGCGGTTACTGCACCGCCTCCGGCGTTGATCGGCCCGCCTTTTGCCAGTCCCGTGTGGCAACCTGCTGTTGCGCAGGCCAGCGGATCGTCACCGGGCGCCGCGGTATGACGCGCATCCGGCCCAGTCGAAAAAGCGAGCAGCAGCGCTGGCGCCGTCGCTGTCACAAACGCGTAGATCAATTTCTTCTGCGTAGTCACAAAAACACCTCGTTCGTTCTGACCACCACCAACAATCCGGAAAACAAGCGAGGCCTCTGCGGCCTCGCTGTCGCAATGGAAGCTTCCGAAAATCTAGTAATGAGATTTTGAGCTGCTGGCAGGCTTGGTTCCCGTCGCAATCCAGCGTCCGGACGGAACGCGAATCAGGAACACCGGGTTGCTACAAGCCACGGAAACATTGATTTGGAACGAGAGCTCCGCGTTCCCGTCAGCGCTGAGGTCCGCGCTCGGCGTATCTATGGCCGTTTCCCCACTCGTGCCCGGATTGCACACCAGCGTACCGACGACGGCCTTGACCGGGCCGGGCGAGCCGCTCGCACTTCCGCCGTTTAGAACCAGTCCTTCGACTTCGAAGGAGCCCTCACCAGTGTTCAGATTGATCCTGGCATTGCCGTTCCGAGCGGTCCACGGTCCTGCTCCGCTATGGATCTGGCCGACCGGGTTATCGACGCCGGGAGCAGTGATTACTCCTTCGATTCCGCGCCAGCGCAACACCGTATCGGTTTGAGCGAATGCTCCCGCACAGAGGGCCAGGGACAACAAAAATACCTTCTTCATTCGACGTTTCTTATCCTTTTGTGTTTGATTTGAGGTCCGTCGAAAAACCGGACCCGGGACAGCATCAGGGTTAACCTGACAACCCTTTAGACTGCATTCCGAGCCCGGCGGCTGTAAGAAGGTTGTGAAATATTCGTGAAGACGGCGAAGAGCGTCTTCAGATACGAGGCCGTGTCGATGACTGGACAAATGCGACAGAACTGCTGCGTGTTAATTCCGATCGGCGACCGATCCCTTGCGGGGAACCGCATCTAAGCTTCGGAGCTTTGGCTACCCTTTTACAGCGGGTTCCGGTCCCCGAACCTGAATGTGTTTTTTTCGGGGAGAGCCTGGCTTGGAGAGTCCCCGAAGCTGCTCCAGATACGTGTAGAGTACCGGCGTGATAAATAGCGTTAGCAACTGTGAGACGACCAAGCCGCCCACGACAGCCAGCCCCATGGGACGGCGCGCCTCTCCGCCGGCCCCCAGCCCGAGGGCGATCGGCAACGTCCCCGCCAGGGCAGCCAAGGTCGTCATCATGATCGGCCTGAACCGGATTAAGCACGCTTCGTAAATCGCCTCCGTCGGGGCTGTGCCCTGCGTCCGTTGAGATTCGAGCGCGAAGTCGATCATCATGATGGCGTTCTTCTTCACGATTCCGATAAGCATAATCACGCCGACGAAAGAATAGATGTTCAGTTCGTCGTGGAAAATTAAGAGCGTTGCCAACGCGCCTAGGCCCGCGGACGGAAGCCCGGAAAGGATCGTGATGGGGTGAACGAAGCTTTCATACAAAATCCCGAGAACCATGTAGATGACCAGAATTGCCAGTGCAAGCAAGAGTCCCATGCCCTGTAGAGAAGACTGAAAAGCTGCGGCGGCCCCCTGAAAGCTGGTGCTCACGGATGTGGGGAGAACCTCTTTTGCGAGCGCCTGCACGCGATCGACCGCGTCGCCCAGAGAGACTCCCGGCTGCAGATTGAACGAGACCGTGGTGGCCGGAAGCTCTCCCAGATGTGAAATCGAGAGTGGCCCCGCCCCGGACGTCAGCTTCACCACCTCGCTCAACGGCACTAACTGGCCGCCCGACGATCTGATATAAAGCGTCCCAAGCGCTTTTGGATCGCGTTGAAATTCGGGTTTTACTTCGAGGATCACCCAGTAGCTGTCGACGGAAGTATAGATGGTGGAAACCTGACGTTGGCCATAGGCGTTGTAGAGGGCGTTTTCAATCTGTTCCTCGGTTACGCCAAGGCTCGATGCGCGGTCCCGGTCGATATCCACGTTCAACATCGGGCTGGAGATCTGCATGTCGCTGTTAACGTCGGAGAGGCCCGGAAGCATTCTCATCCGTTTTTCGAATTCCGCAGTTCCGCGATACAGGGCATCGAGATCCGTCGATTGCAAGGCGAACTGATAGAGGCTGCGCGTCTGGTTGCCGCCAATACGGACCAGGGGCGGATTCGAAAGGTACGTGCGCATCCCGGTAACCGCATCCAACTTGGGCCGCAGTTCGTCGATCACTTGTTCCGGCGACAGTTTTCGCTCCGTGCGCGGCGTCAGGCGGAGAAAGAAGCGTCCCTGGTTGACCGATCCCTGCTGATTGCCGGTCCCCATGAAGGATATAAATGCCTCGATGTTCGGATCGCTCGCAATGGCAGCGGCCGTCTGCTGCTGGAGGCGCACCATGGCATCGAACGAGATGTCCTGCCGGGCCTCTGTGTTGCCTTGGAGTTGCCGGATATCTTGGTTTGGTATGAATCCCTTGGGCACAAGCGCGGAGAGGTAGACGGTTGCAGCTAGAGTTCCCGCGGCGATGATCATGGTTGCAGCGCGGTGACGCATCACCCCCCGCAACGCCCATGAGTAGGCAGAGACCATGCCATCGAGGATTTGCTCCGAGAAGCGGTGAAGCGAATTGTGGCGGCCGAGCGCCGGGCGCAGGAACCGGCTGCAGAGCATCGGCGTGAGGCTGATCGAAACAAACCCCGAAATCAAAATCGCCACCATGATCGTCACCGCGAACTCGTGGAATAAACGCCCGATAATCCCGCCCATAAACAGGACCGGAAGGAACACCGCCGCCAGCGAAAGAGTCATCGACAATACGGTAAAGCCGATTTCGCGGGCCCCCTCAAGGGCAGCCACCATGCGGCTATGACCCATTTCGAGATGCCGCACAATGTTCTCCAGCACCACAATGGCATCGTCTACTACAAAGCCCACCGAGAGTGTGAGCGCCATCAGCGAAAGGTTATCGAGCGTGTATCCCAGCAGATTCATCGCAGCAAATGTTCCGACGATCGAGATCGGAAGAGCCAGGCTCGGAATCAATGTGGCCGACACGTTACGCAAGAACAGGAAAATCACCAGCACGACCATGCCAACGGCCAGCGCCAGCGTGAACTTCACGTCGTTAAACGATTCAAGGATAGGTTCGGAACGGTCGACGAGAATGGTGAGTTTCACGGACGGGGGGATTTGCTCCCGAAAAGAGGGCAACAAAGCCTTGACTCTTTGCGCCACTTCCACCGTGTTCGTTCCAGGCTGGCGCTGAATGGAAAGCCCGATCGCCCGCGCGCTGCCGTTATCGTCCACCAGCCAAACTGCGCTCTTGTCATTCTGTACGCCGTCGATGACCCGTCCCAGTTCTCCCAGGCGCACCGGCGACCCGTTCCGAAATGCCACGATCATGCGGCTGTAGGCGGGCGCTGTTAAGAGCTGGCCGCTCGCCTTGAGCGTCATGGCCTGTTCATCTCCCCACAAGGTCCCCACCGGCAGGTTGACGTTATGCTGCGCAAGCGCTTGCTCCACTTCATCGATTCCGATGTGGCGCGCTGCGAGCGCTCCTGGGTCCAATTGCGCGTGTACCGCCCATTTCTGCGCGCCAAAAACGTTTACCTGAGCGACGCCGGCCAGAGAGGAAATGCGCTGGGCCATTAGATTCTCGGCATATTCATCCACAGCCGAGAGCGCCAGGTCGGGCGACGAGAGCGTCAGGAACAGGATCGGCTGATCTGCGGGATTGACCTTCTGCACCGAGGGCGGCGTGGGCATCCCGGGTGGAAGCTTCTTCTGGGCTACGGCGATCGCATTCTGGACATCCTGGGCAGCCGCGTCGATGGATCGGTCCAAAGTGAACTGAATCGTAATGGCTGTCGAACCGATGCCGCTGCTCGATGTCATGGAATCGATGCCGGCGATGGTGGAAAATTGGCGTTCCAGGGGAGTCGCGACCGACGTAGCCATCGTCTCAGGACTCGCTCCCGGAAGAGCCGCCGAAACCTGGATCGTCGGGAAATCCACATTCGGCAGGTCACTTACGGGCAACGCGCGATACCCAGCCAAACCGAACAGCACGATCCCGATCATGAGCAGCGCAGTCATCACCGGTCGCGTGATGAAAATCTCAGTTACTTTCATCTCTGTTCAGGACCTGACTTAGACGGACCCCAGGTGCTTTCGGAGTCTGTCTTCTAAGTTTAGCGGCTACGCGCTTAACAGAAACGCCCCGAGTCGACAGCTTTCTTGCTCCCCCCCAGTCTGCCGATTGGCGCTCTGGGAACCGATAGGATATGCTCTCCAAAGATTGCTATGCGCCTACTGAGCCTCATTGCTTCCACGCTGTTCGGCGTTTCTGCCTTCGGCCAGGTGTACTTAGGAGGAAACTGGACCCCTTTGCGCCACGAGGACCAAGCCGAACGCGGACCTGGTCCCGAACTGGGCGATTACCTGGGCCTGCCGATCAACGACGCGGCTCGCCTGCGAGCCGACAGTTGGAGCGCCTCCCGCATGACGCTGCCCGAACATCAGTGCCGCGTGCACAGCGTCACCTATATTTATCGCGGTCCCAACCACCTGCGCATCTGGGAAGAGAAGGACCCGCAGACCCAGCAGGTGGTCGCTATCAAGAACTACATCAGTACTTACGAGCAAACCCGCACCATCTGGATGGACGGCCGCCCGCATCCCTCGGAATACGCCCCACACACTTTTATGGGATTCTCCACAGGCGAGTGGGAGGGGAACATCCTGACCGTCAAGACCACCCACATCAAGCAGGGCTTCGTCCGGCGCAACGGGCTGGTGCAGAGTGACCTGGCCAGCATGGTCGAGCACTTCATCCGGCACGGCAACATTCTCACGCACGTGAGCGTGGTCACCGACCCGGTATATACCACCGAGCCGTTGATCAAGTCAGAAGATTTTCAGCTGGACGAGTACGACCAGGGATCCTGGCTGTGGCCCTGCGAGCCGGTGGAAGAGATCACCAATCGCAAGAAGACCGATGTGCCGCATTACCTGCCCGGCACGAATCCTTATCTCAAGGAGTTCTCGGATCATTTCAAGGTTTCCGAACAGGCGGTGCGCGGCGGCGCGGAGACTATGTATCCGGAGTACCAAGCGAAGCTCAAGGCGCCCGGCGGACCGCCTCCGCCTCTTAGCGGCGATCCAGCGGCTCCTATTCGGCACACTGCCGTTGCAGATATCGAGGTGCTGCCGGTCCAGGGCAACGTCTACCTGATCGCCACGCGCAGCGGCAATATCACTGTGCAAACCGGCCCAATGGGGGTACTGGTGGTCGACACCGGAACCGAGGATCGATCCAATAAAGTTCTAGCGATCGTCCGTCAGGCGTCCGATAAACCGCTCCGCTACATCATCAACACCTCCCTCGATCCGGCGCATACCGGAGGCAACGAGGCGCTCGCGCGCTACGGCGGCGCAGAAGAGGTCCGCAATATCCGCAACACACCCGGCGATCTGGAGGGGCAGACCGTGAAGATCCTGGCTCACGATAACGTGCTCCAGCGGATGAATAATCCGCCTCCCGGCCAACCCGAGGTTCCGTTCATTGCGCAGCCCGGCGACACCTACTTCGGCGGGAGCAAGGATCTCTTCTTTAACGGCGAATCCATCCAACTGCTCCACCAGCCTGCCGCGCACACCGATGGCGACACCATGGTTCATTTCCGGCGCTCCGATGTGATCAGCGCCGGCGACATCTACGTCACCGATGGCTATCCTGTGATCGACCTGGCGAATGGAGGCAGTCTGCAGGGAGTCATCGATGGACTGAATCGTCTTCTCGACCTGGCAATTCCGGAGCACCACGAGGAAGGCGGGACGTATATTATCCCCGGACGCGGGCGCATCTCCGACGAGTTCGATGTGCTCGAGTACCGAGATATGATGACCATCATTCGAGACCGAGTCCGCGACATGATCCAGAAAGGCATGACGCTCGAGCAGGTGAAAGCCGCGCGGCCGACGCGCGACTACGATCCGCAGTACGGAGCGACTTCCGGCCCCTGGACAACGGACATGTTCGTCGAGGCTGCGTACACAAGTTTGAAACAGCGCAAGTAGTCCGGCAGCCGGATCAGGCTAGCCCTCGTAGCCTTGTTGCCGGAGAACGCCAATGCCGCGATGGGTATAGCGAAGCGATCCAGCTCGGTGGTGGCTCATCTCGTTGAGTTCTTCTTCTGTTGTGATCCACTTGGCAGATTTAAGCTCGTAGGCGAGCGCGCCCTCTGGAGGCGCGCAATTCGCAACACCTACGTCTTCCCAGTTTTCGTGATCGACATTGAAAAGTTGCATCAGCGGCACCCCCGGGTTGGAAGTGTATCACCTTCGGCCATAAGTGCAATGGTTCAGCGTTCTCGGCAGAGCTCAAGGTTGACATGTAGTTAGCTGGATCCCGCGAGCGCCTCGCTTAAGCTCGCAAGCCGCAGGCGGCCGGATCGCCTCCTGGAACACAACGTGCTACGAAGCTGCTGCAGGAAGGTGGATGGATTTCATCGTCGCAACAGAAGACTACTCCGGACTCGGGTTGGCTGTGCGGCTTCAGGCGGAAGGCCATCGGACGATCTTAGCCGTGAACCCGCCAGCGGCGTTATCCGGCGCACCGGACGTGGGTTCCCGCTTCGAACGCGTCGGAAACGGCTTGGTTTCCGAAAAGACGTGCCTGTCGGCTGTTCTGGCCCGCAGAGACTCATTTCGCAATGCGTTCTGGATCTGGGACCAGAATCATTCAGTCGACGAAAATGAAACGCTTCGCGCCGAGGGATTTCGAGTGCTCGGCGGTGGCCGACACGCGTACGCGATGGAGCATGATCGGGCCCAGTGCCTGGCTTTTGTGCAGCGGCACGGGCTCGAATCGCCTCCTTCCTACCGGTTCCAGGATGCGGCTCAGGCGATCCGGTTATGCGAAGAGCACCCTGATACCGCCTACGTTTATAAACCGGATACGGGCGACAAGTTCGAAACGTTTCTTCCCGACTCGGACGATCCTGCCGAAGCCAACCAAGAGTTGCGCATCCATCTGCGTTCGCTGGCGGAAAACGGTCGAGACCGTCAAAGCTTTCTGCTCCAGGAAAGGAAAGACGGAGTGGAAGCGAACGTAGAGGCCTGGTTCGATCGTGGGGAGCCAGTCTTCAGCTTCATGACGCTCGAATGCAAGCGCCGGTACGCGCTGGATCTCGGCGAACTTACCGGATGCGCTCTCGATTTCGATTTTGTAATCCCGCTGGACGGAAAAGCGGTGGCGGCGTCGGTCGGCAAATTGTTTCCGGCGTACAAGGAAATGCGCTACACCGGATTCGCCGACGCCAGTTTCATCGCGGCGAAGGACGGCATCTGGTTTCTGGAGAAATGCGAGCGCTTCGGATACAATTCGCACCCAAACCTGCTGTGGAATCTGTCTCGCAACGGAGCGGGCGAGACTCTGGCCTCGCTGCTGGTAGGCTCCTTCCGCGCCGATTTCGCTGAAGGATTCGGCGCGTCCGTGACGCTCTCCACAAAACCCGATATCCTTCCTGGAAAACCCGTGCTGTTTCCGGCCAAAGTCGAGCGCGACCTGTATTTCTACGACGTCTACAAACAGGAGGATATGTATCTGATCGCGGGCTACGATGGGAACGGCGACGTCCTGCTTGTCAATGCCTACGGCCACACGATGCAAACGGCGTGGGAGGCAGTCATGAAGAAAGCGGCCGACGTCCATTTCCCTTACCGCCACTATCGGCCGGATGGCGATCAGACAAACTTCGCTTCATCGCCGGTTCGCCGGTATGAAGCGCTTAGGGCCATGGGCTACGCCTGAAGCCTGAGAACGCAAGCATGAGAATTCAACTCGAAACCATCCCTCACGAGCAGCAGCGTTATCCCACTGTGGGCGACTATTGGGAAGACGAACACGGCGTTGAGCAGGTGCGCGTGTCCGCAATGACCGATTGGCGTTACGAAATCCTGGTCGGTGTGCATGAGCTGGTCGAACTGGCTCTCGCCCGGCATCGCGGAATTTCCGAACAGACCATATCCGATTTCGACGTACAGTTCGAAAAGCTGAAAGAACAGGGGAAGGTGTCCGGAGAAGCGGGCGATCATCCGTCAGCTCCCTACCGAAACGAACATTTTTTCGCCACCAGCATGGAGCGATTACTGGCCGCCGAGCTAGACGTCGATTGGTTCGAGTACGAACGCTACGTTGACGGCCTCGGGATCAAGAAGTAGCCGGCGCGCACGGATTTCCACTTTATCCAAAGTTTTCCACCCAGGCGTTCCAAGGCAGCGTCGCGCGGTTCAGCGGAACTGGAATTGCTAGAGTTTACTGCGTTGGTGCTTCTAGGCGGAGGACAGGCGAATGGCCGACAAGCAGGCGAGAGTCTTGTTTTCCTGGCTCGCGGCAGAGCATGCTCGGATGCATGTGGTGGAGGGCTGGCCGGATTCACCTCGCAAGGCCGCTGTCATGCGGGCGATACGGTCCTCTCTTCGGAATCTACGTTTCGCTGGCGCCGGCGTCCGCTTTGAATGTGCGATCTGTAAGGGCCGCGTCATAGACATCTTTCCGAACGGATCAAAAACGCCTGTCCCAGGTCAAGCCCCAAAGGCAGCCTGATTCTATGGAAAGGGCCTCTCATGATCAACCACAATTCCGGCATGGGCCGGTTCGAAGCCTCCGTCCAGGGAGGCTTGGCTTTTTTGCAGTACGGGCGGCAAGGAGACCGCTTGCTGTTGGTCCATGTACAGGTTCCCCCCCAGCGCCCGCGGAAAAGGTAATTCGCCGTGCATGTGACAATTCGACATCACAAGACGAAGGCCGCCGCCATCCAGGCCGTAGATAGAGCGGCTGTAGATGCGTTCAACGGGCTTGCGAATGGGCCGATAACGATTACGGAACCGGAGAAAACATGGAACGGTTCCGTGATGACATTTTCTCTGGTGGCTAAAGTGGGATTCCTCAGGAACCCGATACGCGGCACAGTCACGGTTACCGAAGACGACGTCACGATCGATGCCGATCTCGGCATGCTGGCAAGGCTGATTCCCGAGGAAAAACTGCGCACGCCTCTCGAATCGCGAGTGAAGGCGCTCCTCACATAATTCCGGCCGTGCGGCGCTGAAGGACCGGGAACTAGCCTAGAAACTAATCCCGAACTGAAAAAGAACATTGGCCCAGTGATCCGTGGTCTTGATCGCCGGGATGTTCGCCACCGCGTCTCCGTTGGTCGCGGCGGAGATGTACTGAAGCGTGGTTCCGACCTTGAACATGTGATTCGAGTCGAGAAAATAATTCACGTTGGCCATTCCGTATCCTCCCCAGCCGCCGCGCGAGGTGCAGGAATAACAGAAGTTCTGGTAGAAGCTGCCGTAGGCGCTCGATGGAATCGTTTCGGAATAATGCAGGTATGCGCCACCTCCTCCTGCTGAGACTTCCAGGCGCTTGAAAGGTTGCGGGACGTAGACCCGGCCCCCCAGGGGAACCATAAATTCATGATCCCCGCCCTGCATCGGGCCGAAATCCGTGATCTCCGTGTTTTGATTGTTGGCGGCTCCAAACGCGAACTGGATGCCTGCGTCTGCCTGGAACAGCCGGTTGAACCGGTACCCGTATCCGAATGCGACCAACGGAGCGGTGCTGAAGTAGTTGGTCGAAGACCCCACGGGAACCGCCGCGCCGATGCTCGCCGTGATGTTGTGGTGACGCACCTCTTCCTGGGCAAACGCCGCCGAGGAGACGAGAGCGCCGCAAAGGAACACCGTGATTGTCCGTGTCATGCCTCAACTTACGTCGGCGGAAGATTCGCAGCCATACCAGGAAATGGTGAGTTCGATGAACTTCCGAAGGTAGATAGCTGCCGCGTCGTTCCCAAGGCGAGAGGCAGAAGGCGCTTCTACCTTTGATTTGGCGAATTAGTACCTACCGGTTGTGATGGAGAGTATTGTTTTCCGGGGATATTCTGGTGTCAACTGCACCCCTGGAGAGACGGTAAGCGTTCCCTTCCGAGACGTTCACGTGCCGTCTCTCCGCCTTCCACGAAACGACTTCAGGTATTACCCGGCCTTCACGCCGCCGGATACCAGGATGCTGTGATTCAAAACCGCGAGGAGGTGCCGTAGACTCGCTGAGTAGAGTATTCACTGCCGCGACCCAAGGCATCGAAGCCACAGATATGTGGAGAGACAAATCCTTGTTCAGTTTTCCTGCGCTCCTGCGCGGCCGGAACCGCGCGAACGACAATCCGGCAATCGAGGAGCAAGAATCTTTTTCTCCGCGCGCGACTCTGGTCGCCCTGACCCTGGACCCCCGGGACCGGCAGCTCCTGGCGGATCTGGGCGGCGAGAACGGCTGGAAAATTCACGTCACAGGCGATCTCGATGAAGCCGGCTCTATGGTGCACCGGCTGAGAGCCCCGGTGGCGCTTTGCGATCGGGAAGCGCCGGACGGGAACTGGCGGAGCGCTGTTCGCGCGCTTGCTTCTCCAGGCCACGAACCCTGTGTGATCGTGTGCGCCAAAAGAGTAGACGATTACCTGTGGGAAGAAGTCATTCGCAATCGGGGCTATGACATCCTGGCAAAGCCGCTTCGCGAATATGAGGTCACGCGGATCGTCGGATTGGCGCTCTCCTTCTGGAATAGCCGGGCGTCAGGCGATCGGATGTTCAGGAGATAACTCCCTTCCGCACGGCGTACAGGATGAGTTCTGGAAAGCTTCGCAGATTCAGCTTTTCCTGAAGATTCCTCCGGTGCGTCTCGACGGTATAGACGCTGAGATTCAAAGTGCCCGCAATATCCTTGTTGGATTTGCCTTCAGCGAGCAGGTGCAGGATTTCGCGTTCCCGCGGAGTAAGCAGATCGTAGCTGTCCTCCACGCGCCGGGTGCGGATTTCCCGAACGTAATCTTCCGCCAGCGTCTTGCTGACTTCCGGGCTGAAGAACGCTTTGCCTTCATTGACGGTTTTGATCGCCTGAATGAGATCTCCTTCAGCGGAATCCTTTAACAGGTAGCCTCTTACGCCGGCCTTCAGAGCGCGCAGAATATAACCTTCGTCGGAATGCATGCTGAGGATGACGATGGCCGTATTGGGCAGCATTTCACTGATGCGCTCTGCCGCATCGGTGCCGCTCAAATTCGGCATCGCGATATCGAGGACGACTACGTCCGGCCTGGTGGCTTCGGCCTGTGCGACCGCCTGCCGCCCGTCTGCCGCCTCGGCGACCACGGCGAACTCCGGCTGGCTCTCCAGTAGCAGCCGCAACCCCCGCCGCATGACATTATGGTCGTCTGCCAATAGGATTCGGATTTGTTTCCCTGTCATTCGTACTCCGCTGGTTCGCTCGCTCGTCGCTGAAGGGTAAGACCACTTTGAGGACAGTGCCCTTGCCCGGTTCCGAATGGATGGTGCAAACACCTCCCAGGCGAGCCACGCGTTCTTCGATTCCCAGCAGGCCCAGGCCCTTGTTTTGCTTGGCATCGAATCCCTGGCCGTCATCCTGTACGGAAAACTCGAGCCGCGTAGACTCCTGTTTGACGCGAATCCGCACCGTGCTGGCGTGGGCATGCCGGGAGCAGTTGTGCAGAGCTTCTTGGACCACGCGGTAGATGCAAGTTTTGTAGTCGTCCGGCAGGTCGTCGGAATTGAGGTCTGTAGCGACGCTGACGTCCATTCCCGTCCGTTTCGACACTTCCCGAGCCTGCCAGCGCAGCGCGGGAACCAGGCCGAGATCGTCAAGCATCGACGGGCGGAGCAGCAGAGCCATGTTCCGCACCACACGGACCGTGCTTTCGATTAAGCCTTTGATCAGTTCCACCTGGCTGCGGGATTGCTCGATCGGCCGAGTTGCGAGACCCGAGGAAAGGTTGCGGAGTTCGACCAGCACTGCCGAGAGCGATTGCCCCACTTCATCGTGCAATTCGCGCGAGAGCGCGCGCCGCTCCGTCTCCTGAGCCTGGACCAGGCGATCGGAAAGCTGGGCGAGCTGGCTCTTCGCCTCGGCGATTTCCAGGTATCGCGCTCGCGCATCGCTTTCCAGCTTCAGAAGCCTTCGGATGCTGAAGGCAGCCATTCCGATGCCGAGCGCCAGCGTGGCGAGCAAGGTCGCGGCCAGCCGTGACTGGAATGTCACCAGCAGAGCGACCACGCGTTCGTTGCCTGCTTTCAATTGTTGTTCGTTGATGGTGGCGATTCGTTCGGCCGCATCGAGCATCGCTTGACGGCGCGGGAACACTTCATCGCGCAGAAATGTGTATCCGCGCACGCGCCGTTCCGCCGGGCTCCAGCGCAGGATCGGGCCCAGAACCTCCCAATATCGCGATAGCTCCGTCTTCAGAGCGGTATAGTGTTCTGCTTCTTCCGGATCCAACTGCGCGGAATACGCGGAAAGCGCCGTCTCCATTTGCCGGTGCACGTCTTCAAGATTTGCACGGTAGACTTCCGCCCGATTGCTTTCCGGCTCCAGCAGGTAATCGCGAACGTAGGTTCCTGAAATGTACAGCTCTGAACGAATGTCGTTCAGCAAATGATTGCGAAGCAGGAACTGGCTGCGGATGTGCTCGTCGTCGCGGCGGATCTGGGTCAGGACCAGAAGCGATCCGGCGCCGGCAAGCGCCACGATACCCAACAAACCGCCGAAGCCCATCAGGAGAGCCACGCGGCCGCTAGGAGGAGCAAGGTCCTCGCTTCGTCTGAGTCTGTTGATCACGCCGTTGCGCCAGCGCGAGAGGCGAGCCTCACGTTCGTTAGCTACCTAAAGCGTAACTCAAACGTTTCCAGCGGGAAAGAGGTATTGTGAGCTTCTCCCCGTCCTACTAAGTTGTGGTTTCGGAAGATACCTACCATCCGGGATAGCCCCAATGGGCCCCTAAGTCTACCCTGAAACTACCTGTGAAGAATTGTCCGTCGATGGGCGCGAACGGCACAGCAAACCTCGATACACGATGAATCGGACCGATACCCCAACTGCGCCCGGCGCGTCTGGAATGAAGCTGTCCAAAGAAGAATTCCAGAGGCTGGCCACGCTGGATACCTGCAGCGTTTCCAACGCCATCGAGCGGTTCCGCGTGCGAATGCGGAATGAAGGCTTTGCCCGCGCGCCTTTGAAGTGCTGGTTCCCCAGGCTCGGGCCGATGCTGGGCTATGCCGCCACCGGACGCATCCGGACCGATGAGCCGCCGATGACCGGCTGCTGCTACTACGACCGCATGGACTGGTGGACCTATCTGGCATCGCTGCCCGGACCGACCGTGATGGTGCTGGAAGACATCGACGACACCCCCGGACTTGGCGCATTCGTGGGCGAAATTCACGCAAATATCGGGTCCGCACTGGGCTGCGCAGGCTACGTCACCAACGGCGCTGTCCGGGACTTGCCTCAAGTGGATGCCTTGGGATTCCATTTGTTTTCTGCCTCGGCCGCGGTTTCTCATTCCTATGCGCATTTAATCGAATTCGGACAGCCCGTGGAAATCGGTGGATTGAAGATCCGGTCCGGAGACTTGATACACGGGGATCGCCACGGAATTCAGATCATTCCGCCGGAAATCGCCGCCGGGATTCCGGCGGAGGTCGAGAAGCTGGAGACCGAGGAACGGGAATTGATCCAGTACTGCCAATCCGCGCGCTTTTCTCTCGAGGGGCTCGCGAAACTCCTGGAGCGAGGCCGGAAAGACGTGGTTGACCGATGAGACGCACACCGCAGACGTTGATTTGGATGTTGGGAGTCATTGCAGGGCTCGCAACATTGGCCTCCTGTGGCAGCGACTCGAAGGCGCGCGCTTCGAGCTCCGCGGATCCGGCCGACAAGGGCACTATTGTCGGCGTCAATAAAGTCGGCCGAAGACCGCTGGAACGCACTCTGACCGTGTCCGCGGAGCTCGTTCCGTTTCAGGAAACAGACGTATATGCAAAGGAAGCCGGCTATGTGCGGCAGCTCAACGTCGACTACGGCAGCCGGGTGAAAGCCGGACAGGTCATGGCCGTGCTCGAGATACCAGAACTGCAGTTGCAACTTCAGCAGGACGACGCGGCCATCAAGAATGTGTCGGATCAGGTGACTCACGCCGAACATGAAGTCGGGCGTGTCGAGGCGCAACACAAGGTTCTGCATCTTCAATTCGAGCGGTTGGATGGCGTTTCCAAGAGCCAGAAAGGCCTGGTCGCCCAGCAGGAAGTGGATGATGCGCAGGGCAAGGATCTGGCCGCGGAAGCTCAAGTCGAGGCCACGAAATCCAACCTGGAGGCCATGAAGAGCCAGTTGGAGCAGGCCAAGGCCAAGCGGCAGCGCGATCAGGTTCTGTTCGACTATTCCAAAATCACTGCGCCGTTCACGGGAGTGGTGACACAACGCTTCGCGAACCTCGGAACACTGATGCAATCCGGAACGAACTCCAGCACCCAGGCGATGCCGCTGGTTCGCCTGTCGGAAGACGATCTGTACCGCCTGGTGATCCCCATCCCGGAATCGTATGTCGGCTATATCCACCTTGGAGATCCCGTCAACGTCAATTTGACTTCGCTCAAGCGCACGGTCAGGGGAACGGTGAAGCGTTTCTCGATGGATGTCCGCGAAGACACACGAACGATGCATACCGAGGTCGATGTGCCGAATCCGGATGGAACACTCATCCCGGGCCTCTACGCGGAAGCGGTCATCACCCTCGAGAAGAAGCAAAATGCGCTGGCAGTCCCTCTCCAGGCGATCGCTCATGATGGCGATCGAAATACCGTTTACGTGGTGACACCGTCTGATGAGATAGAGGTCCGGCCAGTGACCCTCGGCTTGCAGACTGAAGACGACGCAGAGGTCGTATCCGGCCTGAACGCCGGAGAGATGGTCGTGGTGAGCGACCGGAACGGACTGAGAGCCGGGCAAAAGGTGCAGCCGCAGGCAACCCAGGTTCTCAACTACCCGGGCCAACAACAGGAGTAGTCTGCCACAAGCCGGAGGAAGTTAATCGGTGTCCCGCTTCTCGATTCGTAATCCGTATTTCATTATCGTCGTCTGCCTCGCGCTGGCTGTCATCGGCGTCACCAGCTATCAGCAGATGCCGGTCGATCTATTCCCCACCATCAACATTCCGCAGGTAATGGTGGCGACGTTCTACTCCGGCATGCCGCCCCAGGACGTCGAGACAGACATCACCAACCCGCTGGAGCGCTTCTTCACCTTGGCGGCCGGGATCGATCACATGGAATCGCGCTCCATGCTTGGGGTCAGCCTGATCAAGGTATTTTTTCAACCGGGCACAAACGCCGATGCCGATGTGACCGAACTCTCAAACCTTGCACTGGCCGACCTGAAGCGCCTGCCTCCTGGAACCCTTCCCCCGGTCGTTTTGAAAATGGACGCTTCCAGTCTGCCGGTGTGCCTGGTGACGCTGAAAGGCGATGGGCTGAACCAGACCCAGCTCCACGACATTGGCCAGTTCGCCATCCGCAACCAGATCGCGGTGGTCAAGGGAGCCTCGATTCCGCCGCCCTTTGGCGGCAAATACCGGCAGGTGATGGTCTACGTCGATCCGTTCAAGCTCTATTCGCGCCAATTGAGCCTGATGGATGTGGTCGATGCGGTGAACAAGAACAATCTCATTCTGCCGGCGGGCGACGTCAAGATGGGAGCCACCGACTATTACGTTTACTCCAACAGCCTGGTGGATCAAGTGAAGGAGTTGAACAACGTACCGATCAAGACGGTCGGCCAGAGCTGGGTTTCCGTCGGCGACGTGGGCGAAGCCAAGGACGCCAATCAGATTCAGTACAACGTGGTTCGCGTGGACGGCCAGCGTTCGGTGTATCTGCCGATCATGAAGCAGGGCGGCGATACCAACACCATCGAAGTCGTGGACGGAATCCGCAACATGATTCCGAAGCTTCTGAACATTCCGGAGCAACTCAAGGCGACCGTCGTTTTCGACCAATCGGAATTTGTGAAAGAGGCGATTCGGACGCTACTGGACGAAGGGACCATCGGACTGGCTCTGACCAGTCTGATGATCCTGATTTTCCTCGGCAGCCTGCGCGCCACCAGTGCCGTGTTTCTTTCGATACCGCTCTCCGTGCTGACAACCTTCGTGGTGCTGAACCTGATGGGAAGCACCGTAAACACAATGATCCTGGGCGGGCTGGCGCTGGCTCTCTCCCGCATTATCGACAACTCGGTCATATCGCTTGAAAACATCTACCGGCACCTGGAGCAGGGGGCGTCGCCGGAGGTCGCCGCCCAGGAGGGCGGATCGGAAGTGACCCTGGCGGTGCTGGCGGCCACACTCACGACCGTCGTCGTGTTCTTCCCCGTGACGTACCTGTTCGGCGTCAGCAAGTTTCTGTTCACCGCGCTCGCCCTGGCGGTCGTCATCTCGCTCTTCGCGTCCTATTTCGTGGCGATGACCGTGATTCCGCTGTTCTGCTCGCGATTCCTGCAACGCCTGCATCACGGCACGGGCCATGAAAGCTCAGCCGTTTGCGTTCCCGACGGCGAGGCCGCGCCGCGGCTCTCCTGGGGAGCCCGATTCAACCTGTGGTTCAATCGCGGATTCAACCGGATGCTCGACATCTACGAAGGCTCGGTCCGGCGCGTGCTGAGGCGTCCTGGCCTGACTGTCGCCGTGTTGGCGCTTTTGTTTGTGGCGAGCCTGGCGATCTATCCATTCCTCGGACTGGCGTTTTTCCCCCGTACGGACGGCGGACAGTTCACGATCAATCTGAAAGTGCCCACCGGTACGCGAATCGAGGTGACCGAGCAGTACGTGGCGCAGGTTGAGGACCTGATCCGCAAGACTCTGGACCCGTCCGATTTTGAAATGGTCGTGTCCAACATTGGCGTCGTCCCGGACTTTTCGGCCCTTTACACGAGCAACGCCGGCCCCTACACCGCGACCATCCAGGTGGCTCTTAAGGGTACGCACAAGGTCAGCAGCTTCGAATACATGGATCGGGTGCGCGATGCGGTCGCGAGGCAGTATCCCAACCTGCGGGCCTTCTTCACCAGCGGCTCGATGGTGGACGCGATTTTGAATTCCGGCAAGCCCGCGCCCATTGACATTCAGATATCCGGTAAGGACTTGGACAGGTCCTACAAAATCGCGCAGGATTTGGCTGCGAGGGTGCGGACGCTCCCTGGAGTCGGCGCTGTCTACGTTCCGCAGGATATGAACTATCCCACCGTGAAACTGGATGTGGATCGAGTTCACGCTTCCGAACTCGGCCTCAGCCAGAAGGAAATCGTGGACAACGTGATCACGGCTCTGAACTCCAACACCATGATTGCTCCGAACTACTGGGTGGATCACGAAACCGGGAACGACTACTTCCTGACCGTTCAATATTACGAAAACGGAAAACCGGCGATTCACAATATGGTGGATTTGGCGAGCATCCCGCTCCGGGCGCCGAATTTGAAGCAGCCGACTACCCTGGGCTCGGTGATCAAGGTCGAAAACGTGCAAACGCCCACCGAAGTGGACCATTACCAGATTCAGCCCGTATCCGATGTCTACGTGACCCCTCAAGGCGAGGACTTGGGCAAGCTCTCGGACACGATCGATCGAATGGTTCAGTCCATGCAGCTGCCCAAAGGAGTCCGCGTAAATCTGCAAGGCATCGTGAACGACATGCATCAGTCCTTCCATAGCTTCGCCATCGGACTCACGATGTCCGGCGTGCTGCTTTACCTGATTCTGGTGGCTCAGTTCCGGTCGTTCAAGGATCCGTTCCTCATCATGCTCGCCATCCCGATGGGCTTTATCGGCGTCCTCATCATTCTGCCGCTCTCGCATACCACGCTGAACGTGATGTCGCTCATGGGAGTGCTGATGCTGGTGGGCATCGCGGCATCGAACAGCATCTTAATCGTTGAGTTCGCGCATCGCCTCGAAGAGCAAGGCAAGTCCGTGCAGGACGCGGTGATCACGTCCTGCCGGGTGCGCCTGCGGCCGATTCTGATGACTTCCCTCGCCACGATCATCGGCATGGTGCCGATGGCTTTGAAGCTGGGCACCGGCAGCGAACAGTACGCGCCGCTCGCCAGGGCAATCATCGGGGGACTCAGTTCGTCCGTGCTCCTGACGATCTTCATCGTGCCCGCCGCATACCTGTTGGTGTACAGGAAAAAGGACCGCGTTCAGGCGTAAGGCGTCTCTTTTCTACATATGACGATTCGAATTGGAACGGGCATTCTCTTGTGCATGGGGCTAGCATGGGCGCA
This sequence comes from Bryobacterales bacterium, assembly GCA_037916615.1. Classification (GTDB taxonomy): domain Bacteria; phylum Acidobacteriota; class Terriglobia; order Bryobacterales; family Bryobacteraceae; genus Palsa-187. Next base: position 26,622 of record JBAIXM010000069.1, read on the forward strand.
AACACCGCCCCCCTTGACGCTCCAGGATGCCAAACAACTCGCGCTCAAGAATCATCCCAAGGTTCTGGCCGCCCAGAATGAAGTCTCGTTTGCGGACCAGCAGATCAGGATTTCCCGGGCAGCCTATTATCCGCAGGTCACCGGAGACCTGACCGGCTCTCAGGGGAACAGCGGGGCGCGGATCGGCGCCGGGGCCTTGTCCACCTCGCGCCTGTTCAGCCGATTCGGACAAGGCGTCCTTGTCGATCAACTGATCACCGATTCCGGAAGGACTTCAAACCTGGTGGCGAGCTCGCGTCTGCAGGCTGGAGCCTCACAGCAGAATTATCAAGCTACGCAGTACGACGTGATTCTGGGAGTGAGTCAGGCGTACTATGACGCTCTGCATGCGCAGTCTCTGGTGAAGGTCGCTCAGGAGACTGTCGCCGCGCGCCAACTGCTGAGCGACCAGGTGAATGCGCTCGCAGCCAACAATCTGAAATCGCAACTGGACGTCAGCTTCGCGGAAGTCAATGTTTCCGAAGCGAAGTTGCTATTGATTCGCGCCCAGAACGGCGTCCAGGAGGCTCTCGCCCAACTGGGTCGTTCGCTGGGCGCCGACCAGCCCGCCAATTATCAGCTAGTCGAAGAGCCGGTGCCGAGCGGACCGCCGCCGACGGTGGAAGACCTGGTCGCGCAAGCGATGATGAGCCGGCCCGAGCTTGCGGGGCTTCAGCTCTCGCGCGACGCCGCTTACCGATTTGTGCAGGCGGAAAAAGACCTATCGCGACCCACAGTCACCGCCTTGGCGGTGGGAGGATTCCTGCCGTTCATCAACAATCCCACAAGCTCGTCCATCCCCGCCGAGTACGAAGGTATCGCTGCGAATGTCAGCATCCCTGTTTTCAACGGTCATCTTTTCTCGGCCCGCAGGGAAGCCGCCAACCAGCGAGCCTTGGAAGCAGACCAGAGAATTCGAGACGAGCAGGAACGCATCGCGCGCGACGTTCGCGTGGCTTGGGCGAATGCCAATACGGCTTACCAGCGGATCGATGTCACCGCGCAATTCCTTCGCCAGGCCGCTCTTGCGCTGCAACTCGCCCAGGGCCGCTACGATCTGGGCCTTTCCTCGATCGTCGAGCTGACCCAGGCGCAACTGAATCTGACGCAGGCTGAGATCGAAAATTTAAGCGCCAAATACGATTACCAGAGCCAGTACGCGGCGCTTCAATACTCGATCGGCATGCTTCGGTGATGACTGCGCTTCGGGCTACTTTTGCGCTTTGTCGCCGACCGCCAGGCCACCCGTAATCCCATCGACCTGGTACCCGGTCTGAATGGCGCGGATCTTGCCGATTTCGGCGGGGGTCGCGGTTTTGGGATCGACGTTCGCCAAAGCGCAGGTAAAGCCGCGCAGCGTGCACTCGGACGTCGTGTGTTTGATGCCGCGCTTCTTCATCTCCTCAGCCATGTACTGCATCACGTCCGTGTGCATGATGACCGCATTGTTCGGCACGAATGTGCCGACCCCGATGGCATAATCGATGGGCATCAGCGGCTCTACGCTCGATCCGAACGCTCCATCGTTCTTCTTGCCCAAGTCGTGAGCGCCCAGGTCGGCTCCTTTCGAGACCAGGAATTTCACGATCTCGAGGTTGCCAAGGTTGGCGGCGACCATGAGCGGAGTAATTCCATAATTGTCGGCTGCGTTGACGTCCTCGCCCAAATCGATGAGCAGCTTCACGAGCTCCAGGCGCTCGGCCGGGGCCCTCTGGCGGTGGTATCCGTTGATGAATCCCGTGCCGCACGCAGCCATGAGGGTAGTCTCGCGATCCTTGGAGATGATATGCGGATCGGCTCCGTGGGCCAGCAACAATTTCGCGAGCTCGACATCGCCGGCCAGGGCCGCGCGCATGAGAGCCGTCGCGTAGACGATGCGAGGCGATCCTTCGCGCATACGGGCGCGCGGCGTAGAGTTGATCAACGCGTTCGGATCGGCGCCCGCGTCCAGCAGTTTCTTGATCAGCGGAAGCGGATCGCGTGTTTCCATCCAGGGGAAGTTGGGAGCCGTTTCCATATTGCGACGGTCCACCGCCCAGAACAGCGGCGTGAAGCGCTGCGCATCCTTCTGATTCGCGTTCGCGTGATTGTCGATCAGGAAGTCCGCGACATCGTAGCTTCCGTCGAAGAGCGCCAGAGACAGCGCGTCCTTTCCGTCGCCCGACTGCGCATTGATCTCCGCGCCGGCTTTTAGCAGCAGGCGCGCCGATTCCAGATCGTTCTCGCGGGCGGCGAACATCAACGGAGTCAGCCAGCCGCTGGCAAATTCCTCGAATTCTTCGCCGGTGGGCTTGCGTGGAACCGGAGTCGTTCCTTCGAATCCGCGCCCGGAGGCCGACGGCACGTAGTAGGACCGGGCGTTCACATCGGCGCCCTGATCGATCAATAGCTTCGCGACCTCGGCATGCTTTTCCGATACGGCCCACATGAGCGCCGTGGTTCCGCCCCAGGTTTCCTGCGCATTCACCTTCGCGCCGCGATCGAGCAACGCGCGGACCGCATCCGCCTTGCCGGTACGCGACGCCAGCATCAGCGCCGTGTCGCCTGACTTGGTCAGCGGCGCATTGGGATCGGCGCCTGCTGCGACCAGCTTCCCGATCATCGGCGCGCTCCCGTTGATCGCGGCAGCCAGCAGGGGCGTTGCGCCCGCGATGTTGGCAACCGAAGCCTTCGCTCCCGCCCGGATCAAGAGATCCGCCGTCTCCAGATCGTTCGCCTGCGCGGCCCAGTGCAGCGCGGTCGTGCCGTCGACCTGCGTGGCGTTCACATCCGCGTGTTTCTGCACCAAAGCCTGCACGGCCGCCCGATCGCCTCGCTGTGCTGCATCGGCCACCTCGCTTTTCACCGAAGCCCCTGCCGCGCAGGAGATCAGAAGCGCGAAAGCGATCCACGTTTTTAGTCGCATGGCAAATCCGTCTGGTGCATGTGTTTATTTATCTTGATTGGTTCCCCACACCCGCCCGAGCCATTCCGTGAGTTGCTCCAGCTCCTGATCGGAGAGCTGCGCGCCGCGCTCCCGCATGTCCACCAGCGTTACGCGCCATCCGTCGGCAGGTTTGCGCGCGCCTTGCACCTTGTCGATAGCGTGGCAGCGCGTGCAGGCTCGATTCATCAGACGGAACGCCTCCGGATCGGAGAAGAAAGTGGTGATCTCCGGAGGAATGTACGTGCGCGGGAACGGCTTCGTATTCGGGCCGAATCTCTCCGCCAGATAATCGAGCAACAGGTTGCGGTCGGTTTCGGACAGATCGGCATCGCCCGGTTTGTGCTTCGATGCGATGAGCTTGGACCACGCGGCCTTGTCCAGCGCGAAGAATGCGTAATCATCGATGCCGTGGCAGGCGGTGCAGTTTTTGCGAATCACCTCCCACACGGGGCCGTCCGGCCGCTCGATCTTCGGGCGAGTCGCCCGTCCGCCGATTTGCGCGGCCAACGGCAAACCCCCCAGAAGTCCGATGAGCAAGATGGAACGCATGAGCTAGAGCGACAGCGGCTTGGTGCTGGATCCGAACGATTTCTGGGTGCCGATCTGGCGTCCGGCGCCATCGTACTTCGGAATGTCCTCGATGCCGTACTTGTGCAGCAGCGCCAAAAGCATGTTCGACGTGCGCTCGGTGTTGTCGGGAAACACGATGTGCCGGTTCCCCTGGAACGTCCCGTCCAGGCCGCCCAGCAGGATCACCGGAACTTTCACGTGGGCATGCCGGTGCGAGTTGCCCATATTGCTTCCCTTGTAGATGAGGATGTGATCCAGCAGCGTGCCGTCTCCATCCGGGATCTTGCTGAGCTTCTCGGCGAAATAAGCGAGGTTCTGCACGTGATACCGGTTCATCTTCGCGTAATTGGCGACATTCTCCGGCTTGTCGCCGTGATGCGAGGACCCATGCCATGCGCCGTTGAATCCGGATTCCGGGAAACTGGCGCCCGATAGATCCTTGCCCAGCATATAGGTTGCCGAGCGGGTCAGGTCGCCTTCAAACGCCAGAGCCAGAAGATCGTACATCAGGCGATAGTGGACGTGCTTATTCTCCGGGATGCCGAACGGGATCTCGTCCGACGGCTCCTTCACTGTCGACTCCGACGCGATGCGAATGCGCCTTTCAATTTCACGAATGTTTTCGAGATAGGTGTCGATGCGCTGCCTATCGCCTGCGCCGAGCGGGCGCTTGAAGGATTCCACTTCCTGTGCCACAGAATCCAGAATGCTGGCGCTCTGCTTTCTTCCAAGACGGCGTTCCTCCGGGCTGGTGCCGTCGCCGAAGAGCCGTTCGAACGCGACGCGCGGATTCACCTCCGTCGGGAGGGGCGTCACCGGCGACGTCCACGAAACGCAGTTCGTATACGCGCAACTGTAGCCCCAGTTGCAGTTTCCGAAGTTCCCATCCTGTTCGACGCCGACTTGTATCGACGACAGGATCGTCCCCTTGCCGTACTTATTGGCGACCAACTGGTCGAGGGTCACGCCCAGATAAGGGCTCACGGCGTTTCTGCGCGGCCGCGACGAAGACAGGAAAACGGCCCCGCGCGCGTGATCGCCGCCCGGCTCCTCGGTTGTGGCCGCCGCCTCCGGCATGTCCATCCCGCTGATCAGCGTCAGGCGATTCCGAAAGGCTTCCAGAGGCTTGGTGATGAATGAGAACTCGAAGTTCTTCCCCTCTTGAAGCGGGCTCCAATAGCCCGGCGCCGCGCCGTGAGGATGCCAGATCCCAAGGAAACGCGGGACCGGCGCTGCCGCGGTCTTGTTCAGTGCGGTTTGCGCCGGCACCATGCTGTCGAGTAAAGGCAAGCCGATCACGACTCCCGCGCCGCGCAGGAACGTCCGCCGCGGAATGTGTTTCTTGGTAAGGAACATATCGTCTCCCCTTATCTCTCCTCGACTTCCTTCACGCGCATCTGAAACGGGTCGCTCTGGACGATGCCCATCAGGATGGCCATAAACCGGTCATTGTCTTTATCGGCATTCCGCACGATCGATCGGATTACCGGCATATCTTCGTACTCGACGCCGCGGCCCAGCGCGAACGTCATCAGCCTCTCGGTAATGTTGCGAACAAATTGCGGCGAGTACTTCATCAGAGCCTGCCGCAACTCCACCGGACCATTCACGTTGCTCCCATCCCACAGAACCGCAGTCACATCGATCGGCACGCCGCCCTCGCCGCCCTGTTTCGTGCGCCACGAGCCGTCCGCGTCGAAATTCTCGAGCGCGAATCCGATCGGATCCATAAGCTTGTGGCAGCTCGCACAGGGCTCGTTCTTGCGATGCAGCGTCATCTGCTCGCGCAGCGTCATCACCTTTTTCTCCGCATTGCTGTCCTCCAGCGGCGGAACATTCGGCGGCGGCTCGGGCGGTGGCGTCCCCAGGATGTTTTCCAGCACCCAGACGCCCCGCTTCACCGGGGAGGTGCGGAAATTCTGCTGCCAGGTCAGCGCAAGCACGCTTCCTTGACCGAGGAGTCCTCGCCTGTAGGCCATGTCCGGCCCCAAGGTCACACGCCGGAACTCCGCGCCGTAGATGTTGGGGATTCCATAATGCTTGGCGAGCCGCTCATTCACAAACGTGTAATCGGCATTGAGCAGGTCCAAAACGCTGCGGTTTTCCTTGATGATGCTGCCGAAAAACAGCTCCGTTTCACGGTGGAAGCTGTTGCGAAGCTCGTCATCCCAGTTCGGATAAAACACCCCGTCGGGCGCCGTGGATGCGAGATTCCTGAGATAGAACAACTGGTCCCCGAAATTTTCGACCAGAGCATCCGCTTTGGGATCCGCCAGCATGCGCCGTACTTCTCTTTCGAGCACGCCGGGCTGGTGCAGCTCATTGCGAGCCGCCACGTCGATCAACCGGTCGTCCGGGATGCTGCTCCACAAGAAGAATGACAAACGGGACGCCAGTTCCAAATCCGTAATCCGATACGGCTGCCCGGCCGCAACGTTTTCCGGTTCGCGCTCGGCACGAACCAGGAATTGAGGACTGGTCAAAATCCGCCGCAGAGCCAGTTCGATGCCGTCCTGGAACGTCCCTTCGCGCCGTCCCTCTTGGTAGAAGTTCAGAACCCAATCCATGTCTTGGGCCGAGGCCGGCCGGCGGTAGGCGCGTCGCGTCAGCGTGGCCAAGATCTGCTTCGCACAGGGCAGTTCCTGCGCGGCGCTCGAAGGCTGGCAATTATAGACTTTGTGAATGCTTCGCGAATCCTCCGGCCGGGTCGGATTGAACGGGCCCCGAATGCGCAGCGAACCGACCGCGGGATGATATTGTAGCTGCGGAATCGGGTTGTCCTCGAGCGATTTGCGCGCGTATTGCCGGATCATGTCAAGGCTGGGGCCGTAGTTTTCGGCGAGGAAGGTCACACCCACCAGGTGCGAACCAGCTTTGATCGGAAGCACGACATCGATGGAGCCGTCGTTATCGGCGGAATTCGCCGCCACCAGACCCACGCCCCGATAATCCCGGACTTGCACCAGCTCGTTGTCGATGAAGAAAGCGAGCTTTTCGTTCGGGATGAATTTCCCCAGCCCGAAGTTGGCGACCGAAAACTTGTATTCGCCATCGGAGGGGAACACGTGCCGCACAGCCATCCCGCCGCGGGTCCCGAGGGGCAATCCCTCGAGTCGCTCCGTCTGCGAAGTGTCCCCCGGGGAAATATAAGCGGCTTCCGTCGGAGATTTCCAAAATCCAACAGCCATCCGGGCGATCCGTCCGGCGGCGGATGTATACGCTTCAAGCAGCGTCGGCGAGATGGTCAGCGAGCCAGCGATGTTATCAAACCCGCGCGCCGAATCGTCGGGAGGAAGCAGCGCAGCCACGTCGACATCCAGGTCCAGGAGATCGCGGATTACGTTCTTGTATTCGGTGCGGTTCAGGCGGTGCAGCACGATCGAACCGGGATTGGGATGCGCCGCTGCCTTTCGATCCAACTCGGACTCGAGCCAATCGCGCAATCCGTCATAGGCGATCTGCGGCGGCCGCGGCATACCCGGCGGCGGCATCATGCCGGCACGCAGCTTGCGGACAACTTTTTCCCAAATCTCAGGATGATCGCCTGCGGACGCGAGATCGGCCTTCTCCAGCGAAAAATTGGCCGTCTTCACCCGGTCGTTGTGGCAGGTGACGCAGTAACGATCCAGAATCGCCCGCTCGGCTTGGGGCCCCGGCCGTGCTGCACCTGTCTTCGGAACCGGTTGCTGAAATGCAAACATCGCGGCGGCCGCCGCAAAGCCCCCCCACAAGAGCCGTGTTCCAGTCAGCAGGTTCATCCTAGTCACCCTTCGGCGCCGAGTCGCCGAAATGATCGTGATGGAGCGTGTGCTCGCTGCGTTGTTTATCCTCGCGCCTAGCGGCCGCTCGCCGGTGAGCCGCACTTAGGTTCGCTTCGCGAATTCCCTCGGAACTGACTGCGCAGAGCGACACTTTGCGCTGCACCCGTTCCGTACCGCAGGCTGGGCACGACGCATGGGGAGCCGCTGAGCGTTCAAGACGCTCAAAATCCTGGCGGCACTCCAGGCACTCGTACTCGAAAATCGGCATAGAGCAGTCGAATTTGCGGCTTACACTGCCACCCTAGAAGGTACCGAAAATCAAGGGTGGGAGCAATCGTATCTCGTTCTGGAACCATAGCGCGCGCTTATCGAATATCCAGAGGCGTGCTTGTGGGAAGCCCGAATCGCGGCTTCGATGCCCGCCTCTTCCCGAACCTGTCCATCTTCGATCCATCGCGCGGTTCCCGGCCTGTGAGATCATGCTCTTAAGCACGACATCATCTTTCACATCTGGAGGAACCGATGAAGTTCAGCTTCATGAGATTCATTGCCGCCGCCACCCTCGGGACGGGCCTGCTGTCTGCCGCCGAAGCACCCGAACGCTTAGAAGCCGCCGCCGAAGCTCTCAAGGAAGTGATGGGCATCCCCGATAAATCCATTCCGCAGGACCTTCTCGGCCGGGCCCAGTGCATCGTGATCGTCCCCGGACTGAAGAAGGGCGCGTTCATTGTGGGCGCGAAGTACGGCAAGGGATTCGTGAGTTGCCGGCGATCCGGTGGAGTGGGCTGGTCGGCCCCCGGATCGATCCGCGTCGAAGGCGGAAGCTTCGGTTTCCAGATCGGCGGTTCTGAAACGGACGCCTTCATGCTGATCATGAATCAGAAGGGCATGGACCGGTTGCTTTCGACGAAATTCACTCTGGGCGGCGACGCCTCGGTGGCCGCCGGGCCGGTCGGCCGTTCCACGCAAGCGGAAACCGACGCGGCTCTGACCGCCGAGATCCTGACCTGGTCTCGCCAGCGTGGCCTGTTCGCCGGCGTTTCGCTGAGCGGCGCGACGCTGCGCGAGGATTCGGACTGGAATCAGGACCTCTACGGCAAGAAAATCACGAATCGCGACATCATCATGAACGGGAAAGTGGCGGCTCCCAAATCTGCGAGCGCTCTGATGTCCGAGCTCAACCGTTATTCCAGCCGTAAATAACTCCAGCATGGCCGACCCCGAACTTTCCGGCCCCATGCGTAATCAAATGCGCGAGGACTGGAACGCGCGCGCCCGCGAGGACGCCGGCTACTACGTCGCCTTCGGCCGCCGCGAGCAGAGCGACGCCGATTTCTACGCAACCGCCACGGAGGTGATCAACAGCCTCGAATCCGAATTGCGCCGAGTGCCCGCCGCCCAGCGCAGCGCGTGGAAAGCGCTTGAGATCGGTTGCGGGCCCGGGCGCCTGATGCGTCCCATGAGCCGGCACTTCGCCGAAATTCACGGGGTCGACGTTTCCGATGAAATGATCGCACTGGCGCGCGAGCGTCTGCGCGATATCCCCCAGGCGCATCCGCAGGTGACCGACGGCGCGAGCCTGGCCCAGTTCCCGGACGCATCGTTCGATTTCGTGTATTCTTACGCGGTGTTTCAGCATGTCCCCAGCCGCGACGTGATTGCGTCGTATATGCGCGAAACCTGCCGTGTCCTGAAGAACGGCGGGTTGGCTCGCCTTCAATTCAACGGCATGCCCGCGCGGGATTCGTCCTTCGACACGTGGGCCGGGGCGCGCGTCACGTCCAGCGAGATCGTCGAATTCACCCAGATGAACGATCTCCAGCTCCTGGCGCTGGAAGGCGCGGGCACGCAGTATCTCTGGACCACCTGGCGCAAGCAGCCCGCCGGCTGGCAGTCCGCCCAATACGAACGGCAATTCGCGGATAACACCTCGCGCATCCGCCGCATCACCAACACCCACAGCTCCGAGCCCGGCGCGCCCTCGCGCGGCCGCTACGCCTCCATCTCGCTCTGGGTCGAAAACCTGCCCCCCGACGCAGGACTGCACCATCTGCGCCTCGCCGTGGGCGATTCACTGGGCAACGTCACCTTCATCGGGCCCCCGATGGTCGACGGACTTCAGCAGGTCAGCGTGACCCTGCCGGATCTCGAGGCCACAGGTTTGTTGCCGGTTCAGTTGCGGTGGCTCGATGGGCCTCTGGCCCCTTTGGCGACCTTACGGGTGATTCCGCCTGGTCCCTCGGTGCCGGCGATTCGCTCGGTCACCGACGGGACGAATCTGGTCGCGGACAAGCGCATCGAGACGCGCGGCGTAAAAATGATCCTCGAGGAAGTCGCGCGGCCAGATGAGATGGAAGCCTTTGTGGATGGCCGTCCCGTGGGCGATCTGGAGTTTCTGTGCGCCGATCCGCGCCCGCAGAGGTTCGAGGTGAACTTCCGCTTGCCGGACGAAATCGCGCCCGGACAGCACGAACTGCAGGTCCGCATCGGCCGCCGCAAGCTTGCGCCGGTGATGCTGGAAGTTACTTCTTAATCGTCACTTCCTCAATCTGCGACTTGCGGTAATCCGACACGCCCTTCCAGCACAGGTTCCCGCCGAGCAGCACCAGCGCGACGCACAGCACCAGGCGCAGCTTCTTCGAAGGCATCCGCGAGGCAAGCAGGCCTCCCGAGAGCGCTCCCGCCGCGCCGCCGATCAGCAGCCGCATCAGGACGCCCGTGTTCAAGTCGCCCAGCGCCGCGTGAATCCCGCCTCCCACAGTCGAGAGCACCAGCCCGAAGCTCAGATCCGTTCCCACCACCGCGGCCGGAACCATCGTGGTCATGTTCATCAGGCACAGCGCGCCCAGCGCCCCCGCGCCGGCCGAAGAGAATCCGACTTCGACCCCGATCGGCAGGGCTACGGCCGCAAGCCAGGGAGTCCGGTCACGGCGCGTGACGTTGGTAAACCGGAACAGATTCAGGGTCGCAATACTCACGATCGTGAACCCGACGAACGCGGTAAGTAGATCGCTCTTGAAGCCCTGCAGTACCAGCGTTCCGATCAGCACGCCCGGCAGCCCGGTCGCCATCAGGTATTTGAAGGCGCGCCAGTCCACTTGGCGTCGCGCGATGTAGAGCGGCGTCGTCAGGACCTTAACCGCCGCCCCGAAGATCAGCGCCGTGCCCACCGCCTGCTTGGTCCGCATGCCCAGCAGCAGGATCAGCAGCGGCGTGGTCATCGACCCCGCGCCGACCCCGGTGAGCGCGATGAAAATCGCGATGATGAACCCGAGCGCGATTTCCATGCAGCCTCAGTGATTCGAGGAAGAGCCTTCTTCTTGAATGTGGATGCCGCACTCGATCTTGCCTTGCCCCTGCCAGCGACCCGAGCGCGGATCGTTCGGATCGAGCGGGAGCTTGGTGCAGGGCTTGCACCCGATGCTGGTGTAGCCCAGATCGTAGAGCGAGAGCTCGGGAATTCCGTGGGCCTGCATGTACTGCCAGATGTCGCGCGTGGTCCAGTCCGCCAGCGGGCTGATCTTCTGGATTGTCTTTCCTCCGGGCAATTTGAAATCTTCCACATGCCGAAGATTCGCGCGCGTGGGCGACTGATCCCGCCGCAGCGCCGTGAACCACATGTCATACGGATCGAGGCCGGCAAACAGCGGCTCCACTTTGCGCAGCTTGCAGCAGCGGTTCGGATCGGTCTGGTTGAGAATCCCAAACTGCGCTTCCTGCTCCGCCACGCCTTGTTTGGCTTCCAGGTTGAGAAGGTTCAGGTTCCATTCCGCCGCGAGTTTGTCGCGATATTCGATGGTCTCCGGAAAGTGATACCCGGTTTCCAGAAACAGCACCGGGATGCGCGGCTTCTCGGCCAGCATCATGTGGACCAGCACAACGCATTCGGATTGGAAGCTGGAAGTCACGCATGGGGCGGATGCTTCTGCCAGCAGCTTCGAGATGAGTTCGCGGGCCTGCTGCGTCTTCGATTCGATCGCGCCTGCGCTCATCTCAGCACGCCTTTCAGCAGCCCGCGCACGACCTCGATCGCTTGCGCATCGTCGCTCGGCAGATTAAGTTGCGAGCCCTTGGGAACCGCCGCGCGGACCAGGCGCACCAAGCGATTTGCGGCGTCCTCGAGCGAGCCTTCCGCGGCGGCCAGAATCATCCCGGCGCCCGCCGTATGGTTCGTTTTCCGGTCGATCAGGATAAAACTTCCCGAGACGCGATTGTCCCGATAGGGATCGAAGAACAACGGCTTCGCCGTGGCGATCCGTACCACTCCGATTTCGTTCATCGCCAGGCTTGCGGCGGGTTCGGTGTCGAGCGTGGCTACATTGATCATGTGCCGCACGCCGTCCACACGGGCCGCAACCGTATTCGAAGTGTGCTTCACCAGATAGTCGTGCGCCGGATCGAGCGGATGCGCGTCGAACCACACCATGGTCGCGTCGAAGGTCTTGGCCGTTTGCGGCGGCGTCCCCGAGGCGATCATGTCGCCGCGGCTGATGTCGATCTCGTCGGCCAACGTCAGCGTAACGGACATGGGGGAGTGCGCCATTTCCAGATCGCCGTCGAACGTGACCACGCGGCGCACTTTCGTGCGGCGTCCGGAAGGCAGCGCCAGCACCTCGTCGCCCGGGCGAATCGTTCCGGAGCCGATCTGCCCCGCGTAACCCCGGAAATTCTGATCCGGCCGGACCACCCGCTGGACCGCCATCCGGAACGGCGCGTGCATCGAGCGGTTTTCGGTTTCCACCGTCTCCAGATACTCCAGCAGACATGGCCCCTGGAACCAGGGCATGTGCGTGCCGGGTTCCACTACGTTGTCGCCCTTCAAGGCGCTCAACGGAAGGAAGTAGTAGTTCTTCGCTCCGATGCGTTCCAAAAAGGGCTCGAACTCGGCGCGAATCCGGTTAAAGACTTCCTGGTCATAGCCGACCAGGTCCATCTTGTTCACCGCGATCACGAAATAGGGAATCCCCAGCAGCGTGGCGATGAACGCGTGCCGCCTCGATTGCGTCGTCAGCCCTCGGTGCGCGTCTAAGAGGATAATCGCCAGCTCGGCCGTGGAGGCGCCCGTCGCCATGTTGCGCGTGTATTGCTCGTGGCCCGGCGTGTCGGCCAGGATAAATTTGCGCTTGGGTGTCGCGAAATAACGGTACGCCACGTCGATCGTGATGCCTTGTTCGCGCTCGGCGCGCAGACCGTCGGTCAGCAGGGAAAAATCGATCTCGCCGCCGCGTATCGCGGACTTCAACTGGTCTTCGTAGGCGCCCTTAGCGTCGTGCAGCAACCGGCCGATCAGCGTGCTCTTGCCGTCGTCCACGCTGCCAGCGGTGGTCAGGCGCAGCAGGCCCTTGGACTTCTCGGCCGCCAGAAACTGTTCGACGTCAAAGGACTGGGGGGAGGGTTGCTCGACCGAAGCTGCGGACATTAGAAATACCCTTCGCGTTTCTTCAATTCCATGGATCCTTCGCGGTCGTGATCGATCACGCGGTTCTCGCGCTCCGAATTCCGCACCGCGATCAGCTCGGCGATAATCTTCGGCAGCGTATCGGCCTCCGAACGGATCGCGCCGGTGCAGGGCGAGCAGCCCAGCGAGCGCATCCGGCACTTCACCACCTCGAACCGGTCGCCCAGTTGCGGCTTGACGAAATCGAGTTCGGGAAGGATCAGCGAATTCCCACGCACCAGCATCTTGCGCTCTTTGGCAAAGTTCAGCGGCACGATCGGAATGTTCTCTTCATGGATGTACTGCCATACGTCCATTTCCGTCCAGTTGGAAAGCGGGAACACGCGGATGCTTTCACCTGGTTCCACGCGGCTGTTGAAGAGATTCCAGAGCTCCGGGCGCTGGTTCTTCGGATCCCACTGCCCCAACGAATCGCGGAAGGAATAGATGCGTTCCTTGGCGCGCGATTTTTCTTCGTCCCGGCGCGCTCCTCCAAAAGCGGCGTCGAAACCGCCGGCGCGCAGCCCGTCGAGCAGCGCCTGAGTCTTCAGCAATCCGCAGCAGCGCTCGGTTCCCAGCCGGAACGGATTCGCTCCGGCCGCCAGCGCCGAGTGGTTTGAATGCACGATCAGCTTCACGCCCAGTTCCGCGGCGAACCGGTCGCGGAATTCGATCATCTCCTTAAACTTGTAAGTAGTGTCTACGTGCAGTAAAGGAAACGGGATCGGACCGGGGTAGAATGCCTTCTGCGCCAGCCGGATCATCACCGAGGAATCCTTGCCGATCGAATACAGCATCACGGGGCGCTGGAATTCGGAGGCGACCTCGCGGATAATATGGATGCTTTCCGCCTCCAATGCCTGTAAGTGACTGAGCCTGCTCACGCATCTCAGTATACCACGAAACCTACATTCCCGATGAAGAATGTGGTGATTGACGAAATTTCCCGCTCCGTCAGTAGCCTACAACTAAAAGGGTTCTTAGGGATTGACACGCCTAGATGTTGGGGTTAACATTGCCGACAGCGGAATTTTCGAGTTCGGGAGCCACGAAGATTCCCTCCCCCGCAGCAAAAGAGAGAAAGGCGTCTACCATGGGACAATTAGGATTGGGTGTTGCGATGAAGCTGAAAGACGTAAGGAGGCCGATACCGGTTCCGGAGCGTGTCGGAGTCGTTTTTCCGCGGTACTTTACTTCCCGGCTGGAGCCGGGGAAAACCCCGTATGACGAAGTTCAGTGGGAGTTGCGGAACGCCACCATCGGCAACGATAAAGGCGCCGTCATCTTTGAGCAGCGCGACATCGAGGTTCCCGTCGACTGGTCCCAGACGGCCACGAACATCGTGGTCAGCAAGTATTTCTACGGGAAAATCGGCTCGCCGGAGCGCGAATCGAGCGTCCGCCAGCTCATCTCCCGCGTGTGCGACACCATCGCCGGCTGGGGGGCCGAGCAGCGCTATTTCCGCAGCCAGGAAGACGCCGAAAATTTCCGGTTCGATCTGACGCACCTGATGCTGAGCCAGAAGGCGTGCTTCAACTCGCCGGTGTGGTTCAACGTGGGCGTGAAGGAACCGCGCGGATACGGCTACTACGTCGATGATGCGGTGAACGCGGTCAGGAAGCTGAACCAGGGCGAAGTCCGCCCGCAGTGTTCGGCGTGCTTCATCAATTCGGTGGGCGATACGCTCGAGTCGATTCTCGAATTAGCGAAGACGGAAGGCATGTTGTTCAAGTGGGGGTCGGGGACGGGAACGAATCTTTCCACGCTCCGTGAGGAAGATGCGATTCTTTCCGGCGGCGGACGCGCGTCGGGGCCGCTCAGCTTCATGAAGGGCTTCGACGCGTTCGCCGGCGTCATTAAGAGCGGCGGCAAGACGCGCCGCGCCGCGAAAATGGTGATCCTCAACGCGGACCACCCCGACATCCAATCCTTCATCTGGTGCAAGGCCAAGGAAGAGAAGAAGGCGCACACGCTGATCGACGCCGGCTACGATTCCTCGCTCGATGGCGATGCCTACAGCTCCATCTTTTTCCAGAACGCCAACAACAGCGTTCGCGCCACTGACGAATTCATGGAAGCCGTGACGAACGACCAGGAGTGGTGGACCAACTCGCGCGTGCACGGCGAAAAGAAGGACCGCTACATGGCGCGCGACCTGATGCGCCAGATCGCCGAAGCCACCCACCAGTGCGGCGACCCCGGCATGCAGTTCGATACCACGGTGAACCGCTGGCACACCTCCAAAAACACGGCGCGGATTAACGCCTCGAATCCGTGCTCGGAATACATGTTCCTGGACGATTCGGCCTGCAACCTGGCTTCGCTCAACCTGATGAAGTTCGTGGGGCCGGACGGGCAGTTCGACGTCGAAGCGTATCGCCATGCCGTGGACACGGTGATCATCGCGCAGGAAATCATCGTAGACAACGCCGCCTATCCGACCGAGAAGATCGCCAAGAACTCGCACGATTTTCGTCCGCTAGGGCTGGGCTATGCGAACCTGGGTGCGCTGCTCATGTCCATGGGCATTCCCTATGACAGCGATCAGGGCCGCGATTGGGCCGCCGGGCTCACGGCGATCATGTGCGGCCAGGCTTATCTGACCAGCGCGCGCATCGCCGCCGATTCCACCGGGCCGTGCGCCGGCTACGCGGTCAACGAAGAGCCGTTCCTGGACGTGATCCGGATGCATCGCGACGCGACGCTCAAGATCGACAGCAAGCGCGTGCCGCAGGCGATTTACGAAAACGCCCGCAAGTGCTGGGAAGAGGCGTACGACCTGGGCCGGATCGCGGGATTCCGCAATTCGCAGGTGACCGTGCTCGCGCCCACAGGGACCATCGGCTTCATGATGGACTGCGACACGACGGGCATCGAGCCCGATCTGGCGCTGGTGAAGTACAAGAAGCTGGTGGGCGGCGGCGTGATCAAGATCGTCAACAACACCGTGCCGAACGCGCTGATCAAGCTGGGCTACACGCCGGAGCAGGTGAGCGCGATTGTCGAACACATCGATTCCACGGGCACCATCGAAGGCGCACCGCACCTGAAGGAGCAGCACCTGGCGGTGTTCGATTGCAGCTTCCGGCCGCAGAACGGCACGCGCTCGATCCACTATATGGGCCACGTGCGCATGATGGCCGCGGTGCAGCCGTTCATTTCCGGGGCGATTTCGAAGACCATCAACATGCCGGAAGAGTCGACGGTGGACGACATCATGAACGCGTACATCGAGAGCTGGAAGCTCGGGCTAAAGGCGGTGGCGATCTACCGCGACAACTCCAAGCGCGTTCAACCTCTGAGTTCGGGAACAGCGAAGGGCGCGAAGGCGGCAACTGGACCCGCCGCGGTGGTGGCGCCTACGGTGAAGGTCGAGGAGAAGATTGTTTATCGCCCGGTCCGCCGCAAGCTGCCTGATGAACGCCGCGCCATCACGCACAAGTTCTCGATCGGCGGCCACGAAGGCTACCTGACGGTCGGCCTGTATGAAGACGGCTCGCCCGGCGAGCTGTTCGTCACCATGGCCAAGGAAGGCTCGACCATTTCGGGGCTGATGGATTCCTTCGCCACCGCGGTGAGCTATGCGCTGCAATATGGCGTGCCGCTGAAGTTCTTCGTCGACAAGTTCAGCCACGTGCGTTTCGAGCCGAGCGGCTGGACGGGCAACCCGACGGTGCCGTACGCGAAATCCATCATGGATTACATTTTCCGGTGGATGGGCGCGCGCTTCATCGGCGAGGAGTACGCGGCGGCGGGCGAGGCCGGCGAGGCTCCCGCGCTGCGCGTGACCGAACCCGATCCCCAGCAGGCGCTGCCGTTTTCTCCGGCGGTCAGCGACGCTCCGACGTGCTCGGAATGCGGCGGGCTGATGACTCGGAACGGGTCGTGCTACAAGTGCGAGAACTGCGGCGGGACGAGCGGGTGTAGCTAATAATTATATGCATGGAGATGCCCAGTCTTCGTACGCGGCCGCGGCTCCTCCGGTTCTTGATTCAAACTCCAGGGGCCGCCTCCCCTCTGCCGCCGATTGACGGTGTCAGTCAGGTTTATAAGTGTGTCACCTGTAAACACGAGCTTCTTGCCGCTCTTCGAGATTTCTCCGGTTCGCTCAACTTGCCTCTAAAGGTTCCTGTAGCTCTGCACATCACAGCGCATGGCAATTCTACAGGCATTGATGTCGGTGAGATCGTGAGCTGGTCGGATCTGGCACCGTCACTCATCGCTTTGAATTCCGCTTGCGACGGCAAGCTTGTGCTTTGTATGTCCTCATGCGAGGGTATTTCCGCAGGTGGCATGGCGCTCACGATAGCCGAGCCACCCTTTCGCACGCTGCTAGGGTCGCCTGACAAGCTTGATCGCCGCGTGAATGTGAATTGGGATGCGTTTTATCGCGAGTGGGCACGGAGTCAAAATCTTAATGCGGCTTTCTCCAACCTGCAAGTGCAATGCAGGGGATACCAAGAGAGGTTCTTCCTACTTACGGCCGCGGAACTCCAATCTTGCGTTTCGCTGCAGTAAGGGCGAAACTCTCGTGGAATACGTCTACACAGCGCTATTCGAACCTCTGCCCGAGGGCGGTTACAACCTGCTTGTCCCCGCCATCCCTGAGATCTGCACCTATGGTGAGACTCTGGAGGAGGCTCGTGAGATGGCCCGCGACGCCATTCGCTGTTACCTGGAAAGCGCCCTCAAGACGGGTGAACCAATTCCGAGCGCCGGGGGCTGATTTCAGCCGGTCAATGACACTATCCGTCGCCTGCCCGACTTCGCCTGTTGCGCCAAGGGCACCCGGCGAGGCAGCGCACGGATCGCTTTCCCGGCCTTCTGCTCCGCAATTCTCAATTCGTACAGGCTCTGTAAGTTCAGCCAGAACTGGGCGCTCGTGCCGAAGAAGTGACCCAGCCTGAGGGCCGTATCGCCGGTGATGGCGCGCTGACCGTTCAGTATCCCCGTGATGCGGTTGGTGGGCACGTGCAACTGGCGGGCCAGCGCTGCGGCGCTCATGCCCAATTCCGTCAGCTCTTCAGCCAAGTGCTCGCCCGGGTGGGTGGGATTAATCCCCGCGCTCTTAGCGCTCGGGGTTTTCGGGGAATTTCTGATCCTTCCGGCGATCATGATTGCGTCTCCTTCCGTTGCTAGTGATAGTCAGTTATCTCGACATTCATGGGGCCAGGCGACTTTTCCGGCCACTCAAAACAGATCCGCCACTGGTCGTTGATCCGCACGCTGTACTGACCCTTGTGATCACCCTTCGATGCTTCAAAGCGGTTGCCGGGCGGCACGGCCAGATCCAAGATTGAAACCGCCGCTTCCAGCCGGTCGAGTTTCAGCCGCGCGGCCCGCTCGATTCCGGCGAATGCCTTGACCCGTCTCCCTTGCGCGAAGTCTTTGGTTCGCTTGTCGCGATAGCCAAGGATCATGGAGGTTATGCATTACGTCACGCGTAACGAGTTCACTCCGAGCTTAACACATATCTATTACCTCGCCGTCCGCTCGACGCTAGCGGGGTGAGACTCCGGACGATGCCCGTGAGATGGCTCGGGAACTGTCCACGACCCCGATCGTTCGAACCACTGAGCATCGTCGCGTAACCGTTGGAGGATCTGGCGCCCATAAAGTGCTTGTGGGGGTCCATACTGAAAGCGGCAATCGGATTCGCTTGATCAGCGCCCACAAGGCGAACAGACGTGAACAAAAGGCAATATGAAGAGCATCCAGAAGAAGCGATCTGAACCGCCGATGCGAAAAGAATACGATTTCAGCCGAGGCGTCATGGGCACGTACGCGAGCCGGTACGCTGCGGGGACGAACGTGGTTCTGCTGGATCCCGATGTCGCAGGTGTCTTTCCGGATTCTTCGTTATATATATAAATGTGTATATCTGGTTTGCCTACCGCTATCAGTGGCCCGCGGTCGACCGAAACCCGGGCAAGCTTGGAGGAGCCTGGTGTTTCAAGGGGGACGCGTCTAGCCGTGGTTTCCTTGTTTGAATACTAGATAAGGGCTCGACCGTTGCCTTCGCTAAGGACTCATTGCAGCAACCGGCGACGGCTGCTTGAAGGTCGCCAGATTCCTGCGCGGAGCATTATCTCCAATGGACCAAGCGGGGATGAATCCCGCGCGGACTGAAGTCCGCCCCACCCGAAGTCACAGGCAATTGCGGTGAGTCTTTCGTATTAGGTTGAACTGATTTGGCGCTTGGAGTGGAGTTGTCTCAGCGGCGGCGGGCGGCATCGTTAGGCATGCGCAGCGGGGCGGAGGGGGGCAGGATCGATCTGCACCAGGCGTTTCTGCGGGTCCAGGAGCAGACGCTGGCGAATCTGAACGCCAGCCGCGTATACGATCACTACGCCACCCGTCTGAGGAGGAGCTCGGAGCCGGTGTTGTGCGCCGGGTCGGTGTTGCCGCCGAGATCGGCATTCCCGATTCTCGCCGGAATCCTGTGCTTGGGCGAGCCGGATGCGGAATCGCTGGGGCCGGCGGTGACGGGCATGCTTCCGTATCTCGACGGAGAGAAACTGCTGGACTTAGGATCCTGGGCAGACGTTGATCTTCTTTCCTGTTACGGCGATAATTTCATCCTAAGGGCGAGGCTGCGCGAAACCAGAGATCCTTCAGCGACCGGATCGCGGCGAAATAGTCGTCCACCTCGTCGGGCTTGATGACGAACGCCGCAGCCTGAAGTTCGTAGGCCCGCCGGATCTCGGCCTGGCCGCCGTTGCCGCTCACCATGATAACCGGAATGCTGCGGAGTTCCGGATCGCCTTTGATGGTCTGTAAAACCTCAAGCCCGTCCATCTTGGGAAGGTTCAGGTCGAGCACGACGAGGTCCGGCCGAGGTGCCTGGCGGTACTCGCCTGTGTGTTTTAAGAAAGCGAGTGCCGCTTCCCCATCGGGGACGCAATGAACCCGGTTAGGAACGATTTCGTCCCGGAAGGCGGCCACAGTCAGATTGATATCGAACTCGTTGTCTTCCGCCACGAGTATCTCGATCTGGTGGGAAGGGAACTGCATAGAACTGCTCGTACTAGGGATCGCCCTAGCTGATGGAGCGTTTCACAGTTTTTTTTCGCATGAGGAACTCACGTGGGCAGGTTGCGGAGGCAACATTGACAATTTTTCACCAATGGCATACGATCCCTAAATCCCGCTGATTTTCGGAAGGGGATCGGGGGAGAGGGCAATCAGGGGAGACAATATGCGCTATTTGTGTGTGTTAGCCGCACTATCGCTGTGCCTTGTCGAGGTGTACGGCCAGACGGCGACGGGGACGATTACCGGAACGATCTCGGATCCGGCCGGGGCGGTGGTCCCGAACGCTCCTTTGGAGCTGAAGAACAGCGAGACGGGAACGGTTTATCAGACGGCTACCAGTTCCACCGGCAACTACAATTTTTCGCAGTTACCGGCCGCCACCTATCAGCTAACCGTGAATGTGCCCGGCTTCAAGACCCACGTTCGTCAAAACTTGGGCGTTCAGGCGGCGCAGACGATCCGCATCGACGTGGTTCTGGAAGTGGGCACGAATACCGAGTCGGTCACGGTTTCCGCGGAAGCATCGATGTTGAGCACGGAAAGCGCGGCCGTGAACTCGAACGTGACGACGGACCGCATGAATTCTCTGCCGATTCTGGGAGTGGGACCCGCGACGTCGAGCACGCATGGCGTACGGAATCCGCTGGCCTCTTCAGTGCTGACGGCGGGAGTTTTCTGGGTGCCCAATACCTCAATGCGTGTGAACGGGGCGCCGACGAACACGTTCGGAATCAAGCTGGATGGGCAGGATATTACGAACGGCGTGAACACGTCGAATTCCCAGGCGCAGACGCAGCCTAGTGTCGATTCGCTGCAAGAGGTGACGATTCAGGCCTCGAATTATTCGGCCGAGTTCGGGCAAGCCGGCTCCGGCCTGATTCAGTACACGACGCGGTCTGGCACCAATGCCTTCCACGGCTCAGCGTACGACTACTTGGTGAACGAAGCGCTGTGGGCGCACCATACGTTCGATCACATCCGCAACAAGCAGCGCCGCAACGATTTCGGCGGCACGCTGGGCGGGCCGATCTTTATCCCCAAGGTTTACGACGGCCATGACAAAACGTTCTTCTTCTTCAACTACGAACAGTTTCGAGAATCGAGCGTGGTCAATGACCAGATCGACACGGTGCCGACGCTGAACTACCGCAAAGGGGATTTTTCGAATCTTCTGACTGGCAGGGCCTTCGGCGGAGCGCTGGCGACCGACGGGCTCGGAAACAAGATTCTGGAAGGCATGATTTACGACCCGTCCACAGAACGGCTTGCGCCGAACGGGACGCGCGCGCGATTGCAGTTCGTAGGAAACAGAATTCCCGCCACCAGTTTTGATCCATCGGCCGTGAAGCTTCAGAATCTGATTCCGCTGCCGAATCTCGGAGGGCCGGGGCAGACCACGTCCAACTACGTGAATCCGTTCCCGAGCGATCGCGTGACGCCGATTCCGTCGGTCAAGCTCGATCATTCCATCAGCTCCAAGTTCAAAATTTCCGGATATTGGTCTTCCACCACCACGGAGGTCAAGTACGCGCCGGGCGGATTCGCGCTTTCGGAAGGTTTTCCGGATGAGATCACGGCGACGCGCGGGACGTACATCTACTCGCGCACCTGGCGCGCGAACCTGGACTACACGCTCACACCGACGATGCTGCTGCACTTCGGCGCGGGGTACATCGTCAACGACTTCGGCGACACGGCTCCGATCACCAACTTCGACATGCAGAAGGTTTTGGGGATCAGCGGAGGCACGCTGGGGCCGGCGAATGGGGCGCGTCCGCCGATCTTCGGGCCGCCGCTCGGCGCCGGGCCGCAGACCGGATCGCTGATGGGCCCGCAGAGTTTCGGCGGGGTGCAATCTCTGGGCCCCTACACGGGTCAGGTGCGCGCGCTACTTCAGAGGCCCACGGGCAATCTCAGCCTGAGCTGGGTGAAGGGCAACCATAGCTATAAGTTCGGCGGCGAAGTCCGCTTCGACGGCTACCCGACGGTAACGAATTCCAATACGAGCGGCAACTTCGCGTTCAGCGCCAATCAGACGGATAATTCGTTCTTCAGCGCGGGACAGGCCAAGGGCGGGCTCTTTACCGGTTTCCCGTACGCGAGCTTGTTGCTCGGCGCGGTGAACAGCTTCACCATCGCGCAACCCGCGGAAACCCGCGGCGGGCGCGGATTCTACGCCTGGTTCGCGCAGGACACGTGGAAGATCACGCGCAAACTGACTTTCGATTACGGCCTGCGTTGGGACTTGATGACCTACCCGCGCGAACAGTATGGGCGTTCGCCGAGCTTCTCGGCGGCACTGGCGAATCCGACCGTGGGCGGACATCCGGGCGCGACGATTTTCGAGGCGACTTGCAACTGCCGGTTCGCTCAGAACTATCCATGGGCGTATGCTCCGCGGCTGGGTGTTTCCTACCAGGTGCGCCCGAACACGGTTCTGCGCGGCGGGTTCGGGATCAGCTATTCGATGTCGCAAGGAGGCGGCCAAGGTTCAGCGGGCGCGAATCAGACCCGCATTGCCTCGAACTTCGGGGATCCGGCGATGACCCTCAGCCAGGGAATTCCGTTCACACCTGCCTGGCCGGATCTGCGCGCGGGTTTGTTCCCGGTGTCGCCGACGCCGGGACCGGGCCCCGCTGTGGTCGATCAGAACTACGGCCGTCCGGCGCGGATGTACCAGTGGAACATCGGGATCCAGCGGGAAATCTCGAGGGACTTTATTGTCGAGGCAACCTACATCGGCAATCGCGGGGTGTGGTGGAGGACGGCATCGCTTCTCGATTACAACGCTTTGACCCCGCAACAGCTCTTAAGCCAGTACGGCCTGGACTGGAGCAACGCGGCCGATCGCACGATCCTCTCGTCGCAGGTCAACAGCGTGAACGCCGGGCGTTTTCAGAACAAGATTCCCTACGCGGGGTTCCCGACGACGCAGACCGTGGCGCAATCGCTCCGGCCCTTCCCACAGTTCACTTCGCTTGCCGCCACGGGGGCTCCGCTGGGCAAGACCTGGTATGACGCGCTCCAGTTGAAAGCGACCAAGCGCTTCTCCCACGGGATCGATTTCACCTGGACGTATACGCGTTCCAAGGAACTGCAACTGGGTGCCGAGGATTACACCGGCCTCGGCATCATCAACGACGTTTTCAATCGCGACAACAATAAGCAGCTTTCTGCTTCCTCGCGGCCCAACTGGATGACGCTGGCAGCCAATTACACGACTCCCAAATGGGGACAGAACCGCTGGTTGAGCTATGCGCTGCGGGATTGGATGCTGGGCGCGGTCCTGCAATACGGCAGCGGCCTGCCGATTCCCACGCCGGCCAGCCCGGGCAACAACAATTCCGCCACCCTCCTTCGCGGGACGTATGCGACTCGCATCCCCGGGGTGCCTCTCTTCCTGAAAGATCTGAATTGTCACTGCTTCGATCCGAGTGCCACGGTTGTTTTAAATCCGGCCGCCTGGACGGACACGCCGAATGGCACGTTCAGCCCGTCGGCGGCTTATTACAACGATTTCCGTTACCAGCGCCGTCCCTCGGAGCTGATGAGCTTCGGCCGGACGTTCCGGATCACGGAGCGCACGAATCTCCAGATCCGGGCCGAGTTCAACAATGTGTTCAACCGGCCCCTGCTGTTGGGCACGACGGCAGGCACATTCATCAATCCCAGCACGGCTCTCGGCACGACACCCAAGACGAATGGTCCCAACGATCCGCGGTACGTGAGCGGCTTCGGAACCATCAACACGACCGGAACGGTCAGCGGTGAGCGCCAGGGAACGCTGGTGGCGCGCTTCACGTTCTAGTCAAAATCCCAAGCCTGGCAGCGGCGCGGCTTAAGGCAAATCTGGCCGCGTCGCGGGTCGAAAACTGGACGAACAAGTTTCCAGGAGGGGTCATACCCGCCTGGAGACTTCGATGAAACTTTCACAGCCGTTGATGCCACTGGCGCTGGCCGTGTTGAGCGCTCCGATCGCGCTCGCGGCAACTCTAGATGCGGCTTTTACCACACGAGCGCCGTCGGACGAATCCTGCAATCCCGCGCCGAACGTTTCCACGTTTCTCACCACTGAGGCGACCATCTGGCTGTACGTGAGCGTCTCGCACGCGGCCGGCGGCGACCAGTTGCGGGTGGAATGGGTCCGCCCCGACGGACAGGTGTATGAGACCTCGCAGTACACGCCTCTTCCACATGAGGGTGACTGGTGTTTCGACGACTACATCGCCGTGGCGGGACGGAGCGCGGCTCAATACCCGGGTCTATGGACGATTCGCGGATTCTGGAACGGAGTGGGCCTGTTCACCATCAATTTCACTCTGAGCACGCCCGGCGTCAGCGGCTCGAACCTCATCCAGAATTCGGGAGCCGAGCAAGGGCCGGGCAGCGACGACTGCTCGGTCGCAAGCAGTGTTCCGGGATGGACCATCAACGGGAACGTCGCCATCTGCAAGTACGGTCCGGCGGAAATCGAGGCTACCGCGCCCGGTCCTCCGGATCGAGGGGTGAATTTCTTTTCCGGGGGACCGGATAACACCAGCTCCAATTTGACGCAACGCATTGATGTCAGCTCCAGCGCGGCGGCCATCGATGCGGGCACGCTTCCCTACACGCGTTCTGGATGGCTGGGAGGCTGGAACGGCCAGGACGATAACGCCACGCTGACCGTCACGTTCCGGAACGCGTCGAATGGGCCGCTCGGCACGGCACATATCGGGCCGGTGAATTCCGACGAACGCCCCTTCGGGAACGGGTTCGTACAGAAGACCGCCTCAGGGACGATTCCCGCAGGCACCCGCAGCCTGGATCTGATTCTTCTGTTTACGCGCGCCAGCGGAGCATATAACGACGGCGCGGCGGATAATCTGTCGTTCGTGCTGGGCACCGGCGGTGGGACGTGTACCTACAGCATCAATCCGACAACGAACTCGGTCGGCTCGGCTGCGACTAGCCGCACGGTTCAGGTCACCGCAGGCCCGTCCTGCGACTGGACCGCAGTCAGTCATGCTTCCTGGATTTCCATCACGGCCGGGGCAACTGGACGCGGGAACGGTTCGGTCACCTATGAAGTCGCGGCCAATGCAGGGTCCGCTTCGCGTACCGGAACACTGACCATCGCCGGGCAGACGCACACGGTCACGCAGTCGGGCGGGTGCAGCTACGCGCTGGGTTCTACTTCAAGCAGCGTTCCCGCAGCAGGAGGCTCTCGAGGCGTCTTAGTCACTGCGCCCACCGGTTGCGCTTGGACCGCGTCGAGCGCCGTTTCCTGGATCACCATTACTGCTGGCGCCAGCGGATCGGGGAATGGAACCGTCAGTTTCTCGGTGGCGGCCAACACGGCGCCCGCTTCGCGCACGGGACTGCTGACGATTGCCGGGCAGACGCACACGGTGACGCAGGCCGGCGCCGGATCCACCACGATTCCGACCATCGATGACGGAGGTATCGTAAACGCCGCCAGTTACATGCCGGGGAGCCTGCCGTCCGGCGCGATCGCACTGGGGTCGTATTTCGCAATCTTCGGTCACAATCTTGGGCCGGATCCATCGCAAGCGCCGGCCGGATATCCGTACCCGGACACCTTGGCGAATGTTACGGTGACGATCAGTAAGGGAAGCACGACGGTCCGCGCATTTCTCGCGTTCGTGTGGCATACACAGATCAACGCCATCCTGCCATCCAACGCGCCTACCGGCGATGTGATCGTGACGGTGACGTACAACGGTCTGAGCAGCGCGCCTGCTCCGGCGAAAGTCGCGACGTCGAATTTCGGTATTTTCAATCTTGCGGGCGGATGGGGTCCAGGGATCATCCAGAACTATGTTTCGCCCACGGAACTGCCGCTGAACACGCGATCCGTCACCGCCCGGCCCGGGCAAATCGCGGTGCTGCTCGGCACCGGATTGGGACCGATCACCGGTCCTGACAACCAAATGCCGCCGGTGGGCGATCTGCCCATCGCCATCCAGGTATTGGTCGGCGGAAAGCCGGCCCGGAAACTCTATAGCGGCCGCATGTACGGTTATGCCGGCGTGGACATGATCAACTTCGAAGTTCCGCTCGATGCGCCCTCGGGGTGTTCGGTTCCCGTGCAGGTCAAAGCCGGCAATACATATAGCAACACGGTCACGATGGCTATCGATACACAAAACAAGCCGTGTTCGGACCCGCAGAATCCATTTGCCGCGCTGACGGCCGCCGGAGGCAGGATCGGCTCCGTATTTCTGCTCCGTCTCAGCGCTCTTGCCGCGTTGGAAGCCGGGCAGCCGCCGCTCGATCTGACGGCGGATCTCGGAATTGCGGTCTTCGAAGAAGTGGCGGCGAGTGGCGGTCTCGGTTTTAACCCGCTGTTATCGCTTCCGCCGGTCGGAACCTGTACGGGCTACACGGGCAGCATTGATCTGGGCGGGCTTCTCGGCGGCGGCACCTTGCCGGGAGCGTCAACCTTGTTTGCGCGGCCTCTGGATGCAGGCCCGTCAATCGCCGTCACCGGCCCTCAAGGCAACTCGATTCCGATCGTTCGCGCGGAGTCAGATACGCCCACGGGTCTGTACCTAGGTCTCTTGGGCGGCAGTTCGCCGCTGGAGGAATCGCCGCTTCCGCTGTTTCTGGGAAGCGGAAAGTTCCGGATCTCGGGAACCGGTGGTGCGGACGTCGGACCATTCCAGGGTTCGATTATGATCGGCACGCCGGTGGTTTGGACCAATCGCGACCAGATCACAGCGGTGAATCGAGCGTCCGGATTGAATCTGACGTGGTCCGGCGGCGACGCGTCGAAATTGATTCTGATCGCGGGCGCCGCCACGAATACGGCCACCAAGGCGGCAGCCGCATTCTTCTGCTTCGTTCCCTCGACGCCCGGGCAGTTCACGATCCCGGCGTCGACACTGGGAAATTTGCCGGAGACAACATCAGATCCGGAGAACGCGCTTGGCTTGCTTCTGGTGGGGAGCGTGCCTGCCGCCGGCTATCCCACATTTACCGCCAACAGTCTGGATCTTGGACTGATCTTCAACGCGGTGCTGTCCGCGAAAACGGTCCCATTCCAGTAGCCGACGGATCGGCGGCTCCGGTGGTATGATCAATCTGATTTCAGCACCCAAGGAGCCGCAAATGTCCGATCAAATCAGCCGTAGAGAGACGTTGCGCCGTGGTCTGGCCGCGACCAGTTTTTTTGCGCTATTGCAGGAGCTGCCGGTACCGGCCCTCGCACAGGGCGAAACGGACGTTCCGTTCACCGATCTTCCCGCGAACTTCAATCCGGGCGGCAATCCTGGGGCGGCGACGCGCCAGCTCGATATCCGCAAGATCGACGGCATGCTGACGCCCAAGGATCAATTCTTCACGACGCAGCATTTCGCCAAGCCGACCATCGACGCCTCGACGTACAAGCTGAAGTTCAGCGGCATGGTGAACAAGCCCGCGGAATTCTCGCTTGCCGACCTGAAGGCGATGAAGGCGGTAGAACTGGTCAACGGCTTCGAGTGTTCCGGCAACAGCCCGCGCGCGATTCAGGGACTGTCGTCGTGCGGGAAGTTCACGGGCGTCCGTCTGAACTCGATCCTGAAGCAGCTCGGCGTAAATCCGAAGGCGCGTGAAGTGGTTTTCTTCGGAGCGGATCACGGCTCGGGCGACGTGGCCTTCCGCCAGCAGACGCTCAAACTTGACCAGCAGTTCGGGCGCAGCGTCACACTGGAAAACGCGATGAAGAACGAGCCGATGCTGGCCTATGCGATGAACGGCGAGCCGCTTACCCAAAACCAGGGCTTTCCGGTGCGGCTGATCATGCCGGGCTGGTATGGCGTGGCGAACGTGAAATGGCTCGCGGAAGTGCACGTTCAGGAAGACCGCTATCTCGGCAATTATCAGGCGCGGTGGTATCGGACGATCTGGGGCGAGGGCGGCAGCGGAGACGTGAGCGATCCGAATACGCAGTTTGTGGAGACGGAGGTCACACGCATGCGGCCCAAGTCGGTGATCGCACGCGTGCGGAAAAGCGGCAACGCGTACCAGGTGCTCGGGTACGTGCTGAACGACGGATCGCCGCTAAAGTCCGTCGAAGTGCAGATCGACAACGGCCCGTGGCAGAAAGCCACCCTCGATTCGGCGAATTCTCAGTATTCCTGGAAGCTGTTCACGTACCGTTGGGAAGGCGCGACGCCGGGCGATCACACTCTGGTATCACGTGTGACCGATGCGAACGGCGTGATGCAGCCCACCGCCGCCGAGCTGACGAAAATCAAGAAGACGTTCCTCGAAGACAACTCGCAGTTCCCGCGCAAGATCAAGATTTCGTAAAAGAGCGAAACCCATGAGCAAACTCTCGGTTCTGGTGATCGTCACGGTCGGTATGGTCGCCGCGCAGTCCCCGGTTAAGAAATCGACGGTCGAGGGGATCACGAATTTCGCCCAGGTGGAGACGACGGTCGCCTGCGCGGGAGCAGTGACGCCATCGGCCGTTGCGTCTATTAAGAAGATGGGGTTCGCATCTATCATCAACCTGCGATTGGATACCGAAAAGGGCGCGGATATCGACGCGGAAGCCGCGGCGGCCAAGGCCGCAGGCATCAACTTCTTCCACCTGCCGCTCAACGGCAACGCGCCCGATCCGGCGGTGGCCGATCGTTTTCTCAAAACGATCACCGAGCCCGGCAATCAACCCGCCTTCATCCACTGCGCCAGCGGAAACCGCGCCGCGGCGATGTGGCTGATCAAGCGGGTCCTGGTCGACAAATGGGACAACGATCGCGCGCTGGAGGAGGCATCACAGCTCGGCTCGATCAGCCCGGTGATGAAGACCTTCGCGCTCGACTATATCCAGGCGCACAAACGGTAAGTTGCACTTGATCACGCGGCCAGCCGGCCGGGAATCTCCGGCTTGGGGCTCGGCGCCTGGTCCTTGACGCCGGCCTTGCGGAGGAACGACATCATCGGACACCAGTTGGTGAAGCCCGATTGGAACAGGTTCAATCCGACAAACGCGGTGAACAAGTAGAAATACTGGCTGACCCAGTATCCGAGAGCGACGCTGAGGACCACGAAGGCGCCCCCAATCAGACGCAGGTAACGTTCGACTGTCATAGCTGTGACCTCCTTTTGTGGAACACGTAAAAGAGAACCGGGACGGTCATGCGCGAAAGCAGCAGCGAAGCGATTTCGCCCGCCATGAGAGCGATGGCCAGTCCTTGGAAAATGGGGTCGAATAAGATTACGGCCGAGCCGACCACTACGGCCGCGGCCGTCAGCGCCATCGGCCGGAAGCGCACCGCGCCCGCATCGATTACCGCTTGATCGAGCGGCAGCCCCTGCTTGAGGCGCAGTTCGATGAAATCGACGAGGATGATCGAGTTTCGGACCACGATTCCCGCGCCCGCGATGAATCCGATCATGGAGGTCGCCGTGAAGAACGCGTTCATGGAGCTGTGGGCCGGCAGAATTCCGACCAGCGAAAACGGGATGGCCGCCATGATCAGCAGCGGCGTCAGAAAGGACTGGAACCAGCCCACCACGAGTGCGTATATCAGAATCAGGACAGCGGCGAAGGCGATCCCCAGGTCACGAAACACTTCGTAGGTGATGTGCCATTCGCCGTCCCATTTCATCGAATATTTGTCCGCATTCGAGGGCAGGGAAGCCATGTGCTGCTCGATCTGGTAGCCCTCGGGAATCTGGATCTTGCCGATTTCCGGGCCGAGTTTGAGGATCGCGTACACCGGGCTTTCCATCGCGCCGGCGACATCGGCCGTGACATAGGTCACCGGGAGCAGGTTCTTGTGATAGATGCTCTTTTCCGCGACGCTGTTATTCAGACGCACGATCTCGCTGAGCGCGACAGTGCGGCCGTTGCGGCCGGTGAGCTTGAGGCTCTGCATCCGCTGCCAGTCCGAGCGCGTGGCGCGGTCCAGGCCGAGAACTACGGGAACGTCTTCTTTCTCGGCAGCGTCGTGGAGCAACCCGGCGGCGTATCCGGACGAAGCCAGCCGCAGCGTGCGCGCGACATCGTCTTCGGAAACTCCGCTGAGCGCGGCTTTCTCTTCGTCCACGGCCAGGCTGTATTTCGGCTGATCGCTTTCCACGTACCAATCGACGTCCACCACTCCGTCGGTGCGCTTGAAGAGATCGCGCATTTGCCGCGCGAGCGCGATGCGTTCTTCCATATTCGGGCCGTAGACTTCGGCGACTAGCGTTTCGAGAACCGGAGGCCCGGGAGGCACTTCGGCGACCTTGATGCGTGCGCCATACCGCGCGGCGATCGGCTGAAGCCGGCTGCGCACCTGCTTGGCGATCTCGTGGCTTTGCAGCGTGCGATCCCCCTTGGGCCGGAGGTTCACCTGGATGTCGGCAACGTTCGGACCGCCGCGCAGATAATAGTGCCGCACCAAGCCGTTAAAGTTGTAGGGCGACGCGGTGCCGGCGTAGGTCTGGACGTTTACGACCTCGGGTTGCTTGAGCGTTTCCTCGGCCAGAGCTTGCGCCACACGCGCCGATTCCTCGAGCGTCGTGCCGTTGTCCATATCGACGATCACCTGGAACTCGCTCTTGTTGTCGAACGGCAGCATTTTGACTTTGACCAGGCCGAAATAGAAGAACGAGACGGAACCGAGCAGCAGAATGACCACGCCCGCAAGGAATGCCCAGCGCACCAGCGGGCGATGGAGCAAAGCGCCCATGATACGCCGGTAGCCTCGCGTCATCCAGCTCTCGCGAAATTCGTGGCCGTGCTGCGCGCGATGTTTCAGGATCCGTATCGCCGCCCAGGGCGTTACCAGAAACGCGACCATCAGGGAGAACAGCATGGCAGCGCTAGCGCCGATGGGGATCGGCCGCATATAGGGACCCATCAGTCCGCCGACGAAGGCCATGGGTAAAATGGCCGCGACCACGGCCAGCGTGGCGAGAATCGTGGGATTGCCGACTTCGTCTACCGCTTCGACGGCAACATCTACGTGCGGCCGATCTTGATTTTCGGGCAGCCTCCAATGCCGGGCGATGTTTTCCACCACAACGATGGCGTCGTCCACCAAAATGCCGATGGAGAAAATCAGCGCGAACAACGTGATGCGATTGAGCGTGTAGCCGTAGAAGTAGAACACGGCGAGCGTCAGGGCCAGCGTGACGGGGATCGCCAGAAACACGATCCACGACTCGCGAAACCCGAGCGTCAGTGCGATCAGCAGGCTGACCGAGACCACGGCGATCAGCATGTGGTACAGCAGCTCGTTCGATTTTTCCTTGGCCGTTTCGCCGTAGTGCCGGGTGATCGTCATTTCGACGCCTGACGGAATCACGGTGCCGCGCAACGGTTCCAGGCGATGCAGAACGTCCTCGGCGACGGTTACGGCATTGGTGCCGCGGCGCTTTGAAATGGCGATCGTTACAGCCGGATGGAATCCGTGGCCGTCTGAGAACCGGACATAGCTCGACGGTTCTTCGCCTCCATCGGTGATCTGCGCCACGTTGCGTACGAAGATGGGCTTGTCGTGGGCCACGCCCGCGACCACATTGCCCACATCGCCGGCGGTGGTCAGGAACTCGCCGGTTTCGATTTGCAGCTCCCGATTTTCCGAAGCGAATTCGCCCGCAGGCAATTTCCGGTTGGACGCGCCCAGCGCCTCGGCGACTTGCAAAGGCGCGAGATTGTAGGCGGCCAGTCTGCCGGGATCCAGATCCACTCGGATCTGGCGGCGCTGCCCCCCGATCAGCGCCACGGCCGATACGTCGGGAGTCTGTTTGATCGCGTCGTGCACCTGGGCGGCGATGCGGCGCAGCTCGAAATCGCCGTACTGGTTGCTCCAAAACGTGAGCGCGAGAATGGGAACGTCGTCGATCGAGCGCGGTTTAATTAGGGGCGGCGAGGCTCCGGGCGGGATCAGATCGAGGTTCGCGTTCAGCTTCTGATTCAGCCGGACGATGCTCTTCTCTTCGTCCTGCCCGACCACGAAACGCACGATCGCCGTCGACATTCCCGGGCTCGAGGTCGAATAAATGTACTCGACGCCGGGAATTTCCCACAGCAGTTTTTCCATGGGCTTGGTAACGCGCTCTTCGACCTCGCGCGCGGACGCGCCCGGCATCTGGACGAACACGTCTACCATGGGGACGGTGATCTGCGGCTCTTCTTCGCGCGGCAGGCGCCAGACCGCGAACGCGCCGACCAGCAGCGATCCGGAGATCAGCAGCGGCGTCAGCTTCGAGCCGATCCAGGCTCGCGCCAGGCGGCCTGCGATGCCCAAATGACCGCCGTTGGTCACGGCTGCACCTCGATCCTGGTTCCGTCGGCGACATTGGCCGGAGAGATTACGACGGACTCGCCTGGATGAAGTCCGGACAGCACCTCGATGCGGTCTCCGTCACGTTGCCCCGTTGTGATCAGGCGCGCGCGGGCGATTCCGTTTTCGGCGATCGTGACCGATCGTAACTGCCCGCGCTCGACAACCGCCGCCGCGGGAACGGTGAGCATGGAGCGGCTGCCGAGCTCGAAGCTGGCGCGTCCGAACATGCCCGAGCGGATTCCGCCGAGTGCCGGCAAGTCGATTTTCACGGTGTTGGCGCGCGCGGCCGGATCCACGGCCGGCACGATTTCGGAAACACGCGCGGCGAAGGGCCGATCGATGCCGTCGAGCTTCACGCGGACTAGCTGGCCGGTCCGGATGGGAGCGAGCTTCGATTCCTCGACCGAGGCTTCCAGGCGATACCCGCCATCGCGTTCGATTGTCAGAAGCGGAACGCCCGGGGCGGCGAGGACGCCGGGCTCGACGGACTTGGCGCTAACAAGCCCGGCAAACGGCGCCGTGATTTCGGCGAATCCTGCGGAGACCTGTGCCGAGCGAATCTCTTCTTCGATCTGCGCCAGCTTCGCATCGAGTTGCGCGCGGCGCGACAGCATCATGTCGTAATTCGCCTGGGCGGCTCTGCGTTTTCCGGAGACTTCGTCGAATTCTTGGTCTGAAATCGATTTTTTCTGATACAGCTCGTTGAAGCGCTGGAACGTGCTCTGCGCCAGGTCGAGGCTGGCTTTGGCGGCGGCCACGGCGCTATCGCCCTCGGGAAGCGCGCGGCGAATCTCTTCCCGGGCGGCGAGGGCGCGCCGGGTTGAGGCCTCCAGGTCACGGTTGTCGAGGGAAACCAGCGGTTGCCCTTCGCGGACGCGATCGCCCACCTGCACCTTCACGTCGCGGACGTACGCCATTAGCCTGGAGGAAATTAGGGCGGAGGTCCGTGCGCGAACGGTTCCGGTCGCCTCATACAGAGCCGGCACGGATTGCGTGGCAGCAGATTCCACGCGGACACGAACCGCGGGATTCGGTGGCGTCGCCGAGCTGCCGTTCGGGGGCGTGTCGCTGCACGCGGCCAATCCAAACAGGCAAAGTGAGACTACGGCATGAAGCTTGTTCATTGCAGGACCTCCGAATCCGGCGTGAGCGTCCCGGCCGCAAGTTCCAGCGCCACCGCTGCGATCCGCTGATCATGGATCGCCTGTAACTGGCGCGTCCGGGCGTCAAGCAGGGCAGTCTCGGTGCGGAGCAGGTCGGTGACGGTGCTGAGTCCGGCCGCATAGCGGTTCTGCGTGATTCGCAGGCTTTCGTCTGCCTCGGCTACGGTTGCTTTGGCGACTGCGATTCTCTGCTGCGCGGCGTTCACGTCCGCATAAGCGCGCCGGATCTGCAAGCGGACCGCGGAATCGACTTCCTGCTGGCGGGCGGTGGCGCGCTCGAGTTCGGCGGCCGCGGCCTCGGTGCGGGCCTTATCCCCGAACCCATTGAACAGATTCCATTTCAGGCCGACCGATACCAGCCAGTTTGCGCCTCCGCGATCGTAGAACCGCTGCCGGTCAGCTTCGAAGGCTCCGTGCGCTGCGACCTGTGGAAGGAAATTGCTATGCGCCGACGCGGATTGGTTTTCGGCCAGGCTTTTTGCGAGTCTCGTGAGATTCGTCTCGGGCCGTTCCTGCGCAGCGCTCGATTCGTATTGATCGCGCGTGATTCCCGCCATCGGCACGGCCGCCAGACCGGTGGTCAGCGTGTGAGGCGTATCGAGCGGAAGGCCCAGGGCATCGTTCAGCGCGGCGCGGGCGACTTCCAGGTCCGCGGCATTGCGGATTTGTTGTTCGCGGACCGCGGCGAGGTGGACCCGGATGGAGAGAACGTCGCTATCCGTGGAAAGTCCCGCCGAACGGACGTTCTGAGCGTGTTCGAGGTCGGCTTCGGCGGATCGCAGGGCCTGATCGGCGACCTTGACTTGCTCGACGTTCAGCAGGGCGGCATAATAGGCGCGCACCACCGACTGGATCACCTGCATCCGGGTGGCCCGGCTGTTCTCGTCCGCCATTTCCTTGGATAGAATCGCGCCACGAACCGCGTGGCGGGTTTGACCGGCGTCGTAGATCGTCTGGTCGGTGGTGACCAGAGATTGGAAATTGTTCAGAAAATCCGGGCGGTTCAAGGGGCCGACCAGGAAGTTCTGGTCGCCGAACTGATGTTGCGTGAGCAGCGAGGAAAATACGAATACCGGGTTATCGCTGCGCGCCCAGGACTCGGAGTAGTTCACCTTGGGGAGGAATCCGGCGCGAGCTTCCCTTATTTGGGCTCCGGCTGCGTTCGCGGCCGACTGCGATGCGGCGATCGCCTTATTCGTGTTCAAGGCGAGCGCAACTGCGTCTGTTAGCGCAAGCGAAGGCGCCGGTGCGCCCTGTCCCGCAACGATGCCGGGGATCATACCCAACAAAAGCAAGGTCTTCATGACTTTCGCTGGTTAAGGATGCAATCGGTTCCCCACTGGTGACAGTCGGCACCACAGTTGCACGGGGGGTGGTGGAGGAGGTTCCTATGCGGATTCTAAAAGCCATGGCCATCGTGGCGGTGGCGTTGGTTCCTGTCCTTGGCCAGCAGCACGAAGGCCCGGGGATGATGTACAACGCCGGGACGGAGACTACGATCAAGGGCTCCGTCGAAAGCCTGGATCAAGGCGGCCAGGGAATGATGATGAAGATGGGGATGGGCATGGGTACCCATCTCACGGTCAAGACCGCGGAAGGCGACAAGCAGGTGATGCTGGGTCCGTCCCAGTTCATCGCCAGTAAAGGCTTCGCGTTCGCGAAGGGGGATGAGGTCGAAATCACCGGCTCGAAAGTGACCATGGGCGGCAACGATTATCTCGTTGCCAGGGAAGTGATCAAGGATGGGAAAACGTTGACGTTGCGCGACAAGAATGGAAAGCCGGAGTGGAGCGGGATGGGCGGCAAGGCAGGCCGAAGATCGAGGCAGCAATAGCTGGGAGCTTAGCGTCTGTGGAGATCCGTCGATGGCGCGGAATTGGCGGTCCCCAGTACGGGCGTGGTCCAGACCGCGCTGAGGGATTCGCCCGCGCTGAGCAGAAGAGCCGTGGTGACGATGATCATCAGTGCCAGCACCAGGACGTACTCCACCAGGTCCTGGCCCAGGTCCGACGTCACAAATTGACGCAGCAGACGCATTTGATGTGGAGCGATTGGAGCGAGAGAGTATTCTACCCGCTTGCAGCGGGGAAAGTCCAGTTTCAAAAAATTCACAGAGGTTCCATAGGAGCGCGATAATAGAGTACATGTCTACGGTTACAACAAAGCCTTCGAGGGACGTCTCCCGGCCTTTAAGTGAGAACAAGCATCTGCTCCGCTGGGTGGACAAAATGGCGGAACTCACCAAGCCGAAGAACATCCACTGGGTGGATGGCTCGCAGGAGGAGTATGACGCTCTCTGCGCGCAAATGGTTGAGAACGGGACATTTATCAAGCTGAACGAGGACCTTTGGCCGGGTTGCTACTACGCCCGGTCGGACGCCAGCGATGTGGCGCGCGTGGAAGATCGCACCTTCATCTGTTCCCTTTCGAAGGATAATGCCGGGCCCACCAACAACTGGGTGAATCCGGTAGAGATGCGCCGCAAGCTGAAGGAGCTTTTTAACGGCTGCATGAGCGGCCGGACCATGTACGTGCTGCCGTTCAGCATGGGACCCGTCGGCTCGCCCATGTCCCAGATCGGGGTCCAGCTCACGGATTCGCCGTACGTGGTGGTGAACATGAGGATCATGGCGCGGATCGGCATGCCGATTTACGCCGAGATCGACAAGGCCGACACGCGCGTTGTTCCATGCATGCACACCGTCGGAATGCCCTTGAATCCGGGCGATCGTGACGTTCCTTGGCCCTGCAACGAGGAGAAGTACATCGTCCACTTTCCCGAGAGCCGCGAGATCTGGTCGTACGGATCCGGTTACGGCGGGAATGCGCTGCTCGGCAAGAAGTGCTTCGCGCTGCGGATTGCCTCCAACATCGCGCGCGACGAAGGTTGGATGGCGGAACACATGTTGATCCTGGGAGTGGAGGATCCGCACGGCGAAAAGACGTATGTCGCGGCCGCGTTCCCGAGCGCCTGCGGCAAGACCAATTTCTCGATGCTGATCCCTCCCCGCGGGTTCGAGGGCTGGAAAGTGTGGACCGTGGGAGACGATATCGCCTGGATCAAGCCGGACGCGAACGGCCGGCTCCGCGCCATCAATCCGGAAGCTGGTTTCTTCGGCGTGGCGCCGGGAACATCGGTGAAGACGAATCCGAATGCGATGTCCACGCTGGCGCGCAACACGATCTTCACCAACGTCGCCCTGACGCCCGAAGGCGGAGTGTGGTGGGAAGGAATGACCGACGAGCCGCCGGCCGAGTGCATGGACTGGCGCGGCAACCGCTGGACTCCGCAGATCGGCAAGGAAACCGGAGCAAAGGCGGCGCATCCGAATTCGCGGTTCACGGCGCCGGCTTCGCAGTGTCCGACCATCGATCCGGACTGGGAGAATCCGGAAGGCGTGCCGATCAGCGCTCTGATTTTCGGCGGCAGGCGCGCGACCACCATGCCGCTGGTGTACCAGGCATTCAACTGGAGCGGCGGCGTTTACACCGGCGCCACGATGGGCTCGGAGACTACGGCAGCCATCGTCGGCACTGTCGGCCAGGTCCGGCGCGATCCGATGGCCATGCTGCCGTTCTGCGGCTATCACATGGGCGATTATTTCCGGCACTGGATCAAGATGCAGCGAAACTTGAGCGAAACGCCTCGCATCTTCCACGTGAACTGGTTCCGCAAGGATGCCGACGGCAAGTTCATGTGGCCGGGCTTCAGCGAGAACATGCGCGTGCTGAAGTGGATCGTCGATCGCGCCCGGGGCCGGGCACTGGCCAACGAGACCCCCATCGGCTGGATGCCGCGTCACGAAGACATCGAATGGACCGGCCTGCCTTCGTTTAACAAAGAACAGTTCGAAGCGGTGCAGGCGTTCAACCGCGCCGAGTGGCGTAAGGAAGTGATCTCGCACGAGGAACTGTTTATCGCCTTACATGATCATCTGCCTCCGGAGATGATCTACGAGCGCGAGTTGCTGATCTGCCGGCTGTAGGGCTCCGCGCATAAACGCCGTGCGCTATCACGCGCTGGCCTGCGACTACGACGGGACGCTGGCCACTCATGGAACCGTAGACCAATCGACTCTGGAGGCACTGGATCGCCTCCGGAGTACCGGCCGGAACCTCATCCTCGTGACCGGCCGCGAGTTGGACGACCTGGGCCGGGTGTTTCCCCAGATCGATTACTTCGATCGGGTGGTCGCCGAAAACGGAGCGCTGCTCTACCGTCCGGCCACGCGCGAGGAGTTGCTGCTCGCGGAGCCGCCGCCGCCGGAATTCATCGACGGCCTGCGGGCGCGCGACGTCAGCCCGCTTTCGGTGGGGCGCGTGATCGTCGCGACGTGGGAACCGTTTCATACCACCGCGCGCGATCTGATCCGGACCCTCGATCTGGAATTGCAGGTGGTGTTCAACAAAGGAGCCGTGATGGTGCTTCCCTTCGGCGTCGATAAGGCTGCGGGACTGAAGGCGGCGCTGGCCGAACTCGGGCTTTCCGTGCACCAAAGCGTGGGGATCGGGGATGCCGAGAACGACGAGGCGATGTTGAGCGCCTGCCGCTGCTCGGCGGCGGTCGCGAACGCGCTGCCGCGGACCAAGGAATTCGCGGACATCGTGACGGAGCGGAGTCACGGCGCCGGAGTCGCCGAGCTGATCGAACGAATCATTGAGACCGATCTTCAGGAGCTGGGCTGAGGCGGACAAGTCCGCCTCCTACCTCCAGGCGACCAGGTGGATCAACTCGATGACGAGAATCGCGACCACCATCGCTTCCAGAATGAACGCGCGGGCCTGATGGAACTCGTTCACCATGACTTCGTACAACTCGCCAGCGATGCGCAGTTTTTCGTCCACCAGGGCGCGGTAATCGGGAACGCCCACCCGGCTTGCAGTCACCCGGTACGCGCGCGCGTAGAACATATCGCTTAAAAATTTGATGGCGTTGTCGGCGCGTTCCGCCAGCTCGCGGACGTCCAGGCGCATGGCGTTGAGGCGCTCAGCTTCGCCGGCCATCTTCCAGCGGCGAAGGAATCGCCCGCGGTGCCCGAGCATCCGGTACACGTCGTTCAGAACGCGTGTCAGGACCTCGTCGTAGTGCCGGAATTCGAGTAGCTGGGTGTTGGCGTATTCCAGGAGCTGAATCGTCGGCGCCGCGCCTTCCGCGGTATCGTACACGAACGCTCCCACCCATCCGACCACAAGCAAGTCAGAGGGATAGTAGGATAGCGCTGCCTGAAGCGCGTCGTTCTGCTCCGCCTGAGCTAAGGCAGAGGCCTCGCCACGGACGATCTGGGCGACATGCTGGCCGTGCTCGGCAAGCAGCGCAGCGGCGGTGAAGGGCTGGCCCTGTTCGTCGGCGGCTTCGCGAATCTGAATGATGTAGTAGTCTTCGCTGAGCCAGGAAGCATATGGGTCCACCAACGCGCCGCGCACGCGCTCCATGCAGCCCCGAACCATTTCCGAGGTTCGTTTTTCGAATTCGGGCTCGGCGAGCCACCGGCTCGAAAGTTTCACCAGGTCGTCCCATCCGGTTTCGAAATCCAGTCTCAGTTCGACGCTGACGACGCCATATTCGAAGTACTTGATGCGGGCCTGAAACTGCTCGCCCGCATTCATCGAAACCGGCCCCAAAGGCTGCACGACCGGCGGACGCTCGAAACGCACGTAGTCGGGTACGGGATGCTTGAAGGTCGGCTCGCGGCCGGGAGCTTCCAACCCTGCCAACGTGCGCAACTGATCCAGGCGGATTTGCTCCGCCACGTCGTACAACACCAGCGCCCAGAAGGAACCTCGCAGCGGAGGCATACTCACCAGTCTCGCTGCGGAGATATTTCGGCGCAACAACGATTCTGGCTAGCATCAGAGTATGCCTTCGAAGCGGAGACCCGGCGAGTCGCCTCTCGACGTGTTCTTCCGGCCTCAAAACGTCGCCGTCATCGGCGCCACCGAACGGCCCGGCAGCGTGGGACGCGCGATCGTCGCCAACCTGGTTCAGGGAGGATTTGCGGGCGCGATCTACCCGGTGAATCCGAAGCATCCCACAGTGCTGGGGCTTCGCAGTTATCCCGATCTCACTGCCTTGCCGAAAACCGCGGACCTGGCCGTGATTGTCACGCCGGCGCAAACCGTTCCGGGCGTCGTCAAGCAGTGCGGCGATGCCGGCGTGAAAGGCGCAATTATCATCAGCGCCGGGTTCCGGGAGATCGGCGCGGCGGGGACGCGCTTGGAACAGGAAGTCCTGCGCGAAGCGCGCCGCGGCGACGTCCGCCTGGTCGGGCCCAATTGTCTGGGCGTGATGAGCCCGCATACGAAACTCAACGCGACCTTCGCCAGCAGCATGGCGCGGGCGGGCCATCTCGGACTGATTAGCCAGAGCGGCGCGATCTGCACCGCGATTCTCGACTGGAGCCAGCAGGAAAACGTCGGCTTCAGCGCGTTTGTATCGGTGGGCTCGATGCTCGATGTGGCCTGGGGCGACCTGATCCTGTACCTGGGCGACGATCCGCAGACGCGCAGCATTGTGATCTACATGGAGTCGATCGCCGATGCGGGCAAATTTCTATCCGCAGCGCGTGAAGTGGCGCTCTCCAAACCGATCATCGTGTTGAAGCCCGGCCGGACGGAAGCCGCGGCGAAGGCGGCCGCCTCGCACACCGGAGCGCTCACCGGCCAGGATGCCGTGCTCGACGCGGCGTTCCGCCGATGCGGCGTGCTGCGCGTCGATACCATCGCGGAGTTGTTCAATCTGGCCGAAGCGCTCGACAAGCAGCCTCGGCCGCGGGGGCCGAAACTGACCGTGGTGACGAATGCCGGGGGCGCCGCCGTCCTCGCCGCCGATGCGCTGCTCGGTGCCGGCGGCCAGCTCGCTTCCTTGTCGGGAGAGACGATGCGGAAGCTCAACGAATTTCTTCCGCCGCACTGGAGCCATCAGAACCCGATCGATATCCTGGGCGACGCGAGCCCGGATCGTTACGCGCGAGCCGTTAGCCTGGTTGCGCAGGACCCGGCAACCGACGGATTGCTGGTGGTCCTGGCCCCGCAGGCCGTGACCGATCCGGCTGCCGTAGCGGAGAAGCTGGCTCCCTACGCGCAGTTGCCCGGCAAGCCGGTGATCGCAAGCTGGATGGGCGGCCAGGACGTGGCCGCGGGCGAAGCCGCGCTGAATCGCGCGCGCATTCCCACTTACGCCTATCCCGATTCAGCCGCGCGAGTGTTTCAGTCCATGTGGCGATACAGCGCCAATTTGCAGGCTCTGTATGAGACGCCGCAGACATTTGAATCCGAAGATCCGGATGCGGCTCGCACCGCACAAGCGCGGGCCCAGGCTGGCGAGATGGTTGCGGGTGCGCGCGCCCAAGGCCGCACATTGTTGACAGAAGCGGAATCGAAGGCGCTCCTGGCGGCCTATGGAATTCCAACCGTGCCAACAGTTGTCGCGAAAGATCCGGAACAGGCTGTTCAGGCCGCGCAGCGCATCGGATATCCGGTGGTTCTGAAGCTGCACTCCGAAACGGTGACCCACAAGACGGACGTCGGCGGCGTTCAGCTCGACCTTGCGAACGACGACGCTGTTCGCAGAGCGTACCGCAGCATCCAGGACTCCGTGGCTCGTGCCGCCGGCGCCGAACACTTTCTCGGTGTGACGGTCCAGCCCATGGTGCGCGCCGCGGGCTACGAGCTGATCCTCGGATCGAGCATCGATGCGCAGTTCGGGCCCGTGCTGCTGTTCGGGGGCGGCGGGCAGCTTGTCGAAATCTACAAGGACCGGGCCATCGGCCTGCCGCCGCTCAATACAACGCTGGCCCGGCGTCTGATGGAGCGCACCACGATTTTTCACGCGCTGGAAGGTGTGCGCGGGCGTAAGCCTGTGGACCTGGCTGCGCTCGAACGCCTGCTGGTTCGCTTCAGCTACCTGGTGGTGGAGCAGAAGTGGATCCGCGAAACAGACGTCAATCCGCTGCTGGCCGGGCCGGAGCAATTGCTGGCCCTGGATGCTCGCGTCGTGTTGCATCCACGCGAGGTGGTGTATCCGCCCGAACCGGCGATCCGGCCCTATCCGGAGCAGTATTCGCGGGCGTGGAAATTCGAAAACGGCGAGGAAATATTGATCCGCCCGATACGCCCCGAAGACGAGCCGCTCATGGTCCGGTTCCACGGCAAGCTCTCCGAGCGGAGCGTGTACCTGCGCTACTTCCACATGATGAATCTGGAGGAGCGAGTGTCGCACCAGAGGCTAGTGCAGATTTGCTTTATCGATTACAACCGGGAAATCGCGCTGGTCGCCGTGCGGCGGGATCCTGACGGCCGTCACGAGCCTGAGATTCTCGCGGTGGGCCGGCTGGCGAAAGCGCACGCGGGGAACGAAGGCGAGCTGGCCGTGCTGATCACCGATGAGTATCAGGGCCGCGGACTCGGCACGGAGATTTGGCGCAGGCTGATGGAAATCGGGAAGGCCGAGAAGCTGGACCGCCTAACGGCCGAAATACTTCCCGAAAACCGGCAGATGATCGAGATCTGCCGGCTGCTGGGGTTTCGTCTGGAAGCGGAGGAGGATGTGGTTCACGCCGTTCTGGATTTGTCCCGGTAAATCCATCCCCGGCGCGTCAGCCATTTTTCGACTTCGACCGCAACCAGTACCGTGGCGCACAGCGCAAAAGAAAACAGCAACTCGCCCGCGCTGAGCGAGGTGGTCTCGAAAATGCGCTGGAACGGAGGCCAGTAGATGACGGCCATCTGCAAGCCCAGCGTGATGCTCATTGCCCCCGCCAGCCGCCCGTTGGAACGCATGCGCCACAACGGCTCGGTGTCGGAACGCACCGCCAGCACGTGCGCCATCTGGGCGACCGTCAGGACAGTGAATACGATGGTCTGCCAGTGCATCCACCCGGAGCGAATCGCATACGCTTGCGAAAAGAGGGAGATCCCGGCCATCCACAGTCCGGCCCAAACCACGTGCTGCCAGAGACCCCGCGCGAACAGGCTTTCCGAGGGCGGGCGCGGCGGACGCTGCATGAGAAATCGCTCCTCGGGTTCGACGGCCAGCGCCAAGCCCGGCAATCCGTCCGTGACCAGGTTGATCCACAGAATGTGAATGGGCAGCAGCGGAACCGGCAAACCCAGCAGCGGCGCGAGAAACAGCGTCCAAATTTCGGCTGCGTTACTGGCCATGATGAACTTGACGAATTTCCGGATGTTTTCGAAAATGTGGCGGCCTTCGCGAACTGCGGCGACGATGCTGGCGAAATTGTCATCCAGCAGCACCAGATCCGCCGCCTCGCGCGCCACGTCGGTGCCGCTGCGTCCCATCGCGATTCCGATGTCGGCGCGTTGCAGGGCGGGAGCGTCGTTCACGCCATCGCCGGTCATCGCTACGAACTGGCCCTGTTTCTGGAGCGCCTCCACGATCCGGAGCTTCTGCGCTGGATCGACGCGCGCGTAGACGTGTATCTTCTTCACGAGCTGGTCCAGTTCGGCCGGCGGCACGGTGGCGAGATCGCGCCCGGTGAGTGCTCCCTCCGCATCAGAGGTCATGCCCAATTGCCGCGCGATGGCCAGAGCGGTAGCCGGATGGTCGCCGGTGATCATCACCGGAACGATTCCCGCATCACGGCAAACGCGAACCGCTTCGAGCGCCTCGGAGCGCGGCGGATCGATCAGTCCGGCCAGACCCAAGAACGTCAGGGAGGATTCGATTTCTTCCGAATTCCCGTTTTCGGGAAGACTTGTCAACCGGCGATACGCCACGGCGAGCACTCGCAACCCGCTCCCGGCCATCTGTTCCGCCGCGGCGGCGATCGCTGGCCGATCAGCCTCGCAGCGGTCCAGTATGGCTTCCGGAGCGCCCTTAACAAAGACCAGAACACCCGAAGCGGACTCATGCACCGTCGCCATCCGCTTGCGTTCCGAGTCGAACGGGTACTCCGCCACGCGGGGGAATTCCTCGAGGAGCGCTTCCTTTTCGAAACCCGCGGCGCGAGCGGCGTCGAGCAAGGCGGCTTCGGTCGGATCGCCCGAGATTTCGCCGCGCGCGTTGCGATGGGCGTCGTTGTTGAGAGCCAGCGCGGTGAAGAACATCTCCCAGGCTTGGCCTTCCAGCATTTCCGCCGGCAATGCGATCTGCCGGCCTCCAGCGTAGGCGGCAGTCACGCGCATTCTGTTCTCCGTTAGCGTTCCGGTCTTATCCGAGCAGATGTACGTGACGGACCCGAGCGTTTCCACGGCGGGGAGACGCCGGACCAACGCGTTGCGCCCCAGCATCCGGCGCGCTCCCAATGCGAGCGTGATGGTCACCACCGCGGGAAGCGCTTCCGGGATCGCCGCCACCGCGAGGCTTACCGAGGTCAGGAACATCAGCATCAGTGGCTGGCCGCGCTGAATGCCGATCACGAAAATAATGGCGCAGATCCCCAGCGCGGCTACAGCCAGGTAGCGTCCGAACTGCGCAAGCCGGCGCTGCAGCGGCGTCTTCCCTTCCGCTGGTTCGGCGATCATCTCGGCAATGCGGCCGAGTTCGGTGCGCATTCCCGTGGCGACCACCATCCCCTCGCCGCGCCCGTGGTGCACGATGGTGCCCTTGTAAGCCATGCTGGCGCGATCGCCCAGCGGCAGTCCCGGATCGGCAGCAACCGCGCGCGGGGATTTCTCCGCGGGGTGGGATTCGCCCGTGAGCGCGGCTTCTCCTATGCGAAGCTGCGCCGCCGTCGCGATTCGCAGATCCGCCGGGATCACATTGCCCGCCTCCAGGAGTACGATGTCGCCGGGCACCAGGTCCTCCGCGGGGACCGTTCGCGGCTCTCCGCCGCGCCGCACGCGCGCCTGCTGAGCGGCCATTTTCCGGAGCGCGGCCAAGGCTTGCTCGGCGCGGTATTCTTGCACGAATCCGATCACCGCATTCAGCACCACGATCGCCACGATCGCCGCCGTATCGGCGGCTTCGCCCAGCAGCCCGGCGATGATCGCCGCCGCCAGGAGCACCAGGATCATGAAATCTGCAAACTGCGACGCGAAAATCCGCCAGAGACTCTTGGGCTCGGGCTCGCGAAGCGAGTTTGGACCGTACCGCGCGCGCCGCTCGGAGACTTCTTCGTTGGTGAGGCCGGATTCCAGCGCCGTCTGGAGTTCCCGCTCGACCGCTTCGATAGACAGGGCGTGCCAGACCCGCGCCGGCTTCGCGATGTCGTCCGTTCTAGATGGGTTCACCGCCGTCCATCTCTTCGCGCAGCATCCGGAACAAGGCCACCGTTACGGCCAGGATCACCGGCCCCAAGAGAATCCCCAACGGGCCGAACGCCTCCACGGCGCCCAGCATAGAGACGAAAACGGCCAGCGGATGAGCCGGCAACTTTGTCATCACCACCATCGGGCGGATGAAGTTATCCACGGTGCCGACCAGTCCGGCGCCCCAAACCAACATGAACACACCGCGCCCGGTCGAGCCTTCCGCGAACAGCACTGCTGCCGCCGGAAGCCATACGAGCGCCGAGCCGAACATGGGCAGCACGGAGACGACCGCCGCGGCGACGCCCCACAGGGTCGGCGAGGGCAAGCCCGCGATCCACGCGCCGACGCCGCAGAGCAGCCCCTGCGCTGCCGCCACGGCGACGACTCCGTAAAAACTCGCCATGATCATCTGATGGACCGCGCGCAACAGCGTTGAAGTCCGCGAAAACCCCAGCGGCGACACGGCCACGACGTACTTGTACATCCGGCCTCCGTACAGAAACGCGCAGTACAGCGTACCGACGCCGATGACGAACCGCACGACTCCTCCGCCAGCCGCGCCGACCACTCGCATCG
Organism: Bryobacterales bacterium; assembly: GCA_037916615.1. Lineage (GTDB taxonomy): Bacteria > Acidobacteriota > Terriglobia > Bryobacterales > Bryobacteraceae > Palsa-187. The sequence goes on from JBAIXM010000069.1 coordinate 71,612, forward strand.
CGTTGCTGAGCAGAGCCGATCCGAATTCTTGCAGCCGGGCTGCCGCCATGGACCGGAGCTGTCCGGGTTCGATTCCCAGCCGCGTCTCGATGGCTGTGAAGGGACGGTCCAGCGCCGCCAGCATCCAGCCGGGACCCTGCTCTTGGGAGCCTGAGGCGAGAGCCTGATAGGCCGAACGCAGCTCCTGCGTCAGAGTCGTAATAAGCAACGCCAGAGGCACCAGGAACGCGACCAGCACAAGAAAGGTCGAAAGAGACGCCGCCCATGAGGGCTTCAGGTTGCGGCGCTCGAGTTGCGCGTGCAGAGGATAGTACACCACGGCGATCACGGCTGCGCCGATGATGCTCGCGGCGAACGGCCAAACTACGACGGCGCACAACCCCAGCGCGATCGCCAGCAAAACAGCCAGCGTGATCCGGGCGGCCCGCGGTGACGACCCCTCCACTCAGTTCAAGCATCGCTGTAATTGGTTTCGCCCGCAACTAACAGGACCCGGCCGGTCTTGCGGCGCTCCGTTGTGCGCGATCAAAAGAGCTTGCGATACTATGGCGCAGGGAGGAGCCTATGCGCCGGCTTGCCTTGATTCTGCTTCCCGGCATCGCCCTGCTCGGGCAAACCGCGAATCACGACCTGGGATACGACGATACTCCGATTCTTCCCGGGCTGCCGTTCCATGTCCACGATCCAAAGCGGCCGCATCCGCCCGTGGTGACTCCCGCGGCCCAGCCCGCCGGCCCGCCCTCGGATGCAGTCGTGCTGTTTGACGGCAAGGATTTATCACAATGGACTGCCGGGAAACGCCCCTGGAAGCTCGAAAACGGGTACTTCGAAGTGGTCCCCGGCGCCGGGGATCTTACGACCAAACAGAAGTTCGGCGACGTGCAGCTGCACATCGAATGGTCTGCGCCCGCGGAAGTTCGCGGAGCCAGCCAGAACCGGGGAAATAGCGGGATTTTCCTGCAAGGTCGCTATGAAGTGCAGGTGCTCGATTCGTATCAGAACCCGACTTACGCCGACGGACAAGCGGGCGCCCTTTACGGGCAATGGCCTCCGCTGGTGAATCCCACGCGCAAACCGGGCGAGTGGCAGGCCTACGACATCGTCTTCGAGGCGCCGAAATTCGAAAACGGGAAGCTGTCGAAGCCGGCCTATGCCACGGTGTTCCTGAATGGAGTGCTGCTGCACAATCGTAAGGAACTGATGGGGCCGACGCTTCATCGCCAGCTTGCGCACTACACTCCGCAGCCGGAGGAAGATTCCCTGGTCTTGCAGGATCACCAGCAGCCGGTGCGCTATCGCAACATCTGGATCCGGCGGCTGGCACCGTACGATCAACCGGAGAAATAAAATGCGCGCGACATTTCTTATTTTTGTGATGGCCGGTTTCGCGATGCGAGCCGCGGGACAAAATGAAGCGATCGAAACGGCGGAGCGTCTGAGCGCGACGGTTCCCAAGGGTCCGGCGCCGCGAACCGCTTCCGGGAAACCCGATTTCTCGGGTATCTGGAGCCCGGATCGCACCTTCATCTACAACATCGAAAGCGCGCTGAAGAAGGGCGAAAAGTTGCCGATTCAGCCGTGGGCGGAGAAACTGGCCGCGCAGCGCGTGTCCAAGGACGATCCCGAGGCGAATTGCCTGCCGACGGGCGTTCCGCGCATGGCGCCGTATCCCTGGCGCATTGTGCAGACGTCCACGCACATGTTTTTCCTGTTCGAAGGCAACATCCACAGCTACCGGCAGATCTTTTTGGACGGCCGGAAGCATGCCGAAGATCCCGATCCTACCTGGTACGGCGATTCGATTGGAACCTGGGACGGCGACACGCTCGTCGTGGACTCCATCGGCTTCAACGACAAGTTCTGGTTCGATTTCGCCGGTCACCCCCACACCGAGAAGCTGCACGTCATAGAGCGATTCCGCCGTCCCGATCTTGGACACCTGGATTTCGAAACCACGATCGATGACCCGGGAGCCTATACGCGCCCGTTCACGATGTATGGGCATTCGGTGCTCCAGGTAAACACGGAACTGTTCGAGTACATCTGCAATGAGAACAACCAGGACGTCTCGCACATCGTCGGCAAGGACACTCGCCGCTAGCGTTCTGGCGCTGGTTGCGTCCTTTGCGCAGGCGCAGACGCCCTTGCGCGAGATTACCGTCAATTTCGCCACGCGCACCGGAACCACCTGGCCGCTCTACATCGCCCAGGAAGCCGGCTATTTCGAAAAGTACGGATTCCGAGCGAAGCTGGCGTTTGCCGTCCACCCAGCGGCAGTGGCGATGATCATCAGCGGCGAAGCGCAGATAACCAACTATCCCCTGGAGCAGGCCATGCAGGCGGCGTCGAAGGACGGATCCCTCGTGATGATCGGCAGCCCATACCGGAAGAGCCTGTTCGCGCTGATGGCTCCGAACGCGTTCGGCAGCGTCCGCGATCTCAAAGGCAAACGCATCGGCGTGAGCCAGCTCGGCGATGCGCCCTACAACTACGCGGTCGGATTGCTCGCGAAATTCGGTCTGGGCCCGAGAGACGTTCAGTGGATGCCCCTGGGCACGGACGTGAACGGCCGGGCTGCGGCTCTGTTGAGCGGGCGCGTGGATGCCACCATGCTCACCGCGCCGATCTATTTCAAGCTTGAGCAGCAGGGCTTCAAGAGCCTGGCCAACACCAGCGATTACGACGATATCTACGCGCCCACGGTGTACCTCTATAAGAGGAGTTTCACCGGCGCCGATCCGAAGTTTCCTGAGCTGATGATCAAGGTGCACGCGGAAGCCATTAAGCGCTTCTATGAGGACAAGGCATTCGCCGTCAAAGCGTATCTCGCCTACAACAAGAACGACGATCCGGCTGATATCGCGCGCGTCTACGATCATTACGCCCGCACGAATACGTTCGAACGGGTCCCGTATCTCACGTCCGCCGCGGTCCGGTATATGATCGATCATCCGGTGGACGCGCAGTCGGCCGCGCAACTGAAGAAGTTCGACTTCCGGACGGTAATCGATAACAGCGCCGTCGACCGGCTGGTGAAGGAAGGTTTTTTCGAGAAGCTCTACGGGCCGGGCATTAAGGTCGAAGAGGATCGTCGAGCGAAGGAAGCATTTCGATAGGGAGGGAGCATGGTCAAGCGAACGGCTGTTGTGATCGGCGCCATTTTGGCGGCCGGCGGTCTGCAATCCATCTACACCCGCATCGCGGCGCAGACGCCCGCGCCGGCTGCCCTCACCATCGAGCAGGTCAACCGCTGGGAAACCGAGCTCTCCAACTGGGGCCGCTGGGGCAAGGAAGACGAGCGTGGCGCGCTGAACCTGGTCACGCCCAAGAAGCAGGTGGAAGCCACGCGCCTGGTGAAGGACGGCGTGACGGTTTCACTGGCCCATTTCGCCGATCTCGACAAGGCCGCCGACAACTTTAATTTCGGCGAGACCAAGCACACCATGGTTTTCCGCGATCCGAATACGGGCAAGGTCCGCAGTGCGCTGGACGCGATCAGCTTCGGCATCCATGATGGAACCAATTCGCATCTCGACGCGCTGTGCCACTACGCGCTGCCACGCGACGGCAAGCAGCTGGTGTTCAACGGCCATCCGCAGGATCTGGATGAAAAAGGCTGCAAGGCGAACGGGATCGACCGCATGGGTCCGGGCGTCATCACGCGCGGAATTCTGGTGGACTTGCCGCTGCTCAAGGGCATTCCATATCTCGAGCCCGGCACGCCGATTTACGTGGCCGATCTGGAGGCCTGGGAGAAGTACGCCGGGGTGAAGATTTCGAGCGGCGATGCGTTGTTTATTCGCACGGGACGATGGTCCAGGCGCGCGAAGCTCGGCGCGTGGAACGTCGGGCGCGAGGCGGCCGGGCTGCACGCGTCCGTGATGCCGTGGATCAAGCAGCGCGACATCGCCCTGCTGGGCAGCGATGCGGTGAACGATGTTCAGCCTTCGGGCGTTGTTGGGACAGGAGAGGCCGCCAATCGGCCGGTGCATACGCTGGCGATCGCAGTTCTCGGGGTGCCGCTGGTCGATAACGGATATTTCGAGGATGTCGCGCGCCAGGCCGCCGCGCGGAAGCGCTGGGAATTTATGACGACTGTCCAGTTCACGCGGATCCCGGGAGGCACTGCCAGCACGTTCAACGCGTTGGCCACGTTTTAGCGCATCTTGCGTATCTTCTGAGACTCGCGGCTGCTGACGATGCTGTGTGGGTCAGGTTTGACCGCAGAGTCGTCCTCCAGGCCTCACGCCTGCCTAACACGTCCGACTCACTTCAGCCCGAGGAAGCGGGCAGGATTCTGCTTGGTCATCATGTCGATCTCGGCCTGGCTGAATCCCGATTTTGCGAGCACTGCAAGAGCCATCTGAAACGCCTGGGCGTAGTTCACCCGGCCCGGCTGCCCGAGATCGGTGCTGATCACGATGTTTGCCGGACCGAGCGCGCGAATATCGGCCAGCTTCTGGGGACCGTAGTCCATCACCGGATTGTCGGCATTGATTGTCTTGGGGCCGCCTCCTGTGAAGCCCTCGCCGCTCAAAACGATCTCGATAAGCGCGCCCAGACGAACCGCTTCTTTCATCTGCGCCATGGACATCACGATTCCGCCGTGGTTCGGGTGCTGCACGTAGATCTTCTTGACACCGGCATCCTTCGCCGCGCGGATCACCATGAGGGCTTCCTCGGTGCTGACGTGCCCCGTGGACAACCCCAGATCATACTTCGCGACCACCCGGAGGACTTCCAAGACTTCCGGCAGCAACTGTCCATTGCGCGAGACCGCGACCGCCCTGGGCGCGCCCGGAGGATTGCGGGCCGCCGCGTCGACGGTCGGCATGTACACCACACGGCCGCGGCCGCCGCGCGTCAAGGCCATGGACTCCACTGCAACCGGATTGATCCCGCCCACGGCCTTGTTCAGCACGATGCCGCCATAAACCTCAACGCCCGGGACCATCTGCGACACCAGGTAGGCCCAGGAAGCGGTTTCCGTGTTGTGCTCTTTCAGCACGATTCCGCGCATGCCGTAGATCCGCGCGATCTGGGCCGCTTCCACCGCGTCCCACGCCCGCTTGAAATTCAACATCGACGTTTCCGGCGCGACATGCGCATGAATGTCGATGACCCCGGCGAGACTCGGCGTGTCGTCTACCTGCGCGATCGCCAGACCCGGCAAAGCTAGCAGCGGAAGTAGAACACCCCATCGTAGGCGCCTTGGAATTCTCATGGTTCAGCTCCTTACCAACCCATCTGATCGATGATACTCGTGTGCTTGCGCGCTCACCAGCGCCGCCGAAAATTCCCTGGCTGTTTCTAGTAGACAATCTCCCAGAACTCTGGTAGCCTATCTACCAATATGGCTGATCCAGATCGTATCCAGCTTCTTCAAGGCACTCTGGACCTTCTCGTATTGCAGACGCTGGTCTTCGGGCCGCAGCACGGGCACGGGATCGCGACGGCGATCCAGCGCACCTCGGATGACGTCCTGCTGGTGGATCACGGCTCGCTCTATCCCGCACTCCAGCGGCTCGAGCGCTCGGGGCTGATCGCTTCCGATTGGGGCACATCGGATAACAATCGCAAGGCCCGCTTCTACAAGCTCACAAGGGCCGGGCGAGCGCGGCTTAGCGCGGAAACCAACAAGTGGCAGAAGATGGTGCGCGCTGTGTCCCGCGTGCTCGATCCCGGCCGTCAGGAGTCCTGATATGAAACTCCCGCGATGGCTGCGCTGGCGCACGAATCAGGAGCTTCACGAAGAGATCCACGCCCATCTGGAACTCGAAATCCAGGCGAATCTCGATCGCGGACTGTCGCCCAAAGAAGCGCGTTATGCGGCTCTGCGCCGCTTCGGCAATCCGGCGCGTGTGGAAGAGGCTGCCCGCGAAGGCGATCCGCTGTTCGGCATCGCGACTTTCTTCCGCGATGTCCGTTACGGCATCCGCAACCTGCGGCGGAATCCGGGATTCGCGGCCGCGGCGATAATCTCGCTCGCGCTCGGCATTGGCGCGAACACGCTCATTTTCAGCGTTCTTGATGCGACTCTCTTGAAGCCACTGGCGTTCCCGGACCCCGACCGCCTGGCTGTGATCTGGACCGTTCCCGCGGAAACGCGCGATCAGCCGCAGACTGCCAGCATCTCTACCTATTTCGCGATGCGGGATCGCAGCACGTCTTTCGAAGTCGTGGGAGCCTACAACGGAGCAGCATGCGGCGTCGGTACCCTCGGTTCCGAGCACGACGGGCAACCCGCCGAACGGATTCTGGGACAGAGCTTATCGCCGTCCTTGTTCCGGCTGCTCGGAGTGAAGCCGCTGCTGGGCCGCACTTTCACGGACGATGAAGACCAGATCGATAACGTCGCTCCTGTGGCGGTCATCAGCCATGACATGTGGCAGCGGCGCTTTGCAGGCGATCCGCAGATTCTCGGGAAGACGTTTTCGCTCAACCGCGCCAAAACGACCGTAATCGGCGTCATGCCTGCCGATTTCACGTTCTTCGGCGACAAAGTGGAGTTTTTCCTGCCGCTGTGCCTCACTGGCACCCAGGTCTTGAGCCGCGTCGGCGGAAACACGATTGTTGGGCGGCTCAAACCAGGAGTCTCTATCAAACAGGCGCAATCCGAGATCGACGGCATCTCCGCCCAGCTCGCTGCGGGCGATCCGGAGCGCCACCAGGGACTCGGCGCGCTGGTCGAGCCCTTGCAGCGCGCCGCCTATCGCGATTACCGCGCTCCGCTCGTGATCCTGCAAGGGGCCGTGGCCTTCGTACTGTTGATGGGATGCGCCAATGTGGCTGGCCTCCTGTTAGCGCGCGCCGGCTCACGCAGGGCGGAAGTCGCAGTGCGCGGAGCCCTGGGCGCGGGCCGTCGGCGGATCCTGCGTCAGCTTCTTGCCGAGTGTCTGCCTTTGTCCATGCTGGGAGGCTTAATGGGAACCCTTCTCTGCTGGGGCGGGCTGAAGCTCTTTCTGAACGTCGCGCCTCCCAATTTCCCGCGCCTGAACGAAATCTCGCTCAACCTGCGCGTGCTCGGTTTCACAGGTGTTGTTGTGATTCTTACCAGCTTCCTTTTCGGCATGGTCCCCGCGATTCAGATGTCGAAACCTGATTTGATCCACGCGCTAAAAGAAGCCGGACGCAGCGGCCTCGGAAGCGCGACCCGCCGACGCCTTCGTCATGCGCTGGTGACGGCACAGATCACGCTGGCGCTGATGCTGCTGATCGGAGCCGGGCTGATGATCAACAGCTTCGTCCACGTGCAAAAGCAGACTCTCGGAGCGGATCCCCGGAATCTGCTGACCTTCGATTTCCATTGGCAACTCAGTCAGGGCGCGAAACCCGCCGGAAAATACCACGGCGTCGGCCTGTGGGACGTCAATCCGCGAGCCGCGCTGACGTTTGATCGCGTGGCCGAGCGGCTGCGCCAGATTCCCGGAGTTGTCTCCGCCGCAGCCGTGAATGTTCCGCCGTTGAACAGCACGTTTCCGCTGATCAGTTCTTTCCGGATCGAGGGCCGGCCCGCGCCCACGCCAAATCAAGGAAACGGATCGCGGCAGCCGGATCGGACCGCGAACTATTTCGCGGTAACCCCGAAATTCTTCGCCACAATGAAGGTTCCCCTGCTGCGGGGGCGCGATTTCAATGATCGGGACACAGCGGATGCCTCTCCCGTGATTATCGTCAATCAAACCCTGGCGCGCCGGTTCTTCCCTGACGAAGATCCGGTCGGGCGTCACATCACGCTGGACCTGGTGCCGAATGAGCGCCCGCGTGAGATCATTGGCATCGCCGGAGATACAGTGACCGCGCGGCTGGATCGCGATCAGACGCCCAGCATGTACGTGCCCCAGCTCCAGCAGAGCGCCCAGTTCTCGGGACCGTGGGTTTACTTCCGTACCGGTATGTACTTTGTGGTGCGAACGGCGGGAGAGCCGGAGTCCCTCGCCAGTGCGGTGAAGCGCGCCGTCGCTGAAATCGACCCGGAAACGCCCGCGGCCGACCTGCGGCCGCTCGAACAGACGTTGGACGATCAGATTCGGAACATGCGGATCTACACGCTGCTGCTCGGCATCTTCGGCGTCGTAGCGGTGATCCTGGCGGCCACGGGAATCTACGGCGTCATGGCGTTCTCGGTCGCCGAGCGCACGCGCGAGATCGGCATCCGCATGGCTCTTGGAGCCCGGCCACTGGATGTGCTCGAAATGATCTTCCGCCAGGCGGGCGGCGTGATCGCGATCGGTGTGATCCTGGGGATAGCGGGCGCGGTCGGGCTGGCGGGATTGGTCAACTCGAGCCTTTACGGCGTGACCGCCACCGATCCGGCGACCTATGCAGGTGTCGCCATACTCCTGGTTCTGGTTGCTCTGATCGCGTGCGCGGTTCCCACCAGGCGGGCGGTGCGCGTTGACCCGACAATCGCTCTGCGGTATGAGTAATCCCGGTTACCTCGCGCGTCAAAAAAGCGTCTAGATTCAGTAGCCTTGACAATTCGTCCCGAAAATGATGATCTGTAAGGTGCTCCGGGAAACCGGTAAGATCTGCTAGGAGAATAAGATGCGCCGCGTTGCCGCCGTTCTGGCCTGTTTTGTGGCAGGGTTTGCCATGACTATGTTGGCTCAGGAGGGCCACCCGCTGACCGGGACCTGGCACGGCGAATACGGCCCGCAGCACACGCAAATCGTCTTCCTGATGCACTGGGACAGCAAGAAGGTCGAGGGGCGGATCAATCCCGGCGCCAACCAGGTTCCCCTGAAGGTCGCGACGCTCGACGCCAGCAAGTGGATGGTCCACTTTGAGGCCGATCTGAAGGACGCCTCCGGCAAGCCGGTCCCGACCGTTTTCGACGGGAAGCTCGAGAACATCGGCTCCTATAACCGCACCATCACTGGGACTTACACCCAAGGCTCGCAAAAGGGCGATTTCAAACTGACCCGCGACTAGTTCGCGAGATTCGATTGATGGACCGGAATGTGGGCAATCAAGGCATGCGGGGGGCTGATGGCGCTGGCTGGGCTGGCCTTCGCGGCCAATCCGCTGCCGGACGGCCCTGGGAAGACGACGCTCGAATCGGCCTGTGCCGGATGCCACTCGCTGGAGATCGTCACAGCCAAGAAGTATTCGCGCCTGCAATGGCTGGGTGTAATTGGGCGGATGAAGATTTCGTTGGGCGCGGAGGAAAAGAGCGACTTGGTCGGCTATCTTTCGCGGCACTTCGGAGACAAGGATCGCTCGAAAGAGCTGGTCGAGGAAATTTGCAGTTTTTGCCATGGTCTCGCGCGGCTGCAAGGCCACGAATATACGCGTGAGCAGTGGGAAAACGTGATCAAAGGGATGATTTTCGAGGGCGCGCCAGTGACCGACGACGAGTTTTCGTTGATTCTGGATTATCTGGAGAAGAACTTCGGCCCCGCGAAAAAAGAGGAGAAGTAATGAGAGGGAGCGCATTCCGTTACCTGGTCTTGAGCCTCACGGCATTCATCGCCCCGGCATGGGCGCACCACTCCATCAGCGCCGAATACGACGATAAGAAGCCGGTCACGTTGCGCGGAACCGTCACCAAGTTCGACTGGACCAATCCGCACGTTTTCGTTTACATGGACGTGCGCGAAGCCAACGGCAAGCTCACCAACTGGGCCGTGGAATTCGACAGCAAGCTCGATCTCAAGCGCAGCAATAACGGCTGGAGTCGCGACGTGGTTCAAGTGGGCGATTCGGTGACAGCAGAGGGTATCGCATCCCGCGACGGCAGCAAGCAGATCAGCGGCAAGACGCTGACGCTGGCCAGCGGAAAGAAACTCGCGGCGGCGAATCCGGCGGCGATCAAGCTCGCAGGGGCGCATACCGGAAAGGCGGCTCCGCGCTGGCCGAATAACGGACACGTGCGGCTGGGTCCCGAACCAGGCGCAAAAGGGTTTTGGGCGGATGCAAATCCGTCCGGCTTGTACGAGACTTCGGCCGGTCCGATTCGCATGAATTATCGCGGCGTACTGGCGAACATGGCGGATGCAGGGAAGGTCGCGCCGTTCCAGCCCTGGGCCAAGGCGCTCTACGAATACCGCCAGCGCACGGATCTGAAAGACGATCCCATGACCTTCTGCCTGCCTCCCGGCGGTCCGCGGCAGTTCCAGGATCGCTATGGCGTCCAGGTTCTCGAGCAGCCTGACCGGCAGCGCGTTTTCGTGATGTCGGCGGGCGCCAATCGCAACTGGAGGCTGATTTATCTCGATGGCCGAAAAAATCCGGATCCCGAAGAAGTAACGCCTACTTACTACGGCTACTCATCAGGAAAATGGGACGGCGACACACTTGTAGTGGACACAACGGCGTTCACGGAACGCTTCTGGTTCACCAACGGAGGCCTTCCCCATACCGAGAAACTGGCGCTGAGTGAGCGCATCACCCGGCCCGATTTTGACACGCTAAAATACGAAGTAACAGTAACCGATCCAGGCGCTTACACGCGTCCTTGGACCGGCGGGTTCAACCTGTCCTGGGTCCCCGCCGATTACGAAGAGTATTTCTGTGATGAAAACAATCACGAAACCGAGTCGCTATCCGGTAAACATAGCTCAAGTGCACCCTAAGGAGACCAGGAACATGAGACTGCGCACGTTTGTACTTTGTGGAGTAGTTGGCGCTTTTATGGCGGCGGCCCCGCTGCTGGCGCATCACTCCTTTGCGGCCGAGTATGATGCCAAGAAGCCGATTGAGCTGAAGGGCGTCATCACCAAGGTGGACTGGATGAATCCGCACGTCTATTTCTATATCGACGTGAAGGACGAAAGTGGCAAGGTTTCGAACTGGGCCTTCGAAATGGGCCCCCCGCGGCTGCTCGAGCGCGGCGGCTGGAAGAAGAACACCATGAAGGAAGGCGATGAGGTGATTGTGAGCGGAACCCTCGCCAAGGACGGCGGCAAGCACGGCAACGCGCGTTCCGTGACGATGGCCAATACCGGCCAGCGGCTCGGCGCCGCGTCGAGCGAAGGCAACATTCCGTAAGCTGGTCAATGGTCGACGTGTTCAGATATTGCGGTAAGGAGGGGCGAAGTGCGAATTCGTGAAATCGTGGGATTGGCCGCAGTAACGGCTGCGGCGGTGATTTTCTCATTTGCCGCGCCCTCCTTCGGGCAAAATGCCCCCGGGCAGGATAAAGGAGTCGGGCAGGGGATCGTTCCGCCTCCTCCCGGCCAAAATCCCGGACAGCAGGGACAGTTCGGCAAGGGCAAGGGGCGAGGCAAGCAGCGCGGCCCGTCCCGCCCGACGCCCCACGGTCCGGATGGACACGTGACCTTCGGCCCGCTTCCTGGGGAAAAAGGCGTATGGAACGGCGGCGCCGGATCCACGATCTTCAGCAACGGCCGCGGCGGTATCGACAACGCGCTGGTCAACGCGCCGGCGAACCTGAAGGTCGAGGAAGTGCCGTTCCAGGACTGGGCGCGAGCTCTCTATGAGGTCCGCCGGGCCAACAACACCGCGGACGATCCGCATGTACGCTGCAAATCTTCCGGCGGGCCGCGGCTGTATCACACACCTTACGGGTTTGAGATCGTCCAGTTCCCGGAGCTCGAGCGCGTCTACATCATGGGCGTGGGCGGACCGCACACGTATCGCACGGTCTACATGGATGGGCGGCAGCGGCCCACCGATATCGACCCCAGCTTCCACGGTTATTCGATCGGTCATTGGGAAGGCGACAAGCTGGTGATCGAAAGCACGAATTACAACCAACGCTTCTGGATCAGCCGCGAAGGTCCGCCGCACACCGAGCTCCTCAAGCTGACCGAGACGCTGGAGCGTCCTGAATACGACACGCTGCGCTACGTCGCCACGGTCGACGATCCCGGAGCCTACACCGCCAAGTGGTCCGGCGGCTGGGCGATTCCGTGGAATCCGAACGACGAGATGTACGAGTACATCTGCCAGGAAAACAACCGCGATGGCAAACACATGTATCGCGGCGGCGTGGAGTAAAGGCACGTTACGGGCGCATTGCGAACGTGTACAACGTGTCTCCCGCGCCGGCGACCACGTACTGAACGCCATCCAGCTCATACGTGATCGGCGCGTTGCTTAACGACGTATGCAGCGCCGCGTGCCACAGCGGATCTCCGGTCGCCGGATCCAGCGCGACAAAATTCGCCGAAGGATCGCCCGCGAACAGCAGCTTGCCCCCCGTGCTCAGCAGACCCGACCGCACGCCTCCTCCTCCGCCCGGCCATTTGTGGCTCCAGCGGATCTTTCCTGTTTTGTAATCGATTGCCTGGAGCATCGCTTCGGAGGAGCCGCTGCGGTCGTTGCCGCCCCAGCCTTCGGGCTTGTCGTCGTCATCGTAGAGGTAGTAAACGCTCCAGGCGCGCGCCGCGTTGGCGTAGAACAGACCGGTTTCCGGATTGAAGCTCGGCGAAGGCCAGTTCATCGCGCCGCCCTGATTCGGCGTCACCAGCGTGCCGTCCAGCTTCGGCTGTTTCGCAGGGTTGGGAATCGGCTGGCCTTTAGAATCGACGCCCAGCGCCCAGTTGGTCCTGACGAACTCGCTGCTCACCAGGTTCTGCCCGGTGGCGCGATCCAGCACGAAAAACCATCCGTTGCGGCTCGCCTGCGCCAAAAGCTTCCGCGGCCCGCCGTTGATTTCGGCATCGAACAACACCGGGGTCTGCACGGCGTCCCAGTCGTGCGTATCGTGCGGAGACGGCTGAAAATACCAAACCAGCTTTCCTGTGTCGGGATTCAGCGCGATGATGCACTCGGTGTACAGATTCGATCCCTCGCGGCCCTGGCCGGCGATCACCGGCTGCGGATTGCCGGTTCCGAAGTACAGAAGATTCAGCTCGGGATCATAAGTGCTCGGCACCCAGGTCATTCCGCCGCCGTGCAGCATAGCTTCCACGCTCGGCCAGGTCTTGGCTTCGGGCGTGCCCGGGTCGGGATGTGCATACCAGCGCCACTGCAGCGCGCCGGTTTCGGGATCGTGCGATTCGATGTAGCCGGGGATGTCGAGGTCGTCGCCGCTCACGCCCGTAATGACGTGGTTCTTCACGATGATCGGCGCGACCGAAGCGTAATAAAACTGCTCCAGATCGCAGACTTCGGCGTGCCAGCGCTCTTTGCCGTCGCTCTTGTTCAGAGCGACCAGATTGCAGTCCGGCGTTTCGAAGTAGACCGTATCGCGCAGTACGCCTACGCCGCGGTTGCCGATGTGCCAGCCGCCCTTCGATTGCCAGGCGTAATGCCAGATCTCGCGGCCGGTGCGCGCGTCGATCGCCCAGACGTGGTCGGGAATTGTCGTATAGAGCACACCGTCGACGACCGCGGGCGTACCTTTGATGGTCGTATTCGGCGCTCCGCCGCCGGCCTGCTGTTGGCGGCCGGGATTAACCCGAAAGACCCAGGCGAGCGAGAGCGAACGGATGTTCGCCTGGTTGATTTTCGCGAGCGGGCTGTAGCGCCGGCCCGAGTAGTCGCCGTTATAGCTGGGCCAAGCCTCCGGGAAAGTCGCCTGACTGAAAGCCGTAACGGCAAACAAGAAAACCGCGAGCGGCTTCATTGGAGCGTCTCCAGGTAGCGAACCACGTCATGGATATTCTGATCCGTATACAGATCAAGCATCTGGTTGTGCGCCGTCAGAGGATCCGCGATCTCGACCTTGAGGGCACCGCTGCGTGAGAACGTCCGATACTCGCCGGAGGCGTCCCGCAGCGAAACGGTGAAATCGTCGATGCGCTCGAGCTGGCCGGAGACCGCCTGCGCGCCGGCGGGCGTTACGGTGACGCGGACAGGCTCTCTACGCCGCGGGAACAAAAAACGCTGCTGCAATTCCACAGGAGGATATTTGCGGCCGACTCCCGCCAGATCGCCCGTGGGCGAATGGCAAGTGCTGCACTTTCCCGCTCCGTTGAAGTATGCTCGGCCGGTCTCCGCATTCCCGGTAAGGACATTCGGCGGACGCACCGGATTACGGTTCTTGGCGGTCGCCTCGATCTGATCTTTCAGAAAGTGTGTCAGGTCGGCTATTTGCGCCTGCGTGAGATCCGTTTTGTGGTTCGGTAGCGTCTTGAGGGCGGGGTCGATCTGATCTCCCAGCCGGTCCCGAAGCACCAGAGGCGACCGGATCAGATCCGGTCCCTGTTCGGTGCCTTTGGCCAGCGCGCCATGGCAGTTGATGCAGAATTGCGAGTAAAGCTGGCGTCCGCGCGCGGCGGCGGCATTGTCCACCTGCTGGCGCACATACGGCCCGGCCTGGCCGAACAGAGTCGCCCTGGTCAAAATGCAGGCGACGATCACACGTCGCATATTTCGATGGCCTTGTTCAGCGTCGCTATGGGATCGTGTCCCTGCGTGGGCGTGTATTCGTGAGATACGAATCCGGTGAATCCTAAATCTGCGATGGCCTGCATGACGAAGCGGTAGTTCAGCTCCTGCGTATCGTCGATATCGTGCCGCCCGGGGTTCCCGCCCGTATGAAAATGCCCGATCCATTGGAAATTGTCGCGGATGTTGCGGACAATGTCGCCGTCCATGATCTGCGCATGATAGATGTCGAACAGAATTTTCACCCGCGGCGAGTTGACGCGCTTCATCACGTCCACGCCCCAGGCGATGTGATCGAACATGTAGTCCTTGTGGTTCACCTTGCTGTTCAGGAACTCCATGCAGATGGTGACGCCCTTGTCCTCGGCCTGAGCTTTCACCTTGTTGAGAAACGCCACGCAGTTGTCGGCGCCCACGCGATCGTCCATGCCGCGGCGGTTTCCGGAAAACGTGATGATGTTGGGCACACCCGCGGCGGCTGCTTCATCGAGCCCAGCGCGCAATGTTTTCTCGATCCGGTCGTGATTGGCCGGGTTGTTCAGCGCATCGGGAATCGTGCCGCCCGGTCCTTGGTACATCGAGGGCGTCAGACCGTATTTCTTGAGCGTCGGCCAGTCGGCGGGACCGATCAGGTCGAAGCCCTTGATACCGAGGCGGGAGGCTTGGCGGCAGCAATCGTCGAGACTCATCTCGCGCGCAAAGACTCCGCGGGTGACGCCCTGCTTGATGCGGCCCTTCCGCGGCATTGGAGCGGAAGTCTGCGCCAGCGCCAGGGGTGCGGCCAGGACAGGTAGAAAATCTCGACGGCGCATCAATCCCTCCCCTGGGGCAAAATGACAGCAGTCCGAATTTTCATCGCACTCCAGTCTATCGCGACTAATCGCGGCCGACTTGACATACCTCAGGTTGAACAAATCATACGAAAAACCCGAGGAGAGTTTTACGGCTGCCCGCACACTGCTTTCCATACACTTGCTGTCACGGAAGAGCAACGTGAATTGTCGCAAGAAGGATTCGGAAATTCTTTCAGAACACCTCGGGAAAAATAACCGTGCGCTCTGAGATCGTACTGGCGGCTCGGGTTGTGCCCGCTCGTGGCGCCTGAAACGGAGCTGGATTCACGGATGCGCAACAATTACTCGCCAGTTTTTACCGGTCGTTTCTTGCGCGCGAGAATTGCGACCAGGACGGAAGTGGTTGACCCTCCGCGATCTGCGATTTTCAAAGCGCAGTGTTGCTTGGGCGCAAGGCGTGGCAGCGCAGTTGCGCGGTGGAGGGACCATCCCGGGCATTCCGAAACCCGGACTGAAATAGAAGACCGAGTCGCGAAAACCGGACCCCCGCGGTGGGAGAGGGCCGGTTCCTATTGGAAGTGTCCCCACGCGATCACCACAAACCATAGCCTGAGTCGTTAAAGGAGAATCCTATGCAGTTGAGCAGTGCTTTCCGAGCGGGGTGCGCCGTCTTGCTGACGCTGGCCGCAGGCGCCGTTTACGGACAAGATGGGACAAGATCGGGCGCGAGTACGAGCGTTTCGATTTTGTCTCCGTCCACAAACAAGCTTAATTTCCGGACCCTTCAGTATGTGTGCGGCGGGGTGGCCCAGGCGGGCACACCCATTGCGGCCAACAGTCCGCCGGTCAACGGTGCCAACAAGACTTCAGGAACTATTACCGTTTCGGGAATTCCGGCCACCATCGGAGGGCTCCCCACTACGGTTTCCCGGGCACACCTGTTTTGGACGGTGCTGACGGACAGCGCTCTCAATTCGGGGACCGGATCGGTGGTCCTGTTCAACGGCACTCCCGTCTCAGGCCTGGCGATCGGCGCAGCTCCCCAATCTCCGTGTTTTCCACAGACCAACTCGCTGGCGTATCGCGCCGACGTCACCAGTCTGGTGGCCAGCCCCGGGAACGGAGCCTACACTGTATCCGGGTTTCCAGGCGGCGCCGACTTCAGCGAGGGCGCCACGCTGCAAATTCTGTGGTCGAATCCCAACGGAAGTTTGAACGAGGATAACCTCTATCACGCCCTTGGAATTGCTTCCGGATCGCTCGCGGTTACGCAAGCCGAGCTGTTCAGCCAGAATATGGCGATCAATGGGACCAATGCCACGGGCCCGGTCACGGCGACCCTCTTTGAAGTGATCGGCAACGGCCAGACCGCGCCGGAGAACCTGCGCTTCACCGCCGCTTGCTCGCCGGCCGGCGGCCACAATTTCGACAACACACTGGATGGCAGCACGGTGGCCCACGCTCCGTCCACTTGCGACAGCGCGATTCCAGGCAACCAATGCTTCTGGGACGACGACGCGCACGACGTGTCCTCCGACTTCGCCTGTCCGGCCGGAAACAGTGCGCATACGGCAAACCTGACGTCCGATCCCACGGTCAGTACGACCGTTGATTGTTTCGACTGGCCGGCTCTGAACCTGTTGACCAGCACCGACGAAGCGACGGCGATCGCGGCCTGTGGCACTTACGTGGACAATCAGTGCCCCACCGGCGATAGCTATAAGAACCATGGTGACTATGTCTCCTGTGTGAGTCATGCCGCAGAGAGGTTCTTGTCGGCTGTGCCACTCGGAGGAAGCTGCCCGCGCGAGTCGATCCAAAGCGGATGCGTAAACCCGCGCGCGCGCAGCGACATAGGAAAACCTTAGTCGCTCATTCACTGGCTCATCCGCTTCGCTCCGTGCCGGGCTCTTCGGGGCCCGGCCGGGGTTTTGTCTATCTATAGGTGCACCCATGAGACTACGATACCTTTCCTTACTCCTTTTTCTGGTGGCCACAGCATATCCGCAAAATGACTCCCATCGCTCGGTGGTGGCAGTCGTCGGCGACGCAAAGATCACCGAAGACGAACTCAAGCTTCAGCCGCAGATTCTTCAGCTTCGAAAACAGGAATATGAGCTGAAGTCGCGCGCTGTGGAAAACATCATTCTGCAAAAGGTTCTGGAGCAGTCGGCCGCAGCCCGGAATCTTTCCGCCGAAGAGTTTCTCAAACAGGAAGTCGACAGTAAGATTCCGGAGCCGTCGGATGCGGAGGTGGCCGGGTTCTACTGGGGCCAGCGCGACAAATTCCGCGAGCCGCTGGAGAACATCCGTGGCCAGGTGAGCCAGGCGCTCCGGCGGGCGAAAATCCAGGAAGGCCGCCAAGCGCTGATCGAGCGTTTGCGCCAACAGGCACCGGTTCGGGTGCTCCTTGAGCCGCCTCGGGTCAGCGTGAATGCCGGGAACGCGCCGCGGCGGGGTTCTGCCTCTGCCCCAGTAACGATCGTCGAGTATTCCGATTATCAGTGCCCCTACTGCAAGCAGGCGGAGAAGACGCTTTCGGACTTAATCGCGAAATATGGAGATCGCGTGAGCGTCGTCTACAAGGATTTCCCGCTCACCAATTTTCACCCGCAGGCGCAGGCCGCTGCCGAAGCGGCGCGGTGCGCCGGCGAACAAGGGAAATACTGGGAGTTTCACGACACGCTCTTCGCGGTTGCTCCTGCTCTCGCGCCGGATGACCTGCTCGACGCGGCGAAGCGGAACCAACTCGACCTCGAGGCATTTCAGGCTTGCGCGGCCGCCCACAAATACCGGTCCGCGATCGAAAGCTCTTCGCTTGAGGGCCAACAGCTCGGGGTCAACTCGACTCCCTCGTTCTTTATAAACGGAACGCCTTTGACCGGAGCCCAGCCGATGTCCGCCTTCGAGAAGCTGATCGAGCCGGAACTCGCATCCAACAGCGGGCGCTAGATCGGCCAGCTTCTATTGGCAGCCGTTCACGCCTTTGGTGAGGCAGATGGAAGAGGTGATGTCGGGCGGGATCGGAAGCCCGCGGTCCGCCATCATCTTCTTCATCAGCGCGGCGGTTTCCGGGTGCGCGATGGCCGACTGCACGCCCACACGGACCAGGCCCTCCGCGTAATGCAGCGGAATCCAGGTCATCCCCTTCATCGCGCCGTTGATGGTGTCGCGGCTGCCATGATCGTGCAGTTCCAGATCCGCTCCACGCGCCACCAGGAGCTGCACGATCTCGTCCCGGCCTTTGTGGGCCGCGCCGTGCAACGCCGCTCGTCCATCCTCATCCTGGATGTTCGGGTCGATGCCGAGATCCAGCAGCATCTTGACGGTTTCCTGATTCTGTTCGCGCGACCACTCGAACGTCACGCCTTCCACCCAGGCGATCCCGGAAGCCACCGCCAGAGCGGTCACGTTGCGCTGGGTGGCGATCTTCGGATCCGCCCCGTGGGCCAGCAGCAACTTCAATAGCTCGGTGTCGCTGGATTGTGCGGCGCGCAGGAAGGGTGTCGCGCCGTCTTCGTTCAGCCACTGCATCGTGAAATTCGTCCGCGTTTCCGTGCTGTCTCCGACGCACATGCCCGGGGTGGACTGGGTCCCGCAGACGCGCACGTTCACGTCCGCTCCCTTGGCCAGCAGAAGCTTGATGAAATCCAGGTGATCCATGTCCGGCTTGCGGACCGGATAATCGCCGCCTTCGATATTCCGGTTGTCGGTAGCCAGGTACAGCGGCGACCATCCGCCGTTGTTCTTGATGTTCGGATCGGCGCCGTGATCCAGCAGATACGCCCCGATCTTGTAATGCCGGTTCTGCGTGGCGGTAAGCAGCGGAGTCCAGCCGTAGTGCGTGACCTGGTTGATGTCAGCTCCCGCGGCCAGCAGGACCTTGATGCATTCCAGGCAATCCTGTCGCGCGGCGAGAACCAGGGGAGTGATGCCGCCGCCGTCCGTGTCGCGAGTGCGCCCGAAAGCGAAATCGGCAGCCGCAGCGTCCGCGGCAGCGACAACGTCTTCCTCGGCTCCATCGCCGGCCTTCCCCTGCTTGCCCTTTCCGTCTTGCTTGGCCTGCTGCTTGCCTTGGCCGCCGCCGAAGCCGCGGCCGAATCCTCCCTTGCCCTGCCGCAAGCCGCCCGTGGCCTGATCCGACGCGGCCCGCTGCCGGACCGTGGGCGCCAGATACGCCCGATTGCCCTTGGTATCGAACGCCGAAGCAGCCTTCACGTCGGCGCCGCCTGCGATCAAAAGCTTCATCGCTTCGGGGTGGGATTGGTCGGCGGCCCACATCAGGGGAGTGGTTCCGCGAATTTTTTCCTTGGCATTCACATCGGCCCTGGCGTCGATCAGAACCTTCACCGCCTCAGGGTTCCCGTTCCGGGCCGCGAACATGAGCGCCGTTTCGCCGTTCGGGCTGACTTCGTTCGGATCGGCTCCCGCTTTGAGGAGCCTCTGAATCATCGCCGCGCTTCCGTTGGTGGCGGCCAGGCGCAGGGGCGTCGCGCCGTCGTGATTCGGCGCTTTCACGTCGGCGCCCGCGGCGATCAGAACATCGGCCATGTCGAGGTCGTTCCGGTACGCCGCCCACTGGATCGCCGTCGCCCCATCCGCCTGAGGAACGTTCACGTCCGCTTTCTGCTGGATCAGCGCCTGGACCGCCGTCTTATCGCCCTTCATCGCCGCATCGGCGACCGGGCTGTTTGCAGCGTTGAGCACCGTGAGATAGAGAACGGGAACCAGTGCTACGGCACAAGCTGCCACGACGTGTCGGATGCGCATTGTCGGTTTTCTCCTGAACATGAGCGATGAAAGCGAGTTGGTTATGCCAGCCCCGGTAGAGGCCCGGTGCAGTCCTCGCCGATCTTATCCTGCTGCACTCCGAACATCCTCAGAACACTCAGCAGCAGATTGGAGGTTGTCATTGTCTTGGTGGGGAAGGCCAGGTGCCGTCCACCCTTGAGCTGTCCTCCGGCGCCGCCGGCCAGAATGTAAGGCACGTCGTAGTGGAGGTGCTGGTTGGAGTCGCCCATATTGGTGCCGTACAGCACCAGGGTGTGATCCAGCAACGTTCCATCGCCGTCCGCGGTCTTCCGGAGCTGCTCCAGGAAATACGAGAGGCAAAGAACGTGATAGCGGTTGATCTTCGAGTAATCCGCGATGCGTTCCGGATTTTCCGCATGGTGGGACCCGCCGTGGAAGCTGGTGTTCGTTCCGCTCAACGGGAAGCTGCGGCCGGTCAGGTCGCGGGCGTACAGCAGCGTCGAAACGCGCGTGATGTCCCCCTGGTAGGCGAGCCGTTGCAGGTCGAACTGAAGCTTGATGTGCTCGTCGAAGGAGTCGGGCACGCCGGCCGGGACCACGATGCCTTCGTGGTTTTCCATGGTTCCGGTGGCTTTCTTGGCGATTTCCAGGCGCCGTTCGATTTCCCGAACGCTGTCGGCGTATTCATCCACCTTGCGCTGATCGCTGGGCGGGAGATTTTTCTTAAACGCCGTCAGCGTACCCGTGATCGAATCCAGAATGCTGCGGTCCTGTTCGCGGCGCGCGGCGCGTTCTTCGGGAGTCTTGGCCTGGACGTCGCCGAACAGCCGCTCGAACACCACCTGCGGATTCAGCTCCATGGGCAGCGGAAGATTCGTGGCGGCCCAGGAAATCGAGTTCGTATACGCGCAGCTATAACCTTCGCCGCAGTTGCTCGAATTGGCGCCGGGATCCTCAATGGCCTGCTGCAGAGAAGGCAGCAGAGAATCCTGCCCGATGTGGTTGGCGATGATCTGGTCGATCGTGACGCCGTTATGGATATCCGAACCGGTGGCTTTCTTCGGTTTCTCGCCGGCCAGGAACGCAGCGGCGACCCAGTGATCGGCGCCCGTGACGCCCGGAGGCGGTTCGGCGGATTTGGACCACATGCCGCTGAGAACGACCGTCTGATCGACGAAAGGAGCGAGCGGCTCCATGATGGAGGGAAGCTTCTTGGGGTCGAGTACGTTGCCCTCTGGAATCCAGTAGCCCGGAGCCATCCCGTGAGGAACGAAAATACCGGTAAAACGGGTTTTGGGCACGGCTGCGGTCTTGCTCAAAGGGGTCTGGGCCGGGATCATCGAGTCCAGCAGCGGCAAGGCCAGGGTCACGCCCGCGCCGCGGAGAAAAGTCCGGCGGGGTATGTGCTTCTTAGTAATGAACATCGCTACGCTCTCCTAACAACAATTCTAGTCTTTCCGGAGCTTCCCTATCGGGAAGCTCGTTCAACTCCATTGCCGGTCGATTCCAGCTTTTGATTCATCTGGAACGGCTGGCTCTTCACAACTCCGATCACCAGCGACGAGAATCTGTAGTTGTCTTTCTCGGCTGCATGGACGATCGAACGCACCAGCGGCATGTCGTAATATTCGGTGCCGCGACCCAGAGCGTAAATCAGAAGTTTTTCGGTAACCACTCGCAAAAACTGCGGCGAGTACTTCACCAGAGCCCGGCGCAGGTCGGCGATGCCGTTGAGCTGGGTTCCATCCACCAGCTTGCCGGAGGGATCGATGGGACTTCCCTCATCGAGCGCCCGGTAGGAGCCGATTCCGTCGAAATTCTCCAGCGTCAGGCCGATGGGATCCATGATTTTGTGGCAGCTCGCGCACGGCTCATTCTTGCGGTGCATCTCCATTTGCTGGCGCATGGTCGGCTTAGCGCCGCCATGGACGTTGCTTTCGGCGCTGAGATTGATTTCCAC
The DNA here is from genome assembly GCA_037916615.1 of Bryobacterales bacterium. GTDB lineage: Bacteria > Acidobacteriota > Terriglobia > Bryobacterales > Bryobacteraceae > Palsa-187. The sequence continues at coordinate 93,419 of JBAIXM010000069.1, forward strand.
GTTGGGCGGCGGAGCCGGCGGGTCCACGCCCAGGAAGATCTGCATCGTGAACTTGCCCCGGTTCACCGGAGAGGTCCGGTTGGGCACCGAGGACACCGTCAGGAAGGATGCTTTTCCGATCAGGCCGCGCCGCGCATCAAATTCGGGCGGCAGCTCCACGCGCCGGAAATTGCTTCCGTAGATTCCGGGAATGCCGTAGTGCTTGGCCAGCCGTTCATTCAGGAAGGTGTAGTTTGCATCCAGCAGATCCGTCACCGGACGATCTTCCTGGACCACGCTGCCCACGAAAAGTTCGGTTTCCTTCCGCATCGCCTGGCGGAGAACGTCGTCGAAGTCGGGGTATTCGGCCGGCACGGGGATCTGGCTTTGCAGCGCTCTCAGACTGAGCCACTGCCCGGCGAAATTGACCACGAACTGCTGCGACCGCGGGTCCTTCAACATGCGCCGGACCTGCTCTTCGAGAACTCCGTCTTCGTGCAGTTTGTTCTGGCTGGCAAGATTGAGGAGCTCGTCATCCGGGATGCTGCTCCACAGGAAGAAAGACAAGCGCGAGGCCAGTTCCAGATCGCTGATCCGATAAATCTGGCCGACGGCTACATTGGGGGGCTCCGCCTCGCGGCGATACACGAATTGCAGGTCGGCGAGGATACGCCGCAGCGCCATCTCAATCCCACTGTCGAAATCTTTTTCGTTGCGCCCGCGTTGATAGAAACCCATCAACATCTCGATATCCTGGTCGTTCAGCGGGCGTCGAAACGCTCTGCGCGCCAGATTCGACACGATCCGACGTGCGCACGGTGTTTCCTCCGAGGCGTTCGCCGGCTTGCAGACGAAAATCCGCTGGCGGGCCGCTGTGTCGCCGGCGCCCTTGGCTTCATACGGGCCGTCGATCACGAATTTCCCGATGTGCGGGAAGAAGCGGTATCCGGGAAGTCCGCCCGTTTCGATCGTGCTGCGGAGGAAATGCTGGTTCAGGTCGTTGCCCGGCGCGTAGTTGGTGGCAAGAAACGTCACGCCCACTGTGTGGCGTCCGGCGGTGGCGGGAAATTTGAAATCGAAGGTGCCGTCGGCGCGCTGCCGGTCGCGGTCCCATTCGAAAAGGTGAAGCCGAACCCCATCCAGCAGGACCTCCAGCTTTTCATTGGGGATTTCGCCGAACGGGTTGGTGTTGCCCATATTTCCCTTGCTGATGGGCGTGATCTTCATGGAATACTCGCCGTCGGCCGGGAACTCGTGTTCCACCACCATCCCGCCCCTAGTGCCGAAAGGCAGCCCTTCGATGTGATAGTCCTGATCGGTATCCTCCGCCACGCGGTAGGTGGTCTGCGTGGGAGTGCTCACGTCGCCCAGGGCCAGACGGCTGATCTTGCCCGCGGCCGAAACATAGCCTTCCAGCAGCGTGGGCGAGATTCCCAGAGCGCCGGCGATGTTATCGAAGCCACGAGTCGAATCGTCCGACGGCAGGAACTTGCCGGGGTCGATTTCGATGTCCAGCAGATCCCGGATCGCGTTGGCGTATTCGGTCCGGTTCATCCGATGCAGACCAGGCGGGGGAATGTGGACCGTAGCGTTGCGGTCCAGTTCGTTCTCCAGGAATACAATCGCCGATTCCAGAAGCTGCGGATTCGGCCGCGGCATCCCGGACGGCGGCATCATTCCAGCCCGAAGCTTGCGAACCACTTTTTCCCATGTCTCGGCATCCTTTTCGACCTGGGACGGGTCGAGATGGTCGATGGTCAGGCGCAAGGCTGACTCCTGCCCCCGCGCCTTGGCGGCCTGGCTATGGCAGGCGTAGCAATACTGGCTGAAAAACGTCTTTTCGGCGTCGGCCGAGGCGATCGAGGTCGGAGGCGCGGGCCTTTGCGCCTGGCCTGACATCGCGATCACGCCAAGAACCACCGCCACACCGCCGACCAGGATTTTCGTTCGCATGATTCCTAATTACCCTCAATGAGTTGCGGCGTAACTTCCCGCCCTGAATAAGACGCCGCACATAACCGAAAACTTCCTTCAGAAATGGGCTTGGCTCCGCCTTGTGCGTCCGCCTTTAGTATAAACCAAGCTATTGAAAATGTGGAACCTTGCCAAAAGGACACTCCCGTCTCCATTAGCACTCGGCGTGCCGGAGGAGCTACAGGTTACAGATCAGCACCATAGCGTCGGAACTGTATCCCGGATGGGGGATTTGACCAAGTATGCCTCCTTCGAGAGTGGGTGAAAACGCGCTCAGTTCTTCGCTCGACAGCCGTCTGCTAATAAACGGAAGGGATTAACCCTTTGGCGCGTCGAATGCTAAAGTACTTGCATGCGCAAGCCCTGTCTGCTTCAGCATCGCCTCTCCCTTGCCCTAGGGGGACTCGTCTTGACGCTGGGCGGAGCTATCGCGATCTGGGGCCAGAGTTTGAGCGAAACCGCCCTTCTTCCCATCGATCACCCGGCGATTCAGTATGATAGCGGGCAACCCCAGGACCGGGTAACCCGCCTGAGCCGCGATCTGGCCGCGGGCAAAGTCAAATTCTCCAAGGGTGCGCAGGGGGATCTGCCGATTCTCCTGCAGGCTTTGGGAGTGAATCCGGACTCGCAGGCCCTGGTTTTTTCAAAGACCAGTTTTCAGGCGGCTCGAATCGAGCCCCATAACCCGCGCGCGATCTACTTCAACGACGATGTCACCGTGGGGTTCGTGCGAGGCAGCGATCTGCTGGAAGTCGCGGCGCTGGATCCCAAGCAAGGAGTGATTTTCTACAGCTTTGACGGATCCTCCGATCCCCCGCGGTTCGATCGCCGGGACGCCTGCCTGCAGTGCCATCACAGTTCGGGAACCCTGGGCATACCGGGCCTGTTGATCGCGTCCTCCTACACCGATGCCGCCGGAATGCCGGCATTCCGGGGCGCGCAGCGCATCACCGATGATCGAACGCCGTTCGAGGACCGCTGGGGCGGATGGTACGTAACCGGGACGCACGGCGACATGCGCCACATCGGCAACGCTGTCGGGCACGATCCTGCGCATCCTGAACTGCTCGACTTGCGCGGCAGCCAGAATCTCACCAGCCTGGCCAAAAAATTCGATCCGCAGGGCTACCTCAGCGGGGTCAGCGACATCGTCGCGCTGATGACGCTCGAGCACCAGACGCGCATGACCAATCTCATCGTCCGCACCGGCTGGGAAGCGAGGATGCTTGCCTCCGGCCAGGCGGAGCCTGGGCTGCAAAAGCAGCTCGACACCGACATCGAGTCGATGGTGACGTACATGCTTTTCGCCGATGAAGCCAGGCTCCAGGGCCCGGTGGCGGGTGTCTCGACATTCACCAAGACCTTTCCCGAGCGCGGCCCGCGGGACCGCCAGGGGCGCTCCCTGCGCGATTTCGACCTGGAGAAGCGGCTGTTCCGATATCCGCTCAGCTACATGATCTACAGCGAGGCTTTCGACGGCTTGCCAAATTCCGTCCGCGACCGCGTCTACCGTCGCGTCTACGACGTCCTGACCGGCCGCGAACAGAGCGATAAGTTCAAGCGGCTATCGCCAGAGGATCGCCAGGCGGTGCTCGAAATCCTGCGCGAGACCAAATCGGGTCTCCCGGAGTACTTCAAAGCAGAGACGAACACGGCCCGGCGCTAGACCGTTCCGTTCCGGGCTATACTAAATTCCAGTCATTTCCTGTACTGGAGATCAACAACATGAATCGCACAGCACTTCTTGCTGGAATAGCATTTTCCGCTTGCGTCTTCGCGCAAGACCAGGCCGCCATTGACAAGGCGCTGCTCGCCGCACCGCCGAACCAGAAAGCCGGAGCCACGGTCATTAAATGGAAACCGGATTATACGTACGACACTCTGAAGAAGGGCACCAATAAACTTGTTTGCTACGACAAGTCGGGTCTACAGGGCCAGCCTGCATTCTTGGTGGAGTGCACCAACCTGGGCAACCTGGAACGCGCTGCCCAGAACCTGAAGTTCGAGGCCATGGGCGCCCAGAAGCAGGCCGCGCTGGATGCCGCCGAAAAGGACGGAACCCGCGTGAAACCCGAGTTCGGATCGGTCTGGTATCACGCCATGGGCGACCCGGCAAATATCCGCTATCACATGACCATCGCCGTGCCCATGGCTACGCAGAAGACCCTCGGTCTGCCTGAAAACGGCCAGCAGGGCGGTGTGTGGATCATGAACGCTGGCACGACGACCGCCCACCTGATGGTCCCGGGCGAATAATGTCGCTCACATGCTGAGATCTCTGGCCGCGGGAATCTGTGGGCTCCTGGCGGCCGCCGCTCTGGTGATCGCGCAAGGTAAGCAGAAGTTTACCGGCACGATCACCGACAGCATGTGCTCGAACGCGAACCACACGAGCATGCGCATGGGGCCGACCGACGCCGAATGCACCATCGCGTGCGTCCTGGCGCACGGCGCGCTCTACGTTCTCTACGACGGCAAGGAAGTTTACACGCTGAGCGATCAGCAGACGCCCGAAAAGTTCGCCGGCAAGAACGTCACCGTTGTGGGAACGCTGGACGCCAAGACCAAGACGATCAAAGTCGATTCGATTAGTGCCGCAAAATAGAACAGGCTGCAGCCAGAGTATCCTGGAGAATGCACAAGGGCTGCACTGTCTGGTTCACCGGGCTTTCCGGGGCGGGGAAGAGCACGGTTTCTACTCTGCTGCACCGGCGGCTGTGTGCGGCCGGCGCCAAAGTCGAGTTGCTGGACGGCGATGTGGTTCGCACGCATCTCTCCAAGGGGCTGGGTTTCAGCCGCGAGGACCGCGATGAAAATATCCGCCGGATCGGCTTCGTGTGCGAGTTGCTCTCGCGCAACGGCGTGATCGCCATCGCTGCGGCGATTTCTCCCTACCGCGAAGTGCGCGAAGGCGTCCGCGCACGCATTCCCAATTTTGTGGAAGTGTTCATGGAGTGCCCGATGGACGTCCTGATCGAACGCGACGTGAAGGGACTGTACAAAAAGGCTCTTGCTGGTGAGATTGAGCATTTCACCGGCGTCTCTGACCCGTATGAGCCGCCCGAGTCTCCCGAGCTGATATTAAACTCCGCTCAAGAATCGCCCGAACAGAGCGTGGACCGGGTCTGGCGGGCGCTCAAAAAGCTTGAGTTGATCTCCTACTCCTGAATTTCCATGATTGACTTGCACTCGCATACCACCGCCTCGGACGGGTCGTTCTCTCCGGCGCAGTTGGTGGATGAGGCGATCCGTTCCCGGGTACGCGTCCTGGGCATCACCGATCACGACACGTTTTCCGGATACGACCGGGCTGCGCCCCTGGCTCGCGAGGCTGGAGTCGATCTTGTGTGCGGAATCGAACTTTCCACGAAGCTGCACGGCCACTCCGTGCATCTGTTGGGGTATTTCTTGCGAGACCAGCCGATTCCGGCCTTCCGGGATTGGATCCGCGGGTTGCAGGAGTCGCGCCGCGAGCGCAATGTACGCCTGGTCGCCCGGCTCCGGGAGCTGGGCCTGGATATCACGCTGGAGGAAGCCCAAGCACGTGGCGGCGAAATGACCGGGCGGCCGCACTTCGCCGAGTTGTTGCTCGAGAAAGGCTATGTGAGCAGCCTGCAGCAGGCATTCGATGAATATCTGGACGAATCCGCGAAAGGCTACGTCACCCGGCGCGAGCCGGCATTCGAGGAAGCCGTGCAGCGCATCCGCCAGGCGGGAGGAATCGCGTCCCTGGCGCACCCGATCCGCCTTCGCGAGGACATCGCTAAAATCCTGCCGGGCTTACGCGAGTCGGGTCTGAACGCGATCGAGGCTTATCACAGCGATCACAGCCCGGAGCAGACCGGGCTTTACCTGCGCCTCGCGGCGGACCACGGTCTGCTCGTGACCGGCGGATCGGATTTTCATGGTTCTGTGAAACCGGAAATCCAGCTGGGCACCGGCCGGGCGGGAAATCTCCGTGTCCCGGACGAAGTACTCGAGCAGCTTCGGGCGGCCTAGTCCGCGATCACGTCGAACGTGTGCTTCTGCAATTCCGGAAGCTCCTGCGATTTCGCCACGGGACTGAGCGGGTTCCCGCGCACGGAGACAATCCAGAACGGGGTCATGCCCTTGATGGGCTGGCGGTCTGGCTGCACCATCAGGATAAGCGGCTTCAGATCGCTCACCTGGTTTTGGTCCAGGTACAGCGCGCGCCAGGCCGTCAGGCTGGTTAGCGGGGTCAGATCCGACACGCGGTTGTGTTTCATGCTCAAGATCTGAAGAGCTTTCAAACCCGCCAGCGGCTTCAGGTCGCTGATCTGGTTTCCGTCGAGGTGCAAAGTCTGGAGCGCCGTCAGACTCTGTAGGGGTTCGAGGCTGGCGATCGTATTCCCGTCGAGGTTGAGCGTTTGAAGATCCTTCAGCTTCGCCAGCGGCGAAAGATCGGTCACCTGGTTCAGCGAGAGATCGAGATATCGCAAGTGCGTCAGATTCGCCAGCGGCGAAAGATCGTGGACTTTGCCGCCGATAATCGTAAGCTGCTCCAGGTTGGCGAGCTTGCTCAACGGGCTGAGATCGGAAACCTGGGAACCAGCCAGGTAAATCGTATTGAGGTTGGGACACTTCTCCAACCCGCTAAGATCCTGGATCGGCTGGTTCGAGGCGGAAACCAGATAGACGTGGTTAAGCTGCTCCTCCGTGAGCGGCTTGTTCGGATCCGCCCCATGGATGAATTTCCTGACGTTTTCCTCCAGCCTGGGATCCTTGAAGGTCTGCGTCGAAGCGTCCGCTGCGGCCGCAATCAGGCTAAACGAAAGAAGAATACCGATGACCGGTTTCATCGGATGCCACCTCCGGAAAGAATGATTGTTTTCGGAGCCGAATGCTCCAGGAAGAGCCGCGGCTCGCAGCTATACGACGTTCGAAACGGCGGGAGGTGAGGTCCATTGGCCTATGCCATTAGGACGGGGCGATCGTCTCCGCTTTCCTCGGTTTGCTGTAATAATGCAGAGATGCCGGAGCCAATCGATTACCAGCCGTACGATGACGATACTCAGCTCCGGCGGTACATCGACCGTTATCCGCTCAGCTTCAAGCGAACGCCGCTTGCCCCGCTGGTGCGGCGCCCTCTGACGCTCTCCGAGCGCACTGGGCCTGTTCCCGCCGATCTGTTCGAGATTCGTCCACTCGACCTTTCAAGAACCGCCGAAGGCGGGCCGAAGGCCACGGGCCAGCTCATAAAAGTCAGCGGCCGCGTGACGGACGAAGACGGATCGCCGCTGGCGGGCGCGGCAGTCGAGATCTGGCAGGCGAATTCGGCCGGCAAGTATATCCATGAGATGGACAACCACAACGCTCCGGTGGATCCCAACTTCACAGGCGAAGGGCGGCTGCTGACGGATCCCGATGGTCGCTTCGAATTTTTCTCGATCAAACCGGGCGCGTATCCGGTGCTCGAATCGGGCTGGTGGTGGCGGCCTCCGCACATCCACTTTTCGATCCTGGGCCGGAGCTGGATGGACCGCTTCGTGACCCAGATTTTCTTCCCCGGCGAGCCTCTGAACGAGACCGATCTGCTGCTGAACGCCGTGCCGGATCGCGAGGTTCGGGATCGGCTCATTTTCCAATTCGAAGGAACCTCGATCGGGGAGGTAAACGCGATCGGGTTCCGCAGGGATTTCGTGCTGCGCGGCCATCGCCGCACGCCGGAGCTGGACTGAACCATGATTGTCTCGCCTTACTGCACGATCGGCCCCTATTTCCCGGCTGGCTTCGTAACGGCCTGCGACGATCTGACTCAGCATCATGGGAAGACCGCGCACGGACAGCACATTGTTCTCAGCGGGCGGATTCTTCAGGAAGGCGGAGCGCCGACGCGCAACTCGATCCTGGAAATCTGGCAGCCGGACGCGTACGGAATTTTTCGCCAGTCACTCGACTCTCGCTGCCGTGAAGCGGATCCCGGATTCCGCGGCTGGGGCCGCGCCCGCACGGACGCGGAAGGCTGGTACCGGATCAAAACCGTGCTTCCGGGCAGCTACGAATCGCGCTGTCCGCACGCGAACCTGATGGTGCTGGCGATCGGTCTGACGCACCGCCTTGTGACCACGGTGTTCTTCGCGGACGATCCGGATTCTGTGAAGGATCCGGTGCTCGATTGTGTGACGGACCCTGCGGCTCGGCGGCGTTTGTTTGCCCGGCGCGAGGGCTCGGGCGAGTATCGCTTCGATCTGATTCTGCGGGGAGAGAACGAAACTCCGTTTTTTCTCGACTAGGGCAAACTAAACACGTAAATCGCGTTGAGCACGGGAGTCTTCAGCTCCGGCACCTCCGCCGACAGTTCGGGAACCTTCAGATTGTCGCCGGTCATCACGCAGATGTACTGTTTTCCGTTTACCGCGTATGTGATGGTACTGACCGAAATGTTGCCGCCCAGGATCGTTTCCCAGAGTTGCTTGCCGGTCGCGGCGTCGAAGGCGCGGAAGCGGCGGGACATGTCGCCATGGAAGACGAGGTCGCCCGCAGTCGCCAGCATTCCGCCGTTGCCCGGAGCACGGCCGATGTCGAACCGCAGAATCTCTCCGGTGGAGAGATTGATCTTCGCCAGGCCCGTGAGCGCCTTCGGATCGGAGCCCGGACGCGGGACTACTTTCCAGCCGCCGCGTCCCGCGGGTCCGGCCGTGGTCAGCTCGCGGCAGTTATCGATGTAGGACGTATACAGCGAATTCGTCGACGGAGAATACGCCGTGGGCCAGTAGCTGCGCGTGTTCCAGTAGCAGATGGTGTGGGTTTCTCCCGGGGTCTTGAAAACGTTATTCCAGTTGATGGTGGTCTTGCCGGTCTTCACATCGATTCCCGAAATCACATTCTCGGGCGCGTCGAACGGGAACGGCGTGGCCCAGATAAACTTGCCCGTGTCGCGGTCGAGAACGAAGACGCCGCCTGCTTCGCCGATCGTCACGGCGACGTCGCGATCCTGACCCTTGGGGATGTCCGGGTTGATCCACTTCACAAATTTCGGATCTGGATTGATGCGCGTCCGCAGCAACGTGCGTTCGTGGGTGTAATCGGAGTCCCAGTCGTCGCCCGGCAGATGCTGGTAATACCAGGCGAGCTTGCCGGTGTTTGGATCGAGCGCGATGGTCGAATTGCTGTAGAGATCGGCGGGCGCGGTGCGCGAGGTGCCGTCCGGATTTCCATCGTGCCGCAGCGCCCGCTGATCGGGCATCGGATTCGCAATACCCCAATACAGCATCTTGCGCATGGGATCGTAAGCGCCGGGGAGTCCCCAGGTGGATGCCAGGCGTTTATCCACAGCAGCCCCGCCCCAGCTTTCATCGCCCGGCTCACCCACCGCGGGTGTGGTGTAGAAGCGCCAAACTTCTTTTCCGGTGAGCGCGTCGTGAGCCGAGATGTAGCAATTCGCGCGATTGCCGGCGCACGCGCCGCCGGAAATCACTTTGCCTTCGACTATCAGCGGTCCCGACGTGTTTCCGCGCGCGTCCACTTTCGTTTGCCAGCGCGGCTCGCCGGTGCGCGCATCCAGGCCGACGACAAAGCTGTCGGGAGCGGTGTAAGCCACGATGTCCTGATAAATCGCGAGCGATTTCGTCCGCCCCTGCGCAGCCGCGTTCGCTGGTGCCGGCCGCTTATATTCCCAGAGAAGATTCCCGTTGGTGGCATCGAGCGCCTGTACCACCGCGCCCGGATTCACTACGTACATCACTCCGTTGTGGACGATCGGAATGGTTTCCGTCTGCCCGGCGCCCATGCCGCGGGTCCAGACCATGCGGAGCTGTCCCACGTTTTGCTTGTTGATCTGCTTCAGCGGGCTGAAGCGTTGCGCATCGTAGGTGCGGCTGAACATCAGCCAGTCGTCCGGGCTCGGATTCTCGAGCATTTGTTGAGTGACCGGCACGAATTTCTGGACTTGAGCCATTGCCAGACTGGCGCACGCGAGGAGGGACAGAATGCGAGTCATCGTGAGGAATTATACTCGATTTGTGCGTGCTGCCCTTCTGGTGCTGCTCCCGATGACGATAACCGCCGCCGATTTGACGATCGATCACGTGACGGTCGCGGGCAAGGACTTGAAAACGATGCAGGCGGTCCTCGCGGCCGCAGGAATTCGTTCCGAATACGGTGGACCGCACAGCAATCACGCGACTGAAATGGCGCTGACCAGCTTTCCGGATGGGTCGTACCTGGAGCTGATCGCGATCCAGCCGAATGCGGAAGCCGCAGCCGTGGCGGCGCACTACTGGTCGAAGCGCATGCAGGCCGATGCCGGACCGTGCGCCTGGGCCGTCCGGCCCCGGGACATGGCTGGCGAAGTTCGCCGATTACAAACCGCGCGCGTCGAAGTCACGGCTCCCGTGCGCGCCGGGCGCGCCCGGCCGGATGGCGTGCGTCTGGAATGGGAAACGTCGAATGTGGGCCGGGAGCCGAATGGGTTGTTCTTCCCGTTCCTGATTCATGACTTTACGCCGCGCGAACAGCGGTCGATGCCTTCAGGGAAACCTTCCAGCGAGGATTTTCGCGGCGTGGGACGCGTGGTGATCGCGGTCCGGGATCTGAACGCGGCGGTGAAGCGCTATCGCGATGCGTACGCCCTGCCCGCGCCGGCCGAACAGGAAGACCGCGGTTTTGGCGCGCGGCTGGCATCGTTTGAAGGAACTCCTGTAGTGCTCGCGGCGCCGCTGGATGGGAAATCCTGGCTGGCCGCGCGGCTCGACCAGATCGGCGAAGGGCCGTGTGCGTTTCTTTTGCGCGCCAGTAAGACGGGTTCGTATCGAACGAAATCGAAGGGAAAGTGGTTTGGATCTGTGGTGTCGTGGCTGGATACCGGGAAAATGGGCTGGTGGCTGGGCTTTGAGTGATTTGGGAGGATAGAGACATATGGCAAAATTCGTGATCGCGCCGCATATGCGATTGCAGGAGTGGGTCGCCGAACAGAAAGGGTATTTTGCCGCCGAGGGGCTGGACTACGAGTTTCGAGACGAGTTGCTTTCGAAAGACGGCAAGAAACACGACCTGGGCGACAAGTTCGGCGCATACCAGACGTTCGAAAAAGGCCGCACCAGCGACATCAGTTGCGCCTGTCACTGGACGGTGAACGTCGCGGCCACCAACGGGCACGGCAAGCTATATCGGGACGCGTACTCCGTATCATCTGCGGGCATTTTTGTTCCACCAGATTCGCCGATCCGAACGCCGGAGGATCTGGCGGGAGTTCCCATCTCGGTGGGTTTCCAGTCCGGCAGTCATTACTCGACGATTCAGGCTTTGGAACAGTACCTGAAGCCCGATCAGATCAACCTTTCGTTTTCAGAGGGCCTGTTGTTCCACCGCATGGAGCAACTGATCGATCGCAAAACTCCTGCGGCATCGCTGTTCAGCGGCCCGTATTATTTCGTCGAGCAGCTCGGGTTCCGCAAGGTGATCGATACGACTTTCATGATCGCGACGCTGATTACGGGCGATCCGGATCCGGAAGACGTTCGCAAATACTTCCGCGCGCTGCGGCGCGCCCAGCGCGACATCGATCTGCGGCCCGATTTGTATACCCACTACTACAAGAAGGAATTCCCGGAACGCTTCCACAGTCAGATGGACACGCGCCGCTGGGGCCCGGGCGAGCGCATCGTGTTCGAGCCGTACACACGCGAAGTTTTCGAAGAATCCTTCCAGTGGATCGCCGAGCGGCCCATTTTCGCCGAGGGCGGTATGGGCGCGTGCGATTACGACCGCGCGACCGTTTCCGTAGGCTAGGGCCGCGCTGCCGGCGAGCCGATGACCACCGCACAGTCCGTTCCGGAGTTCGCCGGACGCATCGCGGCCCGGCTCGACCGGCTTCCTTTGGCTCGCACGCTATGGCGGCTGGTTTTTCTGATTTCGCTCGGCGGGGCCTTCGAGTTCTACGACATTTTTCTGAGCACCTATATCGCGCCGGGGTTGGTTGCAAGCGGGATTTTCGCCGGCGCGGCAGCGAGCCTGTTCGCGATCGACGGCATCGGCTTTTTCGTATTCTGCACGTTCGCCGGGATGTTTCTGGGCTGCATGGGGTTCGGATTTGTCGCGGACCGGTTCGGCAGACGCGCCATTTTTGTTTCCGCCCTCGCCTGGTATTCGGTCTGCACGGCGATCATGGCGTTTCAGAGCACGGCTGCCGGCGTGGACCTCTGGCGCTTTGTCGCCAGCATCGGTGTGGGACTCGAGCAGGTGACGATCGATACGTACTTGCCCGAATTCGTTCCTCCGAAAGAGCGCGGCAAAACGTTCGCGTTTAATCAGTTCGTGCAGTTCTGCGCGGTGCCTGCGGTAGCCCTGCTCGGATGGCTGCTGGTGCCGGCTCGCCCGTTTGGATTCGAGGGATGGCGCTGGGTCGCGCTGCTCGGGGCCGCAGGAGCGCTGATCGCGTGGTGGTTTCGGCGGGGAGTGCCGGAAAGCCCGCGCTGGCTGGCTCTGCACGGGCGCGCCGGCGACGCCGAACGGGTAGTCGCCGAACTGGAGGCCAGCCTCGAGCGAGACACGAAAGCACCGCTGCCGGCTCCGGGACCGCCGATTGGAATAACTGCCGGGTCCAGCACATTCGGCGAGATCTTCCGGCCTCCGCACGGAAAACGCACGCTCTTGCTATCGGTTTTCAATTTGATGCAGACGATCGGATTCTACGGTTTTGGCTCGTGGGTGCCGACGCTGCTCATCGCGAAGGGAATCAACATCACCACCAGCCTCGAATATTCCTTCATCATCGCGATCGCGAATCCGGTGGGACCGCTGTTCGGCATGTCCGTCGCGGACCGGATGGAGCGAAAATGGCAGATCGTCTGGGCGGGCGTGTGCATTGGAGTTTTTATTTACCTGTTTGCGATCCAGCGGAACGCCCCGATGGTGATTCTGTTTGGAGTTCTGGTGACTCTGTCGAACAACTGGATGTCCCTTTCGTTTCACAACTACCAGGGCGAGCTTTTCCCGACGCGGATTCGCGCGCGCGCCGTCGGATTTGTCTATAGCTGGAGCCGCATCAGCGCGGCTTTCGCCGGCCTTCTGATCGGTTTTTTCCTGAAAGAAGGTGGCACGCCGGCCGTGGCGCTGTTTATCGGGGGTGCGATGACGATCATGATCGCTACAATCGGCGTGTTCGGACCGAAGACGCGCCACCGGGCGCTCGAGGAGATCTCATCCGGTTGAGATCGAAGGGAAAGGCTACCTGATCCGCGCCGCGACCGGTATTGGATAGGTGATCGTTGTCTCCAGGTGCACTACCGTCTTGCCCGTCGCGTTATCGACGATGTCGAGCGACGGCAGTATGCTGCAATATCCACCCGCGCCGGACACGGGCGGTGTTACCGTGAGCGCGTGAATCTGCGCTGCGTGCCCGCTCAGTTCTGTGTCGGCGTTTAAAGCCAGGGTCGCCGTCTTTCCTCCGAGCATCTGAACATCCTGAGTTTTCAGCACCGTGCCTTGATCATCCAGGATCGACAATGTGACCGAGCACATCGCCTGGAGCAAAGGGGCCGGCACGGCGGGATACAGCACGTTCAACTTCGCCGTCTGGCCCGCAGCAATTCCAACAACGCCTGAATTGTGAAGCTGGGACGGCACAAAACCCTGACCGCTGAGGAGTACTGCGCTGCACAGAATACCGCTGAGTAAGCTGAAGCGTTTCATATTTTGGGTAGACGGCGGAGCGTCCCTGAACGTTTCGGCTTTCGCCAACTATATTGGAAATATGCCTCGCCGGGCCGCAGTATCGCTCGCAGCCTTACCGGTCGCCGCGCTGACCATTGTCACGTGGGCGATCGCGCAACAACTGGAAGACACTTTCTATATCCCGCTGGACGATCCAGCCATCCAGTACGCGCAGCGGCCTTTGAACGATCCCGTCGCCCAGCTCGAAAAGCGCCTGCAGAAGGGCGAAGTAAAACTCGATGCCGCGCCGAACGGGCTTGGCTATCTTCCCTCCGTTTTGAAACTGCTCGATGTGAATCCGGATTCGCAGGCTCTGGTTTTTTCCAAGACCAGCACGCAGAACGACAAGATCGGACCTCGAACGCCCCGCGCCATTTACTTCAACGACGACGTCAGCGTGGGATTCGTGCGCGATAGCGATGTGTTGGAAATCGCCTCTCTCGATCCGCAGCAGGGCGTCCAGTTTTACGCGCTGGTGGATGCGGAGAAACCCGCCTTCGTGCACGCCGAAGGTTGCCTGCGCTGCCATCAGGGACCCGTGACGCTCGGGATTCCGGGTCTGGTGATCAGCTCGGTGCATCCTGTTTCGCAAACCCGCCAGGAGCACGGCAATTCTTTCATGACCGACCATCGCACGCCCTTGAGCGAACGATGGGGAGGCTGGTATGTGACCGGCACGACCGGATCGCAAACCCACCTGGGGAACAACACCAATCTGGTCGATCCGGTACGTTCGGGTCCGCTAGCGACGCAGCCGACGCAGAATCTCACCAGCATCGCGGACTTCTTCGATACATCCCGCTATCTGGCGCCGACCAGCGATGTCGTGGCGCTAATGACGCTCGAACACCAGGTCCGCATGATCAACCTGATGGTGCGGATCGGATGGGACGCGCGGCTCGGCACCGCGCCCGAAACGCTGAATCCCGAGATCGAGCAGATGCTCAAGTACATGCTGTTCACAGACGAAGCGCCGTTGCGCGAACCGGTGAAGGGAGTTTCGGCGTTCACCGAGACATTCCCCAAGCGCGGCCCGCGCGACAAGCAGGGCCGCTCGCTGCGCGATTTCGATCTGAAGACGCGCCTGTTCCGGTACCCGCTTTCCTACATGATTTACAGCCCTGCATTCGACGGGTTGCCGCAAAGTGTGCGCGACCGCGTGTACCAGCGTCTCTATGAGATCCTTACCGGCAAGGATACAAACAAGCCGTTCGCGGCACTGACGCCGGAAACGCGGCGCGCCATCCTCGAAATCGTGGGTGACACGAAAAAGGGCCTGCCGGATTACTGGCAGCTCTGATATCGGTCATGACGCCGATATGCAGGTCGACTGCGAAATTCGCGGAACATCCGTCCGGCGGGGACGCGCCGAGATCCTTCACGATCCGGATATTAACGCCTACAACAGCTTCGATAACCCCAATCGGGTAATGATTCGTACGCATCCCGTCTCGGTTGAGAACGGACGAATTCGCATGGATCTGCCGGCGATGTCGGTGGCGACGATCACGCTGGACGCCGGTTAGGTCGCCGGCTGGGGCATGGTTTCCAGCCGCTCGCCGAGCGTCAGGAAATTCAGGGCCGTGGACACGATGGCGCATCCTGCGATCACGATCGCCATAGGAACCGCCGGGTTTTCCAGGAATCCAAGAAAAATCGTGGCAATCGCGGCGATCAGGAACTGATTTGTTCCCAGCAGCGCCGATGCCGTGCCCGCGATCTCTCCGTGCCGCATCATGGCGATCGCCGATCCGTTCGGGAACACAAATCCCTGCGCAGCGACGTAAAAGAACACGCAGGCGAACACGGCCGGCAATCCGCCCGTGCCCGAGCGAACAAAGACCAGCAGCAGCACGCCCGCGACAAGCTGCACCAGGTTGGCGTTCCGCAGCACCCGCCACACCGGGATCCTATGCGGCATCCGCCCGTTGATCTGCGAGGCAGCCACCATGCCCGCCGCTACGGATCCGAACAGCCACCCGAAATGTTCGGTCGGCACTTTGTAGAGGCTGATGAACACGAATGGAGCGCTGGTGATATAAGCGAATGTTCCCGCGGAGCTGAATCCGCACACAACCGATGCTCCCAGGAAGGTCCGGTCTTTAATGAGGCGCGTATACGCGGACAGGATCGAATCTGCCTGGAGCGGCCGGCGAGACTCAGGTGGCAAAGACTCCGGCAAACGGAAGTGCATTCCCGCCAGACAGATGATTCCGATGATCGCTTGCGTGATAAACGCAGCTCTCCATCCGAACCACAGAAGCAGATAGCTTCCGAACAACGGCGCGATGACCGGCGACACTCCCACCACCAGGATCAGCATCGAAAAAATACGGCGAAGCTGAGTGGGTGGGAAGAGATCCCGCACGAATGCGCGCGAAATGACGGATCCTCCGCAAGCGCCGATCGCCTGCAGCAGGCGGAAGAAAGACATGACCCGGATCGACGGCGCGAAGGCGCACGCGGCGGAAGACAAGATGAAAACAGCCAGGCTGACGTACAGCGGCGGCTTGCGCCCGAAGCGGTCCGTGATCGGGCCGTACAGGCTCTGCCCCAAGGCGAATCCAACCAGGAACGTGATCATGGTGTACTGCACCGCGGCCGCCGAAGTGTGAAACACCTGCTCCATCTGCGGCATCGCCGGCAGGTACATATCGATGGACACTGGAGCGAAGGCTTGCAGCATGCCCAGCAGAAACAGGAGTTCCAGATAGCGGGCCCGGGAAGCAGGAGGGGATTGTCGCGCGATCACTTGGGAAGCGATCAGTGTAGCATTACGCCGCCGGTGAGAACGCGAACGATCATGATGACGACGGCTGCCGCGATGCAGTCGAATGAGCGGATCGCGAGCTGTCTGCCGCCTTCGATCGCCACTTTGGGGACGTGGAGAGCGGGGGCGCGGGAAGCGCCTGCGGCGGCGAACACCCAGAAAACAGCCGTAGCAGCCCAGCCGAGGATGAACTGGCTGGGCATGGGCAGAACGCCAGGATTACAAGCGCGGTGCCGAGCAAGTCCGGCAATAAGATCATTTGTGAAATCGCCGCCCACCGGCAGTTCCGGTTGGCACCCAACGGATCAACTGAAGGCCCATCCGGTACATAAACACGGCGGAGAGCACCAGCCAGCAAAGCAACCCGAACGCGAGACTGAATAGAGGTCCGCCCGGCGACTATGTTCAAGCCGTATGCGGTGAAAAACAACAGCGTCGGCCGCAACGGCAGCATCATCGCAGAGTACACCTGCCTAACCGGGATCGGGACGTCTGCATGATATCCTTGGGGTACTCCCCAGCGTGTTCTATGCCCGACAGTTATTCGACCCCCAGCGGAATCCTTGTCGAGCGGACTTTTTCCAAGGTCCCGTATGAAAAGGGCCTGCGCGACCTGCTGCGCAAACTCGATACGCAGCGCGGGATCTATCTTTCATCGGGCTACGAATACCCGGAACGCTATTCGCGCTGGGATGTAGCGGCCATTGCGCCGCCGCTCGAGATTGTCGCAGCAGATCGCGAAGTCACTCTGCATCCGCTGAATGCGCGTGGCGAGGTCTTGAACCGCCTGCTCGATCCGGTTCTGCGGCCCCATCCGCATTGGGAGTCCTTTGAGCTATCGAATGGTCTGATTCGCGGCAAGCTGAAGCCGCTGCCGGAATTGTTCCCCGAAGAGCAGCGCAGCAAACAGCCGTCGGCTTTCTCACTGCTCCGCGCGTTGATGGCCGAATTTCATCATCCGCTTGCCGCGCGGCTCGCGCTGGTGGGCGCGTTCGGCTACGACCTGCTATTCCGCTTCGATCCGATCAACTTGAAACTTCCGCGCTCGGGCGTCAAAGACCTGCATCTGTTCCTCTGTGACGACATCTACTTCATGGATCGCAAGAAGGAACACATCGAACGGTACAGATTCGAGTTTACGCGCGGCGGCGAATCCACGCGCGGCCTGAAGCGGTCCGCCCAACGCGTGAAGGCGAGCAAGAAGAAGCCGCCGGCCGCCGGAATCGCCAGCGACCACACGCCCACCGAGTACGTGGCCAAGGTGGAAACCGTGCGGGAAGGCATGCGCCGAGGCGATTACTACGAGGTCATCCTGCGCCAGACCTTCCGCGCTCCGTATGCCGGGAGCGCCTCCGAGCTGTTCGAGCGTATCCAGAAAGCCAGCCCCAGTCCCTACGAATTTCTGTTGCAACTGGGAGACGAGCAGTTGATCGGCGCATCGCCCGAAATGTTCGTTCGCGTCGAGGGCCGGCGTGTGGAAACGTGTCCGATTTCCGGCACAGCCCGGCGCACGGGCGATCCATTGCGCGATGCCGATAACATCCGTGAGCTGCTCTCTTCGGCGAAAGAAGAATCCGAGCTGACCATGTGCACCGACGTGGACCGCAACGACAAGTCGCGCGTCTGCGAGCCGGGAAGCGTGCGGGTGATCGGCCGCCGCTTGATCGAACGTTATGCGGGCGTGTTTCATACCGTCGATCACGTGGAAGGAATGCTGGCGGAAGGCTTCAATTCGCTGGATGCATTCCTGACGCACATGTGGGCGGTCACCGTGATCGGCGCGCCCAAGAAGTGGGCCGCGCAGGCCATTGAGGATCTGGAAAAAGACGCCCGCGGCTGGTACGCCGGCGCGGTGGGAATGATCTCGCTTGACGGCGACATCAATACCGGCATCACCATCCGCACGATTCATCTGCGCGATGGAATCGCCGCGTACGGCGCGGGCGCGACCATTCTGTACGATTCGATTCCGGAAAACGAAGATCGCGAGTGTCATCTCAAGGCCACAGGTTTCTTCCGCGCTCTGGAAGCGGAACCGGCCAGCGAGCCTGAGTTCGTTCCGCGGCGCGAAGACGGGCGCGGCGTGCGCCTGCTTCTGGTCGATAACGAAGACTGCTTCATCCACACGCTGGCCAACTACGCCCGCCAGACCGGAGCCGAAATCATCACTTATCGCGCCGGATTTCCGCTCGATTTGATCGAGCGCATCGCGCCTTCGCTGATTCTGGTATCGCCGGGTCCAGGCCGCCCGGAAGACTTCGGCGTGCCGGAATTGATTCGCCGCGCCGCCCGGCTCGAAATCCCGGCGTTCGGCGTGTGCCTCGGTTTGCAGGGAATGGTGGAAGCGTTCGGAGGCGAGCTGGGCGTGCTGGATTATCCGATGCATGGCAAGCCGTCCACGGTCCGGCATCGCGGAGCCGGCATCTTCGAAGGGCTGCCTGAAACATTTCGAGTGGGAAGGTACCATTCCTTGTTCGCGATTCGCGACCGCCTGCCATCGTGCCTGGAGGTCACGGCCGAGAGCGACGACGGCGTCATCATGGGGATCCGCCATCGCGAATTGCCTATGGAAGCCGTGCAGTTTCATCCGGAATCGATACTCACGCTCGAAGGCGACTGCGGCCTGCGGCTGATGGAAAACGTGGTCAAGACGCTGGGCCACGCCCGGGCCGGTGCCGGATCTCGGTGATAATTCTTCTAAGTACTAGGTCGCGTAGGACTTGTGACCTAGCGAGGTTTGCGGCGATACTGTAGTTTCAGAGTATGGATTTGCAAGACGTCATCTTCATTGTGCTGGTCGTGCTGGTGATTTTGGACCTGATCGACCGGGACTCCGATGGCGGACGCCGTGGCCGCGTGCCAGTCAGCTAGCCCGTTCCCTTACCTCACCTACCCACCAGGTGCTTTAAATCCTTCTCGTTCTCGCAGAGGTTTTCCAGAAGCTCGGTGTCGGGAAGGTAGTTGAAATTTTCGACCGCGGTCCATGGCTTGGTGTACGCCTTCGGATCGTCGATCGTGATCTCGATTTCCATGTGTCCGAAATCCTTGCGCCGGAATTTTTCGGTCAACCGCAGGGCGTCCGTGTGCGGATGGCCGGGATCGTCCAGCCAACTCCGGTCGTCGAATCCCGCCGACTCCACCACCAGCGTGTTTCCGTTCCAATGCCCTACGGAGTATCCGAGCAGGGTGGGATTCGGATCCTTCGGCAGCGGACGTCCGTCGGTCAGAATCTGGCGAAAGTGCGTCATCTCTTCGTATAAAATCGCGATCACATTGGGCGTCTGGATTATCTTGAACGGATATCCGGGCACCGCCATCTGATCGGGCACTCCGTGCGGCAGGCACCATGCCGAAGGCCGATCCTTCGCCAGATTCTCCTGCCGCTGTTTGAATAGCGCCGCCGCCCACGGCTGGAACGGAACCTCCTGTTTCAGATCCGCTGCGAGGTTGGCCAGAAATCGGCCGTTGGGCGCTTTCCATAAGCCGCCGAGATCGGGCTGACCCGAAGCTGTTTTCGGAGCAGGCGCGGAGAGATCCGCCTTGCCGTCGGCCGTGCGGGGGATTCCGGGGGTCGGATAGTTCAGCCACTGCGCCGGAGCTCCCGCAACAATGCCCAACAAAATAAGCGCGATTACCAGAAATCGCATGGCACAAGCGTATCACTTACGATGCAAAGCGGGGTTTCACCTGGCTTTTTCCTGAGATACACTTGTCTCCACTCATGCAACTCTCAGCCGGAGACAAGCTGGGCCCTTATGAAATCGCCGCGCCCATCGGCAAGGGCGGGATGGGCGAAGTTTTCCGCGCGCGCGACTCGCGCCTGAACCGCGACGTCGCCATCAAAGTGTCGGCCGAGCGCTTCAGCGAACGGTTCGAGCGTGAAGCCCGCGCCATCGCGGCCCTGAACCATCCGAATATCTGCCACCTCTACGACGTCGGGCCAGATTACCTGGTGATGGAGCTGGTCGAGGGGCCGACGCTGGCCGAACGTCTCAAGCCCGGCGCGATTCCGCTGGAGGAATCTCTCAACATCGCCCGCCAGATCGCTGATGCACTCGAGGCCGCGCACGACAAGGGCATCACGCATCGCGATCTTAAGCCGGGCAATGTCAAGATCAAGGCTGATGGCACTGTGAAGGTGCTCGATTTCGGCTTGGCGAAGATGGGCGGCACGCCGGCAGTACCGAGCGACGCATCGCCGACGCTCACCATGGGCCAGACCGAGGCGGGCATGATCCTGGGCACGGCTTCATACATGTCTCCGGAGCAGGCCAAGGGCAAGCCCGTGGACCAGCGCGCGGACATCTACTCCTTCGGCGTGGTGCTTTACGAGATGGTCACGGGCGAGCGGCTGCACAACGGCGAATCGACCACGGAAGTTCTGGCGTCGGTGATCAAGGAGGAGCCGAAGTGGGAGAGGGTCCCGGCGCAAGTTCGCAAGCTGCTGCGGCTGTGCCTGGAAAAGGATCCGCAGAAGCGGTTGCGACACATCGCCAATGCCATGGCGCTGGTGGAAGAGGCGCCGAGCGGGACTGAAGTCCCGCGCAGGCTGAAGCCTGCCCCACCAAGGTGGATGTGGATTGCTGCTTCTTTGTTTGTCATCATCGCCGCCGGGGTGGCTGTTTGGGCGCCGTGGCGCGCGGCATCACCCGCGCAGGAGCTGCGATTCACGATCCCGGTCCCGGACAAATTCACGTTCAATCCCGGCACCGCCGCGACTTTATCTCCGGACGGCAAATGGCTGGCGTTCCCTGCGATCGGTCCGGACAATGTCTCTCGCATGTACATCCGGTCGCTGAGCTCGCTGGAGGTTAGGCCACTGGAAGGTTCTGAAGTTGGGCCGATTTCGGCGCCGCCGTTCTGGTCATCCGACAGCAAGTTCGTGGTCTACTATGCCGGCAATGCATCTGGCGGCAAGCTCAAGAAGAACGATATCGCCGGCGGCCCGCCCCAGATCATTACCGATGCTAGGGGAGAGCAAGGCGGGAGCTGGAATCGCGACAATGTGATCCTCGATAGCAGCTATGGGGCTATCGTGCGGGTCAACGCCGCCGGCGGCGCCGCAACGCCGCTGACCAGCGGATCGGGAAATCCGGGCACAGCTCCTAGCGGCGAGGAGACCCGCGATTTCTGGCCACAGTTCCTGCCCGACGGCCGCCACTTCCTCTACCTGCACGTTTCCGCGAAACCGGGAGTAACAGGAGTTTACGTTGGCTCCATCGATGCCAAGCCCGAACAGCAGAGCTCCAAACCGCTGCTTCTCTCGAATCGCCAAGCATTCTACGCACCCGCCCAGGACGGCGGAACGGGCTGGCTGCTGTTTGAGCGCGAAGGCTCGATCATGGCGCAGAGGTTCGATCCGGACAAACTTCAGTTGAGCGGTGACCCGGCGCCGGTCGCAGGACCAGTGGGCTCTTTTTCCCAGGTCTACTACGCCATGTTCTCGGCCTCGGACACAGGCGTCCTACTGTATCGTGGAGGCGGCAGCGGCGGATTCCAGCTCATCTGGATCGATTCGCAGGGCAGGCCCGACGGCACCCTGGGTGAGCCCGGCCTATACGTGTGGCCGTCGATTTCGCCCGACGGCAAACGCGTCGCCGTGAGCCAAACGAGTCAGGGGAACCAGGATATCTGGGTGTGGGATATCGCACGCGAAACTAGCTTGAGGCTCACTTTCGACGCTGCTGTCGACAATTATCCGGTGTGGTTTCCCGATGGGCGCAAGATCGTTTTCGCATCCAACAGGGCTGGACACTTCGATTTGTACGCCCATGCCGCCGACGGCACGGGAGAGGACCAGTTGCTACTGAAATCGGAGGAAGACAAGTTTCCACGCGGTTTTTCGGCGGATGGCAAGTACCTGGTCTACGACTCGCAGAATCCCAAGACCCTGAGCGACGTTTGGATACTTCCGCTCGAAAGCAGCGCTAAGCCGGTCCTGTTCCAAGGCAAGGAATACCTCGAAGCCTTAGGACAGTTCTCCCCGGATCGCCGCTGGATCGCGTACACGTCCAACGAGTCCGGCACGACTGAAGTGTACGTGCGGCCGTTCGTCGCCGATTCGATCACTGCCGGAGCAGAATCCGGAGGGAAATGGGAAATTTCCCGGGGTGGTGGAATCGGGCCGAAGTGGCGGGGAAAGCAGTTGATTTATATGACGCCGGATGGGCGAGTGATGGCAGTGGATGTGAGCGCGGATAAAACAATCCAGCCAGGAACCCCTAAGGTGTTGTTCCAGGCTCCTTTACCCCCTTCGACCCAGCTGGGTCCTGGGGACATCACTTCCGATGGCAAACGATTCCTGTATGTCGCGACGCAGGGCACCTCGGGGACTCCGCCGCCGTTCACTGTGGTAACCAACTGGCAGGCGAGCCTCAAGAAGTGATCCCGCCCGGAGCCTGTGGCAACATAACAGGTTGATGCTTCCACAACACGGCTCCGCATGGCGGACGTAATCGTCATCGGCGGAGGGCTCGCCGGGATGGCCGCCACCGCTGCCCTGGCAGGCGCCGGTCACATGGTGCGGTTGCTCGAAGCGCGGCGTTTTTTAGGCGGCCGGGCGGCCTCCTACGAAATCGGCGCGGGCGAGAGCGCCGAAACCATCGACAACTGCCAGCACATCCTGCTGCGATGCTGCGTCAACCTGCTCGATTTCTACCGGCGGCTGGGCGTCGAAAACGACATCGCCTTTCACCGCGAATTCGCCTTCATCGAACCCGGCGGGCGGCGGAGCGTACTGCGCGCGGGCCTGCTGCCGGCGCCTGCTCACTTTGCCGAATCCTTCCTGGGCCTCCGTTTCCTGAACCTCGGCGAGAAGCTGGCCGTGGCCCGGGCCATCCGCGCGATCGGCGCCCAGCACGGACGGCGTTCGGATCTAGACCGCATCACCATGCAGCAGTGGCTCGAGGAACAGCGCCAGCCCAAGCGCGCCATTGACCGTTTCTGGCGGCAGGTGCTGGTGAGCGCGATCAACGAAGACCTCGACCGTATGGCGGCCGTGCACGGGTTCCAGGTGTTCCGGCTCGGATTCCTGGCGCGCAAAGATTCGTACGAGATGGGCGTGCCCGCGGTGCCGCTCGGCAAGCTGTACCGGACCGAAGCCTGGAGCAAGATCGGCCGTGCGTCTATTGAGACCGGTACGGCCGTGGAGCGGATTGTGATCGAAGACGGGGCTGTTCGCGCGGTCGCTGCGGCGCAAGGGGAGCTGCGCGCCGATTACTACGTCTCCGCGCTGCCATTCGAGCGGATCGGTGCCGTAGCGCCGGATCTGGGGCTGGATGTATCGCAATTCGAGCATTCGCCGATCACCGGGATCCACCTCTGGTTCGATCGCCCGGTCACCGATCTGTCCCACGCGACGCTGCTCGACCGCACCATCCAGTGGATGTTCAACAAGGGCCAGGGCCGCGCGGTGCAACTGGTCGTAAGCGCCTCGCGCAGCCTGGTGGAAACGCCGCGTGCCGACGTCATCGCGCTGGCGCAACGCGAGCTGGCGGAGTTCTTCCCCGAAGTCAGCAAGGCGAAGCTCGAGAAGGCGCATGTGGTGAAGGAAGTCCGCGCGACATTTTCGGCGCGTCCGGGCCTCGAAGCAGCGCGGCCGACCAGCAAAACGCGAATCCGAAACCTGTTCCTGGCGGGAGACTGGACCCGGTCAGGATGGCCCGCGACTATGGAGGGCGCGGTCCGCAGCGGGTATCTCGCCGCGGAAGCCGTGGCGGAGGCAGCAGGACGTCCAATGCAATTCCTGCTGCCGGATATCGCCTGAACGAATCTGCGACGCCCCCGCGCGCTCGCCCGATGGCGCTCGCATCGCCTGCGGCTCGGGCTGCAACCGGCATCATGCGATCAGCTTTGCCGTGATCAGCAGCCTCGGCATGCCCAGCAGGAACGGCTCTCCCGCGACGCTTCCGCTCAACGCTTCGATTTCGAGTCCCGCCGACTCGAGCATGCGCGCGATCTCCGCGACCGTGAACACGTAGCTCGACGTCGGGCGCGTTTCAATCGAGCTGCCCCGCACGAAGGTGTAGTCGATATCCAGGCGGCTGTGGCGCGCGTCGTAGCGGTTTTCGCTCAGGATGAGCAGATCGCCAAAGCGATGCCAGCGCTTCTGGACCAGCGTGGGCAGGATCGACTCCGCCGCCACGCTTGTTTCGATCGCCAGCTTCGCGCCGGGCTTCAGGGCTCCGGCCAGAGCAGAGAAGAACGCCGAGGCGCCCGCGTGATCCAGATACCCGAAGCTGTTGCCGAAACAGAACGCGCCGTCGTACGCGGACGGTTCCAGATCCAGGGCGCGCATGTCGCCCTTGCGCCAGTCGGCTGCCAGCTCCGCCCGGGCCAGCGCCAGCATTTCATCCGACAGATCGATGCCCGTGACGCGGTAACCGCGCCGAGCCAGTTCGATCGAATGCCGCCCGTTTCCGCACGGGACGTCGAGCAGCCGCCCGCCGTGTTGGACGCCGAAGGTTTTTTCCAGAAAATCGGCATCCGCGGATGTGAGGGCCGGCGTCATGGCGCGAGTCCAAAAATCGACCGGCGGGCCCTGAAAGAACGTTTCAAACCATTGGTGTTTCAAATGAGATTTCAAGCGAGATTCTCCTGTGACCTTGGGTGGGGGACTTAGGGCCGCGAGATCCGACTATCGGACGGCGAGGTTAGTCACAGGCAACGAACTTAGTTTAGCTTAAGCCGACCCGAATTTTTCGCCCCAGGTGGAAAACTCGTCGAAGCCTTCCCTGGTGAGCTTCTTCAATTCGGCGATCTGGCCTGGCTCGAGGCGCGTGAAGTTGAAGCACGATTTCCCCTGCATGCGCTTCTTCAACTCGGGCGAAACGGCCGCCTGAAGTTTCGGATTCATGTAGAGCGGCATGAGGTGGAAGCTCACGTATGCTTTGCCGATCTCGACGCCGCCGAATTGGAACGCGCGACCCTTGCGCAGCGGCGTCTTGGTTTCCAGGTAGTACTGATCCGGCTTGTCGACCTGCACCGCAAGTTTTCCGGCGTATGGAACGAAAATCGCCTTGAGAGCCTGGAAGACCTCCGGGAAGGAATCGTTGGCTGCGCTCACGGTTTCACGGCCGCCGCGCCCAGAATGTGCCGCGTGGTCCGGTCCTGCACGAGCAGCACCAGCCTGAGGTTGGCCCGGCTCCAATCCGGCCGAATGTTGAGCTGCGCTTCGGCCGAGTATTCGCCGGGGCGCTTCGGATCCAGGCTGCCCACGCGGCTGAGACTTCGCACCACGGCTGTATGGCGCAACTGGCGCCCGCTATTTTCGCCGCCAGAGACGGAAGTCACCAGGCTGCTTTCGGTGATGCCCAGCAGAATGTCAGCTTCGTGGCTCCCTGGCGGAAGATTCGATACACGGAAGGAGACGCCCATCGCTCCGGACATCGAGAGCGCTACGTCCGCGTGCGCCTGTTTGGACGCTTTCCGGATCGCATCCATAACGGCTCCCGGATCGGTACCCACTACCTGCGTTTCCCCGTTCACAACCATCTGTGGCGTGTAGACGCTTTCCAGGCGGAACGCTTTTCCGTAATCCTGCTGGCGCGAGGAAAAAAGCGGCGAGGAAAAGCGGTCCTTCCAGCCGAGCTGGTCCCAATAATCGACGTGCTCGCTCATGGCGACGATCTCGACCCCCGGCGGGGGTGGAATGAGCAGCCGGCCGCGCCCACCCAATCGGCCGGATTCCAACTGCGACAGCAACTGGTCCGCCGGCGGGCAACTGGAGCAGCCCTCGGAGGTGAACAATTCCACCACCACGGGCGTCTGCGCCCACCCAACAGCGGCAAAAGCCCCGAGGATGACCCACCGTTTCACTGTGCTTATTCTGACGCTTTTTCCTGAACAAGTGTGGAGCAGGAATGGTACTGTGTCTGCTTGAGCGATTTTTTCGGAAACCAGGCTGTCCGGGCGGCGCTGAGCGATATGATCCGGCGGGAGCGCATCCCCCAGACGCTGCTGCTGTCCGGGCCCGAAGGCGTGGGCAAAGCCACTCTGGCGCGCCGCTTCGCCGCCGAACTCCTTCAATCCGACGCGCACAAAATCGATCAGGACGACCTGAGCCTGGAATCGAACGCTACGCTGATCGCCGAACGCGAAAAATGGACCGCCGACAAGCGCAACGAAGACCCGCTGGTGTTCGGGTCGCATCCTGATTTCCTGACGTTCGCGCCGGATGGCCCGCTGCGCCAGATCACCATCCAGCAGATGCGCCTCTTGAAGGAGCGAGCTCCGCTTCAGCCGCTGAAGGGCTCGTGGCGCGTGTTCTTGATCGATTCGATCGACCGCGCGAATCCGCAAGCGGCGAATTCGCTGCTGAAGACGCTGGAGGAGCCGCCGCCGCACCTGATCCTGATCCTGACCGCCCGGAACCCTTACGACCTGCTGCCGACCATCCGATCGCGAGCGGTTCCCTTCCGGCTCGGGCGGCTTTCGGAGGAAGATATGCGGGCGTTCGTCAAGACGCGAGGCCTGGACCAACCCGAACGCCGGTTGGCGCTGGCCGAAGGCGCGCCCGGCGTGGCAGTCTCGCTCGATCTGGAAGCCTACGACCGGCGGCGGACGGCGATGCTGGCGCTGCTAAACGTCGCCAGCGGCGCGCAGCGCTTTGACGTCTGGCTGAAGCATTCCGAGGCGATCGCGTCGCGGCGCTCGGAGAAGCTCGAATCGTACCTGGAAGTCCTATACACGCTGCTGGAAGATCTGCTCCGGCTGTTGCACGGGTCTGCCTCGTTGCGCAACGGCGATGTTCGCCGCGAGCTGGAGGCGCTCACCGGCCGGATCGATTTCGCATGGCTGCGGCGGGCCGTGGCGCGCGTCGATGAGCTGGTGGAGCTGGCGCGGAGGAACATCCAGAAGTCGATTGCGTTCGATGCATTCGCTGCTGGTTTGCGATCCCGCTAACGCTGTGTTATCCATGAAGGAAAGGCCGTCGAACACAAAGACCAGCAGGTCCCAGAAACCCCGCTAGATTGCCTCTGAGAGAGAAGGAGCCCGCAAGTGGAACCCGGAAACCGGAGACTGATCCGGCCGTCGCTGAATGAGATGAAAGAGACCAGGAATCCGCGCAAAGAAGCGCAGCCGAAGAAGGCTACTCCCCCGGACCAGACCAACGCCGAAAATTTCTATTACCTGAAGCAGATGCAGTCGAAGACCCAGATGACCATCGTGCTCAAGGACGGCGAGACCCTCAAGGGCGTGATCGAGTGGTATGACAAGGGCTGTCTCAAGGTGAACCGGGACGGCGAGCCGAATCTGCTGATCTTCAAGTCCAACATCAAGTACATGTACAAGGCGTAAGCCGCCTTTACACCGCGCGACGGCGCAGGTAGCTTTCCACAAATGCTCGCGCTTGCTGAAGAAGCGCGCTGCTTCCGTCTCCACTAAAACGGGCACTCTCGATGAGGTATTCCATTACTCCGTGGGCTGCCGGCGCATGATCTTTCTCCAGCACGTACACGAAGCTCAGCCGTTCTGTTGTGTCCTCCGTTACGGAAAAACGGACAGCATCTGCGGCGCTTTCGGCCGGAAAACGATCGCAGCGGCCGCGGGGGTAGCCGCAATTGCAGATCTCGCGCTGCTGGTTCTCCGAGGGTTCGAAAACCTCGCCGCTGCGCGCCTGGCAAGTGCCTGCCCATGGATCTCCCAAAGGCAGGCGTGGCGGCCGGACCCATCCGGTGGACTCCAGACGCCGGGAAGGAACGAAGAAGGGGCAAGCCACGGGATCTCTCTTGCAGGCTGTATCCTAACAAATTGAGCAACGAACGTATAGAAGCGCTTCAGCGATTGCTGGCCGACGACCCCGGAAACACCTTCGCGCGATATGGCTTGGCTATGGAACATGTCCGGTCCGGCGACCTGGACGGCGCCGTGCGGGAGTTCGAGGCCGTCCTGGAGAAAGATCCGCAGTATTCGGCCGCGTATTACCATGCCGGCCAGACGCTCGAGAAGCTTGGCCACTTGGAACAAGCCCGGGAAGTGTACCGGCGGGGGATCGCCGCCACGCGCGATCCGCACGCTTTGAGCGAGCTCCAGGCGGCCCTGGATATACTGGGTGACTAGAGGTCTCTTGCGCCGTTTTGCGCATTTTCTACTCATCGGGCTGTTGACCGCGAGCCTTGCCGGCGCGCAGGGCAGGAGGGCGCCGGCTCCGCAGCGTCCAGTCGAGCCGCCTCCACCCCCCGAACCCTACAATCAGCTCGATTCCAACGAGACGCTGTTCTATGTTCTGGCCGCAATCAATGCAGCGGGCTACGAGGAACAGGCCGATTCCTCGACCAACAGCCCGGTGCGGGCGCGAGTTCGCGAATACCTTGCGAAGCAGAACCTGTCCACACTCGCTCCGTTGCGCCGGTTCGTGCGCGATCACAAACCGCGCGATCCGGCCGCCGAGCTGGGCCAGTACGTGTCGTTCGCGCTGTTGAGCAAGGGCGCGCCCGATTTCACGCCGGCTCATCCGGATCTGCCGCAGCCGCCCGACGCGGATGCGCTATATGAGTTTCCTCCGGTGCTTTCGGCCTTCTACAAGGAAGCCAGGCTCGGGATTTTGTGGCAGCAAGCGCAGCCGGACTATGAGCGCGCGATCGCCGAATTGCACGAGCCGGTGACCTTCGCAGTGCAGCAGGTGAACGCGTATTTGCGCAACGTAAATACCGGAACCCGGCTCGGGAAATTCCAGATACTTGTGGATCTTCTGGGAGCGCCGAACCAGGTCCAATTCCGCAACTACATCTACGATTACCTCGTGGTGGTCACGCCCGCCGTGGAACAACCGATCTTCGATATCCGTCACGCGTACCTGCGCTACATGCTGGAACCGCTCGGAACGCGCTACGCCGAGGATCTGCAAAAGAAAGCCAAACTGGGCGAGTACGCCTTGCAGTCGCCCTTGCTCCCTATTCAGTTCCGCGACGACTTCGTCCGGCTGGCGACCGAGTGTTTGATCAAGGCCATCGAAAGCCGGCTGGACCGGAAACCGGCGCTGGCTGAGGAGGCCGCCCGGGAAGGATTCGTCCTCGCGCCGGTATTCGCCGAGCTGCTCCACGGCTATGAGAACCAGCAGGTCGGCCTGCGGCTCTACTTGCCCGACATGGTGGCGCAGATCGATGTCAAAAAAGAGCAGCAGCGCATCGCGCGCATCGATTTCCTGAAGGAACGCCCCGTGCGGAGCTATCGGGTCACTTCTGAAGTGAAGCCGCCCGAACTGACGGGCGTTGCAAAAACTCTCGATGACGCCGAGGTGCTGTTTCTCGATCGCGACAAAGCCCCCGGAAACGCGGCAAAGGCCAAAGAACTCTTCCTCAGGGCTCTGGGCGCGACGGACGAGAAACCGATGCACGCCAAGGCGTATTATGGTTTGGCGCGGATTGCTCTGCTCGACCGGGACCCCGAAACGGCGGATCGTTTTTTCCGGAAGGTGCTGGAGCTGGAGCCGGATCCGGCCACCAAAGCGTGGGCTTTGGTGTATATCGGGAAGCTCGCCGATACGCAAGGCGATAAGGAACCGGCCCAGGAGAGTTATAAAGCCGCGCTCGCCGTTCAGGGAATCTCTGATCTGGCGCGGCAGGAAGCGCAAAAAGGCTTGGCCGGCGCTTTTACTAGAAATCCTAGATCAAAGGAGCAGGAATAATGAAGAAGGTCATAACGCTAGTCGCGGTGCTGGCCGCCGGAAGTTTGTTGGTGAATGCGCAGCAAAAAGGGCCCAGCCCCGACGAAGTGAAGGCGTTGCAGGCGATCGTCAACGCTCAGACCGTGGACGCGCGCGTGAGCGCGGTCGACAACTTCGTGAAGAGTTTCCCGAAGAGCGAGTACCGCAGCTTTGCGCTCACCATGGCCGCCGAAGCCTACGAGGCGGGCGGGAACACAACCCGGGCGATCATCTACTATCAGCAGGCGCTCGAAGCCAATCCCAAGGACTATAACGCCATGCTGATGCTGGCGGCCGAAACTGCCCGGACCACGCGTGAATTCGACCTGGACAAGGAAGAGAAGCTGAGCAAAGCGGAGAAATACGCCAAGGACGGAATGGCCTTGATCCCGGAGGCGACCAAGCCGAACCCGCAACTCACCGACGAGCAGTGGAATAACCTCAAAAAGGACGACACAGCTCGCGGACATGAGGCTCTGGGACTGATCGCCATGGTCCGCAAGAAGTACGATGTCGCCGCAACCGAGTTCAAGACCGCCGTCGATAGCGCGAGCCAACCCCAGGTCACGACCATGATCCGGTTGGGAGGCGCCTACACGGACGCCGGCAAGCCGGACGACGCGATCGCCACCCTCGATAAGGTGCTTGCCACGCCGAATCTTCCGGACCAGATCAAGAAGGTCGCGGAATCGGAGAAGGCGCGCGCCCAAAAAGTGAAGAGCGGTAAATAACGGCAAGCCAGCGTATGCCGGCCGACCTGGAGGCTCTCGAAACAGCCATCGGGCACTTGTTTCGCGATCGGCAACTCTTCGAGCGGGCGCTGACGCATAAGTCCCGCGTGCACGAACAGAACGATACGCCGCACGCCGGCGACAACGAACAGCTTGAGTTCCTGGGCGACGCGATCCTGGGCTTCATCGTCAGCGAGTGCCTGGTGCGGCGCTTTCCTTCCGCTCCCGAGGGCCGCTTATCCAAGCTCAAAGCGCATCTGGTGAGCGCGACTCGCCTGTACGAGGTGGCGCAATTGCTTTCGTTGGGCGATTTTTTATTCCTCGGCCGCGGGGAGGAGATGAGCGGAGGACGCACCAAGAAAGCTCTTCTTTCGGATGCCATGGAGGCCCTGATCGCGGCGATGTATCTGGACGGCGGTCTCGAGCCCGTTAAGGCGTTTATCGAAACCCACGTCGTGGGCGCGTTCGCCATGCCGGACGGAAACCTGGATGACGCCGTAGCCGATTACAAGAGCGCCCTTCAGGAGATGGCCCAGGCACTCAATTTACCGCCACCGCGTTACTACATTGTGGGCGAACAGGGTCCGGAGCACTCGAAGACTTTTACCGTGGAAGTCCGGCTGGGAAAGGAATGGATCGGCCAGGCGCAGGGCCTCTCCAAGAAAGCCGCGGGCCAGAAAGCCGCCCAAGGCGTCCTTCAACAACTTACCGAGTGGGGCCGGTAACACCGTCGAGATTTTGGTGCTCTAATAGGTACGGAGTAATTTCCGTGTCGCGGTCTAAATTCTGTTGGAGCACGATTCTGGCGGCCGTATCCGCATGTGCTCAGGTGCCTCTGGCCGGCGTCGGAAGCCGCATTCAGATCAACGGCTCGGACCTGGCGATCCTGGAAGCGCAAGAGACGCGGAAGGATCTGAACTGCACGGTGGATCCGGTGAAGCCTGCGCTGGGCTTCGATCTGCGGTTTCACGGAGGCTACGAGATTACGCTGCCGCTTCAGGACGTGGCCGGAAACGAAAATCTGCTGTCGATTCTCGTTCGGGTGACGCCGCAAGGCGGCAAACCGGAGAGCAACAAAAGCGATCCGACGTATTTCGTCCAGCGCATCAGCGTGCCGAGACTCCCGGAGGACGCCAAGGGCGATGCGTCGCTGGGCGGACTGTTCGATATCGGAGAAGGCAAGTACCATGTCGATCTGCTCATGAAGGATCGATCCGAGCGGGTCTGCTCCTTTAACTGGGACGCCGAGGCGGCGCTGGCGGACCGCGACAAGGAAATTCAGCCCGCGATCGCGCCCGGAGCCGTGGAACGCGCCGAATACGAGCAGTTCAACGAAGAGCCTCCGGTGGAGCGCGCCGCGGGCAAGCCTCTGAATATCAAAATCCTGGTCCACTTTGCGCCCCAGAATTCGAGCCTGTCCAGCCTGCGGCCTATTGACACTGTGGCGCTGGTGACGGTCCTGCGGCGGCTTTCGCGCGAGCCGCAATTCGGCCGGTTTTCCGTGGTCGCCTTTAACGTCCAGGAGCAGAGAGTGCTGTACCGGCAGTCGAGCGCCGAAAGAATCGATTTTCCGGCTCTCGGCAAGGCCATCCAGGGCGTCGAGCCCGGAAAAGTGGACCTGAGGCAGCTCTCCCAAAAACACGGGGAGGTAACATTCCTGGCGGACTTGATCAAGAAAGAGATCGCCAACGATCACCCGGACGCCCTGATTTTCGTTGGACCCAAGGTGCTGCTGGACGATTCGGTTCCCGAGGACGAACTGAAGCCGCTCGCCACCGACGTGACTTACCCGGTGTTCTACATGAACTACAATCTGTATCCGCAGGCGCAGCCCTGGAAAGACGCGATCGCCAAGGCGATCCGGCCGTTCCGCGGCACGGAATTCAGCATCAGCCGCCCTCGGGACCTGTGGTTCGCAGTCTCAGAGGTGGTTTCCCGTATTGTAAAATCGAAGCAGGGGCAAAACGCCTTACTGGCGCCTTCCCCATAGGGGCATGCAGAGGGTTTTTACTATGCGGTATTCCATTGGCGCTGTTCTGGCCATCGCGGCGCTGCCCGCGTTTCCCCAGAGTTCCCGGCCGTTCACCAACAAGCTTTCGCCGTACGTGGCTTCGCCTACGCGGGCCGTCGAGCTGATGCTCGAAATGGCCAAAATCAAGCCGGGCGAGACGGTCTACGATCTGGGCAGTGGAGACGGCCGGATTGTGATCGCGGCCGCAGAGAAATACAAGGCCAAGGCCATCGGCATCGAAATCTCTCCTAAGCTGGTCGCTTCCGCGACGAGTGAGATCGAACGGGCCAAACTGGCCGATCAGGCCCGTGTAATTCAGGGTGACGTGTTTCAGACCGATCTTTCCGGCGCGGATGTAGTCACCATGTATCTCGACAGCCAGTCCAACGAGAAGCTGAAGCCGCGGCTGGAGAAATTTCTCAAGAGCGGCGCGCGCGTTGTGTCTTACGAGTATCCCGTTCCGGGCTGGAAAGCGAAGCGCATCGAGAAGATCGAGGGGCGGCGCGAGCATCCCATCTATCTTTACGAGATCCCTGCCGCAAAGCAGTAACTATTCGCCACCCCGGCCTTCCGCAGCTCCGGAGGCGATTTTTTCCCCAATCGATTTTGCCTGGCTGAACAGGTACAGGTAATCCGAGCCGCCCGCCTTCGAATCCGTGCCGGACATGTTGAATCCCCCGAAGGGATGCGCGCCGACAATCGCTCCGGTGCATTTCCGGTTGATGTACAGGTTGCCGACGTGGAATTCGTTTTTCGCGCGCTCGATTTTCTCGCGGGAGGCGCTGTATACGGCGCCGGTCAATCCATATTCGGTGTTGTTGGCGATCGCCAGAGCCTGGTCGAAGTCGCGGGCGCGGATGACGGCCAGCAGCGGCCCGAAAATCTCCTCCTGCGCGATGCGGGCTGAGGGCGGAACATCGACGATCACCGTGGGTTCCAAAAAATAACCCTCGCCTGGCGCGCGTTTCCCGCCCGCGATCAGGCGGCCTTCCTTCCCCCCGATTTCGATGTACTGCGAAATCGACTTGAGCGCGCCGCTGTTTATGACCGGGCCCGCGGGTGCGTTCTCCGAGGGATCGCCGACGCGGATCTGCTTCACCCGGGCGGCCAGCCTTTCGACAAACTTGTCGTATAGGCTGTTGTCGATAATGGCCCGCGAGCAGGCCGAGCACTTCTGCCCCTGGAATCCGAACGCCGAGGCCGCCACGCCCTCGACGGCCGAGTCCAGATCGGCGTCGCCCGCGACGATGATGGCATCCTTGCCGCCCATCTCAAGAATCGTCCGTTTGATCCAGATCTGTCCGGGCCGGTGTTGGGCGGCCCGGACGTTGATTTCGAGTCCCACATCGCGCGATCCGGTGAAGGCGATGAAGCGCGTCTTGGGATGCTCCACCAGGCCGTTCCCGAAGGTCGCGCCCGACCCGGGACAGAAGTTGACCACTCCGGGAGGCATCCCGGCTTCTTCGAGTGCTTCAAAAAACTTGGCGGCGATGGTCGGGGAATCGCTCGATGGTTTGAGGACGACTGTATTTCCGCACACCACCGAGGCAACCGTCATGCCGCACATGATCGCCAGCGGGAAATTCCACGGCGGGATGACGGCGCCCACGCCGAGAGGGATGTAGCGCAGTGTATCGCGCTCGCCCGGAAGCTGGACGGCGGGCTCGGCTTCGGACATGCGCAGAGCGAGGCGCGCGTAAAACTCGCAGAAGTCGATCGCTTCGCAGGTGTCGGCTTCCGCCTCGTCCCAGTTCTTGCCGACCTCGAACACCATCCATGCGTTGAACTCGGGCTTGCGCTTCCGAAGAATTTCGGCGACTCGGAACAGCAGGCCGGCGCGTTCATCCGTGCTCGTCCGGCTCCAGGATTCGAAGGCCTGGAGCGCGGCGTTCATCGCCGGCTCGACGTGCTCCCGTCCGGCCTTCTGGTGCACGCCGACGGCTTCGGCCGGCTTGGCAGGATTCAGCGATTGGATTTTTTCAGCGGTGCGAAGGCGGCGGCCGCCGATGACCAGATCGTACTCGCGTCCCAGCGCGCCGCGGACTTTCTGGATCGCCGCGCGCATGGCGGCGGCGTTCGCCTCGCGCTGGAAATTGATTGTCGGTTCGTTGGCAAAAGGGCTGACGTGGGTTACCAGGGTCGCCATTCTGACCTCAGTGTACCGCCGGCATGTGGACTGGTACCCTAAAAGTCTTCCCATTCATTCATGGCGCAATCACCCATCACTCTTCGCAGCGCGGATTTCGCGGCTTGGTACCAGGATGTGGTCCTACAGGGCGACCTCGCCGAACCAGCCGAAATCGTCAAAGGCTGCATGGTCATCAAGCCCAACGGCTACGCGATCTGGGAGCTGTTGCAGCGCGAGCTGGACGACCGCTTCAAGGCGTCCGGCCACAAGAATATGTATTTTCCGCTGCTGATTCCGCAGAGTTTCCTGCGGAAAGAGGCCGAGCACGTGGAAGGATTTTCTCCCGAGCTGGCGGTGGTCACCGTTGCAGGCGGCAAGGAACTCGAAGAACCGTACGTGATTCGGCCCACATCGGAGACGATTATCGGGCACTTCTTCGCGCGCTGGATCCAGAGCTGGCGCGATCTGCCGATGCTGGTGAACCAGTGGGCCAACGTCCTGCGCTGGGAGCTGCGCACGCGCATGTTCCTGCGGACCACGGAGTTCCTGTGGCAGGAGGGGCACACCGCGCACGCCACGCACGAGGAGGCGCTGGAAGAAGTGCTGCGGATGCTGGATATTTACGCCGATGTCGCCGAGAACGTCATGGCGATGCCGGTGATCAAGGGCATGAAGACCCAGTCCGAAAAATTCGCGGGCGCGCTGCGCAGTTATTCGATCGAGGCGATGATGCAGAACGGCCTGGCGCTCCAGGCCGGCACCAGCCACGACTTGGGCCAGAATTTCGGAAAAGCCTTCGACGTGCAGTTTCAGAACAAAGAAGGGCAGCTCGATTATGTGTGGCAGACCAGTTGGGGAGTGAGCACGCGGCTGATCGGCGGGCTCGTGATGAGTCATTCCGACGACAAGGGCCTCGTGATTCCGCCCAAGCTCGCGCCGGTGAAGAGCGTGCTGGTGCCGATTTACCGGAAGGACGAAGAGCGGGCCGCGGTGCTCGAGGCCGCGCATCGCATGGCGAAGGATGCCGGAGCCGAAGTAGACGATCGCGAAGGCCAAACGCCCGGGGCGAAATTTTTCCACTGGGAGCGGCGCGGTGTGCCCGTCGTTCTGGAACTGGGCCCGCGCGATTTGGCCGCGGGCAACATCGTTCTGAAGCGCCGCGACACGGGCACTAAGGAGCCGGTGCCTCAAGCCGATGTGCGCGCCAAGGTGACCGCGACGTGCGACACGATCCAGAAGGATCTCTACGCCGCAGCCAAGCAGCGGCTCAAGAGCAATACCGTCGTGGCGAACTCGATCGTCGACGTTGAATCGATCCTGCGCGACGTGACTGCGGAGAAAGGCGGCGGCAAGTTTGTGATGGCGCACTTGAAGGATCATCCGGATTGCGACGCGCGGCTCAAGTCGTTCAAAGCCACGGTGCGCAATATCCCGCAGGTGGACGAATACGATGGCGCG